>JAJZDW010000004.1:294-154737 GCA_021851405.1 Pseudomonadota bacterium
CCTCGACGCCAAGCGCCGTGGTGCTGTTGAGCCCGCTACCCTCGACACCCATGGCCGTGGAATTGCGGCCGCTGCCTTCGACGCCGAGAGCGATCTGCGCCTTGCCGCTACCCTCGACGCCAAGCGCCGTGGTGCTGTTGAGCCCGCTACCCTCGACACCCATGGCCGTGGAATTGCGGCCGCTGCCTTCGACGCCGAGAGCGATCTGCGCCTTGCCGCTACCCTCGACGCCAAGCGCTTGAGCGCTATTTATCGTGACGACATTCTGCGCCAGGAAAATTCCAGCTGGATTCGGCTGAGTTCCGGAGACCTGTACCAACCCGCCGACAGCGAACCGCTGCGTGTCGCTCGTCAGCGTCGCTGTTACGTCAACAACGAGATTACCAATCTTAATCTGGCCGGTTGACGTCTCTGATGATACGACGCCCGTGACTAGCAACTGTGACGCGCCGGGCACGTCCATTTGCGGAAGGCTCGTAACACCGAGCACCGCAGCCTGGCCGCCTGCAGTTTCGCTGCCGTTGATCTCTACGAGTGTATTAGGCGTCAACCCGCTGAGCGTGACCGGTGCGCCCGATTGGCTCTTAATTGTCGCTGTCGCGCCAATTTGATAGGTCTGCCCGAGGACCACGATGGTCGAATTCTTTACATTGATCTGCTCAATTGGGCCGATGGCCAAGGTGCCGGCCTGGGCGGTCCCGCCTAGCACGGCAGCCACGAATACTGCAACTGCCGGAACAGATGATCCGCGAAAAAGTGCCCTAACCGACCGCACCATCTTAGCCTCCTGATTATGTATCGTCCCAGGGGGCGAGACGACACCTATTCTATTTAACGTATTGTACGTTAACAGGAGAATGTGAAGTGCGTCAAAGATTTCCCGGCTTCCGTTCCTTTCCTAAATACTGAGGCTGGACCTTGGCTATAAGCCGAAAGGAATCCTCTAGTCCGTATTATGGCCGTTTCCGCCGAGGTCACCGCTTTGCGGCTGAGCTTGAGCTACCGCTGAGCGCGCGCAAAGGCTCTTCAGTGCCGAACGGTTCAACGTAGAAAAAAATATTCACGCCCGAATCAACTCGGGCGTCGGTCTCTGAGGTGGATGAGTTTCGTTCACTTTTGGCAGCCAGCCAATTATCCAATTCTAATAGCAAGTCAGCTGCCCTACTGCGTGCATAGGCCTCAAATGCGGGCACCAGTTGCATGGGAAGCCCTTGATCTGAATGCACGCGCCGATCCAGCCGCTTTTCGGCATGTTTCGGATTCAAGTTATATTCCAAAGTTCCCGCAAGGCGCGATAACGTCATCCCGAAGCGTTCAATCAGCTTCGGCGAATTCGGATCGGGCATCATTAGGAACCTGGAGACAGGGCGAAAGCGTCTCTCGCCCGCTCGCAGGACAGCGCCCGACCTTAGGAGCTCAGCAAGAACCGCCTTCGTATTCACATCTGGTTTGACAAGTGCTATCAAACTTTCAAGGCAACGATCCTTCGGATTCGAAAGTTCGAGCTCAAGTGGAATCCCATAAGGGCCGCCGTATTCGGCTACGGTGTGCCACTTATGCAATACTTCGACCAACATGGCCCTCAGTGTCGGATCGACTGACGGCATGTCGTCTTCATGCGTAATGCAGTGGTTGACCTGTCGTAGCGTCAGAACGGTAAGCGCCGAAATGCGGCTCCGAGACGGCGGAGTCAAATGTTCAAGGTCGCGGACTGCACATTCAACGTAGGCTGACTGAATCAACACTGAAAACTCATCAAACCGAATTCCGGCTCGAATCATCAGGCGCGCTAACGACCGCAGCGCACGCCGTAGTGCGCCGAGCAGGTAGATGCGTGATTGATCAGAGCTCACGAGAGCACCTCAGTAATTTAGCGGGACATCTGTCGTTGCCGTTGAACGAGGCTGGTCAGCGGCTTCTCGTCGGGCGGCTGCTCTACGTAGAAAAAAAGATTGACTCCGACTTCTCCACGAGAATTAGATTGATCGATGTTGCTAGGACTGTGTTGTGCTAGCCAGTCGTCTAGTTCCGCCAGAAATTGGGTAGAGCGCTCAGTCGCAACGGCGTGAAATGCGGGAAGCAAGTTGGACGGGAGGCCATGATCGGCGAACACCGATCGTTCTAGTAGTTTCGCTTCGTTTACAGTCGAGTTCAGGTTGTGTTCGAGCGTTTCGGTCATTCGAGCGAGCGTGACGCCAAAATAATCGATACTGGTAATGCTTCCTTGGGGCCAAATGAACGCGCGCGTCAGGGGGCGTATTCGGTCTTCGGTCGTGCGCGTCACCGATTTGGCTTCTATCAGGCCGTCCAGAATCGCTCGGGGATCAGCATGAGCGCTTATTTCACTGACTAGCTGAGAAAAATTCGGACCATTAGGCGGATCAGTCAGTTGGAGTTCCAGTGGTGCGCCGTAAGTCCCGAGATACCGAGAGTCTGTGTGCCACCTATGCAGTACCTGAGTCATTATCTGCGTGGACTTCGATACTGGCGGTGGGGCCGGAGTTAGATTGCCCAAATCGATGTAATGGTCGATTCGCGTCTCCTCGATTCCCGTGGCCCACGCAATCTGTTCAAGGGAAGGTCGATCGATGCCGCCGATACCATCTCGGGCGGCGCTCTCAACATAGGCGGTGCGTGCAACTTCGGCGAATTCATCAAAGCGAATGCCGCGCCTCACCATGAGGCGCACAATTGGCCTCAAAACACGCCGCAGTGCCTGAAGAAAGTGCTGCCGCGCATCGATCGAAACACTTGGATCGACGCTGCTCATCGCTCAGGTCCGCTCCGCAGGATCGTAGAGGCGCTCATGCTCGAGGATGGCATAACGATCCGTCATCCCTGCGATGTAGTCGGCCACGGCACGGGCACGCCCCTCGGTGCCAAGCGCGGCTTCGGCGCGAGCGGCGAGCTCATGATGCTCGGGCGGCATCAATTCCGTATTCGACAAAAACGCACTGAACAGCGCCTCGATCACCCGGCGCGCCTTGGTCGTCATGCGCAGCACCTTGTAATGCCGGTAGACTCGCTCGCGCAGAAACTGCATCAGTTCCCGGTGTTCTTCCAGCGTCACGTCGCTGAGGGCGATCAGCGAACGAGATTGCAGCCGGACATCCTCGATCGACGCCGGCCGAGCTTCATCGATGCGCGCCTGACTGGTGCGGATCAGATCAACCACGATGTGATTGATCATGCGCCGGATCACTTCATGCACGAGTCGTCGCTCACCGAGCTGAGGATACTCGGCGATCACCGTATCGTACTGCCGGCGAAACAGGCGCATGTCGTTGAGCTGGGTCAAGTCGATCAGCCCCGCACGTATGCCGTCGTCTACGTCGTGGTTATTGTAGGCGATCTCGTCGGCAAGATTCGCGATCTGCGCCTCCAGACCCGGCTGCTGGCGGCGCAGGAAGCGCTCCCCGATGTCCCCGAGTCGCTGCGCATGGCGCACCGAGCAGTGCTTGAGAATGCCTTCACGGCACTCGAAGGTCAGGTTCAGGCCCGGGAAGGCCGCATAGCGTTCCTCGAGCTCATCGACGACCCGCAGAGACTGCAGATTGTGTTCGAATCCGCCGTACGGGCGCATGCATTCGTTGAGCGCATCCTGGCCGGCGTGCCCAAAGGGGGTATGACCTAGATCATGGGCGAGGCTGATCGCCTCGGTCAGCGTCTCGTTCACCCCGAGCGCACTGGCTACCGAGCGGCCGATCTGCGCCACTTCGATCGAATGGGTGATTCTCGTGCGGTACAAATCACCTTCGTGATTGACGAACACCTGTGTCTTGTAGACCAGACGCCGGAACGCATTGGAGTGGATGATGCGGTCGCGATCTCGCTGGAATTCGGTGCGAAATTGCGGCTTCGATTCGGGGAACCGGCGGCCGCGCGAACTCTCCTCGCGCGCGGCGTAGGGGGCGAGGGCGGCGCTGTCGACATGCTCCGTGGTCATGGGCGCCCCATCAGCACAGATGCGCCTGAAGCGTGCGCTCAAGGTGCTGCGCCTCATAGTCCGCGGTCACGAATGCATCACCGATCGCGCGCAGTAGCACCAGGCGGATTTGTCCCTCGAGCACTTTCTTGTCCATGCGCATACCCTGGAGCATCGTCTGGGCGGACACATCCGCGAGCCGCGTCGGCAACCCCATGCGCTCGATCAAGGTGGTGATGCGGGCCAGGGAAGCGGCATCGATCCATCCACTCTCGCGCGACATGCGCGCGGCCATGACCATTCCGGCGGCAACGGCCTCGCCGTGCAGCCAGCGGCCATACCCGGTCGCAGACTCGATGGCGTGGCCGAATGTGTGGCCAAAATTCAACAACGCGCGCTCACCGTGCTCGAGTTCGTCGCGTCCGACGATCTCGGCCTTGATCTGGCAGGAGCGCAAAATGACGTATGCCAAGGCCTCCCGCTCGCCCGCGAGCAACGCATCAGCGTGTGACTCCAGCCAATCGAAGAAGGCGGCGTCCCGGATCAGGCCGTATTTGACCACCTCGGCCAGACCGGCGCGCAGTTCTCGCGGCGGGAGTGTCGCGAGCGTTGCGGTATCGGCGAGCACGACGAGCGGTTGATGGAAGGCGCCGATCAGGTTCTTGCCGCCGGGGTGATTGACTCCGGTCTTGCCGCCCACCGCCGAATCGACTTGCGCGAGCAGCGTCGTCGGCACTTGCACGAAGAGGACGCCCCGCTGGTAAACGGACGCGGCGAACCCAGCCATGTCGCCGACGACACCGCCGCCGAGTGCCACCACGACGCAGTCACGCCCGAACCGATTTGCGACCAGCACGTCGAGGATGCGCGCCACGGTATCCAGAGTCTTGTACGACTCCCCGTCCGGCAGCAACGTTGCGACCGTATGCCGGGGGCGCAGCGCACTTTCCAGGGCCTCCAGATACAGCGGCGCCACGGTGGTATTGCTCACGATCAGCACGTCACGGGCAGGCACGTGGCGCCCGATCAGGTCGCGCTCGTTCAGCAGGCCGTGGCCGATCTGGATGGGATAACTGCGCCTGCCCAGCTCGACCGTCAGTGTATGCGCCACGCTACTCATGAGGGGCAATCTAGCGGATCAGCTGCAGGATGTCGCGCACCACTGCCTTGATCTGCCGACTGTCGGTGCTGACCGTCAGATCGGCAACAGATCGATACAGCGGGTCGCGGATTTGCATCAGCTCCTGCAGGCGGTGCGCGGGGTCCTCGACACCATTGAGCAGCGGGCGCTGGCGCCCCGGCTTGACCCGCTCGGCCTGCTGGGCCACGGAGGTCTTCAGGTACACCACCCAGCCGTTCTCGGCGAGCAGGCGGCGGTTTTCCGCCAGCATCACCGCGCCGCCGCCGGTCGACAGCACCACATGCCGGAGGGAGGTCAGGGAGGCAATCACTTCGCGTTCGCGCTCGCGAAACCCGGTCTCGCCTTCCTTATCGAAAATGAACGGAATGTCGACGCCGGTGCGTCGCTCGATCTCCGCGTCGCTGTCGTAGAACGGCACTCGCAACAGCCGTGCGAGGTTGCGCCCGACGGCCGATTTGCCCGAGCCCATGGGGCCTACGAGAAAGATATTGGGAGGTTTGCCTTGCATGATGCAGGCACGAGGATACCAAGGCAGGCGGCTCGAAAGGCGGCGTCTTGCGCCGCATTCTGCGTCCGCGCAGTGGTTCGCATGCGCCGCCCCGAGGTCGATGGGGGCGGCGCAGCTCAGGGGTGCCGATCAGTTTGGACTGACGCAGGTATTGGCTGTGCCGTACGGGCTGTACGGCCCCGGCGGTGCCGTGTTCTGGCTGTTGAAGTCGGTGGCAAGTGCCGGCAGCCAGAAAGTGACCGACGTGCTGCTCTGTGACCCTTGAACCTTCGCTGACGCCGTCAGTTCGACCGCGACGTAGTAGGCGTGATCCTTCGGATAAATCAAGTTCACCGTGGCCGTTCCGTCGCTGCCGGTGGTCGCCGAGGATACATCGGTGGACACCACCTGGCCCGGCCAGACCTGACTGTAGCCGTTGTACGGGTCGCTCGGGTTTTCCGCGATGCAGCCATCGATGCCGTCGAGCACGTACGCGTACGGGTCGCTCGCGGAGGTGTTCGACACCGTGATCCACGTCGTGGCGGCGCTATCCCAGCTGCGCTGTCCCTTGAGGTATCCGAGCGGATCGACCGTGAAGGTCACCTGCACACCGGTCACGGGATTGCCGGCCGCATCCACGGCTTGCACCGAGTACGGCAGATCGTATTGGGTCGAGTTCAGCGCGGTGATCGTGTTGCCCGTACCCAGCGAGAGAAACACCGTCTGTCCGCCGACCGTCAACGAGGTCGAACCGGAGACGGTGGTTCCGGCCACCGTCGCATCGATCACAACACCATTGAGTGAGCTGGTGGTGGTCGAGGCCACGTAGTTGGTGCTTGCCTGACCCTGCGAATTGGTCGTCGCCGAGGCGGCCGTCAGCGTCCCGCCGGTCGGGTCCTGCTGGATGGTGAAGTTCACCGTCTGGCCCTGGACCAGATTGCCATTCGGGTCGAATACCGTCGCGGTGATCGTGCTCTGACCCTGGGTGGCAATCGTCGCCGGACTCGCCTGCAAATCGAGGGTGCTCGGCGTGGTGGCCACGAAGTTTACCGGGATCTGCGCCGAGACTCCCGCACCGGAGGCGGAAATCAACGCCGGTCCGGCAGTGGTCGAGGTAATGGTCACGCTCACGTTGCCGCTGCTGCCCGTCACCCCGCTCGAGGCGCTGAGCGTGCCGCGCGTCGCGGAAAAACTCACCGCCTGACCGACCACGGGGGTGCCGTTGTTGGTCCAATTGACGGTGACGGTCGCGCCTTGGCCGATGTTGACGTTCTGATTCGCCGCCGGCGAGCTGAACGTGAACGAATTGCCGCTCACCGCGACCCCTTCGGTGCTCTGCAGGCCGAGCGTCGAGACGGTAATCGTGTCCGAGCCGCTGTTGACGGCCGTCAGCTGGAAGGTTGCCTTGCCGGTCGAATCCGTCGTCAGTGAGCTGGCACTCAGGGTGTTGTTGTTCGAGGACGTCACTTTGACGGTCTCGCCCGCGATGCCGTTGCCGCTGGAATCCACCAGCGTGACGGTATAGGTGCCACTGTTGTTCAGCACCAGGTCGGACGGGCCACTGAGGCTCAGGTTCGTCCCGACCACCCCGACGGTGACGCTGGAGGTGATTGTGCCGGAGACTGCGCTGATGGTGATGGAGCGGTCCGTCGGGTCGCCGCCCGTGCTGAGCGTCGCCGTCGCGGTGCCGTTCGTGCCCGTTGAGCTCTGATTGACCGTCAGCGCCCCGGACGTGGCCGAGAACGTCACCGGCGCACCCGAAATCACCGTATTGCTCGAATTTTCCGCGAGCGCCGTCAGCGTGACTGTCTTTGAGCCATCGGAAGGCAGCTGCGGGGCGGTTGCGAGCAGCGAGAGCTTGGTGACGGAATTGCTGGTGGTGGTCGGACCAGGCTGCCCGACCAGCGCGCCGCCGGTGCTGTTGCCACTGCCACAGCCCGCAATCACCAAACTCGCCGCGGCTACCGCGAGCATCGAGACCAGTTTGTTCATATGCCTTGCACCCTGAAATTCCTGATTAGGCGTCTTCGCCCCATGGCACGCCGATCAATACACCGCTGGGTTCTGATGGACGATCTTCGGCGTCACGAACACTAGCAGCTCATCTTTGAAGTTCTTGTGATCCGTGTTCTTAAACAGATGGCCGATGATCGGGATATCCCCGAGCCACGGCACCTTGTTGATCGTATCGGTGCTATTGGTCTGCAGGATGCCGCCGAGGACGACGGTCTGGCCGTCGTTGACCAGCACCTGCGTAGTCACTTTGCGGGTGTCGATCGCCGGCACCTGCACGCCGCCGGAGGCCACGACCACCTGGCCCACTTCGTCATCCCGCACTTCGAGCGTGAGGATGATGCGATTGTCGGGGGTGATCTGCGGCGTGACTTTCAGCTCCAGTACCGCGCGCTTGAAAGCGATGGAGGTCGCGCCGCTCGAGGCGGACTGCTGATAGGGGATCTCGGTGCCCTGCAGGATGGTCGCCTGGCGCTGGTTCGCGGTGATGACCCGCGGGGAGGAGATGACCTTCGCTTCGGTTTCGGCCTGCGCCGCCGAGAGCTCCAGATCCACCAGATAGTTGCCGCTCAGGATGCCGAAGGCGATCGAGCCGGCCGGGTTGCTCACCGGCAGGTTGACGTCGTAGCGGTTCGCGGCGCTCGAGCCGGTCGGGATGGACACCGGATATGGCGAATTGGTGGTCTGAATATTGCCGATGGCCGAACTCGTGATCGTGTCGGTGCCCGCGGCGGTGCCGGTGGTTGTGACGATGCCGTTCGCGCCGTTGGCCTGCACGTCGGTGAGTCCGAGCCGGGTGCCGAGCTGGCGCTCGAAGTCGTTGTTCACCAGCACGACCCGGGCGGAAATCAGTACCTGGCGCACCGGCACGTCGAGCCGGCGCACCATGCGCTGGATCTGTGTCAGGCGCTCCGGGGTGTCCTGCACGAGCAGCGTATTGGTGCGCTTGTCCACGGTGACGCTGCCGCGCTTGGACAGCAGCGAGTGGCCCTGCGACTTGATCAGCGCGGCGAGGTTCGCGGCCTTGGCGTAATTGATCTGGATGTACTCCGAGCGCAGCGGCTCGAGCTGCTGCACGGCCTGTTCGGCGGCGAGCTCGGCCTTCTCGCGCGCGGCGAGTTCAGCCTGCGGGGCGACCAGGATGACGTTGCCCTGGTGGCGTTCGCCGAGGCCCTCGATCTGCAGGATCAGGTGCAGTGCCTGGTCCCAGGGCACGTCGTGCAGGCGCAGCGTGACGGTGCCGTGCACGGAATTGGCAACGACGATGTTCTGGCCGCTGGCATCGGCGAGCAGTTGCAGCACTGCGCGGACCTTGATGCTCTGGAAGTTCAGCGACAGACGCTGGCCGGTGTACTTCGGCCGCCGCGCGGCCACCTGGCCCGGGGTCTCCGGACGCAGCTCCACGACGTACTGGGTGTTCGCCTGGTAGGCCAGCTCGGTGAACGCGCCGGTCGCATCGATCGTCATGCGCGAACCGCGCGGCGTGCGGGTCACGGAGAAATCACGGACCGGCGTGCCGTAGTCGGTCGCATCGAAGCGGCGCAGCAAATTCACCGGGACCGCCGCATGGCTGAAATCGATCACGACCTGGTTGCCGACCTGACGCAGGTTGACCGGAATGTGCGGGTTCGAGAGACGCACCAGGATCCGCCCGGCGCCATCGGTGCTGCGACGGAAGCTGATGTGGCGGATCTCCCAGGGCGTACTGAGACCGGTGCCGGCCGCCGCGGTGCTCGCCGCGACGGTCGTCGCTGCGGCGGGTGCGTCGTTCTCGTGCGCCGCGTTGGCGCCGAGGGTGATGAGAATCTCATCGCCGCGGCGCTGCACGGCGTAGGCGACCATCGAGTCGAGGTTCAACACCACCCGCGCACGGTGGCGCGTTGCGGCCGCGACCACCGACTCGAGTCCGCCGGACTTCACATGAATCTGATTCGAGGGCAGCGCGAGCTGCGTGTCCGGCAGGTCGATCACGACGCGCGCCGGGTGGTCCATGGTGAACGACAGCGGCTTCGGGGCCGGACCCGACAGGTGCAGCGCGAGCTGCATCTGCGTATGCGGCAGCGATTGCACTTGGATCGATTGCAGCGCGACCTGGGCTTCGGCTGCCCGCGCCGGGCGAGCCGCCGTGAGCGCCAGTACGGCGAGCAGGGACAGGGCGGCTGCGTCCACGATGCGCGGATTCCGCGGAAAGGCTTTCATTCTCGAACTCCCTGCATGAGCGTTCGCTACCGGATTTTTCACTGACTGAGTCCCAGGGCTGCCGGCCGTTTCATGAAGCCGCCGAGACCGTCGGGGACGATTTCGGCCAGCCGGATTTGAGTTGGGGTGATCTGGATGATGCGGCCGTCGTTCTGGCCCATGTAATTGCCGACGGACACGCGGTGGACCACGCCGTCCTTGGTTTCGACCAGGCCATAGACCTGGTGATTCAGGCGCAGCGTTCCGACCATCGTCAGCGTGTCGAGCGGGAAGCGCTCGAGGTACTGCTGCGGCCGTGAGGCGTCGGGGCGCACCGTGCCGGCGCCGGTCGGCTCGCTCGGCACGAACGGCGAGCGCATCGCCTGATCGTCGTAGGTGAAGGTCTCGTATTTCGGCACCGTCGGCAGCGGCTCGACGCGTCCGCCGGGCTGGTGCTCGACACGCGTGATGAAGCGCTGCACGCTGCTTTGGCCGCCGGAGCATGCCCCGAGGGCGAGGCAGCCGACCGCCGCGCCGATGCGCACCAGTGCGCGGATGTGGCTGTGAGTGCTCATTGCGTCCTCTTGCGCGCTCAGCCCGGCCCGCGCTGCGGCGGACGGGCGAACTTGTGCTTGCTCGCGCGCCGCGCGGCCATCTCGTTCGCGGTGAGGTAGCGATACGTCTCGGCCGTCAGCGTCAGCGACAGCTGGTCATACGCGCCCTTGGTCACCGGTTTGATCTGGATGTCGTGCAGCGTGACGATGCGCGAGAGCGCGGCGATGTCGCTGACGAATTCACCGAACTGGTGGTAGCTGCCGGCGAGCTGCATCTTGATCGGCAGCACCGCGTAGAACTCCTTCTTCGATTCCTTGCCGGGCTCGAACAGCTTCTGCTTCAGGCCCGCGGCGGTCGCGGTGTCGGAGATGTCCTCGAGCAGACTCGGCACCTGAGTCTTGCCGGGCAGCTGGCGCAGCAGCGCGCCGAAGGAGCGGCGCAGCTGCATCAGCTGCGCTCGATAGATGTTCAGGTTGGCCGCCACGGAGTGCTTGATCACGAACTCCTGGCGCAGCGACTGCTCCTGGCGGGCGCTTTGCAACAGCTGCGGGCGCACCGAGTTCCACACGAGCAGGTACACCAGGATCAGCGTCAGCAGCACGAACGTCAATCCGACGGCACCGGCGCGCACGGCGAGCGGCCAGCGGCCGGGGTCGCGCGGGTCAAGATCGCGCAGCTCCTCGAACAGCTCCTGCACGTTGACGTTCATGCGCCGTGACCTCCGCGGGCCGCACCGTGATTGGGCTGGGCGTGCTTGCCGGATTTCGGCGCAATCACCTTGGCGTCGAGCGTGAACGTCGAGCCCGGCGAGCCCTTGCTCGCCTGGATGACTTCGAGCTCGGCATTGGCGAGCCAATGGGAATGATCGATGTTGCGCATGAAATCCGACACGCGGGTGCTCGACTGCGCCACGCCCTTGAACTGCATCTGCACGCCCTTCTGGGTCACTTCGGTCAGATACAGCCCCGGCGGCACGGTGCGCACGATCTGATCGAAGATGTGCACGATCTGCGGCCGCGCGCGCTGCAGCTGCTCGATGATGCGCATGCGCGCGAGGAACTTGCGCTTGGTCTTCTCCAGGGTGTTGATCTCCCCGATCTGGTGGTTGAGCACCTGGATCTGCGCCTGCAGCAGCTCGTTGCGCCGCACCTGTGCGCCGATCAACCCGGTGTAGACCAGGCGCACGCCGAAGGCCACGACGAGCGCGGCGAGCGCGGCGGCGGCGAGCGCAATCAGGAAGGCGAGCTTGCGCTCTTTGCGCTCTGCTTCACGCCAGGGCAGCAGGTTTATGCGCGGCATGTCAGTCGAAGCTCCTCAGCGCCAGTCCGCAAGCGGTCAGCAATGCCGTGGCGTCGCGGTGCACGGCCTGGGTGCGCGCGCGCGCCGAGAGCTTCATCTGGCCGAGCGGATCGCCCTTCTCGGCGGCGATGCCGACGCGGCTCGCGATGACGTCGGCCACGCCGGGGATGTTGGCGCAACCGCCGCACACCAGGATCTTCTCCGGCTGTTCGCGGCCGGAACCGGAGGCCAGATAGAACTGCAGTGACCGGTTGACCTGCTGGGTCATGTCGTCGATGAACGGGTCGAGCACCTCGGACTGGTAGTTGCCCGGCAGTCCGCCCTCCTTTTTGGCGCGGCCGGCTTCCTCGAGCGACAGGCCGTAGGTGCGCATGATTTCCTCGGTGAGCTGCTGCCCACCGAAGGCAAAATCACGGGTATAGGCGACCTTCAGGCTGCGCAGCACGCTGAAGGTCGTGCTGCTGGCGCCGAAGTCGACCACGGCGATGGTGCGGTCGATGCCCCCGTCGGGCATCTGATGGGTGAGCAGCCGGCAGGCGTTCTCCAGCGCGAACGCCTCGACGTCTACGACCTTTGCCGTCAGCCCAGCGGATCGCACCGCGGCCTGCCGTTGTTCAACGTTCTCGGTGCGCGTCGCCACGAGCAGTACGTCGTTGGCGTCCGGATCCTTCTCCGAGGCTCCGATGACTTCGAAGTCGTAGCTCACTTCGTCCATCGGGAAGGGGATGTACTGGTCGGCCTGCATCTGCACCTGCGCCTCGAGGTCGTTGGCGCGCAGCGTGCGGGGCATCTGGATCACTTTGGTGATGGCGGCATCGCCGCTGATCGCCAGCGCGACCTCGGTGTTCTTGGTGCCGGAGCGTTTGACTGCGCGACGCACGGCCTCGCCGACCGCCTCCGCGTCCACGATGCTCTTCTCATTGATCGAGTTCACCGGCGTTGCTTCCGCCGCATAACTCTCGACCCGATACTGCCCGCCCGCCATGCTCAGCTCGATGAGCTTGATGGAGGACGTAGTTATGTCAAGTCCCAGCAGTGGGCGGTGCTTCCGCGGGAAGAGCAACATTGTTTTCCTTTTCAGGGTCTTACGCCTGAAAATAGCCACCCCTGATGAATATTCGAGGCACTATATATCAGCGCAAGGTTAAATTGAACGTGAGCCGCCTCACGGAAACGCGAGGCGCCCCGTCCGCCCTGTGCGCCGGGTCGCAAAACTGCCAGGCGATGCCCGATTTCAGGGCCTCCCGAGGGCGCGCCGGGGGTCCCGAGGGGCCGGTCGGGCGAACTTATCCACAATGTGCGCGGTCCGTGAAGTTGCGGGGTACGATTCGCTTCCGGGAAGCGCCGGACCTTGAGCGGAGCTGTTCCTCCCTGCCACAGAGAGTTCTCATTCGGTGAACCTGAAGCTATATCGAGTTCCGGCGATCGTGGCCGGCGCGCTGGTCTTGGCGGCGCTGGTCGGGCTGTACGCTTACCTGTGCACCTACGTCTACCTCGAGCCCTCGCTGCCGACCCTGGCGCAGATGCACCACGTCCAGCTGAAGGTCCCGCTGCGGATCTACACGGCCGACGGGCAGCTCCTGGCGCAGATCGGCACCGAGCAGCGCACCCCGGTGCGCTACCGGGACGTTCCGGCGATGGTGCGCGAGACCTTTCTCGCCGCCGAGGACCACCAATTCTTCCATGAGGGCGGCATCAACCTGATCAGCATCCTGCGCGCCGGCGTCATCGACCTGATCGAGGGGCGCAAGGCCCAGGGGGGCAGCACCATCACCATGGAGGCGGCCCGCAACGTCTTTCTGACCCTCGACAAGACCTGGCGGCGCAAGCTTCAGGAGTCGTTCGTCGCCTACGAGCTCGACCACGACTTCAGCAAGCAGGATGTCTTCCGGCTGTACCTGAACGTGATTTTCTTCGGTGAGCGCGCCTACGGCGTGGCGGCCGCCGCGCAAACCTATTATGGCAAGACACTCGCCCAGCTGACGCTGCCGGAGGCTGCGACCCTCGCCGGGATCGTGCAGGCGCCCTCCTTATACAATCCGGTGGTCCACCCGCATCTGGCGGCCGACCGTCGCTCTTACGTGCTCACCGAGATGCTCAAGCTCGGGTACATCACCTCGGCGGCGGCGCAGGCGGCCGATCAGGCGCCGATCGACGCGCGCCTGCATGCGCCGCGGGTGAGCGTGCATGCCCCCTATGTGGCGGCCATGGTGCGTCAGCAGATGGTGCAGCGCTACGGCGCGGCGGCCGAGACGGCCGGATACCGGGTCTACACGACCCTCGACGGGCGGCTGCAGAACGCCGCCGACCGCGCGGTTCAGCTCGGGCTGATTGCCTATGACCGGCGGCACGGCTGGCGCGGCCCGATCGGGCGCACGGTGCTCGCCCGTACGGTGAGCCCGGCCGAGCTGCGCACGCTCACGGCGCAGTATCAGCCGATCGGTGTGCTGCGGCCGGCCGTCGTGGTGCAGGTTGGCGCCCAGGACGCTCAGGTGTATGTGCGCGACCTCGGCTTCGGCACCATCGGCTGGAACGGCCTGTCCTGGGCCGGCAAGGCGCTCGCCGACGGGTTGGTCGGTGCGGCACCGAAGAGCGCCGGTGATGTCCTCTCGCGCGGCGATGTCGTGTACGTGGTGTGGCACGGTCCGACGGACGTCCTGCTCGCCCAGGTGCCGCAGGCCGAGGCGGCCATGGTGGCGCTCGATGCCGATGACGGTGGCATCGCCGCACTGGTCGGCGGATTCGACTACTACATCAGCAAGTACAACCGCGCCGTCTACGCGCAGCGCCAGCCGGGATCTGGGTTCAAGCCCTTCTATTATTCCGACGCGCTGCACCACGGGTACACCCCGGCCAGCACCTTCCTCAACGCCCCGCTGGTGGTCGGTGGCCCGGGCATGGAGAGCACCTGGCGGCCGGCCAACGACAGCGGCCAGTTCAGCGGCCCGGTCCGGCTGCGCGTGGCGCTCGCGCATTCCTTGAACCTGGTGTCGATCCGAGTGCTGCGCGCCCTCGGGGTGCAGACCGTGACTCAGTATGTGCAGCGGTTCGGGTTCGATCCGAAGGCGCTGCCGCAGAACCTGACGCTCGCCCTGGGGACGCTGGAGACCAACCCGCTGCAGATGGCCGCCGGCTATGCGGTGTTCGCCAACGGTGGCTACCAGGTCAAGCCGTTCCTCATCGATCGCATCCTCGATGCGGATGATCAGGTCATCTGGCAGGCCAAGCCGCGCATCGCCTGCCACGGCTGCAGCCAGCCGGTGCAGCTTTCGGACCTGCAGCCGGCGGCGAACGAGAGCGCGCTGGTGGCGGAGGCCGATGCGCTGCGCGGCGGCGGGGCGGCCGACATGCCGCCGGGGCAGATCGCCCCGCGTGTCATCAGTGCCGACAACGACTACATCATGACCTCGATGATGCGCAGCGTCATCAAATTCGGGACCGGCGTGCGCGCACTGGCGCTGAACCGCAGCGACATCGCGGGCAAGACCGGCACGACCAACAACTGGAAGGATGCCTGGTTCAACGGCTTCACGCCGCACCTGGTGGCCAGCGTCTGGGCGGGCTTCGATGATGACCGCACGCTCGGCTACGGCGAGGAGGGCGCGCACGTGGCCCTGCCGATCTGGATGCGCTTCATGAGCCGGGCGCTGCGCGGGGTGCCGCAGTGGCGCCGGCCGCAGCCTCCCGGCATCGTGCAGCTGCGCATCTCGCCGCAGAGTGGGTTGCTCGTGAGCGATGAGAACCCGGACGGGATCGAGGAGATCTTCATGGCCAAGCATCTGCCGGCCGGCGCCCCGGCCGGCCCGGCGAGCCCAGCTCAGGGCTCGGCGGAGTCGATATTCTGATGCCCAAGCGGCCGACACCGCGCGCCGAACACCTGCGGCTCGCGCTCGCCCAGGAGGCCGCGCGGATCATGGCCGAGCACGGCATCAGCGACTTTCTGCTCGCCAAGCGCAAGGCCGCGGATCGATTCGGTGTCGCCGACGGTGCGGCGCTGCCGAAGAACGTCGAGATCGAAGCGGCACTCGAGCAATACCAACGGCTCTTCGATGGCGACGGCCATGCCGAGTCGCTGCGCGCTCAGCGCGACGCGGCGCTTAAGGCCATGCGCCAGCTGCGGGAGTTCGAGCCGCGCCTGGTCGGGCCGGTGCTCACCGGGACCGCGACCCGCCACGCGCAGGTCCAGCTGCACTTGTTTACCGACACCGCAGAATCGGTGACGCTGAAAATGCTCGAGATGGGTCTGGCGCACGAGGTGACCGAGAAGCGCGTGCGCATGGACTCGGCGCGGGTGCTGGTCCTTCCGGGGCTGCGCTTTGAGCTCGAAGCGCAGCCGATCGAGACGACGGTGTTCCCGGCCGACGGCATCCGCCAGTCGCCCGTGAGTCCCGTTGACGGCCGGCCGATGCGCCGCGCCAGCGCCTCCGAGGTCGAGGCGCTGCTCGCGGCGTCCTAGCCGTCGTTCAGCGGCGGCGGCCGATCTCCACGTAATCGCGCTGCGTTGGGCCGGTGTACAGCTGACGGGGTCGGCCGATGCGCATCTGCGGGTCGGCGAGCATCTCCTGCCAGTGCGCCACCCAGCCCACCGTGCGCGCGATTGCGAACATGACCGTGAACATCGAGCGCGGAATCCCGATCGCGCTGTAGATGATCCCGGAATAGAAGTCCACGTTCGGATACAGCTTGCGCTCGACGAAGTACTCGTCCTTCAGCGCGATCTCTTCCAGGCGCAGCGCCAGCTCGAACAGCGGGTTGTCCGAGCGGCCGAGCCGCGCGAGCACCTTGTGGCACATCTCGCGGATGATCTTGGCGCGCGGATCGAAGTTCTTGTAGACCCGGTGCCCGAAGCCCATCAGGCGGACGTGGCTCGATTTGTCCTTGGCCTGCTCGAGGAACTTCGGGATGTTGTCCACGGTGCCGATCTGCTCGAGCATGTTCAGCACCGCCTCGTTGGCGCCCCCGTGCGCCGGTCCCCACAGCGCCGCGACGCCCGCGGAGATCGCCGCGTAGGGGTTCGTGCCCGTGCTGCCGGCGAGGCGCACGGTGGAGGTGCTGGCGTTCTGCTCGTGGTCGGCGTGCAGGATGAACAGCAGATCGAGCGCCTGGGCGGCAATCGGGTCGACCTCGTACGGCTCGCACGGCACCGCATAGAGCATGTGCAGCAGGTTGCTGCAGTAGTCGAGGTCGTTGCGCGGGTAGACGTACGGCTGTCCGAGGGAGTGCTTGTGCGCTGCGGCCGCGATGGTCGGGATCTTGGCGATGATGCGGTGCGCGAAGATCTCCCGGTGGCGCGGGTTATAGATGTCCATCGTGTCGTGGTAGAAGGCGGACATCGAGGCGATGACCGCCGAGACCATGGCCATCGGGTGCGCGTCGTAGTGGAAGCCGTGGAAGAAGCGCAGCAGCGACTCGTTGATCATCGTGTGATGACGGATGCTGCCGACGAATTCGTCGAGCTGTTTGCGCATCGGCAGCTCGCTGTGCAGCAGCAGGTAGGCCACTTCCATGAAGCTGCTCTTCTCGGCGAGCTGCTCGACCGGATACCCGCGATACAGCAGAACGCCGGCATCGCCGTCGATGTACGTGACGCGACTTTCGGTCGCGGCGGTCATGCCGAAGCCCGGATCGTAGGTGAACACCCCGAGCTCTTTGTTGAGCTTGGCGATGTCAACGACGGACGGACCGATGCTGCCCGGACGGACCGGCAGGCTCAGCTTGCGATCAGTGGCTCGATCGACGAGCTCGAATGTGTTCTGGGTCATTCGGTAGACGCTTCCATTGTTGAGCGGTCGGCGCCCAAGCGGGGGTGTCTCGAGCGTCGGGGGGAACGAGGCCGCAGGTTTACACGGTCCGAGCCTCGAATCAAGGTACAAGTGCCGAGCTGAGTTTACCAGCCGGTAGAATGAGCCCGCCAGCGCGCCGGTACCGGGCGGAGACGAAAAAAATGTGGCATCGTGCGGGCTTGGCCGATCTTCTCCCCGCCCTATGATTGCGCTCGAAAACCCGCCGCTCGCCGTGTACGTGCACTTTCCGTGGTGCGTGCGCAAGTGCCCGTATTGCGATTTCAACTCGTACACCCTGCGCGGTGAGCTCGATGAGACGGCATACCTCGCGGCGCTGCGCGCCGATCTCGCCGCGCAGGCGCGTGATGCGGGTGAGCGAGAGGTGATCAGCGTCTTTCTCGGCGGTGGTACCCCGAGCCTGTTCTCCCCGCGCGGCATCGGCGAGCTGCTCGATGCTCTGCGTGCAGGGCTGCGGCTCGCCGCGGGGCTCGAGGTCACTCTGGAGGCGAACCCCGGCACCATCGAGCGAGGCCGCTTCGCCGAGTACCGCGCTGCGGGCGTCAACCGCGTCTCGCTCGGGGCGCAGAGTTTCTCGGCCGCACAGCTTCAGGCCCTCGGGCGGATCCACTCGCCCGAGGACACCCGTCGCGCCGCCGAGGAGCTGCACGCGGCGGGGCTGGAGAACTTCAATCTCGATCTGATGTACGGCCTGCCGGGCCAGGACGTGGCCGGTGCGCTCGGGGATCTCGAGGCGGCTCTGGCGCTCGCCCCGGCGCACCTCTCGCACTACCAGCTCACCCTGGAGGCCGGAACGCCGTTCGCGGCTCGCCCGCCGCCGTTGCCCGAGGAGGAGCCGATCGAGCAGATGCTCGCCGCCTGCCGCGAGCGGCTGGCCGCCGGCGGCTTCGAGCAGTACGAGGTCTCCGCCTACGCCCGGGCGGGCCGCCCGTGTCGTCACAACCTCAATTACTGGCAATTCGGGGATTACCTGGGCATCGGCGCCGGGGCGCATGGCAAGCTCACCCGGGCCGCGTCCGGCGAGGTGCTGCGCAGCGCCCAGGCGCGTGAGCCGCGCCGCTACCTCGCCTGCGCGGCGCAGGGGGCGGCGGGGCGGCGGGCGGTGCCGGCTGCGCAGCTACCGTTCGAATTCATGCTCAATGCCTTGCGGCTGCGCGCGGGGTTCGAGCCGGCGCTGTTCTGCCGTCGGACCGGGCTCGACTGGGCGGCGGCGGCCGGGCCGCTCGAGGCGCTGATCGAGCGCGGCCTGATCGAGCGGGACGGGTCGCGCGTGCGGGCGAGCGGCCTCGGGTGGCGATTTCTCAACGAGCTGCTGTTGGGCTTTCTGCCGGAAATCCCGAAAAGCATCGGCTGAACAGAATTGTCAATGCTTGTGGGCCATGAATGACCCCTTGACGGCAGGCCTTATACACAGGGTGCAGGCCGGTGTCGGCAAATGAGTGAATTAGCTCTCATACCCGCTAAGTCGCTCAACGATGTCGCTGCAAGTCATTGACGAATAAGGCAGAAATACCCTGGTCATTTTTTCATCACTGCAACAAAACCGCAATGTGACCGCGCAATTGCATGGGGTGGACCTGAGTCGTCCACAGAGTTATCCACAGCTTTTGTGGATAATGCGGGTGAGGCGCTGCTCCCCCGTCCGGGAACGCGGTGACGCTTGAGAGAATCCGTTGCGCCGGGTACACTCCGCGCCCTTTTATTGCAACGAAGGCCTTCGCCGGCCGCGTCCCGCCGCCGGCGCCGACCGCTGATTCGAGTCACGTACTATGAAAGCCGCCATTCATCCCGAGTACAAAGAGATCACGGTCACCTGCACCTGCGGCAACTCGTTCAAGACGGGTTCCACGCTGGGTCACGACCTGCAGGTGGAAGTGTGCTCGAGCTGCCATCCGTTCTACACGGGCAAGCAGAAGATCGTCGACACGGCCGGCCGCGTGGACAAGTTCCGCAAGAAATACGGCGCTGCCGGCGTCGCGGCCGCCAAGTAATCCGCACCGCGCCCGCGACGCTGGAGCGGCGGCGCGGATCGACCCTGGCGCCGCCGAGGGCCGAGCCTGCGCCTGTGCCGTGCGGCGGGTCCGGAACCGGGCCGCGCGGCCGCGGTCTCATTCGGGATACCGCTGAGGCCGACAAGGGGGAGCAGTGCAGGCGCCGCGCGCGCGCAAAGCCGGAAGGAGCCTGCTCTTTGCGCTCGTCCTGGCCGCGCATGCGCTGGTCATCGCACTGCTGATCCGGGTCTCGGAGGCCGTGCGGCGTCCCGGCGAGCGTCCGCTCGCGGTCAGCGCCATCATCCTGCTGCCCGCACGGTACCGCCCCGCGTACGTCGCGCCGGTGAGACTGCGTCGCGCCGCCTTGGTCCGATCCCCGCTCACCGCGCCCATCACGCTGCGGCTGTCGGGGGTGCTGCAACCCATCCTCGTCCCGCCTCCCATCAACTGGACCCAATCGGCACGTCAGGCCGTGCAGACGGTGCTGCGCCAGCGGCATCGGGTCGCGATCGGATTCCCGGCCGGCGCACACCGCCGCCGTGGGCTGTCCTCGAAGGCCTCCGGTATTCACTCGCAGGGGCCGGAGTCCTACCGTACCGACACCGGTGAGCACGTGGCCCGGGGCAGCGGCAACTGCTACGTGGTCTCCGGTCCACCGCCGATCGATGCCTCGAGGCTCGAGGAGCAGGCGCAGATGTCCACGGTCACCTGCGCGGGGCGGCAGCACGGACCGCCACCGGACAATCTGTTCAAGAATCTGCCGGCGTACCAGCGCTACCACACCCTGCCGCGGGGCGCGCTGCCGCGCCGCCGGCACCGACCCCGCCGGCCACCGCGCGCCGGCTCGGGCTGAATGCCGGCGGGCGGACCGGGTTCACTGGGACAGATAGCGCGACAGTCCGGCATACAGCAGGGCGAGCAGGCCGGTGAGGTAGATCCCGTCGAATGTACCGGCGCCGCCGATGGAGGCGACCGGGGCGCCGAGCGCACGGACCGTGCCGAGGTTCATCAGATCCGCGCCGATCAGTACCCCGCAGCTGCCGCTGATGTAGGCGAGCGGGGCGGCGCGCCGACGGGTCAGGGCGAGGGCAATGATGGCTGTCGCGCTGGCCGGCACGAAGATCGGCAGCGCGATGCCGAAGCCGGGCACCGGCCGGGCCAGGAAGTGGCACACGGCTGCGACGCAGGCGGTGGCGATCGCGCCGAGGACGTACAGCTCATGTTTCACGAGCAGGTACAGCGAGAGCAGCACCGGAATCACCGCGCCGCCGAGGTTCACCGCCAGCACCGTCGCGCGCGTCTCACGCACTACGGGGATCACGTAGGTTATGCCGAAGAAGCGGATCTCATCGGCCGTGACCAGTCGGTGCGCCGGCAGGTAGGCCACCGGGATGTTGATGTAGCTGCCGACCAGCGAGAGGCCGAGAATCACGAGCAGCGCCAGTTCGCTGATCTGCATCGACTCCGACGCGTAGCGCAGCAGCCGCAGCGCTACGAGCACCGCCATCACGACCAACAGGCCGGCGAGGATCAGCACGAACGGCAGAGTGAGGGGAAAGTACTGAAATGCTGACACCGGCATCGGAACCTCTCCGTAGTGACACGCCTCGCGTGAGCCTGAGCGCGACTTCCAAGCATTGTACTGCCTCGCGCCGGGGGCGCCGATACACCAAGCCCGGTCTGCCCGAGGTGCATTCGGCCGAGTCATCGGAATGCATCGAGCGGTGCGCGGGCCGCTGCGCCGCGGGTCGTGCAGCTCACTTCATTGAGTAAAAATACTCAATGAAGTGAGCAAGAAGCAGACGGCGTTCCGACGCCCCCAGGCCACCGTGCGGGCGGAGCGGCTTGCCGAGCCGCGTCGCCTCCTGCACGTCATCGCAGGCCCCCGCCAGGTCGGCAAGTCGATCCTGGTCCAGCAGGTTACCGATGAGCTGAGCCTGCCGGTCCGCTATGCCAGTGCCGACGAGCCGACGCTCCGGGGCGCCGAATCGCGGACCGTCTCATCGAGATCTCCCTTGCGCGTGACGTGTCGCTGCTGACCCGAGTGGACAAGCCGGCACTGCTGCGCCGCCTCTTCGATCTGGCGTGCCGGTATTCCGGCCAGATCCTGTCGTCCACGAACATGTTCGGGCCGCTGCAGGACGCTGGCTCATTGCTGCAGGTGCTGACCCCTGCGCTCATGACGGTGACCGCAGGGGTCAGTCCGCAGGAGGTACGCTCAGATCGGGAATTTCGAGGGCGGCTGATCGAGTCCGCAGTCGGCGCGCATCTGGCAAATGCCGCGGCCACCGGCGAGTGCGAACTCTCCTACTGGCGAGATCGAGGTCAGGAAGGCGATTTCGTCGTGAAAGCCCGCTCCCGGTTGATTGCCATCGAGGTGAAGAGCGGTCGGGCGCCGCAGGCACATGTCGGAACGGCAGCCTTTGCGGCGGCGCTCAACGTGAGGCGCACACTGCTCGTTGGCGGCGACGGCATCGCGGTCGAAGACTTCCTGAACCGACACGTCGCCGAATGGCTGGCGTCATCACGCGCTCCGGGTCCTTAGGGTCAATGGCACTTACGTACCAGCAAGCTCGTGGAGGCCCTTTGTCGTATAGGGCCTGAGAGGCATCTGCGGACCTACCGGCGCAGGACCCAGACGAAGATCGCACCTCCAATGAGCAGCAATCCATGTATACGCCGCGGATAAATCGTTCGTTGCAGTCGAATGGAGTTTTGCGGGAAGCAGAGTCGCCAAATTCCGGACACTGTCAATGCCAAAAGCAGCGTCCGGAAATACCAGCCGCGCCATGCGAGGCATGGAATAGCCAGCACCAGCAGCAGGATTCCCACCGCGCGAACGATACGGGCGTTTTTCATCCAATAGTCCGTCAAACTCGGCATGGCAATGTGCCACAGGCCGGAGACGAGCAGAGCACTCGCCAGTATGGAAACGTAGATCGTTCTCCACATGCAGGTATGGCCAGCGTCACTTTCTGAGCGGACAGCGCGCCGAGTGTCTGATAGTAACATTCTCTGCTCGGCCGCGATCCGGGCCTAAAGGACAACGGCCGGCGCGCTACCTCCCGCTCTTGGCGGAGCCGACGTCACGAGGCCGTGGAGTTCGGCAAGCGCGCCCGAAGGAGTCCGCCGGGCCTTACGATCTCAGCCCAATCCGCTCGAGCAGCGCCCGGAGCTCGGATTCGACTGCGGCCGCGCGCAGCACTGCTGCGAGATCGATTCTGCGAGCGAGCGCTACGCGCGTCATGGGCTTCTCGTAAGCCGGCCATTTCCGTTTCAACGCCCGCTGGGCCTCGGGTGTATCCGGCGGCTGTTGCGTTGCGCACAGCGGGAGGTGACGGAGGATGAGAGCCTCGAAGCAAGGCCGCTGCCACACCACAGAGATCGCGTGGCCATGCGCGAGTCGCTGTGCGGAGTGCGCGCGAGCAGGGTCTGCGCGGGCTTGATCATGATCGAGGAAGACGAACCGGTCGGCGGGAGCAGTCCGGGTGCGCCGGAGGTGCTCGATCTTGCGCACCGCCATTTCGATCCTCGAGAGAGGATCTCCTGCACCAAGACCGAGATTCTCGGCGATGAGATGAACGGGAATTCCTGCCGCATGCAGCAGGTCTTGCAGGAGACCGACGTAGCCGGTCTCCGATTCGCCTTCGCAGCCAATGAAGACGGGGCGGCGCTGCGGTATCCGGGGACGGCGGCTTCTCATCCGATGTGCGGCACTCCGCCGTATACGCCGCTGAGGTATTTGCGGTAATGATTTTCGTCGCGTCTGACCTTGACGTCCATGAGGCTGTACACCCTGGTGCGGCCTTGCCTGTCCTTCTCGCAGATGACGATTTCCTCCTTGTTGAGAACATCCAACAGGGACGCTGAATGGCATGTGAGCCATAGCTGCGCATCGCAAGCGTTGTGGGACTTGTCATGGAACCAGCGGATGATCTCCGGCAGAATCAACGGGTGGATGAAAGCGTCCAGCTCATCGATCGCGAACAGGCCGCCCTGCGCAAGGGTCACGGCAAGTCCCGGGAACATCTTGATGAAGGTTCGGGTACCATGACTTTCAAGTACCCAGGGCATCTCTGAGTGCAGGCCGGAGTGCGTGAAGAGCGGCGCCGGACCCTGAGGGGTGTTTTCGACGCGCATGCTCTCCACGCCGACGTCGATCCGGCCCAACTCCAGATTGAGGCGAGCCAGGACGGCGGGATGTTGCACGAGAAACTGGATGATCTGCTGATCCTGGGCTGACCCGGCTTCCAGCTGGAACAGAGCCCGGCGGGCAATGTCGATGAAGAGCGCTGCCGTCGGATGCTGAAAGAGCGCAAAAGATGACAGCACTGAGGCGTTCGGCTGAAGCGTATTCAGCAGATGCTGATAACCTGACAACGGAAATGATTTGGAGTCCTTCACCGTGTTGGCGGCCGTGCGTTCGAAGACGCGTTGCCACTTTCCGTGCCCCCGCGGCTTCTGCCGCAACGCCTCCCCTTCGATGCGTTGTGCTTTGCCGTCCTTCAGCTCGATGCAAAGCTCGTAGCGGTAAAGCCCCTCCTCCGCCGAGGCGCGCTCCTGAACGCGCTTCATGGTCTCGGGCGAGAGGTTCATGACGCCGCCGAACTCGATCGCAAGGCGGATCGGGCGCGACGCTGATTCGAGATCGTTAAAGCGCTCGCAGGGAAATCCTGGAAATGTTCGTTGGGCGCTGTCGCGGATCATCGAGACGATGAATTCGAGGGCGCGCAGAACCGTCGTCTTCCCCGACGCGTTGGCGCCGAGGATGGCGATCACCTTGGGAGCACGCGCCTGTGAGCCCGCGAAGACCGGCGCGTAGCGGTCCTCGAGGTCAGGCACGTTCGGTGCGATCATCAGATCGATGACCTGACGATCGCGGATGGAAAAGAAATTCTCGATCTCCAGCCTGTATAGCATGACCACCTCTTCGTGGGCACATAGTATCAATATTGACGGAAAACCGTCAAAATACTAAGTAGAAGTCCTAATGAGCGTGCTCAGCGGACGGAGCTCAGGCCGTGCGTGTCTCAGAGGCATGTGCCGGCGCGCGAACTGCGAAGGAGGCGGGTGCGCAGCTGCTTCGCAGTAGGTTTCACGGCGGACCTGCGACGGGTCTGAGGCCAGATGCCCGTCACCGTCGCAATGCCATCGGCCGCTGGAGAACCCGGGAGGTACAGCACATCGTCGCCGCGAACCGCCGCTCCCCGGGTGCAATCGCGGCGCGCGTGGCGCACACCCGGCGTCGACTTCCCGTTTCTCCGGCGGCGGCGCCTGATCGAGGCGCGGCGAGAAGCCGCAGGCCGGGTTGGCAGGGACCATGCGCTGACGCACGCCGAAGGCAAAGAGGCGACGGGCGAAGCGCAGCAGGTCGTTTGCCGCCGCCGTGCGGCCGAGCTTGGGCAGCCGTTATTTTGTCGAGGTGCCGGCGTGGAACGCTCGGGTGCCTGATCCCGCGGCCGACGATCTCGTTGCGGTACTACTCTTCGCACAGCTCCCGAAACGAGCCGCGCTGGCGCGGTGCGGCTTGAGTCGCGCGGCGCACGCTCAGGGGATCCTGGTGCTGGTCGAGCAGTGTACGGGCCTCCCTCGCCTCGATGTGGGTCTGTGCAGGCGACATGGCGGGGCAGTGGCCTAGGGTCAACCAGTGCTCACGCCCGGCGAAGCGATAGCGCACAGTCCACGGGGCGCCATCGCGAGTCTGCTGACGCAGAATACCGCCCGTCGCCGTCACTGAGCAGCATGCGCTCGCCCGATCGATGTGCCCGCTCGACGGCGAGCGCAGTGCGTTTCGCGCGCTCCATCCGGCCCCTCCATCCGCAAGGCTTCGGTCCGTAGCTCTCGATTGGGTGGTTTGCGGAGGGCTTCCGGTGCGTCGCAAACCGCCTGGTTCGTCGAATAGCCGCTACCGGGTTAGCTACAGCTCAGCGACCCGGCTGGCGACAGGATGGCCGATGTGGGGTTGGATGGACGTGGCCATTTGTGGCCAAAAGCGCTAGAAATACAGGGCATTCCGGACGGCGGTGGACGCCCCGCGACAGCCCTGAGCGCTATTCCGCGTTCTGCACCTGCTCGCGCATCTGCTCGATCAGCACCTTCATGTCGACCGCGCTGCGCGTGGTCTCGAGGTCCTGCGACTTCGAGGAGAGCGTATTGGCTTCGCGATTCAGTTCCTGCATCAGGAAATCCAGGCGTCGACCGGCCGGTTCGTTGCCGGTGAGCACCCGGCGCACCTCGGCGATGTGCCCGGCCAGCCGCTCGAGCTCCTCGTCCACATCCAGGCGCTGCAGCAGCAGGGCGATTTCCTGCTCGAGCCGCTCCGGATCGGTGCCCGACGCGAGCTCCTTGATCCGCTCACGCACCCGGGTGGTCAGACGGGATTGCACCTCGGGTAGCCGGGCCTGAACCTGGGTCACCAGCGCGGCAAGCCCCTCGCAGCGCTGTTCGAGCACGTCACGCAGCTTTGCACCCTCGCGGGCGCGCGCCGCGCACAGGTCCGCGACCGCTGCCTCGAAGACCTCGCGGGCCGCCGTGAGCAGCGCTTCGCCGGCGACGCTCAGATCCTTCAGCACGCCGGGCCAGCGCAGCACCTCGAGCAGGTTCACCGTCCCGACCGGGATGACGCGCTGCAGCTCATCGAGCCGGCCCGTCAGGCGATCCAGCGCGCCGGCGTCAACCTCTAAACTGGCCGCGGCGGCCTGAGCGGCCCGATAGGTGATGGTGCAATCGACCTTGCCTCGGCGTACGTCGCGCGCCAGGCGCTGGCGCAGATCGCCCTCGATCGCGCGCAGTTCCTCCGGCAGGCGAAAGCCGGTCTCGAGAAAACGGTGATTGACGCTGCGCAGCTCGCACACGAGGCTGCCCCAGGGGCCGGCGCTCTCGCGGCGTGCGAAGCCTGTCATGCTGGAAATCACGTGGAAGCGCTACGCTCCGGGTGGCGTGAGATGATATAAAGCGGACCCCGAACTTTAACAGATATGCGGGCGTCATTTGCGGATCGACTATGCCGACGTCACGCTGCTCGGCGGACGCGGGGAGAATCAGGACCGTGTCGCGGTCGCGGTCAGCGAACGTGCGGCGCTGTTGCTGGTGGCGGACGGAATGGGCGGGTATGCCGACGGTGCACGCGCCGCGGAAATCACCCGGCAGACCATTCTGGACGCATTCCGGCAGGCAACGCAGCCGCTGTTCGATCCGCTCGGCTTTCTGCACCTGACGCTCGGCCGCGCGCACGATGCCGTGGTCAAGCTCGGCGCGCAGGCGCCCCTCGATCAGCGCCCGCGCGCCACCTGCGCGCTGTGCCTGGTGCAGCAGGGGGCCTCGTGGTGGGCGCACATCGGCGATAGCCGCATCTATCACGTCCGCGGCCGCAAACTCATCGGCCGCAGCCGCGACCACAGTCACGTGGAAGGCCTGCTGCGCGAGGGGCTGATCACCGCCGAGCAGGCCCAGGCGCACCCGATGCGCAACTACGTGGAATGCTGCCTCGGTGGCGGGCCGGTCCTGCCGGACATGGCGATCACGCGGCGCCGCCCGCTCGAGGCGGGCGATGCGCTGCTGGTGTGCAGCGACGGGCTGTGGGGGCCGCTGAAGGACGAGGAGCTCGCCGGGGATCTCGGCGCAAGCGCGACGCCGCTGCGCGATACGCTGCTTGATCTGGCCCGGCGCGCGGTGCGCCGCGCGGGCACTGGCAGCGACAACACATCCGCCGCCGCGTTGCGGTGGCTTGGCGAACAGTAGAGTGAATGAATCGATGACGACCCGACAGAGCGGCCGTGCGGCCGCACAGATGCGCCCGGTGAGTTTTACCCGCCAGTTCGCCAAGCATGCCGAAGGGGCGGTGCTGGTGGCCTTCGGCGACACCCAGGTGCTGTGCACCGCTAGCGTGGAGGAGTCGGTTCCGCCCTTTCTGCGCGGCAAGGGGCAGGGCTGGGTGACCGCCGAGTACGGCATGCTGCCGCGCGCGACGCACACGCGCTCGGCGCGCGAGGCGGCGCGCGGCAAGCAGGGCGGCCGCACGCTCGAGATCCAGCGCCTGATCGGCCGTTCTCTGCGCGCCGTGGTCGACCTGAAGGCCCTCGGGGAGCGCACCGTGACCGTCGACTGCGACGTCCTGCAGGCAGATGGCGGCACTCGCACCGCCTCGATTGCCGGCGGCTACGTCGCGCTGGCGCGGGCCTGCCGCGGGCTCGAACGGCGGCGGTTGCTGACGCGCTCGCCGCTGCACGGGCAGGTCGCAGCGGTCTCCGTCGGACTCGTCGACGGCGGCGCGCTGCTCGATCTGGAGTATTCCGAGGACTCGCGCGCCGAGGTCGACATGAACGTCGTGATGAATGACGGCGGCGGGTTCATCGAGCTGCAGGGCACGGCCGAGGGTCACGCGTTCCGTCGCCACGAACTCGATGCGATGCTGGCGCTCGCCGCCAGCGGCATCGAGCAGATCTTTCCGCTGCAGCGCGAGGCGATCGAGGCATGAAGGTCGTCCTCGCCAGCGGCAACCCCGGCAAGCTGCGCGAGCTGGCCCAGCTGCTCGCCCCGCATGGGCTGCGCATGCTGCCGCAGTCGGCGTTCGGTCTGGAAACGCCGCCGGAGACGGGTACTACCTTCCGCGAGAATGCGCTGCTCAAGGCACGCCATGTGTCTCGCCTGACGGGCCTGCCGGCGCTTGCGGACGACTCGGGCATCGAAGTCGACGCCCTGCAGGGACGTCCCGGGGTGTACTCGGCCCGCTATGCCGGCGAAGGGGCGAGCGACGCGGAGAACCTCCGGAAGCTGCTCGCCGATCTTCAGTCCGTGCCCGAGGAGGCCCGCACGGCGCGCTACCGCTGCGTTCTGGCGCTGGTGCGCGGGGCGCAGGACCCCGAGCCGCTGCTTGCCGAGGGCACTTGGTCGGGCCGGATCCTGCGTGTGCCGCGCGGCACGGGCGGCTTCGGCTACGACCCGGCGTTCCTGCCGGACGGCTTGGAACACACCGCGGCGGAGCTGGCTGCGGCGCAGAAGAATGCGCTCAGCCATCGAGGACAGGCGTTGCGGGCGCTGGCGGACCGGGTCGGTGAGCTGCCGGGCCTCGGGGGGGGCGGGCGCCGCCGCGGTTCCGGCGAGCCGGGGCGGCTGTTCGTGCTGGCCGCGCCCTCCGGTGCGGGCAAGACGTCCCTGGTGCGGGCGCTGCTCGAGCGTAAGCCCAGCCTGAGTCTGTCCGTCTCCCACACCACCCGGCCGCAGCGGCCCACCGAGACGAACGGTCGTGAATACCACTTCGTGGGCTCCGAGGCGTTCGAGCGCAGCGTCGCCGAGGGTCGCTTCCTCGAGCACGCCCGGGTGTTCGGCAATTACTACGGCACGGCGCGTGAGCCGGTGGAGCGTCAGCTCGCCTCGGGCGCGGACGTGGTGCTCGAGATCGACTGGCAGGGCGCCCGCCAGGTGCGCGCCGCGATGCCGGCCTGCGAGAGCATCTTCGTCCTGCCGCCCTCGCGCGCGGCGCTGGAGCAGCGGCTGCGCGGCCGAGCCACGGATTCCGCTGAGGTGATCGCGCGCCGGCTGCGCGAGGCCGCCGGTGACATGACCCATTGGAACGAGTTCGACTACGTCGTGGTCAACGACCAGTTCGAACCGGCGCTCGAGGATCTGGTGCATATCGTCGAAGGCCGCGGCGAGGCGCTGTTCGCCGGGCGGCCGGCGCTCGCGCCGCTGCTGGCGCAGCTTCTGGCCTGAACGGTCGACTTTGCCGTATAGTAAGCCCCTCTAGGGTGCCTGCCGCGCCCGTTAACCCATTGTCAGTACGCAAGAATCGCCATGGCCCGCATCACCGTCGAAGACTGTTTGCAGAACGTCGATAATCTCTTTCAGCTGGTGATTCTCGCGGCCCAGCGTGCGCGGCGCCTGGCCAACGGCGCCGAGCCGACCGTGCCGGTCGAGAACGACAAGCCCACCGTGGTGGCGCTGCGCGAAATCGCCGCCGGCAACGTCACGGTCGAGATGCTGCGTGAGCCGGAGCCGCCGCCGGCGGAACCCGCCGCTGCGGATGTGCCCGAGCTCGACATGCAGTCCGCGTTCCGCGCCCCGCAGTTCGGCCTGGGGGACTGAGCGCCGCCGGGATCCCCGGCCTGCGCGCCCCGGCGCCCGTCGGCGCTGGCTCCGGCCCTTGTGGCTGTGTACATTTCCAGTCTGGCGGCGTGAGCCGCAAGCGCGTGGAGTGGATGTGACAGACCGTTCGGCCGCCGGGCAGGCGCAGGCCGTGGGCCCCGCGAACACTCAGGCTGAGCGCCGGCGGCCGACACCGGCCCGGTGCGGCCCGCGGGCGGAGCGTTGAGCACCATGGACTACGCGTCTTCCCTTCTCGGGCTGCTTCCCGGCGGGAGGCGGACCCCCGGGCTGAAGGAGCTGCTGGCGACCGTCGGCAGTTACCTGCCACCGGACCAGGTGGCCCGTGTGCGTGCCGCTGCGGAATTCGGGGCCTCGGCCCACCAGGGCCAGAAGCGCCTCTCCGGCGAGCCGTACATCGCGCATCCGGTCGCCACGGCGGCCATCCTCGCGGACCTCAGACTCGATGCCGACACACTGGTGGCGGCGATCCTGCACGACGTCATCGAGGACACCCCTACCCCGAAGGACCAGCTCGCCGAGCGCTTCGGCGCCGACGTCGCCGAGCTGGTCGACGGGGTGACCAAGCTCGACGCCATTCAGTTCAAGAACCGCGAGGAGGCGCAGGCGGAGTCGTTCCGCAAGATGCTGCTCGCGATGGTGCGCGATCTGCGCGTGATCCTGGTCAAGCTCGCCGACCGCACGCACAACATGCGCACGATCCAGGCGATGCCGCCGCACCGCCGGCGGGCGATCGCCCGTGAGACGCTCGACATCTACGCGCCGATCGCCGAGCGGCTCGGCCTGTACAACCTGAAACTCGAACTGGAGGAACTCGGGTTTCGCGCGCTGTATCCGCGGCGCTATCGCGTGTTGGAATATGCGCTGCGCAAGGCGCGGGGCAATCAGAAGGAATTCCTCCAGAAGATCGAGCAGCAGTTCGAGCTGGCGTTGAAGAAGCACGGCATCGCCGCCCAGGTCGAAACGCGTGAAAAGCACATCTACAGCATCTACCGCAAGATGCTGCGCAAGCGCGCTTCGCTTGCGGAGATCGTGGACGTGTACGGTCTGCGCATCGTCGTCGATGAGTTCGACACCTGCTATCGCGCGGTCGGCGTCGTGCACTCGGTGTTCAAACCGATGCCTGGACGGTTCAAGGACTACATCGCCATCCCGCGCGTCAATGGCTACCAGTCTCTGCACACGACGCTGTTCGGTCCCAACGCCGTGCCCCTCGAGGTGCAGATCCGCACCGAGGACATGCATCGGGTGGCGGAGTCCGGCATCGCCGCGCACTGGAAGTACAAGAGCGGGGAGGATGCCGGCACGATGCAGCAGGCGCGCGCCCGGGAGTGGCTCTCGGAGCTCGTCGAGCTGCAGGAGGACGGCAGCTCCGAGGAGTTCCTCGAGAGCGTCAAGGTCGACCTGTATCCGGACAAGGTGTACGTCTTTACGCCCAAGGGCAAGATCCTGCGCCTGCCGAGCGGCGCGACGCTGGTCGACTTTGCCTACGCAGTGCACACCGACGTCGGCAACCGGTGCGTAGCGGCCAAGGTCGACCGACGCCTCACGCCGCTGCGTACGGTGCTGCGCAACGGCCAGACCATCGAGATCATCACCGCCAAGGGCGCCGTCCCGAATCCCGCCTGGGTGGCGTTCGTGGTCACCGCCAAGGCGCGCAGTGCGATTCGCCATTACCTGAAGAGCCTGCGACGCACCGAGGCGATCGCGCTCGGCCAGCGGCTGCTCGCACAGGCGCTCGGGGAGTTCAACCTCGCGCTCGAGGCCGTTCCGCCGCAGACGCATGCGGCGATGCTCGGGGAGTTCGGCATGAAAGACATGGACGAGCTGTGCGAGCGGATCGGTCTTGGCGAGCGCCTCGCCCCGCTCGTGGCGCGCCGCCTGCTGCCGGTGGGCGCCCCGCAGGACGGGGCGCAGCTGCCCGCACCGCTCGCGATCGCCGGAACCGAAGGGCTGCTCGTGACCTATGCGCGCTGCTGCTTCCCGCTGCCGAACGATCCGGTGTTCGCGTTTCTCTCCGCGGGGCGCGGCGTGATCATCCACCGTGACCGCTGCGTGAACGTCGAGGATTACCGCAAGCACCCGGAGAAGTGGCTGCCGGTGAGCTGGCAGCCTGCTCCGGAGCGGCTGTTCAGCTCCGAGATCCGTGTTGATGTGCTCAACCGCACCGGCGTGCTCGCCCAGGTCGCCGCGGCCATCGCCAGCGCCGATACCAACATTCATCACGTCTCGATCGAGGAGCAGGAAGGCGACGCCACGACACTGACGTTCGAGCTGAAAGTGCGCGACCGCAAACAGCTCGCGCACGTGATGCGGGTGATTCGCCGCATGCCGGACGTGGCGCGCGTCAGTCGCACGATCGCATCGCACGCGCGCGGCGGACGCGCCGACAGCGAGGATCTCGACGACTCGGATTCGAATTCCCACACTGCATGAGGATGGACATGAGCCGCACGATCATTCAGACCGACAGGGCGCCGGCGGCAATCGGCACGTATTCGCAGGCGGTGCGCGCCGGGGATACGGTGTATCTCTCCGGGCAGATCCCGCTCGATCCGGCCACGAAGGAGCTCGTCAGCGGCGATATCGAGGCGGAGATCCGCCGCGTGTTCGAGAACCTCAAGGCCGTGGCCGAGGCGGCCGGCGGCTCGCTCGCGCAGGCGGTGAAGGTCAACATCTACCTGGTCGACCTGGCGCACTTCGCCAAGGTCAACGAGATCATGGCGCAGTACTTCCCGCAGCCCTATCCGGCGCGCGCGGCGGTGGGCGTGGCGCAGTTGCCCAAGGGGGCGCGCGTCGAGGCGGAGTGCATCCTGCACCTTGGCTGAAGCGGCCGGCAAACGCGGCGCGAACGAACAGCGCCCGGTAACGGCGCTGCGCGGCGTCGGGGCGGCGCTCGCCGATCGGTTGCGCCGCCTCGGCGTCGAGCAGGTGCAGGATCTGCTGTTCATCCTGCCCGTGGATTACGACGATCGCACCGAGTGCCGGCGCATCGGGACGCTGATGCCCGGCACGCGCGCGCTCGTCGAAGGGGAAGTGCAGCTGACCGAGGTCGTATTCCGCCGCCGCCGCCAGCTGCTGACACGGTTGTCGGATGGGTCGGGCTTCCTGACGCTGCGCTTCTTTCACTTCTCCGCGGCGCAGCAGGAGGGGCTGACGCGCGGCACGCGCCTGCGGGTCTTCGGCGAGGTGCGCCGCGGACCCCAGGGTCTGGAGATCGTCCACCCCGAGTATCAACGGGTCACCGAGCGCTCCGAGGCGGTGCAGGACACGCTGACGCCGCTGTACCCTCTGACCGAAGGGGTGACGCAGGGTCGGCTGCGCATGTTGATCGGACAGGCGCTGCGTGAATTGGACAGCTCGGGCGTGCACGACTGGGTGCCGCGCGAGCTCGTGGAGGACCTGCATCTGCCGTCGCTGCGCGAGGCGCTGCACTACGTGCACCGGCCACCGAAGCAGGCGCAGCTCGCCCAGCTCAGCGCCCGACGCCACCCGGCGCAGCGGCGTCTCGCCTTCGAGGAATTGCTCGCCCACCAGGCGAACCTGCGACTGATCAAACGGGCCACGCGCACCGATCCGGCCTGGGCGCTCGAGGATGCCGAGGGACTCGCCGCGCGCCTGTTGGCCTCCCTGCCGTTTCAACTGACCGGCGCGCAGGCACGCGCGTTGGCCGAAGTGGAGGCGGACGTGCGCGCCGAGCGGCCGATGGTGCGCCTGGTGCAGGGCGATGTCGGCTGCGGCAAGACCGTCGTGGCGGCGCTCGCGGCGGCGCGAGCTGCGGGCAGCGGCCTGCAGGCGGCGCTGATGGCGCCGACTGAGCTGCTCGCCGAGCAGCACGCACGCAACTTCCGCGCCTGGTTCGAGCCGCTCGGATTGCCCGTGGCGCTGCTGTCCGGTGCCCAGCCGGCGCGGGCGCGGCGCAGTGCGCTCGAGGCGGTCGCCTCCGGTGAGGTGCGCATGGTCGTCGGCACGCACGCGCTGTTCCAGGAGGGCATCGAATTCGCGCACTTGGCGCTGGTGATCGTCGACGAGCAGCACCGCTTCGGCGTGCAGCAGCGCCTGCGTCTGCAGGAGAAGGGCCGCGTGCGCGGCCGCTTTCCGCATCAGTTGATCATGACCGCCACCCCCATCCCGCGTACGCTCGCGATGACCGCGTATGCGGATCTGGACGTCTCGGTGATCGATGAGCTGCCGCCGGGACGCACGCCGGTGCAGACCGTCGTAGTGCCCGAGCAGCGCCGCGACGAGGTCGTCGCGCGGGTCGCGCAAGCCTGCCGCGCCGGACGACAGGTGTACTGGGTGTGTCCGCTCATCGAGGAGTCCGAGGAGCTGCGGGCACAGGCGGCGGAGGAGACCACGGCCGTGCTCGCCGAGGCGCTGCCGGAGCTGCGCGTCGGTCTGGTGCACGGCCGGCTCGCCTCGGCAAAGAAGGAGGCCGCGATGCACGCCTTTCAGGCCGGCCACATCCAGGTGCTGGTCGCCACGACGGTCATCGAGGTCGGCGTCGATGTCCCGAATGCGACGTTGATGGTGATCGAAAACGCCGAGCGCATGGGGCTGGCGCAGCTGCACCAGCTGCGCGGGCGGGTCGGGCGCGGTGCGGCGGCGAGCAGCTGCGTGCTGCTCTACCGCGCTCCGCTCTCTGCGCTCGCCCGAGGCCGCCTGGAGGTGATGCGCCAGACCAACGACGGCTTCGAGATCGCACGGCGCGACCTGGAGTTGCGTGGCCCGGGCGAGCTGCTCGGCACGCGTCAGACGGGACTGGCGCAGATGCGGGTCGCGGATCTGATCCGCGATGCCGACCTGCTCTCGCGGGTGCAGGCGGCCGCCGAGGTGCTCCTCGAGCGCTATCCGGATAATATCGCGGCGTTGTCGGCCCGCTGGCTGGCCGGCGGCGAGCAGTACGGGAGGGTAGGTTAGGCGCATGTCCGCAACGATCGATGCAGTCCGCCCCGCACGCGGCTCAGGCGAGGCGCCGTTCGCGCACCGTCTGGCGCGGCGGCTTCAGGAGTACGCGCTGCTCGCCCGATTCGACCGGCCGATCGGCACATGGCTGTTGCTGTGGCCGACGCTCTGGGCACTGTGGATCGCCGGGCGCGGCCGGCCCGATCCGCACGTGCTCATCGTGTTCGTGCTCGGCGTCATCGTGATGCGCGCCGCCGGCTGCATCATCAATGACTTCGCCGATCGCAACATCGACCCGCACGTGAAGCGGACCCGAGACCGGCCGCTCGCCGCGCGGCGCGTCTCCCCGGCCGAGGCAGTCGCGTTGTTCGCCGTGCTGATGCTCTCGGCGCTCGTACTCGTGAGCCGGCTGAATCGCCTGACGATCGAGCTGGCCGTCGTCGGCGCGGCGCTCACGGCCTCCTATCCGTTCGTGAAGCGATTTTTTCCGCTGCCGCAGCTGTACCTGGGGATGTCCTTCGGTGGCTGGAGTATTCCGATGGCCTTTGCCGCCGAGCTCGGCACGGTGCCGAAGGCGGCCTGGGTGATGTACATCGCCGCGGTGCTGTGGGCGGTGGTCTACGACACGCTCTATGCCATGGTCGATCGCGACGATGATCGCAAGATCGGGATCCAGTCGAGCGCGTTGCTGTTTGCCGATCTCGACCGATTCCTGGTCGGGGTGCTGCAGGGCTTGATGCTGATCGCGCTCGTGCTGGCCGGGCGCGAGCTGAAATTGGGCGGGTGGTACGCGGCGGGGCTGTGGATCGCGGCGGTTCTGTTCGTCTATCAACAGTGGCTCGTGCGCCGCCGCGCACCGGCCGCCTGCCTGCGCGCCTTTCTCAACAACAACTACGTCGGCATGGCGATCTTTATCGGCGTGGCGCTGCACTACGTGTACGCGCGCTGAGCGGCGCGCAACTTTTCCCTCGCCGCGGGGTTATGGTTCCAGACCGCGCTGCGGCGACGCTCGGGACGTCCGGCGGCCTCAGGACCGCGGTGCACGGGAGTGAACGATGAACGCCAATGCCGATCCGAATGCGAACCTCAATGCGCAAATGGTCTTCTGCCGCGCCTGCGGCCGGCAGCTGCACATCAGCGCCACGAGTTGCCCGGGTTGCGGGGCGCGCCAGCTCGCCGCGGGGGAGTCGCCGCGGTTGCTCCTGCCGGCGTTCCTGCTGTGCCTGGTGTTCGGCTATCTCGGTGCGCATCGCTACTATGCCGGCAAGATCGGCACCGGGATCCTGATGCTGCTCACCGCTGGCGGGCTGGGGATCTGGGTGCTGGTCGACCTGATCATGCTGCTCAGCGGGACCTTCACCGATGTCGAGGGACGACGGCTGACGCGGTGGGTGTGAGGCGCACGGCTGAGCAGACCAGCCTCACCCGGAGCAACCCGGGCTGCGCATCAGGCGTGCCGCTCAGCCCTCGATAGACTGCGGTCACGGCGTGAGGTGCACCGCCGGTGCCGCCGCGGCAGGTCGCCGCCGCGCGCATGCGCCCGCCCGCCGCGAAGCCCCTGCGCGCCGGCGAACGGCGCGGATGTCCCGCCGACACGGCGGCGGTGCTTGCAGCGGCGGGGGTTTTCAGTACAGTGCGCGCTCGGTACGCGCGCTGCACGCGCCTGGGATGGCTCGCCGGAGTGAACACGCAGAAGAACCTGTCGTTCCTGCACCGCCTGCGCTTCGCGCTCGCGGGCCTCGGGCACGCGCTGCGCAGTGAGCGCAGTCTGCGCACGCAGGCTGCGATGCTCGGGCTCGTGCTGCTGGCGCTCATCGTCCTGCGCCCGGGCGCGCTGTGGTGGGCCGCAGTGCTGCTGGCCAGTGCCGCGGTTCTGGCGGCGGAGCTGTTCAACACCGCGCTCGAGGCGCTGGTCGATCACCTGCATCCGGATCAACATCCGCGCATCCGCATCGTGAAGGATTGCGCCGCCGCCGCCGTGCTCATCGCCAGCCTCGGTGCGCTCGCCGTCGGCGTCGCGCTCGCTCTGCATCTGCTGGGGCGCTGAGGCGCTGCTCAAAAATTACGCAATCGTCGACTCGATGGGCCGGCGTGCGTTGACAATCAGGGCGGCGGCCGGGAACATGCGCGGCGCGGAGTCCCGTCCGCCGAGGCCCCTGGATCCCTATGACTGCACTGAATCCCGCTGCGCTTGGCACCGTGCGCCACGATTGGACGCTCCCGCAGGTCCAGGCGCTGTTTAAGCTGCCGCTGCTCGACCTGCTCCTGCACGCGCAACGCGTGCACCGCGAGCACCACGCGCCGAACACGGTGCAGATGAGCACCCTGCTGTCGGTGAAGACCGGCGCGTGCCCCGAGGACTGCGCGTACTGCTCGCAGAGCGTGCGCTACGACACCGGTCTGGAGCGCGAGTCGCTCATGGAGGTCGCCGCGGTGCGCGAGTCCGCCGCCCGCGCCAAGGCCGCCGGTGCGACCCGATTCTGCATGGGTGCGGCGTACCGCTCGCCGAAGGCCAAGGACCTCAAGGTCATCGCGGCGATGATCCGCGAGGTGCGCGCGCTCGGGATGGAGACCTGCGCCACGCTGGGCATGCTGACCCCCGAGCAGGCGTGCGAGCTGAAGGACGCCGGACTCGACTACTACAACCATAATCTGGATACCTCGCCGGAGTTCTACGGCGAGATCATCACCACCCGGACCTACCAGGACCGGCTCGATACGCTCGCGGCGGTGCGCGCGGCGGATCTGAAGGTCTGCTGCGGCGGCATTCTCGGCCTGGGTGAGTCCCCGACCGACCGCGCCGGCCTGCTGCTCACCCTGGCCAACCTGCCGGAGCATCCCGACAGCGTGCCGATCAACCAGCTGGTGAAGATCGAAGGCACGCCGCTCGCCGACAGCGCGCCGCTCGATCCGTTCGAGTTCGTGCGCGCCATTGCGGTGGCGCGGCTGCTGATGCCGCGCGCCTACGTGCGCCTCTCGGCCGGCCGCCAGAGCATGAGCGATGAGCTGCAGGCGCTGTGCTTCATGGCGGGCGCCAACTCGATTTTCTACGGCGAGCGTCTGCTCACGACCGGCAACCCGGACGTCGAGCGCGATCGCCGGCTGTTCGAGCGACTGGGCCTGCAGGCCGAGGCCGGCACCGCCGAGGCGGGCGAGCCGCTCGCCGGACACTCCTGTGCGCATCCCCGAGCGCATGCAGAGACAACCGCTTGAGCCGCTGCTCGCGCACCTCGAGCGCGAGCAGCGTCGTCGCCGCCGCCGCACGGTCGAACGGTACGCGAGCGCGGGCAGTCATGCCGAGCTGATCATCGCGGGCCGTCGCCTCGTTGACTTCAGCAGCAACGACTATCTCGGTCTCGCCGGCCACCCCGAGCCCGCCGCGGCGATGGCCGAGTGTGCCGCACGCACCGGCGCCGGCAGTGGTGCCTCACACCTGATCAGCGGTCACGGCGCCGAACACGACGCGCTCGAGGAGGCGCTTGCCGCCTACACCGGTCGTGAGCGCGCGTTGCTGTTCTCCACCGGCTACATGGCCAATCTCGGCGTCATGAGTGCCTTGGGCGGACCGGGCGAGACCGTGCTGCTCGATCGGCTGAATCACGCGTCGCTGATCGACGGGGCGCTGCTCTGCGGGGCGCGGGTGCGGCGCTTTGCCCATGCCGATGCGGCCGCCGCCGAGCGGTTGCTCGGGACCGTGGCGCAGCCGCCCGCCGTGCTGGCCACCGATGGGGTGTTCAGCATGGACGGCGATGTGGCGCCCCTGGCAGCGCTCGCGCGCGCCGCGCGCGCTCATCAGGCGTGGTTCCTCGTCGACGATGCGCATGGCCTCGGTGTCCTCGGCCCGACCGGCCGCGGTGCACTCGAGGCGGCGGGTCTGAGCGCGGATGAGGTGCCCGTGCTGGTCGGCACACTGGGCAAGGCGTTCGGCTCGTTCGGTGCATTCGTGGCCGGCAGTGCGGAGTTGATCGACCTGTTGGTGCAGAAGGCCCGCTCGTACGTCTACACCACGGCGCTGCCGCAGCCGGTGGCGGCCGCGACGCGCGCGGCCCTCGACCTGTCGCAACGCGAGCCGTGGCGCCGCGAGCGGGTGCTGCAGCTCACGGCGCGCTTTCGCGCCGCGGCGCAGGCCGCCGGCGTGCCGCTCAGCCCCTCCGCGACACCCATCCAGCCCATCCCGCTCGGCAGTGCGCGCGCCGCTCTCGAGGCGCAGCGCGCGCTCGCCGAATCCGGGTTCTGGGTGGTGGCGATCCGCGCCCCCACCGTCCCGGCCGGGCAGGAGCGGTTGCGCGTGACGTTCACCGCGGCGCACACCGAGGCGCAGGTCGATGCGCTCAGCGAGGCACTCGGGCGGGTCTGCCGCGCCGTCGGTCCCTCGGCCCCTCAGGCCGATCCGTGAGCCGTCTGTACGTCGAAGTCCGCGGATCCGGTCCTGCACTGGTGCTGCTGCACGGGTGGGGCCTGAACGTGCGCGTGTGGGACACCCTCGGCGCGGCGCTCGAGGATCGACTGCGGCTGATCGCGGTCGACCTGCCCGGGCATGGCGCCAGTCCGTGGTGCGCCGAGCGCGCCGCTGCGCACCGGCAGGTGCAGTGGCTCGGCGAGGCGGTCGCCGAGGCCATCGGCGCCGAACCCTATGGGCTGCTGGGCTGGTCGCTCGGCGGACAGCTCGCTCTGGCGTGGGCGGCGGCGCCGCCCGCCGGGCTCGCGACCCCGACGCACCTGGCGCTGATCTGTGCCACGCCGCGGTTCACCGCCGCGCCGGACTGGCCGCACGGCACGCCCGAGGCGCGGTTGCTGCGCCTCGCCGAGGGCCTGCGGCACGACTACCACCGCACCGTGAGTGACTTTCTCGATCTGCAGGTGCGCGGCAGCGCCGCCGGCGAGGCGGTGCTCGAGCAATTGCGTGCGGCGCTGTTTCGCCACGGTGCGGCGCAGCCCGAGGCGCTCGCCGCCGGACTCGAGCTGCTGCGCACGCTCGATCTGCGTGGGGTGCTCGGCTCGATCCGCGCCCCGACGCTCGCCGTGGCCGGTCAGTACGACCGGGTGCTGCTGCCGGCGGCGACGCGCGCGCTCGCCGCGGCGCTGGCGCACGCGCGCTTTGCGCAGATCCGCCGCGCTGCGCACGCGCCCTTTCTCTCGCACACGGCCGAAGTGGCCGACCTGCTCAGTGAATTTCTCAGTACATCATGAACCGCTCCGATCCCTTCGCTCTGGCGCGCACCGCGGTGCGCAACACATTCGACCGCGCGGGCGGGAGCTACGAGGCCGCCGCGCTGCTGCAATCGAGCGTCGCCGCGGAGCTGCTCTCGCGGCTCGAGCCGTTCGACTTCGCGCCCGCGGTGGTGTTGGATCTGGGTGCGGGCACCGGACGCTGCAGCACGCAGCTGAAGCGCCGCTACCGGCGCGCGCAGGTGCTGGCACTCGATCTGGCGCCCGGCATGCTGCAGGCGGCCGCGCGTCACCAGCGCTGGTTGCGCCGCTTCGAGCGCATCTGTGCCGATGCGGCCGCGGTGCCGCTGCGCTCCGGGAGCGTCGATGTGATCTTCAGCAACCTGATGCTGCAGTGGTGTGATCCGCCGGATGAGGTGTTTGCCGAAGCGCGCCGTGTGCTGAAGCCTCAGGGGTTCTTGGCGCTCAGCACCTTCGGCCCCGACACTCTGTGCGAGCTGCGCGAGGCCTGGGGCGAGGATGGACACACGCACGTCAACCGGTTCCTGGACGTGCATGACATTGGCGATGCGCTGATGCGGGCGGGATTCACCGAGCCGGTGCTCGACGTCGAGCGCATGTGCGTCACCTATCCCGATGTGCTCGGGCTGATGCACGACCTGCAGGCGATCGGTGCGCGCAACGTCACAGCAGGCCGGGCGCGCACCTTGACGGGCAAGGGGCGCCTGCGCCAGATGCGCGAGCGCTACGAGGTGCATCGGCGCGGCGGCACCCTGCCGGCCACGTACGAAGTGATCTACGCGGTCGCCTGGAATGGCCACACGGGGGCCGGGTCGCCCGGAGGGGGCGAGGTAGTCATCGCGCCGGATCAAATCAGTCACCGGAGACGCTCATGAGTGCTCGTGGATGGTTCGTCACCGGGACGGACACCGAAGTGGGCAAGACCGTCTGCGCCGCGGCGCTGACCCGCGCCCTGGCGCGCCGCGGGCTGCGGGTTGCGGTGATGAAACCGGTCGCCTCCGGCGCGCTGCACACGCCGCAGGGGCTGCGCAGCGCCGACGCGTTGGCGCTGCAGGCCGAGGCCTCGGTGCCGGCGCCATACGCGACGGTGAATCCGTACTGCTTCGAGCCGCCCATCTCCCCGCACATCGCCGCGGCCGAGGCCGGCACGGCCATCGACCTGGCGCGGCTCGAGGCCTGCTACGCCGAGCTCGCCGCTGCGGCGGACTGCGTCATCGTCGAGGGGGCGGGCGGATGGCGAGCCCCGATCAGCGCCGATCTCGCCATGGCGGATATCGCCGCATGCCTCGCACTGCCGGTGATCCTGGTGGTCGGGATGCGCCTGGGATGCTTGAATCACGCGCTGCTGTCGTACGAGTCGATTCGTGCCCGGGGTGCGAAATTCGCCGGATGGGTCGCGAACGGCATCGATCCGGGCCTGCAGCGCGCTGAAGAGAACCACGCCACACTGTGTGCGCACTGGGGCGAGCCGCTCGCCACGATTGCCCCGCTCGGGGCCGGGTCCGGGCTCCCCGATCTGAGTGCGGCTGCCGAGCGTCTGTGCCGCCGGCCTTGAATCGCCCTGCGGGGCGCAATACCATGATCTCCGTCAATTCAGGGACGCCGGCGCGTCGGACGGTTCGAGACTGCGGTTTCGGGCGTGGCGCGCGCCGGTCACTGGACAGTGCCGGGGGAGATTGCCGGGACGGCCGCAAGGCCGGACCCCTCAGAGCAACTTTAGGTAGGCCAGTTCCACGCACGACATGCCTTCATTGCGCATCGTCCTTTGCCCGAACTGCTCGCTCACGGTGCGAGGCGCTCTCATTTTCTTCGCCAGTCTTGGCGCGCTCACCCTCGGCATCGGCGCAGCATTCAGCGCGCTCGGCCTCTGGCCGATCCTGCTGATCGGGCTCGGCGAGATGCTCGCCCTCGGGTGGGCGCTCCGCGAGAGCCTGCAGCGACGCTTCCAGGCGCAGATTCTCACCATTACCGAGTCGGACGTCAGCGTCGAGCTGCGCGACCGCCGCGCCAGCCGGCGCATTGTCTTCAAGCGCCACTGGGCGCAGGTCAAGTTGACGCACCCCGCCTCACGGCTGCATCCGACCCGTCTGACCATCGAGTCGCACGGACGAGCGTGCGAACTGGGCGGATTTCTCACGGAAGAGGAGCGGCGCGGGCTCGCGCTGCGCTTGCGGCGGCTGGTCGGACGGGTCAATGAATCTCCACCCCTGGCCCTGGGCCACGGGTGAGCGGTACGGCGGGTTCGAGTTCGGTTAGCGTCGCGCGCCTGATCCGCATCGTGCGGAGTGCGCGACTGGGGGCAGAACAACGATGAAGCGCGCGAGACTCGGCAGACTGCTCGGATCCTCGGTGCTCGGCCTGGCCGGACGGCTGCCGCTCGCCTGGGGCGCCTCCGGGTGGGACGAACTGAACATGCCGCGCGGGGTGACCAGCGCCAGCAAGAGCATCTACGCACTGCACATGATGGCGCTCTGGGTGTGCGTCGGGATCGCCGTGGTGGTGTTCGGGGTGATGATCTGGTCGCTGATCTTCCACCGCAAATCACGCGGCGCGGTCCCGGATGTCACGTTGACGCACAGCACCAAAGTCGAGGTGGTCTGGACCACCGTGCCGGTGCTGATCTTAGTCGGTATGGCGATCCCGGCGGCACGGCTGCTGGTGAAGATCAACAACAACACCGATCCGCAGGTCAACATCCGCGTCACCGGCTTCCAGTGGGGCTGGCGCTATCAGTACCTCGGCACCACTGTGAGCGTCATCTCGAAAATCTCCGCCAGCAGCAACGCGGCCAGCCAGCTGCACTCGGGCATCCGCCCGACCAGCGTGCCGCACTACCTGCTCAGCGTCGATCATCAGGTGGTGGTGCCGGTGGGCGAGAAGGTGCGCCTGCTGATCACCTCCATCGACGTCATCCACTCCTGGTGGGTGCCGGACCTCGGCGTGAAGCGCGATGCCATTCCGGGCTATATCAATGAGGCGTCCTTCACCATCGCGGCCGACCGGCCCGGTACCTACCGCGGGCAATGCACCGAGCTGTGCGGCCGCGGGCATGCCTACATGCCGATCGTGGTGCGCGCCGTGACGCCGGCGGCCTACCAGGCCTGGCTGAAGAAACACTCGAGCCCCCGAGCGAGGCGGCCGCGCACGCCCCGGCAGCGGCCGTGACCCGTACCTGAAGGCGATTTGAAGGAAGGCGCACACCTTCTCGCCGCGAGCCGACACAGAACATCCAGTCTTGCCCATCGAGGTTGACCATGGCCGAGCTGCACCAAACCGCTGCACATGCTGAACATGACCACAAGCCGCACGGCTGGCGCCGCTGGGTGTTCGCGACCAATCACAAGGACATCGGCACGATGTACCTGATCGCCGCGGCCACGATGTTCCTCATCGGCGGCCTGGCGGCGATGGCGATCCGCGCGCAGCTGTTCAAGTCGGGTATGAAGCTGTTCGACCCGACCATGTTCAACTCGCTCACCACCATGCACGGCCTGATCATGATCTTCGGGGCGATCATGCCGGCCTGGGTCGGGCTGGCGAACTGGATGATTCCGCTGCAAATCGGCGCTCCCGACATGGCGCTGCCGCGGTTGAACAATCTGAGCTTCTGGATCCTGCCGTTCGCCTTCACCTTGATGCTCGCCTCGTTCTTCGTGCCGGGCGGGGCGGTCGCGGGCGGCTGGACGATGTACCCGCCGCTGATGCAGCAGTTCGGCGCGGCCTTCCCGATGCTGATCTTCGCCATTCATCTGATGGGGATTTCCTCCATCCTCGGCGCGATCAATGTCATCGTGACCATCATGAATCTGCGTGCCCCGGGCATGACGCTGCTGCGCATGCCGCTGTTCGTGTGGACCTGGCTGATCACCGCCTACCTGCTGATCGCGGTGATGCCGGTGCTCGCCGGGGCGGTGACGATGCAGCTCACCGACCATTTCTTCGGCACCAGCTTCTTCAACGCCGCCGGTGGCGGCGATCCGGTGCTGTTCCTGCACGTGTTCTGGTTCTTCGGGCACCCCGAGGTCTACATCCTGATCCTGCCGGCCTTCGGCATCATCTCCGAGATCATCCCCACGTTCTCGCGCAAACCGCTGTTCGGCTACGAGGCGATGGTCTATGCGACCGCCTCGATTGCATTCCTGTCGTTCATCGTCTGGGGCCACCACATGTTCACGGTGGGCATGCCGGTGGCCGCGCAGCTGTTCTTCATGCTCTCGACGATGCTGATCGCGGTGCCGACGGGCGTGAAGGTATTCAACTGGGTGGCCACCATGTGGCGCGGCTCACTCTCGTTCGAGCCGCCGATGCTGTTCGCCGTGGCGTTTCTGTTCCTGTTCAGTATCGGCGGGTTCTCGGGCCTGATGTTGGCGCTGGTGCCGTCGGACTACCAGTACCACGGCACCTACTTCGTGGTGGCGCATTTTCACTATGTGCTGGTGCCGGGCGCCGTGTTTGCCATCTTCGGCGGGGTGTACTACTGGCTGCCGAAGTGGAGCGGGCGGATGTACGACATGCGACTCGCGAAGTGGCACTTCTGGTTGTCGGTGATCTTCGTCAACGTGCTGTTCTTCCCGCAGCACTTCCTCGGGCTCGCGGGCATGCCGCGCCGCATCCCGGACTATGCGCCGCAGTTCACCGACTGGAACATGGTGTCCTCCATCGGCGGGTTCATCTTCGGTGCCTCGCAGGTGCTGTTCCCGTACATCGTCATCAAGTGCATCCGCTCCGGGAAGCCGATCGAGGCGAACTCGCCCTGGGACGGCGCGCACGGACTCGAGTGGGAGTTGCCGTGTCCGGCGCCGTATCACTCCTGGCAGACCCCGCCCACCGAAGCAATGCTCGCCCATGGCGCCGAACACTGAGCGGGACGGCGTGAACGCCCGCGGCGTGACTTTGCAGCAGCGACGCCGGGTGCGGCTGACCACCTGGGTGGTCTCGCTGATCGCGCTGGCGTTCTACGTCGGCTTCATCGTCCTGACGGTGATGCGCTCACACCGCTGAGTGCCCCGCAGGTTGCAGACAGGAAAGTGGACATATGACAGACGCGCACGCTGACAGCAGTAAGTACTATGTTCCCCACGGGAGCCCCTGGCCGATCATCGCGGCGCTGGCACTGTTCTCACTCATGGTGGGCGCCGTGCTGTACCTCGATGGCGTCGCGCCAGCGTGGATCCTGGTGCCGGGCGTGGCGCTGCTCGCGTTCATGTTCGCCGGCTGGTTCTCCACCGTCATCGGGGAGAACCAGCACGGCATGTTCCACTTCCGCGAGGATCGCTCGTTCCGCCTCGGCATGATGTGGTTCATCTTCTCCGAGGTGATGTTCTTCGCGGCGTTCTTCGGTGCGCTGTTCTACACCCGCAACTTCGCCGTGCCGTGGCTCGGCGGCGAGGGTGCGAAGGCCATGACCAACTTCCTGCTCTGGCCCCACTATGAGGCGACTTGGCCGACCAATGGTCCGGGTCATGTCGGCGGCCGGGTGTTCAGTGCGATGAGTCCGACCGGTGTGGCGGCAATCAATACGCTGGTGCTGCTCACCAGCGGACTGACCATCACGATCGCCCACCACGCGCTGCGCGCGGGCAAGCGGCGCACGCTGACGGTGTTCCTGGCGCTGACGTTCCTGCTCGGATTTACCTTCGTCGGCCTGCAGGCGCATGAGTATTACGATGCCTACACGCACTTGAACCTGCGCCTGACCACGGGGATCTACGGCTCGACGTTCTTCATGTTGACCGGCTTCCACGGCCTGCACGTGACCATCGGGGCGATCATGCTGCTGGTGATCTGGGTGCGCGTTCTGCGCGGTCACTTCACCCCGGAGCGGCACTTCGCGTTCGAGGCGGTCGCCTGGTACTGGCACTTCGTCGACGTGGTGTGGCTGTGCCTGTTCGTCTTCGTGTATTGGCTGTGAAAGAGCGCGCGCGCGCCGGCGTTCAGCGCCGCGGCGCGAAGCCGTGCGGGGTGATCAGGCCGGCGTACCAGGCGAGCATGAGCAGTGCGAACAGCGCGATCGACAGCGCGATGCGGATCGTGAGCGCACGGACCATCTTGCCGGAGTCCGCGCGCGTGCCGCGCGCCAGGTGAAACAGCCCCGAGCCGAGGCTTGCGATGATGGCGCCGAGCGAGAGGAGAACCAGCAGCCTGAACAGCGGTGGCATGATGGGATTGTACCGGTTTTGGCGCGCGCGGCGACCCCGGTGAGATCGGCGCTGCGGCTCGGCCGGCGCGAGTTCGCGCCTTCGATGGCGCTGACGCTGCTCATGGCGGCGCTCGCGGCGATCTTCGGCTTGCTCGGCCATTGGCAGTGGCGCCTCGGCCAGCAACGCGCGGCACAGTACGCGCGCTTCGAGCGCGGCGCGGCGCACGTGCTCGCGCTCGGCGGCGCCCCGCTGCGCTCGGTGCCGCTCTATCAGCGCATCAGTGTGCGCGGCCGCTACGACGGGGCGCACCAGTTCCTGCTCGACAACAGCATTCACGACGGCGCTGACGGCTATGAGGTGCTGACGCCGTTGCTGCGCCCCGGTGCCCCGGCGGTGCTGGTCGATCGCGGCTGGGTCGCGTTTACGGGCAGCCGGTCACAGTTGCCCGATACGCATCTGGCGGTGAGCGACCCGGTCACGGTCATTGGACGGGTCGGACCGCTGCCGGCGGCCGGACTGTCCTTCGGGCGGGCCCCGCCGCCGCCCGGTCCGCAGTGGCCGAAAGTGACGAGCTTCCCGCGCGCCGCCGAACTGCGCACCGCCCTGGGGCGCCCGCTCGCGACGCGCATCATCCTGCTCGATCCGGCGGCCGCGCACGGCTACGTGCGCACCTGGACGCTGCCCGGTATGCCGGCGCTGGAGAACTGGGGGTATGCGATCCAATGGTGGGCGTTTGCACTGACCGCGGGGGTGATCTGGCTGGTCCTGAGCCTGCGCCGCAGCCGCCGCTGAGTCGGGCGCGCCGGCGAGCGGCGCCACGCCCGATGGCGATGCGCTACCATACTCGACCCTTCCGGAGGTACCGTTTCTTGATCCCCGCATCCGTCGAGCGCTGGATTCGCGGCCTGTCACTGGCCGGCGTGCTGCTGTGCTTCGCAGTGATCCTGCTCGGGGCCTACACGCGCCTGACAAACTCTGGGATCAGCTGTCCGGACTGGCCGGAATGCTACGGCCACTTGACGCCGATCGGCGCGGCCGACAGCGCGAGCGCGCAGGCGCGCTATCCGGGACGCCCGCTGAACGTCGATGACGCCTGGCATGAGATGATCCACCGCTACGTGGCGGGCACGCTCGGGGTCCTGATTCTGCTCATCACGGCGCTCGCCATTGCCTCGCGCGGCCGGATCGTCGGGAGTGCGTACGCGCTGGTGCTGTTCGCGACCGTCATGGTGCAGGCGGTGCTCGGGATGTTCACGGTGACCTGGCTGCTGAAACCGCCGATCGTCACGCTGCACCTGCTGTTCGGCATGACCACCCTCGGTCTGCTGTGGTGGATGTGGCTGACGCTGCAGCGCGATGCGAGTGCGTCCAGCCGGCCCCCGCCGGCCCCGGCCGCCGCGGCCCTGCGGCTCGCGTACCGGCTCTCGCTCATCGGGCTCGCGGTGCTGGCGGTGCAGTTCTTCCTCGGCGCCTGGACCAGCGCCAACTACGCGCAGTACGCGTGCCCGGATTTCCCGACCTGCCAGGGTTACTGGTGGCCGCCGCACATGGATTTCCGCGACGCGTTCGTGCTCTGGCGCAGCCTCTGGGTCGATTTTCAGGGCGGCATCCTGCCCAATGCGGCGCGCGTGGCGATCCATTTCACCCACCGGCTCGGTGCACTCGCGGTCACGGTGGTGCTCGGCGGCGCCTGCGGCTACACCATCAGTCGCCGCTCGCTCGCGGCGGCCCGTCCGTACGCCTACGCGGTGCTGGCCGCACTCATTCTGCAGCTCGCCATCGGCATCACCATGGTGCTCGAGAGCTTCCCGCTGCTGATCACGACGGCGCACACCGGCGGCGCCGCGGTGCTGCTGATCGCACTGCTCGCGCTGGTGCACAAATTGCGCTCGCTGCGTCGCTCGGGCCTTCCGTCGGGCGTAGCGCGGTGAACAGTCTCTCGGAACTCGCCAGCGCCGCGCCAATCGCCTGGCGCCGCTACCTGGAGCTCACCAAGCCGCGCATCGTCGCGCTCATCACCTTCACCGCGCTGGTCGGCACGCTGCTGGCGAGCCCCGGCTGGCCGCCGCTGCGCGCGGTGGTGTGGGGCACGTTCGGCATCGCGCTCGCGGCGGCCTGCGCCGCGGCGATCAACCACGTGCTCGACCGGCGCATCGATGAGCAGATGTCACGGACCCGCTCGCGGCCGTTGCCGCGCGGGCAGCTGACCGAGCGCAATGCGTTGCTGTTCGCCGCTGCGCTTGGCGTGCTCGCCATGACGATTCTCTCGATCCTGGTCAATCCGCTCACCGCGGTGCTGACCTTCGCGTCGCTGATCGGCTATGCGGTGATCTACACCGGCTGGCTGAAGCGTGCGACTCCGCAGAACATCGTCATCGGCGGGGCGGCCGGCGCGGCGCCGCCGATTCTCGGCTGGGCGGCCGTGACCAACACCGTCGATCCGCATGCGCTGCTGCTGTTTCTGATCATCTTCGTGTGGACGCCGCCGCACTTCTGGGCGCTCGCCATCGCGCGCAAGGACGAGTACGCGCGCGTCGGCATCCCGATGCTGCCGGTCACGCACGGCGTGGAGTACACGCGTCTGCAGATTCTGCTGTACTCGGTGCTGCTGCTGGTGGTGACGCTGCTGCCGTTCATCACGGGCATGAGCGGGCTGATCTACCTGGTCGCGGCGCTCGCGCTCGGGGTGCGCTTCCTCGCCTACGCGGTGCGCCTGAAGTTCGCCCCGCAGCCACACCTGCCGATGCGGCTGTTCCGTTACTCGATTAGCTACCTGATGTGGTTGTTCGCGGCGCTGCTGGTGGATCACTATGTGCCGATGAGCCGGCTCCTGGGGCTGCTTCGCGTGTAAGCACGATCTCCCACGAGGAGAGTCGGCGGGTCTCGAGGAGCAGCACGCCGGAGGCCTGGTAGCGGCTGGCGTCGATCTGGCCGTAATGCTCCGCGCCGTGATAGCCGGTCGCCGCGCAGCTGTACACCGACAGGATGCATCGCTCGAGTACCGAGAAAGTGCCCTGGACCTTGCCGAGCGTGGCGTTCTCCGAGATCCAGCGCAGGCAGCCGCCCTTCTTCGCCGGCGGCTCGATCGAGTAGGCATTGCGGAACTCGACCGGTGGGGAGCCGAGGACCTTCAGGGATCCGGCGACCAGCCAGCAGTGGTTCTGGTGGGTGACCTCGGTGCGGCACTCGGCCAGCAGCGGCTCGCCGTCCTCGCGCCAAAAGGTTCCGCGGCCGCTCCAGATGCCCGGTTCGAGCAGGTAGGTGTGCGTCATGCGGCCCCGCCGCAGGACTCGCGCACCAACAACTGCGGCGCGAGGATCATGTTCTCCGCCGGCCGGCCTTCGATCTGGGTGATCAGACTCTGCACCAGGACCTCGCCGGCGCGTTTGGTGTTCTGTGACACGGTGGTCAGCGCCGGGCGGGTCACCGCGCCCATCGGAAGGCCATCGAAGCCGACCACTGCGACGTCCTCCGGAACCCGCCGTCCGGCGGCGGCGAGCGCCCCCAGCGCGCCAATGGCAATGAGGTCGCTGGCGGCGAACACCGCATCGAAGGGCAGCCCGCGATCCAGCAGCGCGCGCAGCGCGGCATGGCCAGAGGCTTCGGTCGACACGGCACCCACCTGCAGATCGGGATCGGGCGTGACGCCCGCGGCGAGCAGCGTCTCGCGGTAGCCGCGATAGCGGTCCGCCATCTCCGGTGCCGAGGCGGCGATGTCGCCGAGAAATGCAATGCGCCGCCGGTCGCAGCGCAGCAGGTGCTCGGCAGCGAGTCGCCCGCCGGCCACGTTGTCACAGCCGATCGAGACGCCCGGATGATCAGGCAGGAGCTGTCCCCATCGCACCAGGTGTGCGCCGTGCCCGATCAGCGTCTCGAGTCGTTCGCGGTAGGCGAGGTAATCGCCGTAACCGAGCAGGATGATGCCGTCGGCCTTGTGGCTGTCCTCGTAGTCGGCGAGCCAGTCGCGCAGCAGATCCTGGAACGACACGAGCAGATCGTAACCCTGGCGCGAGCAGGCGCGGATGATCGAGCCCAGCATCGAATGGAAGAAGGGGTTGATTGCCGAGTCGTCGGTGGTCGGATCCTCGAAAAACAACAGCGCCAGCGTTCCGGTGTGCTTGCGGCGCAGGCTCGAGGCGTTCTTGTCGACGTGGTAGTTGAGTTCCCGGGCCACCTCGAGAATACGATCGCGGGTCGCCGGGGAGACCATCGGGTCGCCGCGCAGCGCGCGCGAGACCGTCGACTGCGACACGCCCGCCAGGTGGGCAATGTCGAGCGAGTTGGGCTTGCGGCGCTTATCACGCACCCCGCAGGCCTCCGGCTGCAGTGGGGTGTGCGTGTGTTCCGCCTCGGCGGCTTGTCCGTTCGGCATGTGCGATCACACGGCCCATCGGCCGCTCCCCCCTACCTCGAATTGGGCACTGCAGGGAGCCTAGTCTAAATCATGCCGGCGGGCGTCCAAAATACCAAACGTTGCGTAAACGCAACGTTTGGAGGGGCGTTTCCGGGCATCATGAGCCGATACGTCAGGATATTGTTGCGAACAGGACACCATGTGGCGGGAGGTCTGCGGCCGGGCCGTCGAACTGTCCGCTCTGCAGGCCATGCCCGTTCAGTGCCGCCATCGAGGCGCGCAGCGGCAGCGTGATCCGCTGCGCCTGCCCGCCCAGATTGAACACGGCGAGCACGCGCTCACCGTCGAGCTCGCGAGTGAAGCCGAGCAGCGGCTCGGGCAGCTCGAGGAAACGGATCTCGCCCCAGCGCAGCGCGGGTTGCTCGCGCCGCCAGCGCAGGAAATGCCGGAAGCCGTTCAGCGGCGAGTCCGGATCGTGTTCCTGGCGGGAGACGGCGAGCGCCAGGTGCTCGGCCGGGACCGGCAGCCAAGGCACGCCCTGGCTGAAGCCCCCGCCGCTACGATCGAGCCACGGCATCGGCGTCCGGCAGCCATCGCGGCCCTTGAAGTTCGGCCAGAACGCGATGCCGAACGGGTCGCGCAGGGCCTCGTACGGCACGCCCGCCTCGGGCAGGCCGAGTTCCTCGCCCTGGTAGACGCACACCGAGCCGCGCAGCGAGCAGACCATGGCGCTGAGCAGGGTGGCGAGGCGAGGGGAGGCGTGCTCGCCGCCCCAGCGGGTCAGCACCCGCGCGACGTCGTGATTGGAGATCGTCCAGCACGGCCAGCCGTGCGGCATCCGCTGCTCGAGCGCCTCGACCGTGGTGCGGATGTGCGCGGCGCGGTACTCATCGGTGAGTAGCTCGAACGAGTACGCCATGTGCAGACGCTGCTCCCCGACGTACTCGGCCATGGTGCCCAGGGAGTCCTCGGAGGAGATCTCCCCCAGCGCCGCGACGCCCGGATACTCATCGAGCAGCCGGCGCACCCGCTCAAGAAACGCCAGATTCTCCGGCTGCGTGTTGTTGTACCAGTGGTACTGGTAGGCGTACGGGTTGTCCGGACTGAAGCCTCTCCCGGTGCGCTCGCGCTCGGGCTTGGCCGGATTGTCGCGCAGCCGCCGGTCGTGATAGCAGAAATTGATCGCATCGAGGCGCACGCCGTCAATGCCCCGTCGCAACCAGAACTCCAGGTTCTCCAGCATGGCGGCCGGCACCTGGGGATTGTGGAAGTTAAGATCCGGCTGGGAATCGAGGAAATTGTGCAGATAGTACTGCCGGCGCCGCGGCTCCCAGCGCCAAGCCGGGCCGCCGAAGATCGCCTGCCAGTTGTTTGGCGGTGAGCCGTCCTCGCGCGGATCGGCCCAGACGTACCAGTCGGCCTTGGGGTTCGTGCGGCTCGAGCGGCTCTCCTCGAACCAAGGATGCTCCGCCGAGGTGTGGCTGAGGACCTGGTCGATCATCACCTTCAGGCCACGCCGGTGCGCCTCGCTCACCAGTCGATCGAAGTCCTCGAGCGCACCGAACATCGGGTCGACCGCGCGGTAATCGGATACGTCGTAGCCGAAATCCGCCATCGGGGACTTGAAGAACGGCGACACCCAGATGGCATCGACATCGAGCCCGGCCACGTAATCGAGCCGCTCAATGATGCCCGGAAGGTCCCCGACCCCATCCCCATTACTGTCTTGAAAGCTGCGCGGATAGATCTGATAGATCACCGCCCCCCGCCACCAGCGATTTTCAGTCATGTGCGTACATTGCGTGTCGTTCGTCCTACTGTGACACAGCTCGGCGCCGCTGCGCGCCACTCCGCCCGTCATCGCATACGTATTCAGCGCAAGTTTCGCATACGTATTCATACCAAAGCGATGGGTGTATCAGCGTTGCGCAGCCGCATCGGCGCATGAATACGTATGCGGCCGCTTGCTTTCAAAGTGTTGCTTACGAATCATTCGTCACAGTTTCTTTGCGCCGGCCGCCGGTGTCACAGGTACGTGCCCGGCAACCGTCGCGAACCGCAGCCCATCAGTGGGCCGGTCGTCGACATCTACATCTTTGCCCTCGGGGGGGTTCTCGTGATTACCAGACGCAAGCGCAGCATTCTTGAATTGGCGGTCGCCACCGCATGCTTCGGCGCCGCCGCCGTTGCCGCCGTCATTCCGGCCACGGCGCACGCCGCGCCGCAGAGCACCGCGCAAAGCACTGCTCAGAAGAAGAAAGCCGCCAAGCAGGTGGCCAACGCAGATCTGCTGCACCAGGTCATCGTCAACGGCTTTGTCAGCAGCATCCAAAACTCGATCGCCATCCAGAAGAACTCCGACTCGATCGTCGAAGCGGTCTCCTCGCAGCAGATCGGTCAGCTGCCCGGCACTAGCATCGCCGATGCTCTGGGACGCCTGCCCGGCCTCGCGGTGCAGACCGTAAACGGTCGACCGCAGGAGCTGACCATCCACGGCATGAGTTCGGACTTCATTTCCACGCAGGTGGATGGCGCGATTCAGCCGAGCACCGCGAATAACCGTGACGTGCAACTCGATCAGTATCCGCCGAGCTGGTTCGACACCGTCATCGTGCACTTCAGTCCGAGCGCTGACATGATCGACCCGGGTATCGCCGGCACGGTCAATATGAAGACGATGCGGCCGCTGTCGCAACCGAAGCCGGTGGCGACGCTGAATGCGAATTACCAGTGGATGGAGCCGAACCAGGTCATGCCCGGTCCCGGCGTGAGCAACTCCGGTCACGATATCAATGGCGTGTTCGCCGACCAGTTTCTGCACCACACTCTGGGTGTGACCCTGGGTATAGACCTGGAGTCGAATCCCTCGCATATCCTGCACCAGGCGCCCTGGGGATACGCCACGGTCCCGCATAGCACTAACCTGATCATCGGCGGAGCGAAGAACTACAACATCTCGGACCTGCTGGTGCGCAACGGCTACCTCGCTACCCTCGAGTGGCAGCCCTCGCGCGCCTTCACCAGTACGCTCGATATGACTTACGAGAACACGAACGAGACTCAGCAAGCCAAGGGCGCGGAGTTCCCGCTCGCCTACGGCAGCAACGAGACGATCGTCCCGGGAGTTCTGAGTAACGGCTTCTACACCAGCGGCACCTTCCAGAACGTCTATCCCGTCATCCGCAACGACTACAACCACTACCAGGCGCGCGTCTACAACGTGCTGTGGCACAACCATCTGCGTCTGGCCGACAACTGGGTGGCGAGTCTCGGTGGCAGCTACAGCCGTGCCGAGCGGGATGACCAGTTCCTCGAGTCCTACTCCGGCTACGGCTACAACGGCCCGGCCAACGAGGCGACTCTCGCTGGCACGAACGTCAACTTCTACGAGGGTAACAACGGTGAGCTGTTCCTCAATCTTTCGCAGGGATTGAACGGTAGCAACATTGTGCTCACCGACCCGCAGGGTTGGGGCTCGGGCGCGAATCTGGTGCAGGCGGGATTCATCAATCAGCCGCACACTGAGGACTACATCGCCAACCTCAAGTTGGCCGCCACTCACTATTTTGATCGCGGTCCGATTTCGAGTGTCGAATTTGGTGTCGATCGCCGTCGTCGCAACAAGAGCTACGACATCTCCCAGGCGTTCCTGGTGCTGCCGGGTGCTGCCAACGGATGCCTGCTGATCAGCTGCGGTGCCACCACCACCGCACCGATCACAGCCGCGTCACTCGAGTCGAACACGACCGCCGCGCTCGGCTTCATGGGCGTGGGCCCGGAGGTGCTCTACAACCCGTTCTCGCTGCTCACGACCGGCAATCTGGTGCAATACCCGACCTCGCTTTCCTCGATTGCTGTGCCGCCGAACTGGATCGTGAACGAAAACGACACGACCGGGTTCCTGCAATTCAACCTCCATACCAATCTCGGCGATCAGGTGGGCTTGCGCGGCAATTTCGGCGTGCAGCTCGTGCACACCGGCCAGACCTCGGAGGGATCGCGGGTCGCCCCGGGGTCGACCGCCGGCGGCTCGGTGACGACCCTGCTGCTGCCGACGATGGGCGGCACGAGCTACACGCGCTACCTGCCGAGCCTGAATCTGGTGTTCTCGCTGCCTGACAACAATGACGTCCGAGCGAGCGTCGCGCGTACGATGTCCCGTCCGCGCATGGACGAGATGAGTGCGAGCTTCGGCATCAGCACGAATGTCACGGGGTTGACCAACAGTAATCCGAACCTCGCCTACTTCAGCGGAACCGGTGGCAATCCGGCGCTGAAGCCGACGATGGCGACAAATTACAACCTCAGCATGGAGCATTATTTCTCAAGCCGTGGCGGCTACAGCTGCACGGGCAATCAGGCCAAGAACTCCTCGCTGTGCGCCACGGGCGGACAAGGCTACGTGCAGCTCTCGGGGTACTACATCGATCTGTCGAACTACATCAACCCGAACGCGGCGACGCTGACGAACTTCTCGCAGTACGCTGCGGGCTACTTGACGTCCGCGCAGCAGGCGCAGCTCGGCACCACGTACGGCATTCTGACGATGCCGAACAATCAGGGTACGGGTCACATTTACGGCGCTCAGATCGCCACCAACCTGCCGCTCGGCGACTTGACGCGCTGGTTGGACGGACTCGGCGTGCTGGCGAGCGTGGACCGCTCTTGGAGTGCGGTGTACTACCCGGGAAACACCCAGCCGGTGACGGTGTCGGGACTGTCGAAATGGGATGACAACTTGACGTTGTACTACCAGTATGGTGGCTTCCAGGCGAACGTCTCCGACAGTATCCGCTCCAGCTACCTCGGTCGCGTGTTCGGGATCAGCGCGACTCGTGTCGAGCAGATCGTTGCGGGTCAGGCCACGGTGGCCGCGCAGGTCAGCTACGCCTTCAGCAGTGGCATGCTGAATGGTCTGACGCTGATTGCGACCGGATCGAATCTCACCTCGCAGGGTATGCAGACGTACCAGAACAACGATCCGCGCCAGGTATTGACGTGGGAGGAGTACCCGCGCACCTACAGCCTCGGGTTCTCGTACTCGTTCCAGTAAACACAGACGCATTGGAGCATCCCCCTCGGGCCCTGCCGACGAGAGTCGGCGGGGCCCATTCTTATCCGGCGGTGCTAACATGGCGGCCGGCGATGCGCGGGGAGCACGAATGAGCCAGTTGCCTATCAAGCGTGTGGTCGTGGTTGGCGGCGGTACCGCGGGGTGGCTTGCGGCAGCGGTGCTGGCGCGCGCCATGGGCGCAAGCCTCGAGATCCTGCTGGTTGAGTCCGAGACCATCGGCACGGTGGGCGTGGGTGAGGCGACCATCCCGCAGATCCGCAACGTCAACGCGTTCCTCGGCATCGATGAGGATCAGATGCTGCGCGCCACGGCCGGCACCATCAAGCTCGCCATCGAATTCAAGGATTGGTGGCGGGTCGGTCATTCGTATCTGCATGCGTTCGGCGAAGTGGGGTTGCCGCTCGGCCCGCTGCCCTTCCAGCATTACTGGCTGCGCAGTTGCGCGGAGCCGTCGGCGGTGGACCTGTGGACCTATTCGATCAACGCGGTGGCCGCTCGTGCGCACCGAATGGCGCGGCTCGAGCGCGTGGGCCGAAGTCCGATCGTCGGCCCGAAATATGCATTTCATTTCGATGCGGCCCGCTATGGGCACATGTTGCGCCAATATGCCGAGAAGCGCGGCGTGCGACGGATCGATGGGACCATCGTTGACGTCACGCTGCGTGGCACGGATGGATTCATCGACGCGGTGGTGCTCGAGGGTGGCGCGCGCGTTAGCGGCGACCTGTTCATCGATTGTTCGGGCTTCCGCGGGCTGCTGATCGAGCGCGCGCTCGGCAGTGACCTGGAGGACTGGCGTGCCTGGCTGCCGTGCGATCGCGCGCTCGCCGTGCAGAGCGAGGCGGTCGGACCGCTGCGTCCCTATACCCAAGCCAACGCGCGCGCAGCCGGTTGGCAATGGCGCATCCCGCTGCAACACCGCACGGGCAACGGGCACGTGTACTGCAGCGAATACATGAACGATGACGAGGCGACGGCGGTGCTGCTGGCGAACCTCGAAGGACGCGCGCTCGGCGAGCCCCGTCTGATCCGTTTTACGAGCGGCGTGCGGCGCCGCACCTGGGTGCGCAATTGCGTGGCGGTCGGGCTGGCGGCCGGATTTATCGAGCCGCTGGAGTCGACGGCGATTCACTTGGCACAGTCGGGCATCAGTCGCCTGCTCGCCCTGTTTCCGGACCGCGGCTTCGATTCTGCCGTGCTCGAGGAATACAACCGCAAGGTGTACGAGGAATATGCTCAGGTACGCGATTTCCTCCTCCTGCACTACCGCGCTACCGAGCGCGATGACACCCCGTTCTGGCGCCATTGCGCCGGGCTCCAGGCGACCGACACACTCCGGCGCAAGCTCGCGCTGTTCGGCGCCACTGGGCAAATATTCCGCGAGGGCGAAGAATTGTTCACCGAGCAATCCTGGCTGCAGGTCATGACGGGCCAGGGCGTGCGGCCGCGCCGCTATCATCCGGCGGCAGATAATCTGTCGCCCGAGCAATGCACGGAGTTCCTCACCAACATTCGGGTCCTCATTCGCGGCGCGGTCGAGCACATGAGTACCCACGAGGGGTTCATTGCCGAACATTGCGCCACCGCGAAGTGATCTCGAGAAGCGGTGGGTTCCGCGATGAATACGTATGCGAAGCGTTGCCAAATTCGCCGCGCCGGACGCATTCTGACCCGGCCGCGCACGCGATCCCGTCAAGGGGGTTCGGAGACGACGGCATGCTGGGTGCGGGTCTGCCGGTGCCGTGAGGGGGCGACGCTCGGTGCGACCTGCGTTCTGCGGCGCCAGGGGCAGCTCACAGAGGGGATGAGACGAATATGACGCTGGGACTTCGCCCGCTGACCGCGGCGGTCGCGCTTTGCGCACTGTTGAGTTTCCCGATCACCCGCGCTGCCGACGCGGTGAGCCTGCTGCCCAAGGGCGCGACAGTGTCGATGTCCAGCGGAGCGCTGCAGCTGACACTCGTGCGCAGCAACGTGCTGCGGGTGCATTTTCTGCCCGGCGGGCACGCAACCGCGCCGGCGCTGGTGATGTCGCCGCGGGCGCCGCGCGCCGCGCGCGGCCCGGTGCGCGTGCAGCAGCGGGGTCATGAGCTGGTACTCGCAAGCCGCACGCTGCGCGTGACGTTCGACACACGCACCGATGCGCTGGCGGTCTATCGCGCCGGCGCGGCGCAGCCGATCCTGACCCAGCGCGACCTGGCCGGCCTGGCACAACGCACGTTCGCGCTGCGATTCGCACCACGCACCGCCGCGCTCTACGGCGTACACGGGTTCGATGCCTTTCAGGCCGCACGCGCCGGCCTGCTGCGCAGCGGCCGCCAGCGGGCCACCGCCGGTGAGCAGGGCGATGCCGGGGCACCCCTGGTGTGGAGCTCGGCGGGCTTTGCGCTGCTCGTTGACAGCCAGAAGACCCTGTTCGATCTGACCCCGGGGCGCGTCCGGGTGCTGCGCCAGACCCGGACCGATCCGGACTACTACCTCATCCTCGGCGCCCCGCAGCAGATCTTCGCCGCGCTGGATGATCTGACCGGCCACGCCCCGCTCTTCCCCAAGTGGTCCTTCGGCTTCATCAACAGCCAGTGGGGGATCAACGAGGGGGAGCTGCTGCGCATCGTGCGCCGCTACCGCGCGCTGCACATCCCGCTCGATGCGTTCTCGCTCGACTTCGACTGGAAGGCCTGGGGTGAGAACAACTACGGGGAGTTCCGCTGGAACACCCGCAAGTTCCCCGACGCCCCGAGCGGCAAGCTTGACCGGGAGCTCACCGCCCTCGGGGTGCATCTGATCGGCATCATGAAGCCGCGCATCCATGTGAACACCGTCGAGGGCCAGTATGCCACCGCGCATCACTTGTGGATGCCCGGGGAGAAGGCGAGCCTCGATTACTTCTCGCACAAGCCGGTCAAGACACTCGATTTTGACCAAGCGGCCACGCGCCGCTGGTTCTTCAACCCCACGCTGCGCCAGAGCTTTCGCACCGGCATCGTCGGCTGGTGGAACGACGAGGCCGATGAGACCGGCGATGACACCCAGTTCTTCAACATGGAACGGGCGCTCTACGACGGGCAGCGCAAGTACTTCAAGCAGCGCGTCTGGTCGCTGAACCGCAACTTCTGGCTCGGTGCGCAGCGCTACGCCTACGGCCTGTGGTCCGGGGACATCCGCAGCGGCTTCGCCAGCATGGCCGCGCAGCGCCAGCGCATGCTCAGCGCCATCGACGTCGGGGAGATGTGGTGGGGCATGGACGGGGGCGGCTTTCACCTGCATCCTTCGGCCGAGAACTACGCCCGCTGGATCGAGTTCGACGCCTTCGCGCCCATCTGCCGCGTGCACGGCAGCTACCTGCAGCGCCGCCAGCCGTGGATCTATGGTCAGACGGCCGCCCGGGCGGCCACCGCGGCGCTCGATCTGCGCTACCGGCTGATGCCCTATATCTACTCCTACGCCTGGCAGGACCACGTCTCGGGCGTGGGGCTGGTCCGCCCACTGCTCTTCAGCTGGCCGCACGATCCGCACGTGCGCAACGATGCTCAGGCGTGGCTGTTCGGTCAGTGGCTGCTGGTCTCCCCGGTCGTGCACCGCCACCAGCGCACCAAGAGACTCTACCTGCCGCCGGGCACCTGGACCAATTTCTTCACCGGTCAGGTCTATCACGGTGGCACCACCGTGACGCTCACGCTCGATGCCAAGACCTGGGCCGACATCCCGCTGTTCATCCGCCAGGGCGCGATCATCCCGACCCAGCCGCTGATGCAGTACGTCGGAGAGCATCCGGTCACGACCCTCACCGTCGAGGTCTTCCCCGCTCAGCACCCCACGCACTTCGACTACTACGACGACAACGGCGAGACCTACGCCTACCAGCACGGGCAGTACTTCCTGCAACGCATCGGCACCGAGCGGCGCGCCGGCCTCGTGCAGCTGACGCTCGGTGTCGTGCGCGGCCGCTACACACCGGCGCTGCGCCGTTACCTGTTCGTCCTGCACCGGGTACAGGGGCATACCGTCGAGCTCAACGGCCAGGTGCTCCCGCGCCTCGCCAATCCTGCGGCGCTCAGCCGTTGTGCGCACGCGTGCTGGGCGAGGGGGCACAAGGCAGCGACCGCGCTCACGTATATCGCGCTGCCGGCCGGCAAGCCTTACCGTGTGCGCATCGACGAAGCGCTCCACTAGCGGGAGCTGGAATGGACCCGATGGCCGGCACTCGCGCTTCAACAGCGGTCCAGTTCGCGCGTGCGTGCGGGAATTTCAGGAACAGCCGTGCATGAATCGCCGCAGAGCGGTAGGTGCCCGATCGGGATCACCGGGAGGCCGAGCGGACGGAGGATCGACGTGGCGAGGACTGATGGTGCATCTTCGACACGACCATGGAGAGTGGCGCGCGTCGCGCCGCACTCCGCTGTTTCAGCTCAATCCGTTGAGCAGCGCGCTCCTTCGGGTTCCCGGTCACCACTGGGCGCACGGCGACAACCATGGCCACGGGCCGGAGGTCTCCGGCGACTTGCGGGCGTCGTCTGACCGTCATTCGCAATCCGCCGACTCCGTCTCCGTCCCCGCGACGCCGCGGATCCGCGGTTGCGTCGTGACGAGAGCCGCTATCGAGCATGACGGTGCCACGATCCGTGCTGTGATCCGGGAGGCACCGAACGGGATCTCCACCGACCTAACCGACCACGTCGATGCCATGGCGGGCCTCGTCACGCCCGGCGGGCGGAAGAACGGGGCCAGACACCCGATCCCTCCGGATCGCTGCGGCGACGGTAGCACGAGAAATGCGATCCTGACGGAAGAGTGCGGCGCGGTAGACCGAGAGCCCGAACATCACATCTGGAGCAGCGGCCCCAATCGCGTTGCGTCCACCGTCAGCGGCGCACCGCCGACTGCGACAGTGGACGGGGTAGGCTGGTGTGGTTCGTCAGCGCCCCATGGCGTGACGCTCGAACCCTACTCTGAAGAGCGGCCGCGCTGGTTGCATTCACAACAGCCGCGCGAATTGCGGAGATTCCGGCGAGCACCTCCCGCGAGGATGGCCGGGCGACACGAGCAAGAAAGGCACACCGATGATCAAACATCAATGGGGATTGCGGCGCCGCGCCGTGGCGCTGGCGATTGCAGGACTGACGTGCGTGCTCGCGGCCTGCGGTGGCGCCGCCGCGCCCGTCACGGCCATGCCAGGTGCTGCGGCGGGTACGGTGAGCAGTGCGCCGGCGCCGATCGACACCGCGGCGCTGTTTTCCGACCAGGGCTCGATGTACGACAGTGACTCCCAGCCGGGCGCGACTGATCCGGTCACCGTCACGTTGCAAACGGCACACGCGAACGTCACCAGTGTGAATCTCGAGTACTACGATACCGCGGACGGCGCGTTCCACTACATCGCCATGCAGGTTGCTGCGCAGGATCCGACCGGTCAGTTCGATGAGTGGCAGGGGACAATCCCGGCGAGCGGATCGGAGAAGTACTATCGATTCGAGATCGGCAACGGCAGTGAGACGGTGTGGTACAACGCCGAAGGTGTCAGTATGACGGCGCCCGCGTCGGGGGACTTCTTCGTCATTCCGGGATTTCAGACGCCGAACTGGATGAAAGACGGCGTGATGTATGAAATCTTCGTCGATCGATTCTTCGACGGCGACCCGACCAATGATGTGACCAGCGGACAGTATACCTATGCGGGGTGCGCAACCGAGCAGCACGCCTGGGGTACGAGCGTCTATGCGACGGTCCCGGGGTGCAACGGGGAAGTTTTCTTCGGGGGCGACCTGGCGGGCATCGACCAGAAGTTGAGCTACATCAAGCAGACTCTGGGGGCGGACATTCTGTATCTGACGCCCATTTTTCAGGCGCCGTCGAATCACAAGTACGATACCGCGGATTATTACCACGTGGATCCGGCGTTCGGCACCAATGCGGAACTGGAGACCTTGATCCAGGATGTGCATGGCAGCGCGAACGGTCCTCCGGGGTACCTCATTCTCGATGGCGTGTTCAATCACACGGGCGACAGCAACTGCTGGTTCGGGCGCGAGACCTACGGCACGCTGACGTGTTCGGTGGTCGGGGCCTATCAGTCGCAGTCGAGCCCGTATTACAGCTGGTACACGTTCCAGGATTGGCCGACGCAGTATTCGAGCTTTCTCGACATGGTTCCGACCATGCCGAAGCTCAATTACGGCGCCAGCGGTTCGTCCGTACGGGAGCAGATCTACGCCAGTCCGAACTCAGTGGTCCAGACGTACCTCCGTGCCCCCTATGGCATCGACGGCTGGCGCCTTGATTCCGCGCAGCTTCTCGATGCCGATGGCAATGGCGGCTCGGACGCCACCAATCATCAGATCATGCGCGAGTTGCGCACCGCGGTGCTGTCGGCCAATCCGAACGCCGAGATTCTCGGGGAGTTCTGGGGCGATCCGGCGCCCTGGCTCGACGGCGGCCACGAGTGGGACGGCGCGATGAACTACAACGGGTTCACCGATCCGCTCTCGGAGTGGCTCTGCGGTGTGGATGAGAGCGGCAATACCGCCGCGCTGGATGTCGCCCAATTTGACGCGGCGTTGCGCAATGCTCGCGCGGACCTGCCGGTGAACGTACAGGAGACGATGACCAACGAACTCGGTACGCACGATACCCCGCGCTTCACGACTCGCTGCGGCGATGATCTGGCGAAGACCGAGCTGGCGATGATCTTCCAGTTCACCTACATCGGTACGCCGACCATCTACTATGGCGACGAATACGGCATGCAGGGTGCCAATGACCCGGATGACCGGCGCACGTTCGACTGGTCGAAGGCGACGCTTTCCGATCCACCCGTGGCGCTGACTCATCAGCTGATCACCATCCGCAACACGTATGCGGCGTTACGGACCGGCTCGTTCATGACCCTGGTGGTGGATGACGCCGATGACCTCTACGCATATGGTCGCTTCGATGCGAACCACCGCATTGCCGTGGTCCTGAACGCGGGCGCCAGCCCCCAGAGCGTCTCGGTGCCGGTGGGCGAGCTCAGTATGACCAATGGGTCGACGGTACGCGACCTGCTCGCCGGCGGGGTTTACACTGTCGAGCAGGGGGCCGTCACGGTGAGCGTGCCGGCCGACTCCGGAGTGATACTCGAACAATGAACGTCAAGGTGCGCGTGCTGAAATGCAATGCAGGGGCCCGAGGCGCGCGGCTCGCGCTCGCGGCGCTGATCGGGGTGGTCATGGCCGTGCCGGCGGTGGCCGGAGACTGGCACACCTCGCTCACCTGGCGGGGCCGCGAGGCGCGGGTTGCCCGGCTGCCTGGAGGCGCGTATCTGCTGCATGGCACACACCGGACTCGCAAGATCGGCCCGCAACGGTTCCGCACGCACACGGCGAGTCCGATGTTTGATGCGCTGTTCGCCATGGCGCAGTCGGATCTGCGCAAGGACTCGGTGCGCGCCATCGAGGATCCGGCTTTCAATCACGGCAAGCCCATTCCCTGCCGCTGCTTCATCGCCGGCAAGGACTGGCCGTTCGCGTGGACGCGCGACCTGTCTTATTCGACCGATCTGGCGCTGTGGCGGTTCGATCCGCGGCGGGCCCGGACTTCGCTGCTGTTCAAGCTCTCCTCGGTGCGCGCCGCCGGGGTGCGGCCCGGCCTGTACGTCATGCAGGACACCGGCTCCGGCGGCAGTTGGCCGATCAGCACCGATCGGATCGTCTGGTTCCTCGGCGCGCAACACTTGCTCGGGGATCGCCGGTTTGCTGCCACGGTCTACCGGGCGGTGCGCGATACCCTCGCGCAGGACCGCCGCTACACATTCGATCGGCACGTCGGGTTGTATCGCGGAGAAACCTCGTTCCTCGACTGGCGCCAGCAGACCTACCCGGAATGGACCGCACACAACGTGGTGTTCATTGCCCAGTCATTCTCGCTGTCGACCAACGTGCTGCATTACGACGCGTTGCGGCTCGCCGCGTCCATGGCACGCCAGCACGCCCAGACGGCGCTCGCGCACCACTATGCCGTGCAGGCACGGCAGTTGAAGCAGGCCATCAACCGGCGGTTCTGGCAGCCCCGGGCGGGTCTGTACATGAGCTACATCGGTGGGCGCATTCGGCCGGCTCCGTATGATGCCTACGATCTGCTCGGCCTCGATCTGGCCATCACCAGTGGCGTTGCGTCGCCGGCGCGCGCGCGCCGTGTGCTCGAACGATATCCGGTCTGGCCCGCCGGCAGTCCCGTGATCTGGCCGGAGCGGCGCGATCAGCCGATCTATCACAATCGGGCCATCTGGCCGTTCGTCAGCGATTTCACGCTGCGCGCGGCGCGGCGGGTCGAGGACGGCGCGTTGATCACTCGCGAAGTGCGCTCGCTGATGCGCGGCGCGGCGCTCGCCGGCTCGAACATGGAAAATTTCTCCCTGCTCGAGCAATCGACCCACGTCCCCGGCAAGCTCGGCGGGCCGGTGGTCGACTCGCGCCGCCAGCTCTGGTCGGTCGCCGGGTACCTCGACATGGTCATCCGAGGGGTCTTTGGCGTTCGTGACGACGGCACCGTGCATCCTGAAGTGCCGGCGGCGCTGGTGCCGATGCTGTTCGGGGCTCGGCGCAGCATTCAGATCGATCTCGGTGCCCGGCGCATCGTGCTCGAACGGCCGGCAGATCTCGCCGGCGGCCTGCTGGTGGCAGGCTCGGTGAGGACTCACGGCCGCCTGACCCGTGTGCGTCTCGTCCGCCGCAGTACAGCGTCGATGCCGCTCAGGCTTCATGCGCCGATGGACCTCCCGCCGACGCCTGCGGCACCGAGTGTCAGAGCGGTGGGTACGCGCTGGCGCATCCGCTCGTCCGTCCCGGGCATCCTGTACCGCAACGGCCGGCGCGTCGGTCCAATCGTCGGATCAGTGCTGCTCGCGCAGCGCGGGGGCTTGGAGTGCTTCAGCGTCACCGCGCGGGCCGGTGGGCTCCAGTCACTGCACAGCCGCTCGCGTTGCGTCGGTCCGGTGAGCGCGGTGGGATCGGCCTGGCCGCGCCACTGGCGCGCCCCGGTGAGCGGCGCTTACCTCGCCTGGGTGGATTACGATAACGCCCATGGGCCGATCAGCACCGGCATCACGGCCGCGGTACGCCAGCTGCTCGTGCAGTGCGGAGCCGCCGCCGCGCAGCGCGGTACGCTGGTCATGCCTCAGAGCCACGGCGTGCAGGCCTCAACCGTGGTGCGCTTCGAGGCGCACGCGGGCGAGCGCTGCACGTTCCGGCTCGCCGGCGGGTTCAACATGAGCGACCTGGCGCACTTCGCGTACTACACCGGTGGGGCGGGCGGGGCGTCGGGGCCGCTCAACGCGGCGAATATCTTCACCTTGCGCATTGCGCCGCTGGCGCCGGGGCGGCCGCGTTGAGCCATAAGCCGGAATTGTCCGTCCGACAGATGCTCAACATGTCGGTCGGCTTTCTGGGCATCCAGTTCGCCTTCGGACTGCAGAACGCGAACGTCAGCCGAATCTTCCAGACGCTCGGGGCGCACGTGTCGCAGATTCCGGCACTGTGGATTGCCGCGCCGCTCACCGGGCTGCTGGTCCAGCCGATCATCGGCTATGCCTCGGACCGTACCTGGGGGCGATTCGGCCGGCGCCGACCGTATTTTTTTGCCGGCGCCGTGCTGACGACAGTGGCGCTGCTGGTGATGCCCGAATCCCCGATACTGTGGTTCGCCGCGGTGATGCTCTGGGTGATGGATGCGTCCGTGAACATCTCCATGGAGCCGTTTCGCGCCTTCGTCGCCGATCAGCTGCCGAATGCGCAACGGCCACTCGGCTTTGCGCTGCAGACGCTGTTCATCGGCGTCGGGGCGGTGCTCTCCTCGGTGCTGCCCTGGGTGCTGGCGCACTTTGGGGTGTCGAATGTCGCTGCTCCGGGGGAGATTCCGACCACGGTACGCATCTCGTTTTACATCGGTGGCGCCGTCCTCATCAGTTCCGTGCTGTGGACCGTGCTGAGCACACGCGAATACCCGCCGGAGCGACTGCGCGGGTTCAGCGACTCTCCGCCGGTGCCGCCGCTCACGGATGCCTCGCGTGCCTGGCGGCCGGGCCTGATCCTGCTCGCGCTCGGCGCCGCCGGGATCGCCGTCATTCGCCGCGATGGGCTCGATGGGCAGCTGTATCTGCTGGCCAGCGGCCTGGTGGTGGCCGGAGGGCTGTTTCTGTGGCTCAGCCGCGCCCGCAGCCGCGGGATGGTCCGCCAGGTCATGGCGGATCTCTACGGCATGCCGAGCGCGATGCGCCGGCTCGCCTGGGTGCAGTTCTTTTCCTGGTTCGCGATGTTCGCGCTGTGGATCTACACCACACCGGCGGTGACCGCGGTGCAGTTCGGCAGCAGCAACCCGCTCTCGAGTGCCTATAACGCCGGGGCCAACTGGGTGGGCGTGCTGTTCGGTGCGTACAACGGCTTTGCGGTCCTCGCCGCGCTCATCATCCCGCAGCTGGCCCGCTGGGCCGGGGTGCGCTGGACGCACGTGATCAATCTGGCCGCCGCCGCCGTCGGTCTTGCCTCCTTCCTCTGGGTCCGCGACCCGCGCTGGCTGCTGGTATCGATGCTTGGGGTGGGATTCGGGTGGGCGTCGATTCTCTCGCTGCCCTACACGCTGCTCGCCGACAACCTGCCGGCGGAGAAGATGGGCATCTACATGGGGATCTTCAACTTTTTCGTCGTCATCCCGCAGCTGCTCGCCGCGAGCGTACTCGGGGTGCTACTGAAGACCTTCTTCGCCGGGCAGGCGGTGTTCGGCCTGGTGCTGGGCGGCGTGAGCTTGGCGCTGGCCGGCCTGTGCACGCTGCGCGTCGCCGAGCCGAGCGCCGGGGTGCTCAAGGCGGCCCCGGCCGCGCAGAGCTAGGCGTGGTCGGACCGCGGGCGGCCGCTCGGGGCGCTGATCGGGTATCCTGTGCGGATGCTGATCGAGCGCATCTGGACGGGCAACGCCTACCGAAATTTTCACTACCTGGTGGCCTGCCCGCAGACCGGTGAGGCGCTCGCCATCGACCCGCTCGAGTGGCGGCTGTGCCAGGACATGGCGCAGCGCAAGGGCTGGACAATCACGCAGATCCTCAATACCCACGAGCATCGGGACCACACCGGTGGCAACGCGGCGCTCGTCGCGGCGAGCCGCGCCAAGGTGCTCGCACACGCCGCGGCGGCGACCCGGATCGGCGGCGTCGATCGCGGCCTCGGCGCCGGGGACGTGATCCGCGTGGGCCGGCTCGAGCTCGAATGCCTCGACACCCCGGGGCACACGCTGGCGCACCTGTGCCTGCTCGCGCACGGCGAGCAGCCGGCGCTGTTCAGCGGCGATACGCTGTTCAATGCCGGCGCGGGCAACTGCCACAACGGCGGCGATCCGGAGCGGCTCTACGAGACTTTCAGCCGGCTGCTGGCGCGCCTACCGGAGAGGACCCGGGTGTTCCCGGGTCACGAATACCTGGTGCGCAATCTCGAGTTCACGCTCGATCGCGAGCCGGACAATGCAGTCGCCCAGGCACTGCTGGCCAATGTTCGAACCCTGGACTCGGCCGATGCGCCGGTGACCACACTTGCCGACGAACGGCAGATCAACACCTTTCTGCGCCTGGACAGTGCCTCGCTCATCGAGCGACTGCGCGTCGGGCAGCCCGATCTGCCGGCGCAACCGGATGCGCGTACGGTCTTCCTGCGCCTGCGCGAGCTGCGCAACCGCTGGTAGTAGAATGCGCCGGCCATGAGTCTCGACCCGATCCTCGAGCGGCTCAATGCGGCCCAACGCGCCGCAGTGACCGCACCCCTCGGCCCGGTGCTGGTGCTGGCCGGCGCCGGCAGCGGCAAGACCCGCGTGCTCACGCATCGCATTGCCTGGCTGATCCAGGCGGAGGGGGTCTCGCCGCACTCGATCCTCGCGGTCACTTTCACCAACAAGGCCGCGGGCGAGATGCGCGCGCGCATCGAATCTCTGCTCGGCATGCCGCCCGGTGTGCTCTGGATCGGCACCTTCCACGGCATCGCCCACCGGCTGCTGCGTCGGCACTGGCACGAGGCCGGGCTCATCGAGAGCTTCCAGATCATCGACTCCGAGGACCAGCAACGCCTGATCAAGAAGATCCTTCGGGCGCAGCAGCTCGATGAAACCCGCTGGGTGCCGCGCGAGGTGCAGTGGTTCATCAATTCCAACAAGGACGAGGGCCGCCGCGCCAAGCATCTGAAGGCGAGCAACGACCCGATCCGCACGCAGATGATCCGGCTGTATGCGCTGTACGAGGAGGCCTGTGCGCTCACCGGAGTGGTCGATTTCGCCGAGCTGCTGCTGCGAGCGTTCGAGCTGTGGCGCGATCAGCCGGCGCTGCTGGCGCATTACCGGCAGCGCTTCCGCCACGTCCTGGTCGATGAATTCCAGGATACCAACACCATCCAGTACGCATGGCTGAAGCTGATTGCCGGCGAGGGCGGTTGCCCGTTCGTAGTCGGTGATGACGATCAGTGCCTCGCTGCCGGCACCATGATCACGATGGCTGATGGCTCTCAGAAGGCTATCGAAGCAATTGAGGTGGGCGAGGAGATCATTTCCGGCTATGGCAGTGGCGATTTCAGGCCGGCAGCGGTCACGCGAAAATTCTCCGTACGCCGCAAGGGAACAATGGTTCGCTTGCACATGCGTTCAGGGCGAGTCATCTGCAGCACTCCTGAGCATACCCATCTTGCCGGATATGTTCTCGGCGAGACGCCACCAACCAATTTTCTATACCTCATGCACAAGGAAGGCGTCGGATACCGGCTCGGCACCGCGCAGGTCTATGCGCATGGGCAAGTCAAGCCCATGGTGGGTTTTAAGCAGCGGGTGCTCGCTGAACATGCAGATGCGGCCTGGGTAATTCGCACCCATTGCAATGAAAATGACGCGCGCCTCGATGAGACGCTGACATCACTGAAGTACGGACTGCCGACGTTGCCATTCGTTGCGCGCCAGGGGAAGGCGCGCCATGGACTGGTTCACGATCCGGAATATATCGCGCGGGTTTTTCGATCCGTAGATTCCGAGTCCGCCGCGATTCGGCTTCTCGCCGATGTTGGATTAGACCCGGAGCGTCCACACCACGTGCCTCGTAGCCGAAATTCTTGTCGGCGCAACCTTGTGATCACGTTATGCGGTGACCGCCCGGGATCAAATCCCATGCACCGTATAAGCATCGTCGGAACCAGCGAGGTCGATAAGGCCGTGCTGAAGGAGAACGGCTTCAGCCTCAAAGCGACGAAGGCGGGATCAAAGAGCTGGCGGTTTGAGGCGGTACGAAGTGATTTTGCCGAACTGATGGAGACTGCGCAGCGCATTCGCAAGGCGCTCGGCGCGCGTTACGTCCTTCAGGCAAGAATCCTGAATCGCTCGCTGCCGTTTGTTCGGGCCGCGGCCATTCGAGCCGGAATGGTCATGGCGACTCAAAATTCTGGCTTCGATATTGTGGATCGGATTGAACACCAAGAATCGGATGCTTGTGTTTTTGATCTGAACGTCGATCGCACACATAACTACATTGCGAACGGTGTTGTGACCCACAATTCCGTGTATGGGTGGCGGGGCGCGCGCGTGGAGAACCTCCAGCAGTTCGGCCGCGATTTTCCGGCAGTCAAACTGTACCGGCTCGAACAAAACTATCGCTCGACGGGAACGATCCTTGCGGCCGCGAACGGTCTGATCAACAACAATTCGGGCCGCCTCGGCAAGACGCTCTGGACCAATGGCGATGAGGGCGAGCCGATCCGGATCTATGCGGCGTTCAACGAGCGCGACGAAGCGGAGTTCGTCTGCCAGCGCATCCGCGAGCACGCCGCCCACGGCGGGGTTCATCGTGACATCGCGATCCTCTACCGCTCGAACGCGCAGTCGCGAGTATTCGAAGAGATGTTCCTGGCCGCGCGCATTCCCTACCGCGTGTACGGCGGTCTGCGATTCTTCGAGCGGGCCGAAATCAAGGATGCGCTCGCGTACCTGCGCCTGATCGCCAACCGGCGTGACGACGCCTCGTTCGAGCGAGTGGTGAATCTGCCGACCCGAGGCATCGGGGCGAAGAGCCTCGATACGCTGCGCGCTGCGGCTCGTGCGGCCGGCAGCCCACTCTGGGAGACGGCGCAGGCGACCGTCGCGGGCGATGCATTGGGGCCAAAGGCCTCGGTGGCGCTGCGCGGCTTTCTCGAACTCATCGAGCGCCTGAGCGCCGAGGTGCAGGGCCTCGCGCTGCACGAGCAGGTCGATCGGATGCTCGAGGTGAGTGGCCTGATCGAATTTCACAAGCGCGACAAAGCTGACCGTGGCGAGGCGCGGGTGGAGAACCTCGAGGAGCTGGTGAGCGCCGCGCGCGGCTTCCAGACCGATACGCTCGATACCGATCTGCCGCCGCTCGAGGCGTTCCTTGCCCATGTGACGCTCGAGTCCGGGGAAGGTCAGGCCGATGCCTGGGAGGACTGCGTGCAGATGATGACGCTGCATACTGCGAAGGGATTGGAGTTTCCCATCGTGTTTCTCACCGGCATGGAGGACGGACTGTTCCCGCACCAGCGCTCGATTGGCGATCTGAACGGTCTCGAGGAAGAGCGCCGCCTGTGCTACGTCGGCATGACCCGGGCAATGAAGCAGCTGTACCTGACGTACGCCGAGCAGCGCCGGCTGCACGGCGTCGACAGCTACAGCCAGCCGTCGCGCTTCATCAAGGAGACCCCGCAGGAGCTCATCGAGGAGATCCGGCCGCGTCTGCAGGTGGCCCGGCCGGTGGCGAGCGGTCGATTTTCGCGCGAACCTTCCTACGAGAGCGCGCCGGTGCACCGGCCGAGCTACGGCACGCCCCGTTCGCGCACCGAGCCCTCCCTGCCCGGTATGCGGTTGGGCGCACGCGTGCGCCACGGCAAATTTGGCGAGGGTGTGATCCTCAATCTCGAGGGCAGCGGCCCGCAGGCACGCATTCAGGTCAACTTCGAGCGCCAGGGCACGAAGTGGCTGGTCATGCAGTACGCCAATCTGGAACCCCTATGAAGATTCTCATCCTCGGTGCCGGTCAGGTCGGCCGCACGGTCGCCCGCCACTTCTCGCGCGAGGAGGCCAATGACGTCACGGTCGTCGATAACGATGAGGACGTGCTGCGCGACCTGCAGGACCGGCTCGATGTGCACACGGTGGCCGGCAACGCGGCCTATCCGAGCGTGCTGCAGGCGGCCGGCGCGGGCGAGGCGGACCTGCTGGTCGCGCTGACCAATAGCGATGAAGTCAACATGATGGCCTGCGAGGTTGCGTTTCGCCTGTTCCGCACGCCGACCAAGATCGCACGCATTCGCTCCGCGGAGTACACCTCGCGGCCGGAGCTGTTCAGCGAAACGGCGATCCCGGTCGACGTGTTCATCAGTCCCGAGCAGCTCGTCACCGAATACCTCGAGCGACTCATTCACCACCCGGGTGCATTTCAGCTGCTCGAATTCGCCGCCGGTAAAGTGCTGCTCGTCGGAGCGCGCGCCGAACCCGGCGGACTGCTGGTCGGGCACAGCTTGCGGGAGATCCCGGAGCTTCTCGGACAGATCCAGACGCGCGTGGTGGCGATCTATCGCGCCGGCCGGCTGGTGCCGCCGCAGGGCGACTCGGTCATCGAGGCGTGCGACGAGGTCTTCTTCCTCGCCGCGAGCGAGAACGTGCACAGCGTGATCGGTGCGCTGCGGCGTGAGGATTCGCGCGTGCGGCGAGTTCTGATTGCGGGCGGCGGCAATATCGGTCAGCGGCTGGCGCGCTCACTGGAGCGAGGCGCGCAGGTCAAGCTCATCGAACACGATCCGCGGCGTGCCCAGCTGATCTCCGAGCAGCTGGAGAACACCATCGTGTTGTCCGGCGACGCCGCCGATGAGGAGCTGCTGATCGAGGAGAACATCGACAGTACCGATGTGTTCGCAGCGATCACCAACTCCGAGGAGACCAATATTCTCTCGGCCATGCTCGCCAAGCGGCTCGGTGCACGTCGCGTCATGGCGCTGGTGAACGCCTCTTCATATGCCGATCTGATCGAGAGCGGCAGCATCGACGTCGCGGTGACTCCACAGACGATTACGATCGGAACGCTGCTGGCGCACGTGCGTCGCGGTGAGGTCGTGCGGGTGCATGCGCTGCGGCGCGGCGCTGCCGAGGCCATCGAGGCGGTGGCGCGGGGCGAGGCGCAGAGCTCGCGCGTGATCGGCCGGACGGTGCAGGACATCGAGCTGCCGGAGGGCGCCTCGATCGGCGCCATCGTGCGCGGTGAGCAGGTGCTGATGGCGCACCATGACACGGCGATTCAGGCGAACGATCACCTCATTCTTTTTCTCGCCGACCGGCGCCACATCGACTCGGTGGAACGCCTGTTGATGCGGGCGGCGCCCTGATCGCCCGCCCATGCTCGGCATCATCTATTTCCTCGGACTGATCCTGGCCGCCTTCGGTCTGGTCTATGCGCTGCCGATCGGCTGTTCGCTCGCCACGGGCGACGGTCTGTGGTCGACCTTCCTAGTCTGCGCGACGTTGACCACGACAGTGGGACTCGGAGTCGCGGCCCTGACCTACAAGTATCGCCGCGAACTGAAGCCGCGCGACGGGTTCATGCTGGTGACGGTCGGCTGGATCTTGCTCGCGGCCGTCGCGACGCTGCCGTTGCTGATGGCCATGCCGGGGCTCACGTTTGCCCGAGCGCTATTTGAGACGATGTCGGGCCTGACCACCACCGGCTCGACGGTGTTCACGGGGCTCGATTCGCTCGCGCCCTCGCTGAATTTCTGGCGCTGCACGCTCATCTGGGTCGGGGGCCTGGCGGTGATCGTGGTGGCCATGGGCGTGATGCCACTGCTCGGCATCGGCGGCATGCAGCTGTACAAGGCGGATGCGCCCGGGCCGGTGAAGGACCAGAAGCTCGAACCGCGCATCACCGAGGCCGCCCGCTCGGTGTGGCTGGTGTACGTACTGCTCACCGCTGCAGGCATTTTCGCGCTGCGGGTCAGCGGCATGACCTGGTTCGACGCAATCTGCCATGCATTCTCGGCGGTTTCGCTCGGCGGGTTCTCCACCCACGACGCCAGCATCGCGTACTTCCACTCCGCGGCCGTGGAAGTGGTGCTGATGGTGCTGATGCTCGCCGCATCGATGAATTTCACCCGCCATTTCGTGGCACTGCGACGGCTGACGCTCAAGCCCTACCGCAATGATCCGGAATTCAAGGCGATGGCGATCGTGCTGTCGCTGAGCGTCGCCGGCGTGGCGCTGCTGCTGTTCTTCGACGGGATCTACTCGAATTTCAACACCGCGCTGCGCTACTCGGCGTTCAACGTGATTTCGATGGCGACGACCACCGGCTGGGTGTCGGTGGGTCGGGGCGGATTTCACGGCTGGCCGGTGTTCGCGCCCATCTGGATGTTGTTTCTCTCCGGCATCGTGTGCAGCACCGGCACCACCGGTGGCGGCATCAAGATGTTCCGCACGCTCGTGCTGGCCCGCCAGGCCGAGCGGGAATTGAAGTTGCTGGTGCATCCGAGTGCGGTCGCACCAGTGCGCGTCGGCCGACGGCCGATTCCGGAGCGGGCCACCGATGGCATCCTCGCGTTCATTTTTCTCTATTTCATGGCCGTGGCGCTCCTCGTGTTCGCCATGTTGCTCACCGGCATGGGCTTCGATTCGGCATTTCGCGTGACCGTCGCGTCGATGAACAATACGGCCTACGGGTTGCCCGGGCACGCGCAGTGGAACCTGCATGCGCTCACCGAGCCGCAGATCTGGATCTGCACCACCGCGATGCTGCTCGGACGGCTGGAGATCTTCAGCGTCATCGTGCTGTTCACGCGCACCTACTGGCGAAAGTGATCGTGTGCCCGGCGCTGACCCGGGCCGCTCAGGGCGACGGGCCGCGCAGGCCGAGCTTGCGGCTGTAGGTGACATCCATGGGGTTGTCGTACCAGCCGGTGACTCGCGGTTTGACCAGGTGTTTGCTGACGTAGAAGTACAGCGGGATGATCGGCTGATCGTGCAGCATCAGCCGCTCGGCACGCTCGAGCAGCGCGGCGCGCTGGGTCGGATCGAGCGTCGCTTCGGCGCGATCGACCAATCGATCGTAGGCCGGATTGTCATAGTGCGGCATGTTGATGCCGAAATCGCTCTTGAAGTACTGCGCGAAGGTATACGGATCGTTGTAGTCCGCCTCCCAGCTGGAGCGGAACATCGTGGCCTCGCCGGTGCTGATGTTGTGCATCAGCGTGCTGAAGTCCTCGCGCACCAGGCGTACCCGCACCCCGAGTGCGGTGCGCCACATCGAGGCGATCGCGAGCGCCAAGTCCTGATGGATCTCCCCGGTGTTGTACTGCAGCGTGAATCGCAGCGGATGGGTGGCGGAGTAGCCGGCCGCCGCATACAGGCGGCGCGCCTCGACGATGCGCGCCGCGAGGCTCTGCTCGCTCCAGGCCGGCGCCTGCACCCGATAGCCGGCCGTGCCCGGGGGCACCCAGCTGTAGGCGGGCTGCTCGCCGGTGCGCAGCACGTCCCGGGTGAGGCGGTGCCGCTGGATGACCAGCGCGAGCGCGCGGCGCAGTCCTCGCTGCCCCTTGAAGGGGGCGCGCCTGAGGTTGAAGCCGTAGTAATAGGTGCCGAGCTGCGGTGCGACGTGCAGCTGGCCGCCCAAATGTGCGTGGATCCAGCCGATCTCGGCGCGTGGCACGACGTCCATGATGTCGAGCTCACCGGCCCGGTACATTTCGAGTTCGGCGTTCTCGTCGGTGGCGATCACGTAGCGCACCCCTGCGAGCCGGGTCTGACTATTGCGCCAGTAATCGGGGTTGCGAGTCAGTTCGATGTAGGACCCGTGCGCCCACTGCGTCAAGATGAACGCACCATCGGAGGGCATGTGACCGGGCTGCGCGTAGTTGTCGCCGTAGCGCTTCAGGAGTGCCGGGTCGACGGGACAGGTGGTCGGGTGGGCGAGCAGTGCAGGCAGATACTGCGCCGGCGTACGCAGCCGGATGACGACGGTATGGGCCGAAGGTGCGGACACGCCGAGAGCCTGCGGTGGCAGGCGGCCGGCGATGATGGCGGGCGCGTTGCGGATCACGCTCACCACCGCCGCGTAGGCGGATGCGGTGTGCGGATCGACCAGGCGGCGCAGTCCGTCGACGAAATCCGCCGCGACGACCGGTGCGCCCGTCGACCAGCGCGCGTCGCGACGCAGCGTGAACGTGTACGTCTTGCCGGCGGGACTCACCGTCCAGGTCGTTGCGATGCCGGGGGCGGGGCGGCCGTGGCGATTCAGGGTGGTCAGGCCCTCGCACAGATCGCGCAGCACGCGTTGCGCCTCGACGGATCGGGCCTTTTGTGGATCAAGGGAATCCGGTTCGAGATCCAGTCCGCGCCGCAGGATGTTCGCGTCGCCGTGCCCGGCCGCCGGGCCGCCGCGATGCGGCGCACAGCCGGCGAGGACCGCGAGCACGAGCGTAACGGTCGCACCACAGGTCCCTCGTGCGTTCATGGTCGCTCAGCGCGCCGGACGCAGTCGGTGTCCGTTGATCTGGCCGCGCAACTGTTCGGTCGCCATGCGCGCCGCGACCGCGAAGTCCTCGCCCCGTGATGCGTAGAGAATTCCGCGCGATGAGCTGATGAGAAGTCCGGTGCCGGCGGCCGTCTGGCCGCTGCGCACCGCGGCGGCGACATCGCCGCCCTGGGCGCCCACGCCAGGCACCAGCAGCGGCATCTCCCCGACGATGCGGCGCACTTCGGCGAGTTCCTGCGGGTAGGTGGCGCCGACCACCAAGAGGCAGTTGCCGCGGGTGTTCCAGTGGTGCGCCGCGAGGTCGGCCACCACGTGATAGAGCCGCCGTCCGCCCGCATCGACGGTGAGATCCTGCAGGTCGCGCGCCCCGGGGTTCGATGTGCGACACAGCACGATCACGCCGCGATCGGCATGGTTGAGAAACGGCTCGAGCGAGTCGCCGCCGAGGTAGGGATTGACCGTGACCGCATCGGCGCCGTAGCGCTCGAACGCCTCGTTCGCATAGCGCTCGGCGGTATTGCCGACATCGCCGCGCTTGGAATCGAGGATCACCGGGATGTCGGGATACGTCTCGTGGATGTACTCGATGGTGCGTTGCAACTGGTCCTCGGCCTCGTAGGCCGCGTAGTGCGCGAACTGCGGCTTGTAGGCGCAGACCAGATCGGCGGTGGCGTCGATGATCGCCTTGTTGAACTGGAAGATCGGCGAGGCATGCGCGGCGATGTGCTCCGGAAAGCGTTCGATCTCCGGATCGAGTCCGACGCAGACCAGTGAGTCGTTGCGCGCCCAACTGTCCTGCAGGCGGCTGATGAAGGTGCTCATGCGACGCGCGCCCCGGCGGCCAGCGCGCGCTTCTTCAGGTGGACCAGCAGCAGTGTCACGGCCGCCGGCGTCACGCCCGGCAGGCGGCCGGCCTGGCCCAACGTGGCGGGCCGACCCTCGCTCAGCCGGGCGCGCACCTCGTGCGACAGTCCGCGGACCTCGGCGTAATCGATATCTTCGGGCAAACGGGTCTCCTCGTGGCGGCGCTGGCGATCGATCTCGTCCTGCTGCCGCTCGATGTAGCCGGCGTACTTGGCGAGCGCCTCGACCTGGGCGGGCAGCTGCGCGAGGATGCGCTCGTCGCGCTCGGCCTCGCAATCACCTGCCGCCGGTCCGCCGGCGATCTCGATCAGCACCGCGTAGCGCACCTCGGGGCGGCGCAGCAGCTCGAAGGCCGACACATCGCGGCTCAGCGGTGCGCCCAGCACGCGTTCGCACCATGCGCCATCGAGAGCGTGCGGATGGATGCGCAGGGCCCGCAGCCGACTGACTTCGTGCGCGACGCGCCGCTGTTTGATTTCGAACATCTGCCAGCGCGCGTCATCGACCAGGCCCAGGCGCCGCCCGATGGGCGTCAGGCGCTCATCGGCGTTGTCTTCGCGCAGCAGCAATCGGTGCTCGGCTCGGCTGGTGAACATCCGGTACGGTTCGCGCGTGCCGCGGGTCACCAGATCATCGACCAGGACGCCGAGGTAACCCTCGCTGCGCTGGGGCTGCCAGGGGGACTCTCCGCGGACCGCGAGCGCGGCGTTGATGCCGGCGAGCAACCCCTGCGCGGCGGCCTCCTCGTAGCCGGTGGTGCCATTGATCTGCCCGGCGAAATACAGCCCTTGCAGCGGGCGCGTCTCGAGCGAGGGGCGCAGGTCCCGCGGGTCGAAATAGTCGTACTCGATCGCATAGCCGGGGCGCGTCAGGTGCGCTCGCTCGAAGCCCGGGATGCTGCGCACCAGCGCCACCTGCACATCGAACGGCAGGCTGGTGGAGATGCCGTTGGGGTAGATCTCGTGCGTGCCCAGGCCTTCCGGCTCGACGAAGATCTGGTGCGCGCTGCGGTCGGCGAAGCGCACCACCTTGTCCTCGATCGAGGGGCAGTAGCGGGGCCCGACGCCCTCGATCGCGCCGGTGAACATCGGCGAGCGGTCGGTGGCGGCGCGGATGATGTCGTGCGTCCGTTCAGTGGTGTGCGTGATGTGGCAGGACACCTGGGGCGGGTGGTCCTGCGGCCGGCCGAGGAAGGAGAACACCGGCAGCGGATCGTCGCTGTCCTGCACGCTCATCGCACCGTAATCGAGCGAACGCCCGTCCAGGCGCGGCGGGGTGCCGGTCTTCAGCCGCCCGACCCGCAGCGGCAGCTCGCGCAGCCGCGCGGCGAGCCGGTTCGAGGGTGGGTCGCCCGCTCGTCCCCCCGCGTAGTGGTCGAGCCCGACGTGGATTCGGCCACCGAGAAACGTACCCACGGTCAGCACGATGCGCGGGGCCTCGAACACGATGCCGGTCACGGTCACGACACCGCACACCCGATCGCCCTCGACCACCAGGTCGGCCACTTCCTGCTGGAACACCACGAGGTTCTGCTCGGCCTCGAGGATCGAGCGGATCGCCTGCTTGTACAGCTGCCGGTCGGCCTGCGCCCGGGTGGCGCGTACCGCCGGACCCTTGCTGCTGTTGAGGGTGCGGAACTGGATGCCGGCGCGATCGGCCGCCCGGCCCATCGCCCCGCCGAGCGCATCGATCTCGCGCACCAGGTGGCCCTTGCCGATGCCGCCGATCGCCGGATTGCAGCTCATCTGTCCGAGCGTTTCGATGTTCTGCGTCAGCAGCAGCGTACGTGCGCCCATGCGCGCGGCTGCCAGGGACGCCTCGGTCCCGGCATGGCCGCCACCGATCACGATGATCTCGAACGCAGGGGTGAATCGCATCCGCATAGTGTAGTGCAGGCCCCGGTACGGCCCAAACGGCGCAGACCCGGCCCTTGCATTATCATCCCCCACCGTGAGGCGACCCGCAGTCCCGATCCTGGCGCTGATGCTGCTCGCGGCGAGTCCCGCCGGCCGCGCTGCGCCTGCGGCGCGGCTGCCGCTCGCCCCCTGCGAGCTGCGATCGAGCGGCGCGCTGCAGCTGGTCAAAGCCGAGTGCGGCCACCTGGCGGTGGCGGAGAACCCGGCCGATCCGCACGGCCGGCAGATCCGCCTCGCCGTGGCCGTGGTGAAGGCGGTGAGCACCGTGGCGCGGCCCGATCCGCTGTTCGTTCTGGCCGGGGGTCCGGGCGAGGCCGCCAGCACTTTTTACGCCGGCGTGGCGGGCGCGTTCGCGTGGATTCATCGTGATCGCGACATCGTGCTGGTCGACCAGCGCGGTACGGGTGGCTCGAACGCCCTGGTCTGTCCACGGCGGCGAGGGGCGGGGCAGGGTGTGCAGGGTCCGCCCACGCCGGCGGCGATCGCCGCCGAGACCGAGCGCTGTCTGCGCCACCTGCGCACCCACGCGCACGTGCGTTTTTACACGACGGATCTGGCGGTCGGGGACCTCGAGCGGGTGCGTGCCGCGCTCGGCTACCGCCGGATCGATCTGTACGGCTCGTCCTATGGCACCGTGGTCGCGCAGGAGTATCTGCGCCGCTTCCCGCAGCGGGTGCGCGCCGTGATTCTCGATGGGGTGGTGCCGCCGCAGCTGCCAATCGGCGCCCTCGCGGCCCTCAGCGCACAACGGGCGGTGCGGCGGATTCTCGGCGCATGCGCCGCGCAGCCGACCTGCCGCGCCCGCTTCGGCCATCCGCTCGCGGACTACCGACGCGTGCGAGCCGCGCTCGCCGCGCACCCGGTCACGCTCAGCGTGCCGGACCCGACCCGCGGCACCCCGGATCGACTGCGCATGACGGGCTACCAGTTGGGCGAGGTGCTCCGGCTCGCCAGCTACACCCCGGCCCTCGCAGCGCTGCTGCCGCTCGATCTGCACGCGGCGGCGGCGGGGAACTATGCGCCGCTCGCCGGTCAGTTCCTGCTCATCGATCGGCTCTACAGCGGTGCCGTCGCCGCGGGCATGAACAACACCGTGGTCTGCTCCGAGGACGTGCCGTTCTACCGGGTGAGCGCTCGAGAGCGCGCCGCACTGCGCCGCACCTTTCTCGGCCTCGCGCCGCTGCGGGATCTGGCGACGGTCTGCAAGCTCTGGCCCCGCGGGCCGGTCGCGGCCGATTTTCACGCGCCCCTGCACTCGAACGTACCGGTGCTGTTGCTCTCGGGCAGCAACGATCCGATCACCCCGCCGCGCTACGCCGCCGAGGCGGCGCGCGGCTATCCGCACAGCCTCGATCTGGTGGTGCCGGGTTTCGGGCACGGGCAGCTGCTCGATCCGTGCGTCGGTCGACTGATGGCGCGCTTCATCACGCGCGCCTCGGTCAAGGGCCTGAACACCCGGTGCATCGGCCGGCTGCGCCCGCCGCCGTTCTTTCTGACCTTGAACGGGCCAGGCCCATGATCGAGGCGCGCGCGCTGGTGAAGCGCTTCGGGACGGTGACCGCGGTCGAGCGCGTGACGTTGCGCGCCGCCGATGGACGGATCACCGGACTGCTCGGCCCGAACGGCGCGGGCAAGTCGACCACGCTGCGCATGCTCTACACGGTGCTCACCCCGGATGGTGGCGATGCCTGGGTCGATGGCATCAGCATCCTGACCGATCCTCTGCAGGCACGGCGGCGTATGGGTGTGCTGCCGCACGGTGCGGGCCTCTACCCGAACCTGACGGCGCGCGAGAACATCGAGTACTTCGGCACCCTGCACGGACTGACCCGCAGCGTGCGCCGCGCGCGCACTGGGGAACTGATCGAGCGACTGGAGATGCAGTCGTTCGCGGATCGGCTGGCGAAGGGCTTCTCGCAGGGCCAGCGGGTCAAGACCGCGCTCGCCCGGGCGCTCGTGCACCAGCCGCGCAACGTGCTGCTCGATGAGCCCACCAATGGCCTCGATGTGATGGCGGTGCGCACATTGCGGCGGCTGCTCGCCGAGTTGCGCGCCGAGGGGCACTGCATTCTCTTCTCCAGCCATGTCATGCAGGAGGTCGCGGCGTTGTGCGATGAGCTCATCATCATCGCCGGCGGTACGGTCATCGCGCAGGCCGCGCCGCAGGAGCTGCAGGCGCGCGCCGGGACCGCCTCGCTCGAGGAGGCGTTCGTGCGCCTGACCGGCCTCGGTACGTCGGAGCCGACCGCATGAGGGCGATCGGGCGCGTCTTTCGCAAAGAGCTGCGCGAGACGTTGCGCGATCGCCGCTCACTGTTCACGACGCTGGTGATTGGGCCGCTGCTGATGCCGGCGCTGATCAGCGTGGCGCTCTCGATGGCGATTCGCCACGGCGGCGCACCGGCGAGCCGGCCGATCGCGCTCATGGTGGCCCATGCCGAGCGCGCCCCGCAGCTGCTGCGCTTCCTGCGTCAGTACCGGGTCCACGTTCGGGCGGTGCAGGCCGATCGCGCCGCGGCGCGCGCTCTGGTCGAGCGCTCGCACGGTCCGCTGCTGTACGTTCCACGCGACTTCGGCGCGCGGCTCGCGGCCGGCAAGCCCGCATCGCTGCGGCTGTATGCCGATGAGTCCGAGCGGGCGGTGCAAAGCCGCGTGCAGCGGCTCGCAAGTCTGATCGGCCTGTACGGCGGCACCATCGCCCGACTGCGCCTCGTGGCCCGCGGTCTCGATCCGCAGCTGCTCGCACCGATTGCGTTGCACGCCATCGACATCTCCACTCCGCAGAGTCGCGCGGCGCTGGTGCTCGGTATGTTGAGTTATGCCATTCTGCTGACGATGCTGATGAGCGGACTGTACATCGCGATCGACGCCACGGCCGGGGAGCGTGAGCGCGGCTCGCTCGAGCCGCTGCTGACCATGCCGGTCCGGCGCGAGTACCTGGTGTACGGCAAGATGCTGGCGGCCTGCGTCATGATGACGGTGTGCCTGGTGCTGACGGTGGTGGCCTTCGCGTTCGCGCTGCACCACATCGGGCTCGATCGGCTCGGCATGAGCGCGAACTTCGGCCCGGCCGTTGCCGCGGGCATCGTGCTCGGCTGCCTGCCGCTCATTCCGACGGGGGCTGCGCTGATGACGCTCGTGGCGGCCTACACGCGCAGCTACCGCGAAGCGCAGACGTACGTCGGGCTGGTCTTGCTGATTCCGACACTGCCGTTGATTTTTGCCAATATCATGGGGCTGCGGCCGCGGCCGGCACTCATGGCCGTCCCCTCGCTCAGCCAGCACTTCATCATCATGAGCCTGTTGCGCGCCGAGCCACTGCCGGCGATGGATCTGGTGATCTCGGCCGGCGCGACGCTCGCTCTGGGCGCCGTGTTGATGTTTTTCGCCGGGCGGCTGTATCGGCGCGAGAAGCTGCTCGGCTGACGGTGACGCCGGCACGGATTCGAAGGACGATCAGGAGACTTGCCCATGAAACATCTGCTCATCCTCGCACTGGCCCTCACGCCGGTGCTCGCTCAAGCCGCGGCGCCGCATGCGCTGTCCGCACCGGCGACTCTGCACGTGAGTGCGGCGGCGACGGTCGCTCCGGCGCCGGACCGCGTCTATATCGAAGTGGGCGTACGGACGCAGGCCGCTCAGCCGAAGGTCGCCGCCGTGGACAATGCCACTCGGGTCGCGACCGTGCTGGCCGCCGTGCGCAAGGCGGCCGGCCCCACGGCCGAACTGACGACCGCCAATTACTCGGTGGCGCCGCAGTACGAGTATTCGAACTCGGGCAAACCACCCGCCATCACCGGTTATGTCGTGACCAATCTCGTGCGCGTGCGGCTCGATGACCTCAAACGCATCGGGGGCGTGATCGATGCGGCCAATTCTGCCGGTGCGAACATGCAGCAGAACCTGCGCTTTGCCCTGCGTCACCCTGAAGCGGCGCGGGTTCGGGCGCTGGCACGGGCGGCCCGTCGGGCGCGTGCGGCGGCCGGAGCGCTTGCGGCCGCACTGGACCTTCGGATCGTGCGCGTCCTCGAGGTGCGCCAGACCGGCGGGGCGGTGCGCGCGCCTTCGCCCCTGATGTTCGGGCCGGTGCTGCGCGCACAGCGCATGGCGCCGGCCACGCCCATCGAATCAGGCAGCCTCCAGGTCAGCGCGGACGTCAGCATGACTGTGGCGGTCGTGCCCCGGTAGGCGTACGCTGCGAGCACATCCACGATCGCGGCACGCCGCGGCGTGCCCGGGAGGAGGCTGACATGACTACCGTGCGCCACCTGCTCGAGGCGAAGAAGCCCGCGCTGTACAGCATCGCAGCGGATGCGCCGGTCCTCGAGGCCGTGCGTTCCATGGCCGAACACGGCGTGGGCGCGCTGCTCGTGATGCGCGAGGGCGTGCTCACCGGCATCGTCTCCGAGCGTGACTACGCCCGCAAAATCGTGTTGCACGGGCGCGCCTCGGCACAAACCCCCGTCGCCGACATCATGAGTTCGCCGGTGCTGACGGTGGGCCCGGATTCCACGGTCCAGCACTGCATGGTCTTGATGACCGAGCGGCGCATCCGTCACCTACCGGTGGTTCACGCCGGCCGCGTGCTCGGGGTGGTGTCGATCGGCGATCTGGTCAAGTCGGTGATGGAGGACCAGCAGCGCACCATCGACCAGCTGGAAAGCTACATCCACGGCTGAACCGCGCCGCGGGTGCGGCCGGCCGCTCAGGCGCCGAGGAACATCCGGTACGCCGGATTGCCCGTCTCGTCGGCGTACTCGTAGTGCAGATCGTTCAGGTGCTGCAGGAACTCTTGGCGGTCCGGCGCCGGGACCTGGATACCGGCGAGCACCCGTCCATAGTCGGTGCCCTGGTTGCGGTAGTGAAAGAGACTGATGTTCCAGCGCGAGCCGACCGCATCGAGGAACTTCAGCAGCGCACCCGGGCGCTCCGGAAACTCGAACCGATACAGCAGCTCATCGCGAATGCCGCGCGCCCGCCCGCCGATCATGTAGCGCACGTGCAGCTTGGCCATCTCGTTCTCGCTCATGTCGGTGACGGTGTAACCGCCCGCACGCAGCGCCTGTATCACGCCGTCCTTCTCGGTGCGTCCGCGCATCAGGGAGAAGCTGACGAACACGTGTGCCACCGCCTCGCTCTCGTAGCGATAATTGAACTCGGTGATGCTGCGCCGGCCGAGGATTTCGCAGAACTGGCGGAAGCTGCCCGGCCGCTCCGGGATGCACACGGCGAGCAGCGCCTCGCGCTCCCCGCCAAGATCGGCCCGCTCGGCCACGTGGCGCAAGCGGTCGAAGTTGATGTTGGCTCCGCTCGTGATCGCCGCGAGGCGCTTGCCCTGCCAGTGTTCGCGCGCGGCCAGTTTCTTCAGCCCCGCCACGGCGAGTGCGCCAGCCGGCTCGACGATCGAGCGGGTGTCTTCGAATACGTCCTGGATCGCGGCGCAGATCTCGTCGTTGTCGAGCAGAATGACTTCATCGACGTGTTTGCGGCACAGCTCGAAAGTCTCCTCACCGATCCGCTTCACGGCGACTCCGTCGGCGAACAGGCCGACCCGCTCGAGCGTGACGCGCCGGCCGGCCTTGAGCGACTCGTACATGCCGGCGGCATCCTGCGGCTCCACGCCAATGATCCTGATGCCCGGATAGAGGTACTTCAGGTACACGGACACCCCGGCGATGAGACCGCCGCCGCCGACCGGGACGAACAGAGCATCCAGGTGGCCACCGGTCTGGCGCGCCAGTTCCACCGCAATGGTGCCCTGGCCGGCGATGACGTCCGGATCGTCAAACGGATGGACGAACACCAGATTGTGTTCGCGGGCGAGGGCGAGCGCCTGTTCGAAGGCCGAATCATAGTCATCGCCGTGCAGCGTGACCTCGCCGCCGAGCGCACTGACCGCCTGGATCTTGATCTGCGGGGTGGTCTGCGGCATCACGATGACCGCGCGGATCCCGCGTCGGCGCGCCGCGAGTGCCACACCCTGGGCGTGGTTGCCGGCTGAGGCGCACACGACGCCGCGCTGGGCGGCAGAGTCCGACAGCTTCGCGATGCGGTTGTAGGCGCCGCGCAGCTTGAATGAAAACACCGGCTGCAGGTCCTCGCGCTTCAGCAGCACCTCGTTGCCGATGCGCCCCGAGAGCCGCGGCGCCGGTTCGAGCGGCGATTCGATCGCGACGTCGTAGACGCGTGCTTTGAGGATCTGTTCAATGTAGGGGCTGACCATGAGCACTCAGGTCGTGAGGAAGGAGTGGATCGCGCCGACGAGGGGTGCGGCACCGGCCTCGAGGGCCGCGATGCCGGCGCACGCGGCGCGCTCGGTCTGGGGCGGCAGATCGGCGGCGGTGAGCGCAAACCCGTGCGGATGCTCCGGCCCATGCAGGATCAGCAGCGGGCGGGTCACGGTGCGCAGTCGCTCGCGCAGCGGTCGGGTCTGCTCGAGCACTCCGGCCTGCGCGGCGGCCGCGGCGTGTTGCAGCCGCTCCCCGCAGGCGAAGAAGAGCGCCTCCGGCGGGGCGTCGGCACCGCAGTCGGTGCGCGCACTGGTGCACACGGCACGCAGGAACTCATCGGTGGCTCCTGCGGTGCGCGGGGGCGGGGGGATCGCGGCCGTGGGCAGGGCGGCAATGACCAGCCGCCGCACGGCGGGGTGGGTGGCCAGCAGTTCGAGCGCGACGTGAGCACCGAGGCCGCAGCCGATCAGGTCGATCTGGCGCAGACGCATGGTGTCGAGGAAGTCGCCGAGGGCGGCGGCGAGCTCGCCGAAGGACAGGATGCCCGGGCGCTCGGATTGACCGAATCCCGGCAAGTCCGGTGCGAACGCCGATCGGTCCTCCCCGAGTGCGGCCAGCAGTGCGCCGTACAGCGCTCCGGAGTGACCGGCGGGGTGCAGCGCCAGCACGGGCGTGGCTTCCTCGAAGCCGCCCCCCCCCGGAATGGCGTGATGGACGTGCAGTTGCCCAAAACGGCACTCGAAGTAGCCGCGGCGGATACGCGCCGCGGCGCGCGGCAGCGGAGATGATTTGCGGTTCGGCATGATCGAGCGCCATTGTGCCGCAGGCGGCAGGCGGGATTAAACGAAATGAAGCACAGTCGGGACCGGGCCGCCGCACCGAGGCGGCCCGGCCGGTTCAGCGGCGCGTGCGTCGGACTCGGCCTGCGGACTTCTTCGGGCGAACGTGCGCCGTGCGCGACTTGCGCTGGGTCGCGCGCGGCGCGGACGGCGGTGCGCGCCGACGGGCACCGGCCGTCGCACTCGTGCGCTTCGTCTTGCGCGTGGCCGCCGTCTGGCGCGTGGCACTGCCTCGGGCACTCGGCTTTGCCCGGCCGCGCACCGATTTTCGGGCGGCCTTTGCCGGCGCGCGCTTCACGGCCGGCTTCGCGCGCTTCGGGGTGCTCGGGGCCGCCGCCTTGCGTGGCCTGCGGGCTTTGCGCACCGCGGGGCGCACGCGCCTCTTCGGCGCGGTGGCTTGGGCCTGCGCCGGTTCGTGCAGCGCAATCGTGCCGCCCTGCGGATCCATGATGTGGGCAACGCGATCACCGCCCGGCACCACGTGCGGGCCGTTCAACACTCGCCCGCCGTGCGCCTGGACGGCCTCAAGCACCGCCTCGATGCGCGTGACGCGCACATAGCTCAACCAGCGGGGCGGCTTGGAAGGATCCTGCAGCACGTGCAGGCCGCCGATGGGCACGCCGGCATGCTCGATGACCTGATACAGGCCGCCGGCGCCCATGTCGTGCGCGGGGCCTCGGGTCCAGCCGAACAGTGGTGCATAGAACGCGAGCGCGCGGCTCGGATCCGTGGTGGCCAGTTCATGCCAGGAGAAGCGGCCCGCCGACAGGGCGGCGGCATCGAGCGGTGCGCTCATGGCCGGGGTGAAGAGCGCGAACGCTGCGCCCTGCGGATCGGACAGCACGGCGAATCGGCCAATGCCCGGGATGTCGGTCGGGACTTTCAGCAGCTTGCCGCCGAGCTGTTGCGCGGCCTCGACGGTGGCATCGACTTCGGGCGTCCCGATGTAGACCAGCCAGTTCGGCGGTGTGCCGTTGTCGCGCACGGCCGACGGTTGGGGCATCAGGCCCGCGAGTCGCGCCGGTCCGTTCATCCACAGGATGTAACCCGGTACCGTGGACGCCTCGATCGCCCAGGGCAGCACGCTCGAATAAAAGGCGGCGGCGGCTTGAGCGTTCGGCGTCATCAACTCGTGCCAAACGAACTTGCCCCGCAGGTCGGTTTGACTCATGGCCACGGTCCCCCACGGTCTGACGGTCTGCCCCGATGCGTCATCGACGTGCGGTTGCGCGTCAATGAGGACCTCATTGTGCACCGTGACGTGCCGCAGTTCCATGCCGTGTTTGGCACTTCACGGCTCCGGCGGGTCCGGTGGCGCATGTGCCGCACCCAGCGCGACGAACTCGCCTTCGAAGCGGCCGACGGATTGCCCGGCGCAGAACAGCGTCGCCTGCAGAGGAAGGCGTGCTCGCCCGCGCCGCGCCAGGAGGCCGGTGAACCGGTCCCAGGCCTGCGGATCCTCGAGGCGGCAGTGCGCCTCGAAGTCCTCGGTCATCGGACGGTCATATTCCATGCGGCTGCGCTGGATCACCGTGCGGGCGCTGATGCACGCGGTGGCGAGCCGCAGATGCAGCAGGCTCCACGCCGCGAGAGTCGCGACGGCGGCGGCGCTGCCACCGAACACCGTGCCACTGTGGTTGATGTTGGCCGCGAGCGGTGCGCTGAGCCGCACGCGCTCGAGATTCGCCTCGGCGACGCGCACGCCGAGCGACGCAGCCAGCGGAATCCGCGCGCGCAGATAGCGCTCCAGAGCGCCGGCCGATCCGTCCATCGGCGAGGGGCCTGCGGTCACCAGTTCCCGGTGTTGGACATCGATGTCCACGGCTCGGCCGGCGGCAGCGGTCCGCCGCGCTGCAGCAGCTCGATGGAGATCTGATCCGGGGAGCGCACGAACGCCATGTGCCCGTCGCGCGGCGGCCGGTTGATCGTCACCCCATGGCGCTGCAGGCGCTCGCACGCGGCGTAGATGTCATCGACGGCGTAGGCGAGGTGACCGAAGTTCCGGCCCCCCGCATAGGCCTCGGGGTCCCAGTTGTGGGTCAGCTCCACCTGTGCACTCTCATCGCCCGGCGCGGCGAGGAATACCAGCGTGTAGCGTCCCTGCGGGAAGTCCTTACGCGAGAGCTCCTTCAGGCCGAGCGCGTCACAGTAGAAACGCAGCGAGGCGTCCAGGTCCGCAACCCGGACCATGGTGTGCAGGTACTTCATGTTCTCTCCTCAGAACATCTCCGACGGTCCCGGCGGAGTGATGTTCACCTCGTGCCGTGAGGCGATGAACTCCCCGGTGATCATCTCCGAGTAGGTCTGTCCGGGGCCGACCATCGGGTATACGCCGGCGTCAGGGTCGATCACGACCTCGAGAAACGCCGGACCGGGAAACTTCAGGAATTCCTCGATCACGCGCGGCACGTCGGCCTTGCGCTCGAGGCGTACGGCATACCGAAAGCCATCGGCCTCGGCAGCGCGGATGAAGTCCTTCTTGTGCAGCGATCGGTCGCTCGCCGAGAGTCGGCCCTTGAAGAAGAGCTTCTGCCACTGCTTGACCATGCCGTCGCCGCAGTTGTTGAGCACTACGACCTTGATCGGCAGCTCGTACGTGGTGACGGTCTCGAGTTCCCCGATGTTCATGCGGATGCTCGAGTCTCCGTCGATATCCACCACCAGCTTGTCGGGATGGGCGAACTGAGCGCCGATCGCAGCCGGCAGACCGAAGCCCATCGTGCCCATGCTGCCGGAGGTCAGCCACAGGCGCGGCCCGCGGAAGTCGCTGTACTGCGCGGCCCACATCTGGTGCTGGCCGACCCCCGTGGTGATGATGGCCTCTCCGCCGGTGTGCCGGTTGATCTGCTCGATGACGTAGTACGGCTGGATGCGTTCGCTGTCGTGGTCGTAGTTCATCGCGTGGCGGCGCTTGAGTGCCTCCAGGTGCGCGTGCCATTCGGTGAGCTCGCCCCGAAACCCGCTGTGCCGTCCGTGCGCGGTCAGCGCGTGCAGCGCCTCGGGAAGCATCCCGACGTGACTCCAGTGGGCGCGCTTGACCTTGTTGATCTCGGCGCTATCGATGTCCAGGTGCGCGATGCGCCGGGCGCTGGGAGCGAATTTGGCCGGTACGCCGGCCACCCGGTCATCGAACCGCGCGCCGATCGTGATCAGGAAGTCGCAGTCTTCGACGGCGTAATTGGCGAACGCCGCGCCGTGCATGCCGAGCATGCGCATGGCGAGCCGGTGCGTCGTGTCGATCGCACCGATGCCCATCAGCGTCGTGACGACCGGCAGCTCGAAGGCGCTCGCGAACTGCAGCAGCGCGTCTGCGGCATTGCCGTGGATGACCCCGCCGCCGGCATAGATCAGCGGACGGCGCGACTCGGCGAGAATCTCGAAGAAGCGCGCCGCGGCATGCGAGTCGAGGCGCCGCTCGGTGAGCGCCTGCATGCGCCGGCGGTATCCGGGAATCGGCAGCGTGCCCGATCCCCGGAACAGACCCTCCCAGTTCTGCACGTCCTTCGGGACATCGACCACCACCGGACCCGGACGGCCGGTGCGCGCCAGCTCGAAGGCGGTGCGCATGGTGGCCTCGAGCCGCTCCGGCTCGGTCACGAGGAAGACGTGCTTGGCCACCGAGCCCATGATGGCGGTGACCGGGGCTTCCTGGAATGCATCCGTTCCGATGGCCGCCCGCGACACCTGGCCACAGATCACGACGATGGGCACCGAGTCGGCCATGCAGTCGCGCACGGGGGTGACCGTGTTCGTCGCGCCCGGGCCCGAGGTGACCAGGCACACCCCGACCCGACCGGTGGCGCGCGCGAACCCGGCGGCCATGAAGCCTGCGCCCTGCTCATTGGCCGGCACGATCAGCGGAATCTGCCGCCCACCGGCGCGCTGCTGTTCCTCGTTATAGAGGAATACCGCGTCGTAGGTCGGCAGGATCGCCCCCCCGCTGTAGCCGAAGATCGTCTCGACCGCCTCGTCGGCCAGCACCTGCATGATCATCCGCGCCCCGGACATTTTCTGCCCGGCGAGCGGGTGGGCGTTGTGGCTGGATTCGGGGACGGTCGTGATCATGGCGGCGCTCTCATGTGGCGGCGGCTGGGTTCCGGAAAAAAGGGAGATGCTGCGAGACTAGCAGGTCGGTCTGCCGGCCGGAAGTTGCGTCCCGTGGGGGCGGGCGCATGGCCGCTGCCGGCGCGATCCATTATTCTGCTGCCGTCCCGCCCGATTTTCCCTGGAAGCCTATGCGCCACATCATCGCCATCCTGCTGCAGAACGAGGCCGGTGCGCTCAGCCGCATCGCCGGCATGTTCGCCACTCGCGGCTACAACATCGAGTCGCTCTCGGTCGCCCCCACGCACGATCCGACCGTCTCGCGCCTGACGCTGGTGACCGAAGGTTCCGATGCGGTCATGCAGCAGACCGTCAATCAGCTGTACAAGCTGATCGATGTCGTGAGCATCGAGGACATGACCAAGGGCGAGCACCTGGAGCGCGAGCTCATTCTGGTCAAGGTCAAGGTGCGACCCGATCAGATCGATGCGGTGCGCGGCTACGTGGTGCGCACCGGCGGGCGGGTGCTCGACCCGGCACCGGATGGATTCATCGTGGAATTGACCGCGAGTGAGGCCGAGATCAATGCCTTCGAGGCCGAACTGGCGCGCAGCGCCGAGCTGCTCGAGGTCGTGCGCAGCGGCGCGCTCGGCATCGGGCGTAACGCGCGGCCCATGCGCATGGTGCGCGCCTGAACAGCGGCGGGCCCGCGTGCGCGGGTCCGCCGCCGCAGTACGCTACAGCGCCGCCTCGTCGGTCTCGCCGGTGCGGATGCGAATTACGCGCTGGATGTCGGTGACGAAGATCTTGCCGTCGCCGACCTTGGAGGTCTTGGCTGACTTCAGAATGGCCTCGATCACCGCATCGACCAGGTCGGAGCGCACCGCCACCTCGATCCGGGTCTTCGGCACGAAGTCCACCACATACTCGGCGCCGCGGTACAGTTCGGTGTGTCCGCGCTGGCGGCCGAAGCCCTTCACCTCCGTCACCGTCATGCCCGAAACCCCGATCTCCGAGAGTGCGGCGCGCACGTCGTCGAGCTTGAACGGTTTGATGATCGCGGTGACCAGTTTCATGTGCGGGCTCTCCGGTAGGGGCAGTCTCTAGCGTAACGTGCGGTCGCGCGGGGGATCTCCCGCGGGCCGGTCAATCTTGCCACGGCGGATTTTGCAGCTTTCGTGCCATGGGGGGAATGCCCGTAACTGCCTGAGTCTGTGAATGCGCAGAATTCAGGCGGCAAGGGGCGCGCACCATTATGGCGCGTCGCGCGCCGGGATGCGCACCATGACGGGGCGATCCGGCTCGGCCGCTGCGGGGGGTTTACCGTCGCGGTGGCGGGGCGCGCGACGGACCGGCGCCGGAGGGAGCCTGTGGGGACGTCCTCCCGGACGAGCGGCGCTGGTGAGGACGGGACCTTTACAGAGTATCTGTCTATTTGTACAGTTCCTCCATGACTTCCCCCTTGCGCGACGGCACGGTGAGACGCGGACACGGCGCGCTCTCCAATCCCGCTGGCCGATTCGAGCGTCATCGCGCCGAGGCGGTGGACGATGGCGGGTTCCAGGACACCGACACTGAAGGGCCCCCGCTCACCGTGACGCCCGAGCATGCCCGCGCGCTGATCTCCACCAACGATTCCCCCGACATCCCCTTCGAGCAGTCGATCAATCCGTACCGCGGCTGCAGCCATGCCTGCGTGTACTGCTATGCCCGGCCCAGCCATGCCTACATGGGGCTCTCGGCGGGGCTGGATTTCGAGACCAAGCTCTTCTACAAAGCGGATGCGGCGGCGCTGTTGCGGCGCGAGCTGGACCGTCCGGGGTACCTCTGCAAGCCCATCACGCTCGGCGCGAACACCGATCCGTATCAGCCCATCGAGCGTGAGCTGCGCGTCACCCGCGAGATCCTCGAGGTGCTCGCCGCCTGCCGCCACCCGGTCACCGTCATCACCAAGAGCGCGCTCGTGCTGCGCGATCTCGATCTGCTCGGCGCGCTGGCGAAGGACAACCTGGTGCAGGTCGGGGTCAGCATCACGACGCTCGATGCCGAGCTGAAGCGGTGCATGGAGCCGCAGACGGCATCACCGGCAGCGAGGCTGCGCACGGTGCGCGAGCTCACCGCCGCCGGTATTGCGGCCGGTGTGTTGGTCGCGCCGGTGATCCCGGCGCTCACCGATCACGACCTGGAAGCCATTCTCGAGGCGGCGGCTGCGGCGGGCGCACGGTGGGCCGGATACGTGCTGCTGCGATTGCCCCATGAACTGCGAGTGCTGTTCAGCGAGTGGCTTCACGCGCACTACCCGGACCGGGCCGCGCACGTGTTGTCGTTGATCCGTCAGATGCGTCACGGGCAGGAGAACGATCCGCGCTTCGGCAGCCGCATGCGCGGCGAGGGCCCGCTTGCCGATATGCTGCGGGCCCGCTTCCAGGCGGCCTGCCGCCGGAGCGGATTGAACACCGGACGGAATGCATCGCTCGACGTCGAGCGCTTCCGGCGTCCGAGTGCGAGCGCGCAGCTGACTCTGGATTTCGAGTGCTGAACGCTTCGGGCGTGCGGCCTGGCCGGCGCCACGCACGGGCGCGGCCCCGAGATCGTGCACCGGCGGGATTCCGAGGTGCGGCACGGGGGCCGCTGCACTGATCCGGGCCGGTAGTGGCGCTGTCCGTCGCCGTGCTTACAGCGGCCGGTAGCGGAAGCGCGCGACGAGCCGATGCTCGCCGCAGGGGTAGATGACCCGGACGTGGGTGATCCGCTGCGCATCGCGCCAGGTGTTGCGCTCGATTGCGAGGCAGGCCGTGTCCCGGCGAATCGCCAGCCAGCGCGCGATGTCGGCATCGGCGTTCAGGGCCCCGATCTGGTGCTCGGCCTCCGTCCACGGAATGCGCTGCAGCAGCCACCGGCCTGGTGAGATGGCCCGGAACCGTTCGGTCCGCGCTTCCGGGACGGCCCGCAGGTTGATGAGCCGCTCCTCGAGCGCATGGGGCCGGCCGGAGGCGCGATGCAGGCCGGTCAGCGCCAACACCGGTGTGCCGAGCGACACGCCCAGAGTCCCGGCGTCCCGGGCCGTGGCGCGGCGAATACGTCGTGCCAGGGACTCATACGCGTAGGGAATGCCTGCGGCGAGCAGCTCCGCCTCGATGTCGTGGATTTCGAGTACCGATTCCTGCGGGCGCGGCATGTTCACGGTGGTGCCTGCGCGCCGCCGCCGCGTGACCAGCCGCTGTTCAGCCAATGCGCCGAGCGCCTTGCCGATGGTCATGCGTGCGCAGCCGAACGCCCGCGCCAACTCGTGCTCGGACGGCAGTCGGTGACCGGCGGGCCACTCGCCGGAGACGATCTTCTGCCGCAGCGCGTCATAGATCTCGCGGGACCGGGGCACGGTGCCCGTGCGTGCCAGGGAGGATGCCGCGCCGCCTTTCATCGTCATGCCGTCTGCAGGAGGCGGCTCAACGTTCGGCGATAGGCGGCGTCGATCCGGTCGCGGTCTTGGTGTCTGCCGTTCTTTACGACGTGCTCGCCGCCGGCGATGACGTCCTTGATCAGCGAGCGGCCCGAGGCAAACACCCAGGTATCGATCGCGCAGTCCGTGGTGCGTCCGGTCAGATCGGGATGCTGGGCATCCAGTCCGATGAAGTCCGCACGGCATCCCGAGGCGATGGCGCCCACCGGCAGCGCGAGCGCCTGGGCGCCTCCGCGCAAGGCCTCTTCGAGCAGGCTCGCGCCGCTCGAGGGCTGATCGGGGCGCGCCAGCACATTGCGCGCCCGGCGCGCCAGGCGCTGTGCGTACTCCAGTTGGCGCAGTTCGCCGGCGGCATCGAGCCGGATGTGCGAGTCGGTGCCGATCCCCCACCGGCCTGCCGCCTGCGCATAGGCGAGCGAGGGGAAGATGCCATCGCCCAGATTCGCCTCGGTCACCGGGCACAGGCCGGCCACTGCACCGCTGTGCGCCAGTTCGCTCGTCTCCGCGTCCGTCAGGTGGGTGGCGTGCACGAGGCACCAGCGCTCGTCGATGCTGGCATGGCGCAGCAGCCACTCCACCGGGCGTAAGCCCGTGAACGCCACGCAATCCTCGACCTCCTGCGTCTGCTCCGCGGCGTGAATGTGCACCGGGCCCAGCGGGTGCTGTGCCAGCAGCCGCGCCAGGTGCGCGCCGGTGACCGCCCGCAGCGAGTGCGGCGCGATGCCGACATTGCGCGCGCCGCTCGTGGGAACGGCGGTGCGTATCCGCGCGGTGATGCGCTCGAACTCCTCGAGGTCGGTAATGAAGCGCCGCTGTCCGGCGGTGGGCGCGACTGCGCCGAACTGACTCGATTCATAGAAGACGGGCAGGAGGGTCAGTCCGATGCCGGTGGTATCGGCGGCGGCCGCATGGCGTAGCGCCAGCTCCGCCGGGTCCTGATACAGGTTGCCGCGAGGATCGCGGTGCAGGTAGTGGAACTCCCCGACCGAGGTGAACCCGGCCTCGAGCAGATCGGCATAGGTGTAGGTGGCGATGACCTGAAGATCGTCGGGGTCGAGGCGCTCGAGAAAGCGGTACATGAGCTCGCGCCAGGACCAGAAGTCGTCCGTACCCCTCGGTCCGCGCCGCTCCGCGAGGCCCGCCATGGCGCGCTGGAAGGCATGACTGTGCAGGTTCGGCACGCCCGGCAGCGCGAGTGCCAGACGCAGGTCCTCAGGGGTGGCGGCCGCGCCGCAGGCCACCTCGCAGATCAGTCCGGCGCGTACCGTCACGCGCACGTTGCGCCGCCACCCCGCGGACAGCCGTGCGGTGTCGAAGAAGAATGTCCGGTTCATGTTGCGCTCGGTCCGGTCGCGCCCCCGGGGGGGTTCCGCAATATGTCTAGGCATATTATGATTTGGCTAGGCAAATGAGAAGGCCCTGGCAGTGCAATTCGATCGTTTGTGGCGCGGTGCGACCCTGGCAACACTCTCGCCGCGGCTGCCGGGCATCGGTCTGATCGAGCGTGGCGCGCTCGGCGTCACGGCCGGACGGATCGTGTTCGCCGGTCCGGCCAACGAACTGCCCGCAGGCGCTCATGCGCGCGAGGACGTCGATCTCGACGGGCGCCTGGTAACCCCGGGTTTGATCGACTGCCACACCCACATCGTCTTTGGCGGCGAGCGCAGCGCGGAATTCGAGATGCGTCTCGCGGGAGCCGACTACCAGAGTATCTCCCGTGCCGGCGGCGGCATTCTCTCCACCGTACGCGCCACACGCGCCGCCCCGGAGCAGACGTTGCTCAGCACGGCCGCGGAGCGGTTGCGCGTGCTGATGGGTGAGGGCGTCACCACGGTCGAGATCAAGTCCGGCTACGGTCTAGAGGCGCAGCAGGAGTTGCGCATGCTGCGCGTGGCGCGGGCGCTCGGACGCGAATTGCCGCTCGGGGTGGTCACGACGCTGCTCGCTGCGCACGCCGTGCCGCCGGAGATGGACCGCGGCGCGTACCTGCGCAGTATCCGCGAGGACATGATTCCGCGGGCGGCGGCCGAGGGCTTGGCCGACGCCGTCGACGGCTTCTGCGAGGGCATCGCCTTCAGCGCCGCGGAGCTGCGGGAAGTGTTCACGGCGGCGCGCCATCACGGTCTGCCGGTGAAGCTGCACGCAGACCAACTCTCCGACGGCGGCGGTGCATCGCTCGCGGCGGAATTTCAGGCCCTGTCGGCCGATCACCTGGAATGGACGAGCGAGGCGGGCGTCGCGGCGATGGCGCAGGCCGGCACCGTTGCGGTGCTGCTGCCGGGCGCGTTCTATTGTCTGCGCGAGCGGCAGCGTCCGCCCCTTCAGGCGCTGCGCCGACATGGCGTGCGCATCGCGCTCGCCACCGACTGCAATCCCGGGACCTCGCCGCTGCTCTCGATGCTCATGGCGATGAACCTCGGTGCGATTCAATTGGGTCTGACCGTCGAGGAGACACTGGCGGCGGTGACTCGCGAGGCGGCCTGCGCCCTCGGGCGCCAGAGCGACCTCGGGACGCTCGAGCCCGGCAAGACCGCTGACCTGGCGATCTGGAACGCCACCCGAGCGGCCGAACTCGTGTACTGGATCGGCCGCAATCCCCTGTATGCCCGCATTTGGAGGGGCCATTGACTTCCATCGTGATGACACCCGGCCGGGTTCCGCTGGCCGATTGGGCCGCCATTTACCGCGGCCGTCCCGTTGCCCTCGATGAGCGCTGCTATGCCTCGATCGCGCGCGGCGCAGAGGCCGTCACGCGCATCGTGGCGCGCGGGGAGCCCGTCTACGGGATCAACACCGGATTCGGCAAGCTCGCCAGCGTGCGCATCGAGGCGGCCGATCTGGCTCGTCTGCAGCGCAATATCGTGCTGTCACACTGTGTCGGGGTGGGCGAGACCATGCCCGCATCCGTCACGCGGCTGATGTTGGCGCTGAAGATCGCCAACGTCGCGCAGGGCGCCTCGGGGGTGCGCCCGGAAACGGTTCGACACCTCTGTGCGCTGCTCGAGCGTGACCTGCTGCCGATCGTCCCGGCCCAGGGCTCCGTGGGCGCCTCGGGCGATCTGGCGCCGCTGGCGCACCTGGCCGCCGTGCTGATCGGCGTCGGGGAAATCCGCCGACCGGACGGAACGCGCGCGCCGGCCACGCAGGCGCTGCACGAGGCGGGACTGGCGCCGCTGACGCTCGCGCCCAAAGAGGGTCTGGCGCTCCTGAACGGCACGCAGTTCTCGACGGCCAACGCGCTCGCCGCCTTGTTCGACATCGAGACGGTGTTTCAATCCGCACTGGTCACCGGCGCGCTGTCGACGGAGGCCGCCAAGGGCTCCGATACCCCCTTCGATGCACGCATCCACGCCCTGCGCGGTCATCGCGGCCAGATCGAAACCGCCGCCGCGCTGCGCGCGCTCATGGCCGGCTCAGCGATCCGTGATTCGCACCGCACGGCCGACCCGAGAGTCCAGGACCCATACTGCCTGCGCTGCCAGCCGCAGGTGATGGGCGCGGCGCTCGATCTGTTGCGCCACGCCGCCGGCACGCTCGCGTGCGAAGCCAATGGCGTGTCGGACAACCCGCTGATCTTCCCCGAGGCCGATGAGGCGCTCTCCGGCGGGAATTTCCACGCCGAGCCGGTGGCGTTCGCGGCCGACGTCATGGCGCTGGCGCTGTGCGAGATCGGCTCGCTCTGCGAGCGACGCATCGCCATGCTGGTCGACCCGGCGCTCTCCGGGCTGCCGGCCTTTCTCACCCCGAGTCCAGGCCTGAACTCCGGGCTGATGATGCCGCAGGTGACCGCCGCGGCACTGGTGTCCGAGAACAAGCAGTGCGCGCATCCGGCCAGCGTCGACTCGATTCCAACCTCGGCCAACCAGGAAGACCATGTGTCGATGGCCGCGCACGCGGCGCGCCGCCTGCACCAGATGACCCGCAACGCCGCGGCGATCGTCGGCATCGAGCTGATTACCGCAGCGCAGGGCTGCGACTTTCACCGCGGTCTGCGCTCGAGCAAGGTGCTCGAAGCGGTGCGCAGCGCGGTGCGCACGCGTATCCCGCCGCTCGGCGAGGACCGCTATCTGCATACCGATCTGGAGGTCGCCGCGGAGCTGGTTCGTGAGCGGGCGCTGCCGCGGGCGGCCGCCGACGTGTCACTGCCCGCACTGGAGCCGACATGACCGAGTGGCTGGAAGTCGAGCGCGGCGACGCGCCGCTCGTGGTCAGCTTTCCGCACACGGGTACGCAGCTTCCGGCGCCGATCGCCGACCGGCTCATCTCGCCCTGGCTCGCCCGCAAAGACACGGACTGGTATGTCGATCGGCTCTACGCGATGGCGCTCGCGCTCGGGGCCACCACGGTGCGCACGGCCATCAGCCGCACGGTGATCGACGTGAACCGGGACCCATCGGGCGCCTCGCTCTACCCGGGTCAGAACACCACCGAGCTGTGTCCGACCCATACCTTTGACGGGGAGCCGCTCTACCGCGAGGGCGAGGCGCCGGAGGCGGCCGACATCGTCGCACGGCGCGCGCAGTACTTCGAGCCGTATCACGCGGCACTCGCGGCTGAACTCGAACGGCTGCGCGCCGAGCACGGCCGGGTCGTGCTGTACGACGCGCACTCGATTCGCTCGCGCGTGCCGCGACTGTTCGACGGGGAGCTGGCGCACCTGAACCTCGGCACGAACCGCGGCACGAGCTGCGCACCGGCGCTGCGGCGGGCCCTCGAGCAGGCGTGCGAGAGTCCGAGCTTTACGCTCGTCACCGACGGCCGCTTCGTCGGCGGCTGGACCACGCGGCACTACGGCTGCCCGCAGCGCGACGTACACGCCGTGCAGATGGAGCTCGCCTGCCGCAGCTACCTCAGCGAGCCGGCCGTCCCCGGCACCGGCAACTGGCCGCCGCCGTTCGAACCGGCGCGCGCCGCGCCGTTGAGCCACGTGCTGCAGCGGGCCCTCAGTGCCTGTCTGGATTTCGCCCACTCTGCAACGGGAGTCGCCTGATGAGCGCAGATCGCAAGCCCCGGACCCGCCTCGACACCACCCGGGTCATTCACGCCCCTACCGGCACGACGCTCACGGCGAAGAGCTGGCTCACCGAGGCGCCGCTGCGCATGTTGATGAACAATCTCGACCCGGCGGTGGGCGAGCGGCCGCAGGAGCTCGTGGTGTACGGCGGGATCGGCCGCGCCGCCCGCGACTGGGAGAGCTACGACACCATCGTTGCGACGCTGCGCCGGCTCGAGGCGGACCAGACTTTGCTCATTCAGTCGGGCAAGCCGGTCGGCGTGTTCACGACGCACGCCGACGCACCACGGGTGCTCATCGCAAATTCCAACCTCGTGCCGCGCTGGGCGACCTGGGAGCACTTCAACGAGCTCGATCGCAAGGGCTTGATGATGTACGGGCAGATGACGGCGGGCTCGTGGATCTACATCGGCAGTCAGGGGATCGTCCAGGGAACTTACGAGACATTCGTCGAGATGGGACGGCGGCATTACGACGGGACGCTCCAGGGGCGCTGGCTGCTCACGGCCGGCCTCGGTGGCATGGGCGGCGCGCAGCCGCTCGCGGCGGTGATGGCCGGTGCCTCCTGCCTGGCGATCGAATGCCAGCGCTCGCGCATCGAGATGCGCCTGCGCTCGGGCTATCTCGACCACGCCACGGAGCGTCTCGATGAGGCAGTGGAGATCGTGCAGCGTGCCTGTGCCGAGGGCAAGGCGGTGTCGGTCGGATTGCTCGGCAATGCCGCCGACGTGCTGCCGGAATTGTTCAAGCGCGGTGTGCGGCCCGATCTGCTCACCGATCAGACCTCCGCGCACGATCCGCTGAACGGCTACCTGCCCATCGGTTGGAGTGTCGAGCACTGGCTTGAGATGCGTGAGCGCGATCCGCAGGCCGTGACGCGCGCCGCCAAGGCGTCGATGGCCGTGCACGTGCGCGCCATGCTCGAGTTTCATGCGGCCGGCGTGCCGACCGTGGACTACGGCAACAACATTCGCCAAATGGCGCTCGAGGAGGGCGTCAAGAATGCATTCGACTTCCCCGGCTTCGTGCCGGCATACATCCGCCCGCTGTTCTGCCGCGGCGTCGGACCGTTCCGCTGGGCCGCGCTGTCCGGCGATCCGCAGGACATCTTCAAGACCGACGCGAAGGTCAAGGAGCTGCTGCCGCAGGACAAACACCTGCACCACTGGCTCGACATGGCGCGCGAGCGCATCCACTTCCAGGGACTGCCGGCGCGCATCTGCTGGGTCGGGCTCGGCGACCGGCATCGTCTCGGTCTCGCCTTCAACGACATGGTGGCACGCGGGGAGCTGAAGGCCCCGGTGGTGATCGGCCGCGATCACCTGGACTCCGGTTCGGTGGCCTCGCCGAACCGTGAGACTGAGGCGATGCGCGACGGGTCCGATGCGGTGTCCGACTGGCCGCTGTTGAACGCTCTGCTCAGCACCGCCTCGGGCGCGACGTGGGTTTCTCTGCATCACGGTGGCGGTGTTGGAATGGGATTTTCCCAGCATGCCGGCCTGGTCATCGTGTGCGATGGCACGGCGGCGGCGGCACGGCGCATTGCGCGCGTGTTGTGGAACGATCCGGCGAGTGGCGTGATGCGGCATGCCGATGCCGGTTATCCGCAGGCGATGGCCTGCGCGCGCGAGCAGGGGCTCGATCTGCCGGGGATTCTCCCGGATCCGACTCGAACACCTCCCGCGTGACATATGAGGGTGCGGACGTGACATAAATAGCGCCCGCGCCGACGCGCGATGCTGCGTTATGTACGCAGCACGCGGCGGTGAATACGAGCTGAGAAATACGCCGCATCGCAGCGCTTGACTCGCGCGGCCCCTGCCTCGACACTGCACGCAGTGTAAAGGGCAAACCCGTCGAAAGACGGGGACGCAAAGCCACCGGTCTTCGGGTCAATCCCATGACGGCGGGGCCGCCACGATCGCGCTGCAGGCGCATCGCAAGCTTCCTCCGTCTCCAGGGAACGCACCGTCGGCCGGGGCACCACGACCGAGCGTCCAAGAGACATGACACCAGCGGAAAATCTGGCGCCGCTCCCGGAGACCGGCGCGCCATCATCGGTCGGCCTCGCCGCCGAGGCGGGTCCGTTCGTGATCAACCTGTGCTCCTCGAGCACGCCCATGGCGCTGCCGCGCGCCGACCTGCCCGAACTGAGCCGCTTCACGTTCTTCGTGAGCCGCCGCTTCGAGGAAGGCCGCGAGCGGTTCCGTCTGCACATGGGATTCTTCACCACTCAGACCGAAGCGGAGAGCTGGCTCGGGCTGGTGCGCGAGATTTATCCGGGCGCCTGGGCCGGCGAAGCGCCCGGGAAGAAGCTGCGCGCCCGCGCCGTGGCGGATGCCGAGGCGCAGGCGGCCCATGCGGCCGGCCCGCATTCGCTCGCGCCCCAGGTCGAGCCGCCGGTCGAGGCACCGGTCGAGACACCGGCCCCGCTGGCGCTCTCGCTCGTTGAGGCTCCCGAAGCATCGCAGACGGTACCGACGCTGCATCCGCCTGCTGAGGCGAAAGCCGCACCCGCATCCGCATCCGCATCCGCATCCGCACCCGCGCCTGCGCCTGCGCCTGCGTCCGAGCCTGCGCCCGCGCCAGCCCCTCTCCGCGCGGCGGTCCCGCCGTCGCGCGCCGCCGCCGGCCCTGCGGGACGTGCCTCCGCGGAACCGACCCGCACACCGACCGTGTTCGGGAATTCCAACATCAAGGAAGTCTTGGCGTCCCTCGATGAGCCTCTGGAGGCGACCGGCGCGACCCGCGCATTGCCGATTCCCGAGGCGGCGCTCTCCGATGCCCAGGCGCTGCAGTACCTCGAAGGGCGTACCCCCGAGGCGCTCGCCAAGCCGGCCGCTTTCGCCGTGCAGCTGAAGTGGTCGGTGCAGCCGATCGCATTTGAGAAGCTGCCGCCGCTGGCGATCTTCAGCGCCTACACGCTGTACTGCGTCGAGGGCAGCCGCGAGGGCCGCAAGTGGTACGGGCTGCGCCTGGGATTCTTCAACGATCCGATCTCCGCCAAGCAAGTTGCGGGCTACGTCCGTTCGGAATTCCCCTCGGCCGCCGTGGTGCCCGTGAGCGGCGATGAGCGCCAGCGCGTGAGCGGGGAGTCCGGCGCGCCGCCGCCGCGCTCGGCCCCGCTGGCCGCACAGACCGTGGACCACGAGTTCAAGTTGTTCGACGAAGAGGCATCGGCTCGCGCCGGCGCGCCGCACGCGAGCGCGGCTGCGCCGCCGCCGAAGGCGCCGGTGCACGAGCTGCGGCCGGCGGCCATGGCCAAGCGAGCCTCCGGGGGCGGCAAGGTGCACGCGCGTGAGCGCCGCGCACCGCAGACGCTGGAGGAGACTTTGGAGATTCTCGGTGCGCACGAACTGACCATCGAAGATCGGCGCGACGAGGCCGGCGATGCGCGTGGTTCGGGCGGGGCCCGCAAGGTGGAGAAGAGCACGCCGTTCACGCGGCTGCTCGAGCGGTTGGGCGAGCGAGTCCGCAAGAACTGACGGCCCAGCGGCGGCGCAGACCTCGCCGTTCAGCGCGGGCCGAACAGCTTGTGCAGCTCGCTCAGCGCCTGATCGCTCGCCCCGCCGTTGCCCGCCGCGTATGCGCCGGGGCGCGGGCGGAAGAAATCACAGAAGTTCGCCCCTTCCTTGTTGCGCACCTCCTCGGCGCTCTGCTCGCGGCAGGCGCCCGTGACGCGCGGATCGTACTCGCGGCACATCCGGCACGCGTGCAGCTGTGCGCGGCAGTTCGGGCACTCCTCCAGGCGGCGCAGCGGTAGCGCCAGATCCGCCAGCGAGACGCCGCACTTCCAGCAGACCAGCTCGTGGGCCATGGCGGGCACTGTATCTCAATCCGCGTCGCAGCGCGTCGCGAGGAACTGCGCGAGCACCCGCCCGGTGTGCGAGTGCTTGGCGCGGCGCGCCACCGCAGCCGGAGGACCTTGCGCGACGAGCCTTCCGCCGCGCTCGCCCGCCTCCGGACCCATGTCCAGGATCCAATCCGCCTCGGCCATCACATCCAAGTTGTGCTCCACCACGACCACGGTATTGCCGGCATCGACCAGTCGGTGCAGTACGTGGAGCAGCTTCTCGACATCGGCCATGTGCAGCCCCACGGTCGGCTCATCGAGCACATAGAGTGTGTGCCGTGCCGCGCGCGCCGCGACCCCGGGGCGCTCCGGCGGCCCCGGCTCACGCACCTTGGCGAGTTCCGTGACGAGCTTGATGCGCTGCGCTTCGCCGCCGGAGAGCGTCGGGCTCTGCTGGCCGAGCGTCAGATACCCCAAGCCGACATCCTGCAGCAGCTTCAGCGCGTGGTGGATGCGCCCATGCGCGGCAAAGAACGGCACCGCTTCGTCGACATTCATCATCAACACATCGCCGATGTTCTTGCCGCGCCAGAGCACCGAGAGCGTCTCGGCGCTGAAGCGCCGGCCGGCGCAGACATCGCAGAGCACCTTCACATCCGGCAGGAAGCTCATCTCGATGGTCTGTACGCCCTGGCCTTCACAGGCCTCGCAGCGCCCACCGGCGGTGTTGAAGGAAAAACGGCTCGCGGTGTAGCCGCGCAGGCGCGCTTCGCTGGTGGCCGCGAAGATTCGCCGGATGTCGTCCCAGAATCCGATGTAGGTCGCCGGGCAGGAGCGCGGGGTCTTGCCGATCGGCGTCTGATCCACCTCCAGCACCCGCCCGAGGTGCTCCAGTCCGCGCACCGCGCGACAGCCGGCCAGCTCGCTGCGGCGCGGCCGGCCCGCACGCGGCGCGCTCCTGGCTCGAGCCGCCTTATCGGCCGGGCCGAGCAGGCGGCGCAGATTGGTGTAGAGCACGTCCCGCGCAACGGTCGACTTGCCCGAACCACTCACTCCCGTGATCACCACGAGTCTCTCGAGCGGGATCTGCACATCGCCCTTGACGTTGTGCAGCGAAACATCCTGCAACGTCAGGTGCGGGGTCTTCGCATTCGTTGCACGGCGCGGCTCGGCCGGATGACGCAACGGTCGGCGCAGGAAGCGCCCGGTGATGGAGCGGGGGTTGCGCATCAGTTCCTTCACCGTTCCGGCGCCGACGATCTGCCCGCCCTGAACGCCGGCGCCGGGGCCCAGATCCAGGATGTGATCGGCGCGGCGGATCGTATCCTCGTCATGCTCCACGACCACCAGCGTGTTGCGGTGGCTGGCGAGCTCCCCGAGCGCATCGAGCAGGATCTCGTTGTCGCGCGGATGCAGGCCGATGGTCGGCTCATCGAGCACGTAGCACACGCCCTGCAGGTTCGAGCCGAGCTGCGCGGCCAGCCGGATGCGCTGGGCCTCGCCCCCGGAGAGGGTCGGTGCCGAGCGGTCGAGCTGCAGGTAACCGAGGCCGACGCGCTCGAGAAACGCCAATCGCGAGCGGATCTCGGCGAGGAGGTCGCGCGCGATCTGCCGTTCGCGCCCCGAGAGCTTCAGCCGGCGGAAGAATTCCGCGGCGCGTCCCACCGGCTCGAGGGCCAGCGCGGCGATGGAGCGTTCGCGAAATCGCACGCTGAGCGCCACCGGGTTCAGGCGCTGGCCCGTGCAGGCCGGACAGGGCTGCGGCTCGTCTTCGAGCCAGTCATTCCACCAGTGTTCCTCGCCGCTCTGCTCGGCGTCGAATCCCGCCATCGCCACACCCGTGCCGTAGCAGCTCTCGCACCAGCCGTGCTTGGAGTTGAATGAGAACAAACGCGGATCGGGTTCGGCGAAGCTGCGCCCGCACGACGGACACGCCCGCTTGGTGGAGAACACGGTGACGCGCGCGGCAGGGGGCGCGAGCACGTGCACCAGGCCTTTGCCGAAATCCAGCGCGCGCGTGAGCGCCTGGTGCAGTTCGGTGTCGGTGCGCGCACCGATCTCGATGGTGGCCACCGGCAGCTCGATCGTGTGCTCCTTGAAGCGCGAGAGCCGTGGCCACTTCGCGGTGGGCAGCGCGGTGCCGTCGACACGCAGGGTCTTGAACCCCTTCTTGTGCGCCCACTTGGCGAGGTCCGTGTAATAGCCCTTGCGCGCCACGACCAGCGGTGCGAGCAGTTCGATGCGCTTGCCACGGTACTCGCGCAGCAGCCGCGCGGCGATTGACGCCGGGCTCTGCGGTTCGATCGCGAGGTCGCATTCGGGGCAGAACTGCGTTCCGAGCTTCACGTAGAGCAGGCGCAGGAAGTGATAGATCTCCGTCAGAGTCGCCACCGTGCTCTTGCGCCCGCCGCGGCTGGTGCGCTGCTCGATGGCGACCGTCGGCGGAATGCCGAAGATCGCGTCCACGTCCGGACGGGCCGCCGGCTGCACGAACTGACGCGCGTACGCGTTCAGAGACTCCAGGTAGCGGCGCTGACCCTCGTTGAACAGAATGTCGAAGGCGAGTGTCGATTTGCCGGAGCCGGACACCCCGGTGATCACCGTGAATCGATTGCGCGGGATGCGCGCATCGATGCTCTTGAGATTGTGCTCACGGGCATTGTGAATGACGATGTCGTGGCGCGCGGCCGGGTCAACCAGCGCTCGGCTCGGGACCGGCTCGGCGACCGTGGCGACTGACGGCACGGCCGTCGGCTCTGCGGCCAGGGAGAGCTCGTATTCCACGAGCGCCCGGGCGGTGTGCGACTCCGGGTGCGCGCGTACCTCCGCCGGCGTACCGGTGCAGACGATGGTGCCGCCTTCCTCGCCGCCTTCCGGGCCGAGGTCGATGATCCAGTCGCTCTCGCGGATCACATCGAGGTTGTGTTCGATCACGAGCAGCGAGTGGCCCGCGGCGAGCAACTTGCGAAACGCCATCAGCAGCCGCGTCACATCCTGGAAATGCAACCCCGTCGTGGGTTCATCGAACAGGAACAGCTTGCCTTTGTGCGTGATGCTCGAGAGCACCGAGCCTGCCTGGGCCAGATGTCCGGCGAGCTTCAGCCGTTGTGCCTCGCCGCCGGAGAGCGTTGGCACCGGTTGACCGAGGGCCACATATTCCAGGCCGACGTCCTCGAGCGGCGCCAGTCGGGCGCAGATCTCGCGCGAATCGCGAAAGAACTCCAGCGCCTGCGTAACGGTCATCTGGAGCACTTCGGCGATATTCGCGCGCCGGCCATCGGCGCCCTCGCGACGGATCTCGAGCACCTCGTCGCGGTAGCGGCGGCCGTCGCAGTCGGGGCAGCGCAGATACACATCGGAGAGGAACTGCATCTCCACGTGCTCGAAGCCGTTGCCGCTGCAGGTCGGGCAGCGTCCGTTGCCGGAGTTGAAGCTGAAGGTACCCGCGGTGTACTTGCGCTCGAGTGCGGCGGGCTCCGCGGCGAACAGCGCCCGAATGGCGTCGAATGCGCCGACGTAGCTGGCCGGGTTGGAGCGCGTCGTGCGGCCGATCGGACTCTGGTCGACCATGACGGCATCGTCGATGAGTTCCGCGCCGGCGAGCGCTGCAAACGTCCCGGGCGCCTCGGTCGGCTTGCCGTGATATTTCAGCAACGCCGGGAAGAGCACATCCTCGATCAGCGTGGATTTGCCGGAGCCGGAAACCCCGGTGACGCATACCAGGCGTTTCAGCGGGATGCGCACCTCGAGGTTCTTCAGATTGTGCTGTGTGACGCCGCGCAGCTCTATCCAGCGGTTCGAGCGTGCCTCCGCCACGACCTCACCCGGCGCGGCCGTGCGCGGGCTCGCACCTTCGGCCCGTTCGCTGCCGACTCGCCTGCGGCCGCTGAGGTACTCCCCGGTCACGGAGTGTGCGCTGCGGCGGATTTCGCGCGGCGTGCCGAAGAAGACGATGTCTCCGCCGCGCTCCCCGGCGCCGGGGCCCAGATCGAGGATGCGGTCGGCCTCGAGCATGATCTGCGGATCGTGCTCGACGACCAGCAGCGAGTTACCGGCGTCGCGCAGCCGCTTCATCACCGTGATGACCCGCTGCATGTCGCGCGGGTGCAGACCGATCGACGGTTCATCGAGCACGAACAGCGTATTGACCAGCGAGGTGCCGAGCGCCGTAGTGAGGTTGATGCGTTGCACCTCGCCGCCCGAGAGCGTGCGCGACTGGCGGTCGAGCGTCAGGTACCCGAGGCCGACCTCGGCGAGGTAGTCGAAACGCGCGCGGATCTGCTCGAGTAGCAGGTCGGCCGCCTCATCGAGCGGTTTCGGCAGCCGCAGCGCGCCGAAGAATTCCCGAGCCCGGCTTACCGGCAGCAGCATCAGATCGTGCAGCGAGAGTCCCGGCAGACTCTGGCGCGTCGCCTCGCTCCACTGCGTGCCGCGTGGCTGGAAGCGCGGCGCGGCGCCGAGGGTCGCGTTGGCCACGTCATGGTCGCCGACGCGCCACAGCAGACCTTGCGTCTTCAAGCGCGCTCCGCCGCAGGTCTCACATGGAGTGTAGGCGCGATAGCGTGACAACAGCACGCGCACGTGCATCTTGTAGGAGCGGCTCTCGAGCCAGGCGAAGAATCGCTTTGCGCCGTACCAGACGCCCTTGCTCCATTCGCCTTCGCCCTCGATCACCCAGTCGCGCTGCTGCGCGGACAGATCACGCCAGGGGGTATCGAGCGGGATGGCGCGCTTGCGCGCGAATTTCTCCAGGTCCTGCTGACATTCCGCGTAGGACTTCGTCTGCCACGGCTTGATGGCGCCGCCGCGCAGCGTCTTGCCGTCATCCGGCACCACCAGGCCGTAGTCCACGCCGATCACTCGGCCGAAGCCGCGGCAGGTCTCGCAGGCGCCGAGCGGCGAGTTGAACGAAAAGAGACTGGGTGAGGGCTCCTGGTACGACAGGTCGCACTCGGCGCAGTGCAGGCCACTCGAGAAGCGCCACACGGCGAGGGTGTTGGGCGGATCGGCGTCATCGACGGCGTGGATAGTGACCTTGCCGCGGCCCACCCGCAGCGCCGTTTCGAGCGCCTCGAGCACGCGGCTGCGCTCGGTACGCCCGGCGCGCAGACGGTCCTGGATCACCTCGAAGGTCACCGCCGGGGCCGGCGCGGTCTTGCGGCGGCCCCGTGTGCCGGCGGGCGGGGGCGCGCTCGGGCGCGGCGGGGGTTCGAGGAAGCGGGTGTACCCCTGCTTCTCGAGCAGGACGCGCACCTCTTCGGTCGTGAAGTTTCCCGGCACTTCAACCGGGAACGTGACCAGCAGGCGCGGATCCCCCGCGGCCGCCGCGCGCTCGAGCAGTTGCTGACGAATGGTCTCGGCACTGTCGCGGCGCACCGGGTGTCCGCAGTGCTGGCAGTGCAGCACCGCGGTGCGGGCGAAGAGCAGTTTGAGGTGATCGTTCAACTCGGTCATCGTGCCGACCGTGGAGCGCGAAGTGCGCACCGGGTTGGTCTGGTCGATGGCGATGGCCGGCGGAATTCCCCCGACGGTGTCGACCTGCGGCTTGTCCATGCGGTCGAGGAACTGGCGCGCGTACGGCGAGAATGTCTCCACGTAACGACGCTGGCCCTCGGCATAGAGCGTGTCGAACACCAGGGACGATTTGCCCGAACCTGACACGCCCGTCACCACGACCAGCTCGTTGAGCGGGATATCGAGGTCGAGGTTCTTCAGGTTGTTCTGGCGTGCGCCGCGTACGCGGATGACGTCTCGAGGGGCGTCGGTCATTCCTTCACCTTGCGACGGATCGTGTGGGGGCTGTCGGTGCGCGGATGACGCACGTCCACGCTGATTCTACCGTAAAGCGCCCGGATCGGGCGGCCGTCCCGGTGCGCACATCGCGCGCTTTTTCCATACAGGACAGAGACATGCGCGGTGCTGGATGACGCGCGCCGACGTCGGGGTGACACGGGGTCGGGTCCGTCGGTCCGTCCCCCGCGGGTGCGGCCCCGGCGCGCAGGTGACAGGTGTCACGTTCCGGTCCTGACCCTTCACACTGCCGTGATGCCTCCTCACGGGCGTACGGTTGGGCAATCGGTGCCGATCTCTCGAGGTCGCTGACGTGCACGCGTCTGTCGACTACGACCGCGCACCGTGGCCGTCCAAACCGGGGAGTGTTGCCATGACCGCCCATGAACCTGCATCACCGATCGCATCGTCGAGCGCCGCATCGAGACCCGATGCCGAGGTCGCTGCCACCGCGAACGCTCCTCGGCCCGCGATGCTGCCGATGCTGCGAGAGATGCTCATCGATGCCGGCATCCCCTGGGTTTGTTACCAGGCGTCGATGGCCTACCTGTCTCACTCCGAGGTCGTCGCGTTGGTGATCGCGAGTGTCTTCCCGACGGTGAAGACGCTCTACGGGCTGTCTCGGCGGCGCACTCTCGATCCGGTGAGTCTGGTGATTCTCGCCGGGCTGCTGTTCGGGCTCGGCGCGTTGGCGTTCGGCGGCGGTGTGAAAATACTGCTGGTGCGTGAGTCGCTGTTCACCGGCGCATTCGGCCTCGCCTGCCTGATCTCGCTGCTCGTGCGCTCGCGCCGTCCGGTGATGTTCTATTTCGGGCGCTTCTTTGCCGCCGGCAGCGATCCGCGCCAGCGCGCGGCGTTCGATCAGAACTGGCAGTATCCGGCCTTTCGCCGCGTCCAGCGCATCATGACACTCGTCTGGGGACTGGTGTTCGTCGGGGAGTTCACGCTGCGGGTCGTATTCATCTACACCCTCTCCCCCGCGAGGGTACTCGCGGTCTCTCCGCTGGTGCTCGGCGGGGCGTCCGTGCTGACGATGCTGTGGACGTTCCGCTACGCGGCGCGTGCGAGTAAGGCCGGCGCCGCCCGTCGAGCTGCCGCCGCAGCGTTGGGGGAGTGAGCGCGACGCCCCCCGTGCGCTATGATCCGGGTTGTTGCGCGCCGCAGATTTTTCACGAGGCGCCGTCCTGGAATCGCACTGCGGTGACCTACCACGCCCTGCTCGTCCATCCCAGCTCGCCCGCGTCTGCGGCGCTCACCCTCGTCGCACAGGCGCAGCGGCTGCGCGCGGACGCGTTGACGCTGCGGTTCGTCCTGAGCGGACCGCTGCAGCACCTGCGCGTGCCCGCAGAAACCTCCGGTGCGCGTGCCGAGGAGCTGTGGCGGCACACCTGCTTCGAGGCCTTCGTGACGCTCGAGCACGTACCGGGGTACCTGGAATTGAACTTCTCGCCGTCACGGGCCTGGCAGGCGTATCGCTTCAGTGCGCGGCGGGTCGGGATGACGCTGGCGGAGCTGCCCGCGCCGCCAGTCCTGACGGTCGGGCACCGCGAGTGCCGAGAACCTCAAGGGCGCACGCGCCGCGCGGATGACGCCCTCGTGCTCGAGGCGCTCGTGTGTCTGCCGGCACCCTACGCCGAGGGGCGCCACGCGCTGCAGCTCGCGCTCTGCGCGGTGCTCGAGGACGAGGCCGGCGCCCTGTCGTACTGGGCGTTGCGGCACGCGGCCGGCCGGCCCGACTTTCATCATCCGGATGCGTTTGCGCTCACGCTCGATGCCACCGACGCGGACCGCCAGCCGGTGACGGACCCGGCATGAAATTCGGCATCGACCGTCTGCTGGCCGATCCGGCGCTGCGCAAGCCGCTCGCCGGCCGGCGCGTGGCGCTGCTGGCGCATCCGGCCTCCCTCACCCGCGGCCTGACGCACAGCCTCGATGCGCTGGCGGCGCTCGGGGATGTGCGCCTGACGGCCGCGTTCGGTCCGCAGCACGGACTGCGCGGCGACAAGCAGGACAACATGGTGGAGTCACCGGACTTCACCGACCCCGTGCACGGCATTCCGGTGTTCAGCCTCTACGGCGAGGTGCGCCGGCCGACCGATGCGATGATGGACACGTTCGATGTCCTGTTGGTCGACCTGCAGGATCTGGGCTGCCGCGTCTACACGTTCGTCACGACGCTGCGCTACATGCTCGAGGCGTGTGCCCGCCACCGCAAGAGCCTCTGGGTGCTCGAGCGGCCCAATCCGATCGGCCGCCCGGTCGAGGGGCTGCTGCTGCAGCCGGGTGCGGAGAGCTTCGTCGGTGCCGGCCCGATGCCGATGCGCCACGGCATGACGCTCGGGGAACTCGCGCGCTGGTTCGTGCACACCCTGAGTCTCGACGTCGACTGCCAGGTGGTGGCGCTCGAGGGCTGGAACCCCCATGCCGCCCCGGGTTACGGCTGGCCGCTCGGGGAGCGCACCTGGGTCAATCCCAGCCCGAATGCGCCCAACCTGTTCATGGCGCGCGGCTATCCGGGCACGGTGATGCTCGAGGGCACCACGCTCTCGGAGGGCCGTGGCACGACACGGCCGCTCGAGGTATTCGGTGCGCCGGATCTCGAGGTGCCGGCTCTGCTCCAGACCATGCACGCGCTGGCGCCGGCCTGGCTGCGCGGCTGCCGGCTGCGGCCGTGCTGGTTCGAGCCGACGTTCCACAAGCACGCCGGGACGCTCTGCGCCGGTGTGCAGGTGCATGTCGAGGACCCGGTCCATTACGACCATCGGGCGTTCCGTCCGTGGCGGCTGATGGCCCTGGCGTTCAAGGCGCTGCGCCGGCTGCAGCCGCAGAGGCCCCTGTGGCGGGAGTTTCCCTACGAATACGAGCGCGAGCGACTCGCGATCGACGTGATCAACGGCGGAGAGACGCTGCGCCACTGGGTCGATGACCCGTCCGCCGCGGCCGGCGATCTCGAGGCGCTGGCGAGTGCCGATGAGGCCGCTTGGCAGGACGCGCGGCGCCCCTTTTTGATATACTGAGATTTATCAAAGAGTTGCCGGCCGGGCTCACGCTTCGGCCTGCGGCGGCGTCTCGCCCGTCGCGGCGGCACTCCGTTTCCTGTCCATTCCGGGCCGAGCCCGGTGCTTTATCCCGCCGGCGCTCGGCGCCGCAGGGCTGGTTCCATGAACGCCGCACTCGACATCACCCGCTACCGCAAGCACTGGGCCGAACGTTTCGGTACGGCGCCTTTCCTGCCCATGACCCGCGCGGAAATGGACGCGCTGGGCTGGGACAGTTGCGACATCATCCTGGTCACGGGCGATGCCTACGTCGACCTGCCGAGCTTCGGCATGGCGGTCATCGGCCGGGTGCTCGAGGGGCAGGGCTTTCGGGTCGGCATCATCGCCCAGCCCGACTGGCACAGTGCCGAGCCGTTCGCGGCGCTCGGTCGGCCGAACCTGTTCTTCGGCATCACCGGCGGCAACATGGACTCCATGGTCAACCGCTACACCGCGGAGCGGCGGCTGCGCAGCGACGATGCGTATACGCCAGGCGGCATCGGTGGCAAGCGTCCCGACCGCTCGGTGATCGTGTATGCGCAGCGCGCGCGCGAGGCGTTCAAGGACGTGCCGATCGTGATCGGCGGCATCGAGGCATCCCTGCGGCGCATTGCGCACTTCGACTACTGGTCGGAGAAAATCCGTCGCTCCGTCCTGCTCGATGCGAAGGCCGACCTGCTCGTGTACGGTAATGGCGAGCGCCAGGTGTGCGAGATTGCGCACCGTCTGGCGGCCGGCGCGCGTATCGATGAGCTCACCGATGTGCGCGGCACGGCGTTCGTGCGCAAGGCGCTGCCGGCGGGCTGGATCGAAATCGACTCCACACACCTCGATGAGCCCGGTGTGCTCGAGCCACCCGTGGATCCCTATGCCATGGCGGTGCAATCTGCGCCGGCGCCGGCAACGGCACAACCCGCAGAGAACGTGGTGCGGTTCGTGCGCCGCGTGAAGAACGCCGACCGGGAGCGCAGCGTGATCCGCATGCCCTCCTATGAGCAGGTCACCGCCGACCCGGTGTTGTATGCGCACGCCTCGCGCATCCTGCACCTGGAGGCGAACCCCGGCAACGCGCGCGCGCTTGCGCAGCGGCACGGGGACTTCGACGTGTGGCTCAATCCCCCGCCGATCCCGCTCAGCACCGCGGAGATGGACTGGGTGTACGAGCGCCCCTACCAGCGCCAGCCGCATCCGGTCTACGGCGAGGCGGCCATCCCGGCTTACAAGATGATCCGCTTCTCCGTGGCCATTCAGCGCGGCTGTTTCGGCGGCTGCTCGTTCTGCTCGATCACCGAGCACGAGGGCCGGATCATCCAGAACCGCTCCGAGGCCTCGATTCTGCGCGAGGTCGAGGACATCCGTGATCGGGTGCCGGGCTTCACCGGCGTGATTTCCGATCTCGGTGGCCCGACCGCCAACATGTACCGCCTGGCGTGCCGCAGCCGGGAGATCGAGAGCGCCTGCCGCCGGCCCTCGTGCGTCTTTCCGGGCATCTGCACCAACCTCGACACCAACCACGCGCCGCTGATTCAGCTGTACCGCAAGGTGCGCGAGCTGCCCGGCATCCGCAAGGTGCTCATCGCCTCGGGCGTTCGCTACGACCTCGCCGTGGAGTCCCCCGAGTACGTCAAGGAGCTCGTGCAGCACCACACCGGCGGGTACCTGAAGATCGCCCCGGAGGCGATCTCCGACGGACCGCTCGCGATGATGATGAAGCCGGGAATCGGCGCCTACGACCGCTTCAAGGAACTGTTCGACCGGTACTCGCGCGAGGCGGGCAAGGAGCAGTACCTGATCCCGTATTTCATCGCCGCGCATCCCGGGACCCGCGATGAGGACATGCTCGAGCTCGCCGTGTGGCTGAAGCGCAATGGCTTTCGGGCCGATCAGGTGCAGGCGTTCCTGCCCTCGCCGATGGCGAGCGCCACCGCGATGTACCACGCGGGCAAGAATCCGCTGAAGCGCGTACGGCGCAGCGGCGGGGAGGTGCACGTGCCGAAGGGACTGAAGGTGCGCCGTCTGCACAAGGCCTTCCTGCGCTACCACGACCCGAACAATTGGCCGATGCTGCGCGAGGCGCTGCGTCGCATGGGTCGCGCCGAACTCATCGGCAGCGGCAAACACCAGCTCGTGCCGGCCTATCAGCCGCCGGGCACCGGCGAGGCGCACGAAGGACACCGCGGTGCCCGGACGGGCGAGCGTGCCGGGCCGCGTCCGCAGCCGTTTCGCACGCAGCACACCGGACTGCCGCGCACCCCGCGGCGCTGAGCAGCCAACGGCAGTCATGGCCGCCGCCCATCCCCTCGATCGCCCGGTCTGGGCGAGTCTGGCGACTCACCATGAGCCGTTCGCCGCCGGTGGACCGCTCGCACGGCGGTACCGCGCCGAATACAACGTGTTCGCCGGTCAGGTGGACGAGTCGCCCGAAGCGCTCGCGGCACTCGCCGCGCTGATCGTTCCCGGCGAGCAGGTGTGCATCGCGCAGGCGATGCCGGTGGTGGTGCCGCCCGGACTCCAGGTGCACAAGAGCCTGCAGGGGGTGCAGCTGACGGCGCCCCCGGCACTCGACGTGCCTGACGGGGCCGAGCCGCTGCTGGCGCTGACCGAACACGATGCGCCGGAGATGTTTGCGCTCGCCCGCCTCACCGAGCCGGGGCCGTTCGCTCCGCGGACCCACGTCCTCGGTCGCTTTATCGGCATCCGTATCGACGGGCGGCTCGCGGCCATGGCCGGGGAGCGTTTTCGTTTTCCCGGCTACACCGAGGTCAGCGCCGTCTGTACGCATCCGGATTTTCGCGGCCGAGGTTTCGCGCGCCGCCTCACCGCGGCGGTCACTGCTGCGATTCACCGCCGCGGGGAGCAGGCGTTCCTGCAGGCGTGGAAGACCAACACGCCGGCGATCACGTTGTACCAGTCGCTCGGTTTTGAGCTTCGCGCCGAGATGAATGTGCGAGTGTTGGTCCGCGCGAGGCCGGATTGAGTCGCGTGCCGACCGCGCAGCACTGCGTTCAGTCCGCGGTGCGGGTGCGCATCACCGAGATCAGCGCCGTCGCCAGGTGCGGTCCGCCGACCCAGAATCTCCAGCCGAGCACCCGCCGGTCCATGAGCGTGCCGGGCTGAGCGGCGAGGAAGCGCCGATACGCCCGGGTGCGGCCGATGTCCGCGATCAGGGCCGTGCCGCCCGGCTTCAGCGCTCGCAGACTCTCCGTCAGAGCCCGTTCGCGGTTGCCCGACGGGGCCTTCGTCGACCACAGGTCGACGCCCACGGTCTGTCCCTGCGCCAGCCGTTGCGCCGCGGTCGCACCCCGCATCGCGCCGTCGCTCATCACCCTGCAGGGCAAGTCCGTCGAGCAGCTCGGGCCCTACCGCGAACGTGCCGCGCCGGCGGGTCCACAGGCCACTGCTGCTCACCAGCGCGAAGAGGACGGTGATCGCTTCGAGCGCGGGAGTGACCGCACGGCATGCCGTCAGCATGATCACGGTCGCGATGGCGCCGCCGAACGCAAGGGCCGCGAGGCCCCGTACAGGACGTGGGGGCATCGACACCGTAGTGGCCGCGACGTGTGGGCGTCATGGGAGGGGAGGTGGCGATGCGACGGTGCGGGGGGCGATTCGAGGGGGGGCGGGCGGTGCCGGCAGGCCTTGCTCAGCCGCATGCACGGCTCGGTGGTCCCGAGCCGCACGACCGGCGTGTGAACCCGCGGTGCCGTGCGCTCGCGAGTCGACATGACTGCGCTTTCCCCCGGGCGCGATGGTCGCTGAAACACCAGCCGCCTGGCGCAGACGCTCAGGCGTGACGTCCCTTGCCGCCGGTCGGACGAGCGGATGAGAATGTCCGTGCAAAAAGCGCCGTGCCCGGCGGCGACACGGGCACGATCCGGTCAATCACCCAGAGGCAAATCATGACACGCGTCAATAATGAGGGGGCCGCCGCGCCGGTACCGGCCGTCGGCGCAGGTGGGTGGCGAGTGGTCACGGTGGGCCTCCGGTCATGAGTCACCTCGAGACAGTCTCGCCGCCGCAGATCCGCACCGCCGATGTGGCCGACGCCGCGGAGCTCGCACGGCTGTCTGCGCAACTCGGTTACCCTTGTCAGCCGATCGCGATGCGTCAACGCCTCGAGCGGCTCGCCGCGCGCCCCGATCACGCCGTGTTCGTGGCGAGCGTGGAGGAGCGCGCGCCGCTCGCCGGCTGGGTGCATGTCGGGGCGGGTCTGTGGCTCGAGTCCGGCGAGTGCGCGGAGATCCTCGGGCTGGTGGTCGATGCGGCGATGCGCCGCGGTGGCCTGGGCCGCAGGCTCATCGGTGCCGCGGAGCAGTGGAGTCGCGCGGCGGGATTCGAGCGGATCGTGGTGCGCTCGAACGCGGTGCGCCCCGAGGCGCATACGTTCTACCCGTCGCTTGAGTACACCCTGGAGAAGACCCAACGGGTCTACGGCAAGGCGCTCACGCCGTGAACGCCGTGGCGTGCGCCTGCGGGCGCTAGGGGAAAACCACACTTTCGGGAGCGCAGCACGGCGGACTACCGTAGTGAAGTCAGGTCCTGACCTGCGGGGACGCCCATGCACACCAGACGACCGGCGGCGCGGCCGGCGCGTGCCGCGGCCGAGCCAGCCGCGCAGCGGCTGCCGCGCCCGCGCCGCGCGGCGCGCACTCTGCTGATCCGCGCTCTGCAGCGGCGGCAGACGACTCGCGCGTTCAGCGCTCGGAAACTCTCCGCCGAGACGCTCTCGGAGCTGCTCTGGGCCGCCTTCGGGGTGAATCGCCCGCGCGGACCTCTCGGCGGGGTCGGTCGCACGGCCGCCTCGGCGAGCAACTCCCAGGAGATCGACGTCTACGTCGCACTGGCCGACGGGACCTACCGATACGATGCGCTGGCGCATCGTCTCGAGCTCGTCGTGCCGGGGGACCTGCGGGCGCTGGCCATCGGCCGACGGCAATCCAAAACGGACCCCGGTGCCGGTGCGCCCGTGCGGCTGATCTATGTCGCGGACCTCGACCGTTTGGTGCACACGCGCGGTGTGCAGGAGCCGGGTCTGCGCGACCCGGACATGCAGCGCGCGTACTCCTGCGTCGACATCGGCCTGATCGCGGCCAACGTCTATCTGTTCGCCGCGGCCACGGGTCTGGGGGCCTGGTTCCACAACTGCGACCGTGAGCGCCTGGCGGCGCGTCTGGCGCTGCGAGCCGAACAGCGTGTACTGTTCGCGCAGACGGTCGGACACCCACAGCGCCGTTTCCGGGGGGGGCCTCCATGAAACTCGACGGCAACACCGTGCTGATCACCGGTGGCGGCAGCGGCATCGGTCTGGCGCTGGCGGCGGCGTTCCTCGAGCGCGGCAACGAGGTGATCATCTGCGGGCGCAGCGCCGACCGGCTCGCGGCCGCCAAGCGCTGGTATCCGGCGCTGCATACCAAGAGGGCGGACCTGTCCGACCTCGCGGGCTGTCAGGAGCTGTCGCTCTGGGCGGCCGATCGCTTCGAGCGGCTGAACCTCCTGATCAACAACGCCGGCGTGCAGCGCGACATCGATTTCACGCGCGGTGCGAGTGAGTTTCTCTCCGGGGAGAACGAGCTGCGCATCGATCTGGAGGCCCCGATCTTGCTCTCGGGCCTGATGGTGCCGCTGCTCGCCGGGAAGCGGCCTGCCGCCATCATCAACGTCACCTCAGGGCTGGGGTTCGTGCCCTCGGCGCGCACCCCCGTGTACAGCGCCGCGAAGGCCGGCCTGCACGCCTTCAGCATGGCGCTGCGTCACCAGCTGATGCCGCTCGGCATCCAGGTATTCGAGGTGGTGCCGCCGGCGATCAATACCGGGCTGAACCCGCAGGGCCGCGCGCGCCGGCCGCAGCTGAAGATTGACCTCGAGCCGGCCGAGTTCGCGGCCGTGGTCATGGCCGACCTCGAGAGCGACGTCGCGGAGATCGGCTATGGGTTCAGTGCCGATGCCCTGCGTGCCTCGCGGGCCGAGATCGATCGGCGCTTCGTCCAGCTGAACGCACCCTGAGGAGAGGCGGCAGCGGTCTGGTTGCTGGCCGGCAGGGCGGGGGGATAATGCACCCATGAGAGCCTGGCTGATCGTACTGACGGCGCTGCTGGCGGGGGCGCTCGCGGCGCGGGCGCGCGGCGCCGCACCCGCGCCGCCCGTGCCCCCGGCGATCGGGCTCGAGCTGCAGGGTGCGATCGGGCCGGCCACGGCGCACTACATCGTGCAGGGATTGCATACGGCCGCCGCGCGCGACGCCCCGTTCGTCATCCTGCGCATCGACACGCCGGGCGGCCTGGAGACCTCGATGCGGGAGATCATCGCGGCCATCCTGGCCGCACCCCTGCCGGTGATCGGCTATGTCGCGCCCGCCGGCGCCCGCGCCGCGAGCGCCGGGACCTACATCTTGTACGCCTGTTCGATCGCGGCCATGGCCCCGGCCACCCACCTCGGGGCCGCCACCCCGGTGTCGCTCGGCGGCGGGACGCCGACGCCGGCCCGCATGAGCGCCGAGCAGCGCAAGATCCTCAATGATTCCATCGCCTACATCCGCTCGCTCGCCGAGCTGCGCGGGCGTAACGTCACGTGGGCCGAGCAGGCGGTGCGCGGGGCGGCGAGCCTGCCGGCCGAGGATGCGCTGCGCCGGCACGTGATCGACCTCATCGCCCCCAGTCTCCCGAATCTGCTCACGCAGCTCGAGGGCCGCGCCGTCGAACTGCACGGCCGCACCGTCCACTTGGCGAACGCCGGGGCCGAGGTGGTGTGGCGGGCGCCGGGCTGGCGCACCCGGGTGCTCGCGGCCATCACCAACCCGATGATCGCCTACGGGTTGCTGCTGATCGGGCTGTGGGGGTTGATCTTCGAGGGCTTCCATCCGGGCGGCGTGCTGCCGGGGGTGGTGGGCGTGGTGGCGCTGCTGGTGGCGCTGTTCGCCTTCCAGATGTTGCCGACGGATTTCGCCGGTTTGGCGCTGATCGGCGTCGGATCGGCCCTGATGGCCGCGGAATTCTTCTTTCCCACCTACGGTTCGCTCGGCATCGGCGGATTGATCGCCTTCGTCATCGGATCGCTCGTGCTGTTCGACTCCGGAGTCCCGGGCATGGACATCAGCCGTGCCGTGATCGGCGCGCTCGCCACCGTCGGCGGCGGGGTCATCCTCGGGATCGTGTATCTTGGCACCCGTGCACAGCGGCGTCCGCCCGCCGCGGGCGTGCAGGCCATGGTGGGCCAGATCGTGGAGGCGCAAGAGGACCTCGCGGCGCACGGCCGGGTCCGCTACGGCGGGGAGGTCTGGAACGCGTTTTCCCTCTCGCCCCTGAAGCGCGGTGAGCGGGCGCGGATCGTGAAGGTCGAAGGGCTGCAGTTGTGGGTCGAGCCGCTCTGATGCACGGGCGCCCGGCGCGGAGGTTCACATGTCGTATTTTCTGATCGTCGTGATCGTGCTGGTCGCGCTGCTGGTGATCAGCTCCGTGCGGGTGCTGAACGAATACGAGCGGGCGGTCATGTTTACGCTCGGGCGTTTCACCGGCATCCGCGGCCCCGGCCTGATCCTGCTCTGGCCGGTGATTCAGCGCATGAACAAGGTGGACCTGCGCGTCATCGTGCTGAACGTGCCGAAGCAGGACATCATCACGCGCGACAATGTCTCGGTGAAGGTGAACGCGGTCGTCTACTTCCGCATCGTCGATCCGAGCAAGGCCATCATCCAGGTGGCCAACGCCTGGGAGGCGACCAGCCAGGTGGCGCAGACCACGCTGCGCTCGGTCCTCGGGCAGCACGAGATGGACGATCTGCTCTCCCAGCGCGACAAGCTCAACGCCGATATCCAGAGGATTCTCGACGAGAACACCGAGGCGTGGGGCATCAAGGTGGCCAATGTCGAGCTGAAGGACGTCGATCTCGATGAGACCATGGTGCGGGCTATGGCGCGCCAGGCCGAGGCCGAGCGCAACCGGCGCGCCAAGGTCATCAATGCCGAAGGTGAGCGCCAGGCGGCACAGACTCTGGTCGAGGCCGCTCGGGCGCTCGCGCAACAACCGAGCGCGATGCAGCTGCGTTACCTGCAGACCCTGGCCGACATCGCGCACGACAAGTCGCAGCTCATCATCTTTCCGCTGCCGCTCGATCTGATCGGGCCGTTGTTGAACCGCGGCAGCACGCCGCCGACGAGCTGAGGCGCGATGCGCCAGGAGTCCTCGCTCGGGCGTCTGCCGGTGGTGGCGGGCGCGGCGCTGCTTGCCCTTGCGACGCTCGCCGGGGCCGTCGGCGCGCATGCGCTGCCGCACGATTGGACTGCGCAGCAGGGGCACATTTTCAACATCGCGGTGCGCTACCAATTCTTCCAATCACTCGGACTGCTCGCGATGGGGGTGTGGCTCGGCACGCGCAATCTCGAGACGCTGGCGAACCCGCAGCGTCTCAGGGTGCAGCGCTGCGCGAGCGTCGCGCGCACGCTGCTCGCCGGCATCGTGCTGTTCTCCGGCAGCCTCTACGCACTGGCGCTGCACGCGCCGCGCTGGGTCGGTCTGTTCACGCCCATCGGCGGTGCACTCATGATCGTCGCCTGGGGGGTGTTCGCCGTGGAAGCCTGGCGCAGCTGATTGCCCGCCGCGGTGCACGAGTCGGGTCTGCCCATTGATGCGGCGCTGCCGGCGCTGCGCACCGAGCTGGCCGCCCACGGCGCGGTCGTGCTCACCGCGCCGCCCGGTGCCGGCAAGAGCACGGTGGTGCCGCTGGTGCTGCTCGGGGAGCCCTGGGCCCGGGGCAAACGCCTGCTGATGCTCGAGCCGCGGCGGCTCGCGGCGCGCGCGGTCGCCGAGCGCATGGCGCGTACGCTCGGGGAGTCGGTCGGACGCACGGTCGGTTACCGCATGCGGCGCGACACGCGCGTCTCGAAGGAGACCCGCCTGGAGGTGCTCACCGAAGGGGTGTTGGTGCGGATGCTGCAGAGCGATCCGGCGCTCGAGGGTGTTGCGGCGGTGCTGTTCGATGAGTTTCACGAGCGCAGCCTGCAGGCCGATCTGGCCCTCGCGCTCGCGCTCGATGCGCGCGAGACGCTCGGCGCGCCGGTGAAGTTCCTGATCATGTCCGCCACGCTCGAGGCCGAGGGCATCGCCCGGCTCCTCGGCGGAGCGCCCGTGGTGCGCGCCGCCGGCCGCTCATTCCCGGTGCAGACGCGCTACGCGGGTACGGGTGCACCACCGCTGCCGGAGGCGCTCGCCCGCGGCACGGCGAGCCCCGAACAGAGTGTCGCTCGCCTGGTGCTGCGCGCACTCGGGGAAACGCACGGTGATGTGCTGGTGTTCCTGCCCGGGGCGCGGGAGATCCGCCGTGTGGCGCAGCTGCTGCAGAGCGACGGTGCCGAGGCGCGCATCCTGCCGCTGTACGGGGAGCTGTCCGCCGCGGCGCAGGATGCGGCGCTCACACCGCTCGCCGGCGTCCGTCGCGTCGTGCTCGCCACCAACATCGCCGAGACCAGTCTGACGCTCGAGGGGGTGCGGGTGGTGGTTGATTCCGGGCTGGTGCGCCGCCTGCGCTTCGATCCCAACACGGGGATGAGCCGCCTCGAGCTCGAGCGGATCTCGCGGGCCTCGGCCGAGCAGCGTCAGGGCCGTGCCGGACGACTCGAGGCCGGCGTGTGCTATCGGCTCTGGAGCGAGGCGGCCCACCGCTCGCTCGCGCCATTCACGCCGGCGGAGATCCTGGAGGCGGACCTTGCTGCGCTCGCGCTCGAGCTTGCCCAGTGGGGGGCGCGCGATGCGACCGCCTTGCCCTGGCTCGATCCGCCGCCGGCGGGGCTGTTGCAGAGCGCCCGCGATCTGCTCGCGCGGCTCGGCGCGCTCGATGCGCTCGGGCGTATCACCGAGCACGGCCGAGCGATGGCGCGCCTCGCCGTGCATCCGCGACTTGCGCATATGCTGCTCTGCGCCCGCGAGCTCGGCGCCGTGGCGCTCGCGGCAGATCTGGCGGCGCTGCTGGCCGAACGCGATCTGGTGCGCAGTGGCGGCCGGGACGCCGATCTGCGCACGCGCCTGGAAATCCTGCGCGGTGAGGCGCCGCTCGGGGAGACGGACCGGGCCGCGCTGACGGCGGTTCGGGCGCAGGCGCGAGAGTTCATCCGACAGCTCGGCGGGGCGGCGCAGGCTGGCCCGTACGCGCGGTCCGCCGGGGTGCTGCTCGCGCTCGCCTTTCCGGACCGCATCGGCGTGCTGCGCGCCGGCGGTGAGGGGCGATTCATGCTCGCCAACGGTCGCGGCGCACACTTCGCCGAGGCGCAGAGCCTCGCCCGCCAGCCGCTCATCGTCGCGGTGCATCTGGATGACCGCGAGCGTGATGCGCGCATCCTGCTCGCCGCGCCGCTCGAGCGCGAGGCACTCGAGGCGGTGATCCCCGGGGCGCTCCAGTGGCGCGAGACGGTTGAGTGGAACCGGCGCGAGCAGGCCGTGGTGGCGCGACGCGAGCTGCGCCTCGATCAGGTGCTGCTCGAGGCGCACCCGCTTGCGGCGGTGCCGGCCGAGCGAGCCCGCGAGGCGCTGCTCGCGGGCGTGCGCGATCTGGGCATCGGCGTGCTGCCCTGGGAGCGTGAGCTGCGCGAGCTGCAGGCGCGAGTCGCGCTGGTGCGCGGCCTCGGCGGGCCGTACACCGAGTGGCCCGACCTCGAGGACGCGGCGCTCGCCGAATCGCTCGAGGACTGGCTGGCCCCCTGGCTCGAGGGCGTGACCCGCCGCGAGCACCTGGCGCGCCTGCCGCTGGCCGAGGCGCTGCGTGCCCGGATGGGGTGGCAGCGCCTGCGCGAGCTCGATGCGCTCGCCCCGACGCACCTCACCGTGCCGAGCGGCGCGCAGATCCGCATCGATTATCTCGATGCGAGCGCGCCGGTCGTGGCCGTGCGCCTGCAGGAGGTGTTCGGGCTGGCCGAGACGCCCCGCCTCGTGGGCGGGCGCGTGCCGGTGACCTTCAAACTGCTCTCCCCGGCGCACCGGCCGGTGCAGGTGACGCGCGACTTGGGCAGCTTCTGGCGCCGCGGGTACGCCGAGGTGCGCAAGGATCTGCGCGGCCGCTACCCGAAGCATCACTGGCCGGAGGATCCGCTCACGGCCGAAGCGGTGCGAGGCGTGCGGCGGCGGCCCTGAGCCGGTACACTTCACGCCCAACATCACCCCAGCCGCGCACCGCTCAGCAGGGAGACATGACGACACAGAGAGCCGAGGCTGCCGCCGCGCCGGCCATCGACATCCGTTTCGGACAGATGGGTCTGATCCAGGTGCTCATCTGGACGACCGATCCGGGCGCCATCCTCGATGAGCTCACGGGGCGGGTGGCCACGGCGCCGAAGTTCTTCCAGCGCACCGCGGTGGCGTTGGACGTGGGACCGCTCGGTCGCGAGCCGTCGGCCGAGGAGATGCGTGGGGTGCTGGAGGCGGTGCGCCGGGCCGGGATGTGTCCGGTCGGGCTCGCCAGCGGCCCGGCGGCGGCGCAGGCGTTGAGCCAGCCGCTCGATCTGCCGCTGCTGCCCCCGTTCCGCGAGTTCCATCCGCCGGCCGAGGCGCTCGGGCGCGCGGGCGCGCGGCGCGTCGAGGCGGTGCCGGCGGAACTCGAGCCGGAGGGCGCCGCGGCGCAGGTGCACACGCACCCGGTGCGCTCCGGCCAGCGCACCTATGCGCGCGGGCGCGATCTGGTCGTCACGGCCATGGTCGGCGCCGGCGCGGAAGTGATTGCCGACGGTTGCGTGCATGTGTACGGCGCGCTGCGCGGACGCGCAGTGGCCGGTGCGCGCGGCGACGCGGCGGCGCGAGTGTTTTGCCAGGAATTTCACGCGGAGCTGGTGTCGATCGCCGGTGTGTTCCGCGTCTTCGAGACGTTGCCGCCGGAGCTCGCGGGCCAACCCGTGCAGGCGTGGCTGGATGGCGACGTCTTGCGTTTCGAGCGCCTGGGCGTTTGAGTATGCCCGGGGCAGTGAACCTCATTCTAGGAGCGACCTTTGACTGAAATCATCGTGGTGACCTCTGGCAAGGGGGGGGTTGGCAAGACCACCACCTCGGCCAGCATGGCCTGCGGGCTGGCGCGGCGCGGCAAACGTGTGGCCGTCATCGACTTCGACATCGGCCTGCGCAACCTCGACCTGATCATGGGGTGCGAGCGGCGCGTGGTGTACGACTTCGTCAACGTCATCAACGGCGACTGCACGCTCAAGCAGGCGCTGATCAAGGACAAGCGCATCGAGACGCTCTACGTGCTGGCTGCTTCCCAGACACGGGACAAGGATGCGTTGACCGAAGAGGGCGTGCGCAAGGTGCTCGATCAGCTCATCGCCGATGGGTTCGACTACATTCTGTGCGACTCCCCGGCCGGCATCGAGAAGGGTGCGCATCTGGCGATGTATTTCGCCGATCGCGCCGTGGTCGTCGTCAACCCGGAGGTCTCCTCGGTGCGCGATTCCGACCGCATCCTCGGTCTGCTCTCGAGCAAGACCCAGCGCTCCTCCAACGGCAACGGCGGCGTGAAGGAGCACCTGCTGCTCACCCGCTACAACCCGCGGCGCGTGGCCAATGGCGAGATGATGAGCGTCGGGGACATCAAGGAGATCCTGGGACTCGATGTGATCGGCGTGGTCCCGGAATCCCCCGACGTCCTCGCCGCTTCCAATGCCGGCGTGCCCGTGATCCTCAATGACGACAGCACTGCGGCGGAAGCCTACTCCGATGCCGTGGCGCGTCTGCTCGGCGAGGAGCTGCCGCTGAGGTTCCTCGAAGAACCCAAGCGCGGCTTCTTTGCGCGCATGTTCGGAGGCTGACCATGGGTCTGTTGGCCATGTTTCGCAGCAAGCCCGCCACGGCGAACATCGCCAAGGAGCGCTTGCGCATCATCGTCGCGCAGGAGCGCGGCGGCCGCGGCGGACCGGACTACCTGCCTCTGTTGCGGCGCGAGCTGCTGCAGGTGATCCACAAGTACGTCAACGTCGATCCCGAAGCGGTGCAGATCAATCTCGAGCGCGAAGCCGGGCACGAGGTGCTCGAGTTCAGTATCGCGCTGCCGGAGAAGCCCGGCGCCTGAGTGCGGCCGGGCGTCCGCCCGGCCTGCGTCCCGCAGTGTCTGGAGGGTTCAGCCGATGACGGCTGAGGCGCGCCGCCGTGGGCGGTGGGATGAGCCCGTCGCGACATCCCGGTTCAAGGGCGACACCCAAGCGCCGTCACAGGTTCCGCTGGAGGGTGTGGCGGCGCCTCCGTCGTGCCCTTCGTCGGCGCGTGCGGCGCAGTGGTTCGACGCAGCTCGGTGTGCGTGCCACGTCCAAAGGGAACCCCCCGGCCGATCCGCTGTACCAGGAGAGCCGCGGCGTGCGAGTATCGCCGAAGGACAGGAGGCACATCGGAATGCTGCTGAACGAACCGGACCAGGACTGGGAGAAGATCGGTCGGAAGGACCCCTACTTCGGCGTCCTCAGGCATCCTCAATACCGAACCCGCAGCCTGACCGACGAAACTCGCGAGCAGTTTTTTCAGTCCGGCGAGGCGCGCGTCCGAACGGTCATCGACACGGTCGAGCGGCACCTGGGTGTCACGTTAAAGCCCCGGCGGGCGCTTGATTTCGGCTGCGGCGTCGGTCGGTTGCTGATCCCGCTGGCGCGACGGTCGGACCACGCGATCGGTATCGACATCTCGGCATCGATGTTGGCCGAGGCACGGCTGAACTGCGAGGCCCGGGGAGTGGGCAATGTCCGCCTGGCCCGCGATCTTTCCGCGCAGGACGGAACGTACGATTTCATACACTCCCACATCGTCTTCCAGCACATGAAGGCCGCGCGGGGAGAGGCGGTGTTCGCGCAGCTGCTGGGTCGTCTGGAGCCCGGAGGCATCGGCGTGGTGCACTTCACGTACGCCAAGAGCCGGTTCAGCCAGACACTTCGCGGGATCCTCGTCTCGCGCGTTCCGTTCGGGTCGTATCTGTTCAATCTGTTCAAGGGGATGCGGCCCTCGGCGCCGCACCTGCAAATGAACAACTATCGGCTCGATCGGCTGTTCGTCGCGCTGCAGCACGAGCGCATCGCCGATCTGCACGTGGAATTCACCGATCACGGCGGCTATCTCGGAGTCGTCCTGTATTTCAGGAAGCCCTGAGCGCTCATCGCTCGGACGCGCCCACTGAGGGGCGAGTGATGGAGCCCGGATCGTGCCGGTCGCGGCGGGCTCGCGCTGAAGGTGCGCCGCCGGCGCAATCCTCGGGGATCCGCCGAGCGCGCAGGGCGCCTCAGCGCCGCGCCCTCAGTAACACACGCCGCCGCCCTGTTCCGCCGGCGCGGCGTGGGCCCGGAACAGACCGAACAACTCCCGGCCCATGCCGAAGGCGTTGGCGGAAAGATCGGCAGTGGCGTTCTCGCGCCGCGTCCATTCCTCGGCGTTCACCCGCGCTTCGAGCACGCCACTGCGGCTGTCGAGGCGGATCAGGTCGCCGTCGCGCAGCTTGGCGATCGGACCGCCGCCGACCGCATCGGGCGTCAGGTGGATGGCCGCGAGCACGACGCCCGAGGCGCCCGACATGCGCCCGTCGGTGATCAGTGCGACCCGGTGACCCTTGCTCTGCAGCGACGTCAGCGCCGGCGTCAGACCGTGCAGCTCGGGCATGCCGTTGGCGCGCGGCCCCTGGTAGCGCACGACCACGACCACATCGTGATGGAGCTCGCCCTGTTTGAAGGCATGCTCGACGTCTTCCTGGCTGTGAAAGACCCGTGCCGGCGCCTCGATCGAGCGGTGCTCGGGCTTGACCGCCGAGACCTTGACCATCGCGCGTCCGAGGTTGCCCTGGACCAGTTTCAGGCCGCCGTCGGCGCTGAACGGGTCGGTGGCGCTGCGCAGCACTTCCGTATCGCCGCTGCGCTGCGGCGCATCGCGCCAGGCGAGGCCCTGCTCCGAGAGCCAGGGCTCCTGGGCGTATCGCGCGAGGCCCGTACCGGCCACGGTCAACACGTCGCCGTGCATCAGGCCGGCGCTCAGCAGCTCTCTGACCAGCAGACCCATGCCGCCGGCGGCGTGGAAGTGGTTCACGTCCGCGCTGCCGTTCGGATAAATGCGCGCCAGCAGCGGCACGGCCGCGGACAGGTCGTTGAAGTCATTCCAGTCGATGAGGATGCCGGCGGCCCTGGCGATGGCGACGATGTGCAGCGTATGGTTGGTCGAGCCGCCCGTGGCGAGCAGTCCGACCACGGCATTGACGATGCTGCGCTCGTCGATGATCTGCGCGAGCGGCAGGTACTCCGGGCCGAGCGCGGTGATGCGCGCCGCACGCTGTGCGGCGGCGGCGGTCAACGCATCGCGCAACGGCGTGTTCGGCGGCACGAATGCACTGCCCGGCAGGTGCAGCCCCATCACTTCCATCAGCATCTGGTTGCTGTTGGCGGTCCCGTAGAACGTGCAGGTGCCGGCCGAGTGATAGCTGTCGGCCTCGGACTGCAGCAGCGCGTCGCGGCCGACCTTGCCCTCGGCGAACAGCTGGCGGATGCGCGCCTTTTCCTTGTTGGGCAGACCCGAGGGCATCGGACCGGCGGGGACGAACAGCGTCGGCAGCTGGCCGAAGGCGAGGGCGCCGATCAACAGGCCCGGCACGATCTTGTCGCACACACCGAGGCACAGCGCCGCATCGAACATCCCGTGCGAGAGCGCAATGCCGGTGGCCATCGCGATCACGTCGCGGCTGAACAGCGACAGCTCCATGCCGGGCTGCCCCTGGGTCACGCCATCGCACATGGCCGGCACGCCGCCGGCGACCTGCGCGGTGGCGTGCGCCTCGCGTGCCGCCTGGCGGATCAGGCCCGGGAAGCGCTCGTACGGCTGGTGCGCCGAGAGCATCTCGTTGTAGGCGGTGACGATGCCGAGGTTCGGCCAGCGCAGCGCCTTCAACGGCGCCTGATCGGGGCCGGCGGCGGCGAAGCCGTGCGCTAAGTTGGTACAGGAGAGGCGCTTGCGCGCCGGCCCTTGCGCCTGCTCGCGCAGGCGCTCGAGGTAGGTGGCTCGCGTCGCGCGGCTGCGCTCGCGGATCCGCTCGGTGACGTCGCGAACCCGGGGGTCTAGGGCGGAGGGCGTCTGCGGCATCGGTGCGTCAGTCCTGCGCCGGGGGGCGGTAGCCCTCGGGCCGCTCGGCGCCGCCGCCGAAGAAGAATTTCTCCATTTCCGCGGTGAGGAACTGGCGGGCCTTCGGCTCCATCGGGCTCAGGCGGTGCTCGTTGATGAGCATGACCTGGTGCTGCACCCAGCGCGTCCAGGCTTCGCGCGAGACGTGCTCGAAGATCCGCTGCCCGAGCGGACCGGGATACGGCGGGCGGTCGAGGCCGGGGGCCTCGCGCTTGAGCATGACACACTGCACCATTCGGGACACATCGTCCTCCAAACTGGAAATGTTATATCAATCAAAAAGTTGTGTCTGGGTTGCCGCTGCCGCCAGGCGTTGCAGGAACCGCAGGATCGGAGCGGGTAGGCCGAGCGCGTCAGGCGCTGCGAGGGAGTACCACGCGAACTGCGCCGGATCCGGCGCGCCGTCATACCGTGCACAATGGCCCAGAAGCGGCGTCATGACAAGGTCAAAATGCGTCAACGCATGTTCGATCGCCGCGAGCGGTTGCAGCGCGGGCACCGCAGCGAGCCGTGCGGCGAGCCAGGCCTCGGCGCCCGCCGCCGCCTCGAACTGCGGCAGGCTCCACAACCCGCCCCAGATGCCGCGCTCGGGCCGGCGCTCGAGCAGCACGGCGCCGTCGGGGCGCTGCAGGACGAGGAGCCAGGTGCGGCGCAGTGACCGGGCTCGGCGGCGCTTCGGCGCGGGCAGCTCGTGCTGGCGGCCGGTGCGGCGTGCGCCGCAGAGCGGCGCGAGCGGACAGCGCTCGCAGGCCGGGTTGCGGCGCGTGCAGAGCGTGGCGCCGAGATCCATGACGGCCTGCGTGTAGACCTCGACCTGCGCCTCGGGCGTGCAGGCCTCGGACAGCGCCCACAGCCGCGCCAGGGTGGTCGGTTCCGACGGATCGCCATCCACCTCGAAGACCCGGGCCAGTACCCGGCGGACGTTGCCATCGAGAATGGGGAAGCGCTCGGCGCGCGCGAGCGCCAGGATCGCCCCGGCGCTCGAGCGGCCCACGCCCGGCAGGGCCGCGACCGCCTCGAACGTCTCCGGGAAGCGTCCGCCGTGTGCCTCGCGCACCTGCTGCGCGGCGCGGTGCAGGTTGCGCGCTCGAGCGTAGTACCCGAGGCCCGACCACAGGTGCAGCACCTCATCGAGCGGCGCGGCGGCAAGCGCCGCGACGTCGGGGAAGCGCCGCATGAACCGCTCGTAGTACGGGATGACCGTGCTCACCTGGGTCTGCTGCAGCATGATCTCCGAGACCCAGACTCGGTACGGGGTGCGCTCGTGCTGCCAGGGCAGATCGTGCCGGCCGCAGCGCTCGTGCCAGGCGATGAGCGCGCGGGCCACCGGCGCACCGCTCTGCACCGTCTCGGCTGCGGCCGGCGCTTGCGCTCGGGTGCGGCTCACTGAACCTGCAGGCGCGCGTCGCGCAGCGTGGCGGTGCCGAGCCGCGCGCGGTGCACCGTGAGGACCCCGCGTGCGTGCAGCTTGCGCAGCAGAGCGAGCGGCAGCTTCAGCGGCGTAGGGTGTTTGCGCGCCGGCGGCAGATAGTCGCTGAAGTCGATGTGGTCGGCGTTGAGGTCGAATGTCCAGCGCGCCGCGGGCCCGCCGGAGTGAGCGAGCCACCCGCGGAGCGTCGTCTGATCGAGCTGCGCGCGGAGCGGGTCGATCCGCATCGTGCCGCCTTGCAGCGTCCAGTGGCCGGCGAGCGAGAGCCGGCCGAGCGCGCCGGGGTCTTGCGGCAGGCGCATCTTCAATCCGAGTGGGGCGATCAGCGCGCGCACCGACGGGACCTGCACGGTCAGCTGGCCCGTCCCGCGGGGCCCCGCGTTCGGGTCGGCGAACTGCACGGATCCTGACAGCGTTGCGTTCCCCGCCGTGAGCTCCCAGTGCGGCGCGGTGAGCGCGAGCGGTGCGGTGCGCACGTCCAGGTGCCGGGCCCGAAAGGTGATGGCGATGCCCTTCACCGGCAGTTTCGGGGCGTGTAGCCGGAAGCGCGTGGCGAGGGCGAACGGCCGACCGGGGTGCCATGCACCGAGGCGCAACTGCCAGTGCGTCAAGCGGATCACGCCGCTCGGTGCGGTGTACTGCAGCGTGGCATCGTGCAGCACCAGACCGCCGAGGCTCGGCGGGGCGCTCGGGGCGCCGCCCGGGGCCCCGGCGAGCAGCGGCTGCCAGTTGCCGGTGCCGGCGGCGGTGCGCCACAGGTGGATGTGCGCCCCGTCGATGCGGATCGTGCCGATCTCGATCCTCTGATGCAGCAGCAGCGGCAGCAGGCGCACCGGCAGGCGCGCCGAGCGCCAGCGCACCAGGTCCGCGCCGTGGACCGGTGCGAGGTTGCCGAGCCGGGCCGCCCCGATGCGCAGCTCGAGCCACGGATACCACTCGAGCCGCAGGTGCCCCTCGATCTGCAACGGCCGGCCGGTGTCGAGCGCCACCCGGCGCTCGAGCGCGCCGCGATACTCATCCGGGTTGATGACGTGCGTGACGATGAAGAGGGCGAGCGCAATCAGCAGCACCACGGCGCCGAGGATGCCGAGGCTCCAGCGCAGCGCCTTCATCTACAGGTGCATGGTCGGACGGGCACGTGAGCGGCCCGTCGGGTCGACCGGCGTGAACGGATGGGCGGCGGTCCGGGACCAGTAGGCGTCGGCCGCGGCGCTCCAGTCCGTGCTGCCGAGGGCGGGCCACTGGCCGGGCGCAAAACCGGGCGCCCCGATGAAACGCTGCGACTTGAGCACCAGGGTCCCCGCGTGCAGATGCCGCAGAGCGACCGACCACGGCACGGGGGTCAGGGTCGAGGCGTTGCTGCCGGCCTCCGGCGCCACAATCAGATGCGTCGCCCGGCCGTCGCGACCGAAGACAATGTCCTGCACGGTGCCGAGCGGCTGGCCGGCGCGGGACTCGACCGGCAGCCCGATCAGCGTGGAGGCCCGTTCGGCCGCCACGGGCAGCGGCGGCGCCGACGCGCGTGCGGGCGCCGCGGCGCTCGCCGCCGGCCCCGTCGAGCCGTCGGGCAGGAACTGCGCGCTCTGTTGCGTGCATGCGCTGAGCGCCACGGCTGACAGCGTGCACAGAGCCGGTACCCATATCCTCATCATCCGAGCCACTCGTCTCACCATCTGACCAGCGGGGGCAGACTCATCAGGTAGGCCTCAGGGTCCGCATCGGTCTGAAATCCAAACCGCGTGCCGCGATCATAGACCAGGTTGAACTCCACGTACCGCCCCCGCTTGTACAGGAGCCGCTCGCGCGCTGCCTCGTCGTAGGGAGTGTCTTGGCGGCGCGACACCAGGGCGGGGTAGACCCCGAGGAAGGCCTCGCCCACCTGCTGCACGAAGGCGAAGTCGCAGTGCGGATCCGGCCCGGCGAGCTCATCGAAGAAGATGCCGCCCACCCCGCGCGGCTCGTGCCGGTGCGGCAGATAGAAGTACCGGTCGCACCAGGCCTTGTACGTCTCGTACGCATCGGCGCGGTAGGTGTCGCAGGCGCGCTGCAGCGCCGCGTGAAACGCCGCGGTGTCCTCCTCGAACGGGAACGTCGGGGTCAGGTCCGACCCGCCGCCGAACCAGCCGCGGCTGGTGTGCAGGTAGCGCAGGTTCAGGTGCACCGTGGGCACGTAGGGATTGCTCATGTGCGCCACGAGCGACAGGCCGCAGGCGAGGAAGCGGCCATCGGACTCGGCCGCACCGGGCATCTGCGCGCGCGCCGGCTCGGAGAAGGTGCCCCAGACGTGGCTGAAGTTCACGCCGACCTTCTCGAACACCGCCCCGCGCATCAGGCGCGATTCCCCGCCACCCTCCAGCCGATGGCCGCTCGGGCGGCTCCAGCGGCGCGGTTCGAAGCGCGCTTCGGGCTCGAACGCCTCGAACGCGGCACAGATCCGGCCCTGCAGATCGCGGAAGTACTGTGCGGCCGGGTCCGCGAGCGGTGCGTGAACGGCGTTCATGCCTCGCCTGCGCTGCGCGCCGAGCGCTCGTGCACCACGTCGACGAGCCGAGCGACCGCCTCCGGATCGGCGTGCGGCCAGATGCCGTGGCCGAGGTTGAAGATGTGTCCCGGCGTGTTGCCGGCCTCGCGCAGCACCCGCTCGGCCTGCGCGGCCAGCACCGCGGGCGGGGCGAACAGCGCCGCGGGGTCGAGATTGCCCTGCACCGCTTTGTCGGCGCCGAGGATCCGCCGCGCCGTGCCGAGCGGCGTGCGCCAGTCGAGTCCGATGACGTCGGCCTCGATCGGCACGAGCTGCTCGAGCAACGCACTGCCCTGGTTGAGGTAGTAGATGAGCGGAACGCCGCAGCCGCGCAGTGCCGCGAGCGTGCGGCGCGCGGCCCGCAGCGCGAAGCGCTCGAACTGTGGCGGGGCGAGCAGACCGCCCCAGGACTCGAACAGCATCAGCGCCTGGGCGCCGGCGGCGGCCTGGGCGGCGAGGTAGGCGGCCATGGCATCGGCCAGTCGATCGAGCAGCGCACCGGCGGCTTCGGGCTCGGCGTAGAGGAACGCGCGCGCCGCCTCGAACTCCTTCGACGGCCGTCCGCCGACGAGATAACAGAAGAGCGTGAACGGACCGCCGGCAAAGCCGATGAGCGGGACGCCGCGTGGCGCGGCGGCGCGGATCAGACGGATGCTCTCGAGCACAAACGGTACGTCGCGCTCAGGCTCGAGCGTACGCAGCGCCTCGACGGCCGCGCGCGTGCGGATCGGCTCGCGGACCACCGGACCGGGCTCGAACGTCAGGTCGATGCCCATGCCCTGCAGCGGCGTCATGATGTCGCTGAAGAGGATGGCCGCATCGAGCGCAAAGCGTCGCAGCGGCTGCAGGGTCACTTGCGCGGCGAGTTCCGGGGTGCGCGTGAGGGTCTCGAAGGAGACCTTGGCGCGCACTTCGCGGTACTCCGGCAGGTAGCGGCCCGCCTGACGCATGATCCAGATGGGCGTGTACGGCACCGGCTCGCGGCGGCAGGCGGCGAGGAACACCGGCGTGTCGGCCCTCATGCGCGAAGCCAGCGCGCCACCTGGGGCGCGAAGTAGGTGATGATCAGATCGGCGCCGGCGCGGCGGATGCCGGTCAGCGTCTCGAGCACCGCGGCGCGCTCATCGATCCAGCCACGCTCGGCGGCGGCCTTGATCAGGCTGTACTCCCCGCTCACCTGATAGGCGACCACTGGCAGGCGCACCGCATCGCGCACCTGGCGGAGGATGTCGAGGTAGGGGCCGGCGGGCTTGACCATCACCAGATCGGCGCCCTCGGCGACATCGAGCAAAACCTCGTGCAGCGCTTCACGAGCGTTGGCCGGGTCCATCTGGTAGCTGCGTCGGTCGCCGAAGGCCGGGGCGGATTCGGCGGCTTCGCGGAACGGGCCGTAGAACGCCGAGGCGTACTTCGCCGCGTACGACACGATGGGCGTCATCGAAAACCCCTCGCGATCGAGCACCGCGCGGATCGCCCGTACGCGCCCATCCATCATGTCGCTCGGCGCGAGCGCATCGGCACCGGCGCGAGCGTAGTTCAGCGCCACCTGCGCGAGCGTCTGTACCGAGGAGTCGTTGTCGATCACGCCACCGGGGAGCACGTGACCGCAGTGGCCGTGGTCGGTCGCGCCGCACAGGCACACGTCGGCCCAGACCTGCAGCGTCGGGCAGGCCGCCTTGATCGCGGCGATCGCCTCGGCGGCGAGTCCGTGCGGGTCGAGCGCGGCACTCGCTTCGGCATCCTTGTGGTCCGGCGCGGCGAACAGCAGCACCGCCGGCAGACCCGCCTGCTCGATCGCGCGCGCCTCCTGCACGGCCTCGTCCACCGACAGCTGGCAGACCCCGGGCATGCTCTGCACCGGATGGCGCACGCCGCGGCCGGGCACGACGAACAATGGATAGATCAGCTGATCGGGCGTGAGACGCGTCTCGCGCACCATGCGTCGCCACAGGTCCGACTGGCGGGTGCGGCGCGGTCTGACGGCAGGGAAATTCATGACGAAGGCCTCGATTCGGCGCGCAGCGCCGGTGCAGATTCGGGGTCCGCGCCTGGCGAACCCGGGGACACCCCGCGGCAGGCGAGCGCCAGGGCGCGCAGCGTGGGGGCAGATGCGGTCACGGCGGCCACGCCGCGCGCGGCAAGTTGGCGCGCGGTGGTCGGTCCGATGGCAAGCGCCGGTGCATCGGTGAGCAGTTGGGAGAAGTCGTGCTCCCCGAGCGTGTGCGCCAACTCGGTGACGGCCGAGGGGCTGGCGAACGTCACCGCGCTCACGCCCCGCCGGGCAATCCAGCGGCGGCACTCGCTGACGTCGAGCGCGTGTGCGACGGTGCGGTACACGATGCAGCTCATCACCTCGGCGCCGAGCTGCTTCAGTCCCGCAGAGAGCGTCGGCAGCGCGCGCGAGCCGGCCGGATGCAGCACACGTTGGCCGCGCACGCCGGCTTCGGCGAGCGCACCGAGCAGCCCCTGAGCCCCGCCGGAACCGATCAGATCGACCCGCCAGCCCCGCTCGCGCAGCGTCTGGGCGGTCGAGGGGCCCACGGCGCCGATGCGCGCACGCGGCGGCGCCGGCAGCGCATCGGCGAGCGCGTCCACGGCCTGCGCACTGGTGAACACGATCCACTCGAAGGTGTCGATCGCCTCGCGGGCCTCGCGCCAGGTGTCGGGCGCGGTCGGCTCGATGCCGATCACCGGCCAGTGCAGCGCCGCCAGACCGATGCGTGCCAGCTCGCCGTTCAAGCCACTGCCGGGCGCCTCGGCGCGCGTCACGACGACGGGTCGGGCGGCGTCGCTCACGCGTTTGCGTCCTGCTGCGCGGCGCGCTGGGCGGCGATCAGTCGGCTCGCGCCCTGGGCGATGAGCGCTTCGGCGAGGCGCTCTCCGAGTGCGCGCGCTTCGGTGCCCTCGGCGCTCGCGGTGCCCGCCGCAGTGAGGCTGCTGCGCCCGTCGAGTGCGCACACCACGGCCCGCAGGCGAAGTTCGGTGCCCTCGAGCCTCGCCAGCGCGCCGAGCGGCACCTGACAGCCCCCCTCGATGCGGCGCAGCAGCGCACGCTCGGCCGTGGCGGCGAGCCGGGTCGGCCCATGCTCGAGCCGGCTCACCCAGGCGCGCGTGTCCGCATCGCGCTCGCGCGTGCAGATGCCGATCGCGCCCTGCGAGACCGCGGGCGGAAAGTCCTCGGGCGAGAGCCGCTCGCTGATGCGCGCCTCGAGCCCGAGTCGCTTCAGGCCCGCGGCCGCGAGCACGATCGCATCGTACTCGCCGCGCTCGAGCCGCTCGATGCGGGTCGGAACGTTGCCGCGCAGTTCGAGCAAATGCAGATCCGGGCGCACCCGGGCGAGGAAGGCGCGGCGGCGCAGGCTGCTGGTGCCGACCCGGGCCCCGGCCGCGAGCGCCGCGAGCGGCACACCCTGCTGGCTCACCAGCGCATCGAGCGGATCCTCGCGCTCGAGTACGGCGGCGAGCGCAAGTCCCGGCTCGAGCTCGGTGGTCAGATCCTTCAGACTGTGCACGGCCAGGTCGATGCGTCCATCGAGGAGCGCACGGTCGAGCTCCTTGGTGAAGAACGCCCGTCCGCGCACCGCCCACAGGGGCACCTGGGTCTGCAGATCGCCGGTGGTGACGATGGGCACCAGCTCGACCGCCGGCGCATCCGCCAGGGCGCCGATCAGCGCCTCGACGTGCCGCGCCTGCCACAGCGCGAGCGCCGAGGCGCGGGTCCCGATGCGCAGTACCTTCCCGGTCATGATTCGGCCTCGATGAGAAAGCGATAGCCCACGCCCCAGACGGTGAGGAAGTGGCGCGGATTGGCCGGGTCGCGCTCGAAGCGCCGTCGCAGCCGCAGAATGAAGTTGTCGACGGTGCGGGTGGACGGGAACACATCGTAGCCCCACACCCGCTCGAGCAGGTCCTCGCGCGAGACGATCTGTCCGGGATGCTCGGCGAGCACCTTCAGGATCATCGCCTCCTTCTCGGTGAGCTCCTGCGTCAGGCCGTTCCAGGACCGAGCGCGGAAGGCGCGGAAGTCCACCTCGTTCTCCCCGAAGCGCAGCATCGAGGTTTCCGCCGCTGCGCTGCGATACCACTCCCAGCGGCGCAGGATGGCCCGCACCCGCAGCAGCAGCTCCTTCAGGTGAAAGGGCTTCGGCAGGTAATCATCGCCGCCGGCCTCCAGGCCGCGGACCCGATCGGCCGGATCGCCGCGCGCGGTCAGGAACAGCACCGGGGTGTTGTCGCCGCGCTCGCGCAGCGTGCGACACACCGTAAACCCGTCGATTTCGGGCAGCATGACATCGAGCAGCACCAGGGCGTAGAGACTGGCCTCGAGCGCCTCGAGTGCCGCGCGCCCGTTGTCGACCCGCTCGACCGCGTACCCCTCGGCGCGCAGGTTCTCGACCACGCCGGCGGCGAGGTGCGGATCGTCCTCGACCACCAGGATGCGGTGGACCGTCTCGCTGGGGGCGTTCATGCCGACTCCGCCGGGGCCGCCGGCCAGACCAACACGAAGCGCGAGCCCTGGCCGGCCCCGGCGCTCTCAGCGCTCACCCGTCCACCCATCAGCTGCATCAATCGTCGCACGATATACAGTCCGAGTCCCGTGCCGTGATAGCTGCCGCCGCCCGGCTGCAGCCGCGTGAACTTCTCGAACAGACGGGTCCCGTCGGCCGGCCGGAAGCCGACGCCCGTGTCGCTCACCGTCAGTTCCACGGATGCCTCGGTGCGCCGCGCCGCAAACACGATGGTGCCGCCGCCCACCGGCGCGACCGCGGCGAGCGCGTTGTCGAGCAGGTTGCGCAGCACGACATCGAGGGCGAGCGGGTCGGCGAGCACCACCAGTCCCGGGTCGAGCTCGGAGGCGATCTTGATGCGCGCCTGCGCAGCACGCTCTTCGGCCGAGACGCTCGCGCGGCGCACGGCGCTCGCGAGGTCGACCGGCTCGTGGCGCAGCTCGACACGGCCGCGATCAAGACGCGCGCTCTCGAGGATGCGGCTCACCATGCCTTCCATGCGTTCGAGATCCGCGAGCATCCGCTCAGTGAGCACCTGCGTCTGCTGCACCGAGGCGGGGCGCAGCGCAAGTGTCTCAAGCGACAGCTGCAGGCTCGCCAGTGGGGTCTTGAACTGATGGGAGACCATGGCGAGGAAGTTGTCCTGTTCGAGCATCACCAGCGCCTCGGCGCGCAGCGCGAGTGCGATGACCACGATGCACGCGCCGAGCGCCAACAGGAAGAACGCACCCTCCCAGGCGTACTGCTCGATGCGCAGGTGCTCTTCGGTGAGCATCCGGTGCTCGGCGGTGGGACTCGGTCGCGCCCCGTCGGCAGTCAGTTCGATCCCGGGCAACAGCGTCTGCACGCGCGCGACCGGCACGCCCGCCCGGAGCAGCGCCCGCGCCGCAGCGGCCTGCTGCTGATAGGCGCGCTGCAGTTCGCTGACCTTTTCCACCGCGTAGCGGTGCTGGTCGTAGATCCACCAGCCCACCTGCACGGTGCACACGAGCACCAGCACCATGACGGTGATCTGCAGAACACGCGGGACTTTGATCGCGCGCTGCGTCATGCCGCGGCCGCGAACGCCAGCTGCAGACCGCGGGTGAGCGTCTGCAGGTCCGCCTCCTGGTGCGCGAGTGAGAGGAAGCAGGCCTCATAGGCCGAGGGCGGGAAGTAGATGCCCTGCTCGAGCAGCGCATGGAACAGCCGGCCGTAGCGCGCGCTGGCGGCATCCGTAAGCGCTGCGGCCGTGCGCGGCGCACCCTCGGTGTGCATCGACAGCCAGAAGAGCGAACCGACCCGCACCAGGTGCACCGGGAAGGGTGCGCCGGCGAGCACCGGCCGCAGCGCCGCCTCGAGTGCCTCGCCCAGCGCCTCGAGGCGCTGCCAGCCGTTCTCGCGCGTCAACACCTCGAGCGTCGCGAGTCCGCTCGCCATGGCCACCGGATTGCCCGAGAGCGTGCCGGCCTGGTAGGTGTCCCCGTCCGGCGCGAGCCGCGCCATGAGTGAGCGCGGGCCGGCAAATGCGCCCACCGGCAGGCCGCCGCCGATCACCTTGCCGAAGGTGGCGAGGTCCGGCGTGATGCCGAGCCGCTCGGCCGCGCCGCCGCGCGCCAACCGGAACCCCGAGATCACCTCATCGAAGATCAACAGCGTGCCCTGCGCACGGGTCAGCTCGCGCAGCCGCGCGAGGAACTCGCGCCGCTGCGGCAGCAGGCCGTGGTTGGCCGGAACCGGCTCGATGATCACCGCGGCGATCTGTGCCCCCTCGCGCGCCATCAGCGCCGCGAGGGCCGCCTCGTCATCGAGCGGCAACACACGCGTGCAGGCGGTGAACGGCTCCGGCACGCCGGCGGAGGAGGGGCGCCCGAAGGTGGCGAGTCCCGAGCCGGCCGCGACCAGCAGGTGATCGGCGTGGCCGTGATAACAACCGGAGAATTTCACGATCAGGTCCCGCCCGGTGACCGCGCGCGCCAGACGGATCGCGCTCATCACCGCCTCGGTGCCCGAGGAGACGAAGCGCACCTGCTCGATGCCCGGATAGGCGGCCACGACCCGCTCGGCGAGCTCCACCTCCCCGGCGCACGGGGCACCGAAGGTGGTGCCGGCGGCGGCGGCCGTACCGATCGCGCGGATCACCTCCGGGTGGGCGTGGCCGAGGATCAGCGGGCCCCAGGAGCCGACGAAGTCCAGATACCGTCGCCCGTCGGCATCGATCAGGTACTGGCCCTCGCCGCGGGCGATGAACAAGGGCGTGCCGCCGACGGCTCGGAAGGCCCGCACGGGCGAATTGACGCCGCCGGGGATGACTGCGCGGGCGCGGGCGTAGAGCTGCTCTGAGCGAGGATGGTTCATGAGGGGTAGGGGGCCGTTCGTTCGGACGATGATGGATCGTGCGGCTCGCCGCGCCGGTGCAGGTGCGCCTCGCGGAAGAATGTCTCGAGCACTTCGGGGGTGGTGTGGGGTGCGGCCGCCCGCAGCCCCGAGATGGGCAGATGGACCAGGCTGTGGGCCACGCGCTCGGTGAGCCGGCGCACCGCGTCCTGTTGGGCCGGTGCGAGGTCATGGAGCTGGGTGCCGAGCGCCCGCTCGGCCTCTTGCGCCGCGATGCGCTCGAACGCCTCGCGCAGCTCGGCGAGCCGCGGTCCGATGGCGCGGCTCGCCATCTCGGCGCGCAGACGCGCGAGCTGATCATCGATCGCGGCGCGCACCGGAGCGAGGCGCAGCAGCTCGCCGAGACGCTGCTCTTCGACGGCCTGGACCAACTCGTCCATGCCAATGCGCTCGAGGCGCGCGCGCCGCGCGGCCTCGGGATCGAGGTTCGGGGGGACGCCGAAATCGATCGCAAGCGGGCGGTGCACCGCCGGTGCCGCGAGCCGCTCGAGCGTCCCTTCGCCGAGCAGTGCGGTGCCGCCGCCGGCGGCGAGGATCAATCCGGCGAGCGGCTCTGGCTGCTCGCGGAAGGTTTCGAGCGCCATGGCGCGCCCGTCCACTTCCGCAGCGAACGCTTCGGCGGCCGTGAGCGTGCGGTTGACGATGAGCAGCGGGACGCCGGCGGCCGCCAGTGCCAGTCCGCAGCGGCGGGTCATGGGGGACACGCCGAGCAGTGCGACCGTCGGGCGCGCCGTGCCGAGGTGACTCAACATGCGCTCGACGGCCAGATCGGCGAGCGATGGGGCGCGCACGCCCGAGCTCAGTCGCTGCACGCGGTTGGCGATGCCGAGTGCCTCACCCAGCAGGCGGTCCAGCAGCGGTCCGCTGGTGCCGGCCTCGCGTGCACTCTCCCAGGCGAGGCGCAGCTGCGCGGCAATCTCGCGCTCCCCGGCCTGGGCCGAATCCAATCCGCAGGCGACCAACAGTACGTGCTCGATCGCCGACTCGCCCGCCCAGGCGCGCAGCAGCCGCGGCGCATGGCCCGACGCGGGGGACTCGCCACTCAGTTGCTCGAGCACCTCGGCACGCAGATCGCCGGCCGGCAGGCCGTCGCCGGTGGCATAGAGGAGCTCGACGCGGTTGCAGGTGCCCAGGTACAGCAGCTCCGACACCCCGAGTGCCGCGCGCAGCGCCGGCAGGCGCTCCTGCAGCTGCGCCCGCTCGATGGACAGGCGGGCGACCTGCTCGACGCCTGCGTGCCGGTAGGAAATGCCTACGACGCCGATCTGCTCCATGGCGCCAAGGACACCACGAATGCCCGCCCGAGGTGTCACAGAATGGTCACCGCCCGGTCGCGCCGGACGGTTCGGCCGTCCCCGTGCGCGCCCCTACAGCCGGATCAGCCCGCGCTTGTGCGCCACCGCCACCGCCTCGGTGCGGCTGATCGCATCGAGCTTGGTGAGAATCGATTTCACATGGGTCTTGGCGGTGCCCTCGGTGATCGAGAGCCGCCGCGCGATGTCCTTGTTGCTGCGCCCCTGCGCGACCAGCTCCAGCACGTCGAGCTCGCGCTCGGTGAGACTGGGTTTGGTCATGCGTTGCAGCGCCTTGGCCGCTACGGTCGAGGAGGTGTAGGGACGGTCCTCGCTCACCGCGCGGATCGCCGAGAGGATCTCCGGCCGTGGCGCATCCTTCAGGATGTAGCCCTTGGCGCCGTGCGAGAGGCACTGGAAGATGTCCTCATCGCCGTCGTAGGTGGTCATGATGAGCAGGCGCGCCTTGGGGTTGATCTCCATCACGCGCTGCACGACGGCGAGGCCGTCGCGCTTGGGCATGCGCAGATCGAGCACCATCACGTCGGGGTGGTGCTGTTCGTAGAGTGCGAGCGCCGCCTCACCGTCGCCGGCCTCGGCGACGACCTCCATGTCGGGCTGCTGGTTCACCATCGCCGCGAGTCCGTCGCGCACCACGGGGTGGTCGTCGGCGAGAATGACTCGGATTTTTTTGTGCAATTCAGCCGCCATCAGGTTCTCCGTTTCTGCATCCGCACGCTCACGCGGGTCCCGGACCCGGGGCGGCTCTCGATGCGCCACTCGCCACCGATGTCGGTGGCGCGCTGACGCATGCTGGTCAGTCCGAAGCCCTGGCGCTCGTGCCGTTCGGGACTCTGGCCCATGCCGCGGCCGTTGTCCTCGATCGCCATGATCCAGTGCGTGTCATCGTCGCTCATCGAGATGCGCACCGTGCTCGGCCGCGCGTGCCGCACCGCGTTGCTCACCGCTTCCTGGGCGATGCGCAGCAGCTCATGCTCCTGCTCGGGCTTCAGGCCGGTCTTGATCTCATCGCCGCTGAATGTGCTGGTCACGCCACCGGGCACGGTCGAGCGCTCGGCGAGCTGGCGCAGTGCGAGTTCGAGCCCGTTGCGCTGGGTTTGATCGAGCCTGAGCGCCATCACCGACCGGCGTGCCTCGGCGAGGCCGTCGCGCGCCAGGTCACGGATGCGCGTCAGGACGATGGCGAGGTTGGAGTTCTTGTTCTTGCACGGCGGGTCCTCCTCGACCGCACCGAGCTGCATCAGGATGCCGGTGAACGCCTGCGCCAGGCCGTCGTGGATTTCCTGGCCGATGCGGGCCCGCTCGACGAGTACCGCGGCTTCCTTGGCCTGGTAGGCCAGGCGCGTCAACTGCACCGCCAGGGTGGCCTGCTGGGCGAGCGCCACCAGCAACTCGCTGTGCGGGACGTCCTCGGCCTTGCGTTGGAAGCGCAGGATCAGGAACCCGACGTTGCGCGAGCCGAACACCAGCGGGTAGACGACTTTGCCGACGTAGCCCTCGCGCCGGTCGAAGGCGAGCATCCCGGGCCAGAACTCCTGGTGCTGTTGGGCAATGTCGAGGTACATCGGCTCGTGCGGCTGGCCGAAGCGGTTGCCGAACGGCGAGCCGGTCGACACGCTGATCGGGTAGGGCGGCTCCTCGAGCTTGCCCCCGACCACGTGGGCGGCAATGCGCCACTCCTGCAGGCTGTCGCGCGAGACGACGAAGGCGCCCGAGGCGGCATTGAACTGGCGGGTCGCCTCGAGCAGCAGATGGCCGAGGAATCCGTTGAGGTCCGGTTCACTCGCCAGGCGTTCGAGGTTGCTGCGGATGACGACGTTGGCCTTGGCGAGTTCGGTGGCGTGCTCCTCGGCGGCGCGCTCGCGCTCGCGGCGCATGTCATCGAGCAGGCGCTGGCGGTGCAGCGCAGCGCCGATCACGCTCGAGGCGGTCTCGAGTGCGGAGAGCTCGGCGGCCTCGATCGCGCGGCGCTGGCGGGTGTTGTCGAGCCCGACGACGCCGATGAACTCCCCGGCGACCACGATGGGCACCACCGCCTTGCTCTTCGTGCCGATGCCCTCGAAGCGTGCTGCGCGGGTGCAGCTTGTGTTCGACTCGATGGGATTGATGCAGACGCTGCGCCCGGCGCGCAGCTCACTCGAGACGGCGGAAATCTCCCGCTCGTCGCAGGCGCGGGCCTCGGCATCGTTGATGTGCGGCGGTACGCCCTGGGCGGCCCATTCCCCGACCACCACCAGCAGTGGCTCGCCTTCCGGACCGCTGCGCGAGAGCATGACGTTCACCCGGTCAACGTGCGCGGCCTCGCCGATCAGGCGCAACACTTCGGGGATGGCGTCGCGCACGTCCGGGGCCTCGAGCAGCATCCGGCTCGCCTTGGCCGAGGCCGCGAGCAGGGCCTCCTGCCGGTGCAGCGACTCGTTAATGTGGGTCAGCTCCTCGGTGCAGGGAATGATATCCGCCGCCGATGCCAGGCGGGGCGTGAGGCCGGTGTCGGCCGCTGTGCTCATGGCGATAGGTCTCTCGCAGTCCAGGTGAACCCTCGAGCCGTACGCACCGTGGCGCTGCATCGCTTGCCGCGGTGTCTCGGCGGCAATCGACGGGCTCGAACCTCAGCGCGGGATTTCCATATCGGCGCGACCTTGCAGTCTAGCGCGTTGCGCAGCCGCCCAAGCACCGGGTCTCCCGGCTTCCGGGCGGCCGCCTCCCTCGGATGGGAGAGGCGGCAGGGTGTTCCGTCCTCGGGCTCGAGGCGGTTGGGCTGTCGCCGGGACGCCGGGGAGTGGGTTCGGGGGGGTCGGGAGCCCTTGCCGAGGGGCGCCGGACGGCACCCGGATTTTCCGATCCCATCCGCCTTGACGCTGCGTTCGCCGCTCGGTGTAATACGCGGCCCGTCTACGGCGGCCAGGTAGCTCAGTTGGTAGAGCAGCGGACTGAAAATCCGCGTGTCGGTGGTTCGATTCCACCTCTGGCCATATCCTCTCGTTTCCCATAAATTATAGCACTTTGGGCACCCCGGACGGGGTTCTCGGGGCCTCAATTTGCCCGCACAAGCGGCAATCCGTGTGCAAAAAATTGCACACGGCACAAGCAAAATGAAAACCGGAGGCGTCCGTGGATCGCACCCGGGAGCGAACCTTGCGCCATAATTCCAAAGTGCCAGTCCCCTACCGTCTGGGGTGAATGCGAGGCGGGGGGCAAGCAGCCTAATGGTCGAAGGGGAGGGGTGGCCCTGGCCTATGGATCTAAACGAATATCAACAGCGTGCTGCGGAAACGGATCAGTTCCCGGACCGACGCGGCGACCGTGGTCTGATGATTCCGCTGCTCGGTCTTTCCGGTGAAGTCGGGACGCTTCTCGCCGAGTTCAAAAAGAAGGTCCGCGCCAAGGGTCGCTACGACGGGTTCCCCGATCGCGCAAGGGAGGAACTCGGGGATATCCTGTGGTACCTCGCGAATGTCGCATCGCGCCTTGAACTGCAACTCTCGAACGTTGCGACACAAAACCTTCTGAAAAATCAGGAACGCTGGCCACTGCCTGGCGCACCTGATGTGCCCTCAGCGCCTTTCGATCACGAATATCCCCCAAGCGAACGATTTCCGCGCAAGATGCGCGTCGAAATTCGCGAGGGCGAACCAGGAAAGACGGTTCCGATGAAGTTGACCGCAGATGGCGTGCAGGTCGACATTGGCGATTCGCTCAGGGATAACTCTTACGACGACGATGGCTACCGCTACCACGACGTCATGCATCTGGCTCATCTGGCGGTCCTCGGGTGGTCCCCTGTCCTTAGGAAGTTCATGGGGAAGAAGCGACGCAGTCGTCCCGATGTCGATCAGGTTGAGGATGGTGGCCGCGCGATGATCGTCGAAGAGGCGGTTGTCGCATTCGTCTATGCGGACGCAGAGAAGAACGGCTTCTACGAGCATTCAAGACACGTCGATTCTGATCTTCTCGCCACGGTCAAGAGGATGGTTCGGCCCTTTGAGGTCAATCAACGCAGCGCCAAGGATTGGGAGCAAGCCATTTTGCAAGGATATGCTGCCTTTCGCCGCGTTCGTGCCAACCAGGGAGGACGCCTTGATCTCGACCTCGATGCCCGAAAGATTCAAGTGGCGCGCCGATGACGCTGGAGACAATTGATGCGCCAGACATGCGCACTGCTTGGACGAGCGCGCTGCGGCTACTGATGCAGAGCAGTCCGCGATATTCTCTCCTCGTGAATATCAGTGACCCCTGCCTCGTTCCGGAGCGCGACCTGCTCGCACTCGACCCACAGCTATTCTCCAGTCGTGCAAAGCCATTGCTTGATGTGGCGGCGACTATCTTCCCGCAGCGCAGGCCACACGACCCGTCCGACGCGCACCAGTTCCTTAATGCGAAGCTAAAAGCATACAAGCGATGGAAACGTCGATCCCCAACAACCTGGGGCACCTATTTTGGCAGGCTCGTATCATTCGGTGACAGCGAGCTCAATCAACTTATGCGCTGCATTAATGCGCTAAATGGATGGGCGCAAAGTCAGAGAGCGGCGCTCACATTGCATCTGGCATCGCCCGAGTACGATAAGCCGCGAGCCCAAGGGCAGCCCTGTTGGCACTTTGGAGAATTCCTCCGCGAGGGTGATGATACCTTGTCGCTGTTGGCTGTTTACCGCTCGCACGACTATTTTCTGAAGGCACTCGGTAATTTCATCGGACTTAGTAGATTGCTTAAATTCGTATCACATCACACTGAGATGAAAGTCGGTCGGCTCATTTGTGTCTCGTCTTACGCTACGCTCGGCTGCTCAAAGCACGTCGCGAGAGAGATGCTTGAGGAGGCCTCGACGTGACGGACAAAGAGACGGCTTTTGCCGTACTGGCGGCGCGGGTTCAGAAGTGTCGAACATGCGAGCGAATGCGAAACAGCGCTCGCGTGCTGAATCGCTCCGCGGGACCGCTTTCGGCCCGGATCATGTTCATTGGAGAGGCGCCCGGTCGTCTCGGCGCCGATCAGACGGAGATACCGTTTCACGGTGACAAAGCGGGTCACAACTTCGAAGAGTTAATTAGATTCGCCGGCCTTTCGCGTGATTCGCTGTTCGTGACGAACGCCGTGCTGTGCAATCCTCGCGATTCACAAGGGCGGAATTCAACGCCAACTCCAAAAGAACTCGCTAATTGCTCATCCTTCCTACGTGAGCAGATTGAGCTGATTGATCCGCCCATCGTGGTGACTCTGGGGGCAAGTGCACTACGTGCAACAGACTCCATCGAGGCCCATGGGCTCGCATTATCCACGGCTGTGAGAACCGCCCGGCCATGGTTCAACCGGGTCCTCATTCCGCTGTACCATCCCGGGCAACGCGCAATGGTCCATCGGAGCGCGGCAAACCAAAGATCTGACTATCGATTTGTTGCCGAGCAGCTCCAGCGTCTCGGTAAGTCTCGCAAAGCCATTGGGGCTGCCCCTACTCGCACCGACGTTCTCCAGATCGCTGAATACCTACTTTCTCAGGCGGGTGAAGTGAGCTACTTCGGTCTGCACAAGCTTGCATATCTCGCAGAATACCTGAGTGTACGCAAGTCGGGGGCGCGGCTGTCTGGTGGATATTTCATCCGACAAAAAGATGGTCCGTATTGCACTGATCTTCAGATTCAGCGTCTAAAGAAGGCAAATCCTCGCCTCTCGATTCGAAAGGTGGGGGATGCGCTTATGCTTCACATTCAGAGTGACATGTTTGTACATGGCGAAACCTCTGACGCTTTGTCCAGGGAAGCGACGAAAGTCTTAGACGAAGTGGTGGAGCGCTACGGAGCGCGTTCTGATTCAGAGCTGAAGACAGTTGTTTATCTCACAGCTCCGATGCGCTCCATGCTTCGTCGGGAGCAGAAAAACATCAATCTCTACAATGCACCAATTGACTTCTTGGCGTCTTGAACAGACGCGTGAGCGTGGTCTTGCCTTGGACTGTTGGGCAAACAGATTGGCGACCACGTGCGGGGAGATCAATCGCGTAGCGAAACAAGTCTTAATTGGGGAGTGGAATGGATCAAAGCCAACTGAATTGGGTGGCGAATTTTATCTGGGGGATCGCGGACGACGTTCTCCGAGACCTGTACGTCCGCGGAAAGTACCGCGACGTAATCCTCCCTATGACGGTGCTGCGGCGCTTCGATGCCTTGCTGGAGCCGACGAAGCAAGCTGTGCTGGAGATGAAGGCCACGCTCGACACCGCCAAAATTACCAACCAGGATCCGGCGCTGCGGCAGGCGGCGGGCCAGGCGTTCTACAACACATCGAAGTTCACATTGCGTGATCTGAGGGCCCGCGCCAGCCAGCACCAGCTCCGTGCTGATTTCGAGGCGTACCTCGACGGTTTCTCGCCCAACGTCCAGGACATTCTCGAAAATTTCGAGTTTCGAAATCAGATATCCCGACTCTCCAAGGCCGACGCGCTCGGAACGCTGATCGAGAAGCTTCTCTCCCCCGAAATCAACCTCAGCCCGAATCCCGTGCTTAACGGAGACGGATCCGTCAAGCATCCAGGTCTAGACAACCACGGAATGGGCACGGTTTTCGAGGAATTGGTCCGACGCTTCAATGAGGAAAACAATGAAGAGGCCGGAGAGCACTGGACGCCACGTGATGCTGTAAAGCTCATGGCGAAATTAATCTTCCTTCCGATCGCGGACGAAATTGAGTCGGGCACTTATCTCCTTTACGACGGCGCATGCGGTACTGGAGGCATGCTCACAGTGGCCGAAGAAACGCTTGAGGAGCTGGCGACACAGCGCGGCAAACAGGTCGCCACTCACCTCTATGGTCAGGAGATAAACGCCGAAACTTACGCGATTTGCAAGGCTGACTTGCTGCTCAAAGGCGAGGGCGACGCGGCCGACAACATCGTCGGCGGTCCTGAGCATTCAACGCTCTCCAACGATGCATTCCCGTCGCGTGAATTCGACTTCATGCTTTCCAATCCCCCATACGGCAAGAGCTGGAAAAGCGATCTTGAGCGCATGGGCGGCAAGGATGGCATCAAGGATCCGCGCTTCATCATCGAGCATGCTGACAATCCTGAATATTCGCTCATCACTCGATCTAGTGATGGGCAGATGCTGTTCCTGGCCAACCTGCTCAGCAAGATGAAGGAAAGTACAAAGCTCGGTAGCCGGATCGCGGAGGTGCACAATGGCTCGTCGCTCTTCACGGGCGATGCCGGGCAAGGTGAGAGCAACATCCGTCGCTGGATCATTGAGAATGATTGGCTCGAAGCTATCATAGCGCTGCCGCTCAATATGTTTTACAACACGGGCATCGCGACGTACATCTGGGTGCTGACAAATCGGAAGCCGGAACATCGCAAGGGAAAAGTGCAGCTCATTGACGCGACCCAGTGGTATAAGCCGCTGCGCAAGAATCTGGGCAAGAAAAATTGCGAACTCTCGGACGATGACATCGCACGCATCTGCGATGCGTTCCTGAAGTTCGAAGAGACCGAACAGTCGAAGCTCTTCCGGAATGCAGCTTTCGGCTACTGGAAAGTGACTGTCGAGCGCCCGCTACGACTGAAGGGGATCGATCCTCAACGCGCTTATTCTCCGAAGGAGATCAAAGCGCTAAGGCAGACCGCCGAGCGTGCGGATGATGCACCACCCGTGATCCGGAAGATCCACAAGAAGGGCGCGGTGGCGAACCCGCTGTGCGGGTTATTCGAGGAGAAGATTGCGGGCAAGACGGTCGTTGTCGAGTACGAACCCGACGCCGATCTGCGCGACACCGAGCAGGTACCTCTGATGGAGCCAGGCGGGATTGAGGCCTTTCTGAAGCGCGAAGTGCTGCCCCACGCTTCGGATGCCTGGTACGTGCCAGGCAGCGTGAGCACCGGCTACGAGGTCAGCTTTACCCGCTACTTCTACAAACCGCAACCGCTGCGTACGCTGGAAGAAATTCGGGCGGACATTCTCGCATTGGAAAAAGAGACTGACGGGTTGCTGGGCGAGATCATCGGGGGCGCAAAGGAATGAAAGAGATACTCGGCAAGGCCAAGACGGTCCGCGAGCTCTTGGGCGGAGCGAAATATTCGATTGACTATTATCAGCGGGAATATCGGTGGCAGCCAAAGCAGATTTCAGAGTTGGTAGGAGATCTTACCGCCAAGTTCCTCGAAAGCCACGACGCAGACGACGAACGTAACGCGGTCAAGCACTACGGACATTACTTCCTTGGTGCAATTGTGATCAGTGACCGCGACGGGCAGAAATTCATTATCGATGGCCAGCAGCGTCTGACATCTCTTACGTTATTGCTCATATACCTGCACCACCAGCTCTCCAATGACGATGACAAGAGGCAGCTCGCGGAACTCATCTTCTCGCAAAAGTACGGCAAGCGCTCCTTCAATCTTGACGTGCGTGATCGCACGTCATGCATGGAAGCGCTGTACACCGAACAGGCATTCGACGCATCCGATCAGTCGGAATCGGTCGTTAATATCCTGGCGCGCTTTGAGGACATAGAGGATCAGTTCCCCGACGAGGCCAAGGGTGCCGCGCTGCCGTATTTCGCTGACTGGCTCATCGAGAACGTTCACCTCGTCGAAATTACCGCCTATTCAGATGAGGATGCCTACACCATCTTTGAAACTATGAATGACCGCGGGCTCTCGCTGACCCCTACGGACATGCTCAAGGGTTACCTATTAGCCAATATCAGTGACACCGATGTGCGCAATCTTGCCAGCAAGGTCTGGCGTGACCGCGTCGCGGAGTGTCAGGTGCTGGGCAAGGAGGAAGACGCCGACGCTATTAAGGCGTGGTTGCGCAGTCAGCACGCCCGCAAGATCCGCGAACGGAAGCGCGACGCCCGGCCCGAGGACTTCGATCTAATCGGTACGGAATTCCATCGGTGGATTCGCGACCAAGAAGTTCTGCTCGGCCTTTCAAAGTCAGCTGATTTCGCCCGGTTAATCCAGCGCGACTTCAAGTTCTATACCGGCCAGTACTTGCGCGCCCGGAAAGCCAGTGCAGAGCTTGTGCCCGGGCTGGAGCCAATTCACTTCAACGCACAGCATAAGTTCACCCTCCAATTTTCAGTTTTGCTGGCACCGCTGGTACCGGAAGATCCAGAAGAAGAACTGCTCAAAAAGCTGCGTATTGTCGCGACCTTCCTGGACATTCTCATTACGCGCCGTCTCTGGAACTGGCGCAGCATCGACTACTCGACGCTCCAGTACACGATGTTCACGGTCATCCGCGATATTCGCGGCAAGGCTTCCGGAGAGGTTGCAGTCATACTCGGTCAGCGCCTAGCCGACGATCAGGAGACGTTCGCCAAAAATGATCGCTTCGCGTTGCACGGGATGAACGGAAGAGTGATTCACCGGCTGCTTGCGCGCATGACGGACTACATCGAGACCGGCTCGGGTCTCGCGTCCCATTATGCGGAGTACATGGCCCAGGGCAAGAAGCGGTACGAAATCGAGCACGTCTGGGCCAATCATCCTGAACATCATCAGCACGAGTTCTCGCATCCCAGCGACTTTGCCGCTGCACGCAATCGCATTGGCGGACTGCTGCTGTTACCCAAGAGCTTTAATGCCAGCTACGGTGATTTGCCGTATGAGGAGAAGCTCCCGCATTATTTCAGCCAGAACCTCCTTGCTCGCTCACTTCACCCGAAGTGCTACGAGAATAATCCGGGCTTTCTGCGCTTCGTCGAACAGACGGGGCTACCGTTTAAGCCGATGGCAAACTTCCGCTCCGCAGAGATGGAAGAGCGTAGCCACCTCTACCTCAAGCTGGCCGAACACATATGGAGCCCTAATCGTCTTAGAGAGGCTGCGTCCATATGATCGGCGGGTTCAAACCGTATCCGAAGATGAAGGACTCCGGCGTGCCCTGGCTGAGGGACGTGCCGGAACACTGGCAAATCTTGCCTGCATTCGCCGTTTATCGACCGAGGCAAGTCAAGAATATTGGCTTCATTGAGAAGACCGTGCTCTCGCTGAGCTACGGGAGGATTATCGTCAAACCGCCTGAGAAGCTGAGGGGCCTCGTGCCTGAGTCGTTCGAGACCTATCAGATCGTGAACCCAGGTAACATCATTGTTCGTACGACCGATTTGCAGAATGACCAAAGCAGTCTCCGAATCGGACATGCCCGACAACGCGGCATCATTACCGCCGCGTATATGTGTCTGGAGACAAAGCCGGTTGTCTCAAATGACTTCGGGTATCAGTACCTCAACGCTTACGATCTGCTGAAAATCATCTATGGGTTTGGGTCTGGGCTCAGGCAGAACCTCGGTTTCAGCGACATCAAGCGCATGCCCGTTCTGATACCTTCGCCCGCAGAACAAGCCGCCATTGTCCGTTTCCTCGACCACGCGGACAGACGAATTGGGCGGTACATCCGAGCCAAACAGAAGTTGATCCAGCTACTGGACGAGCAGAAGCAGGCCATCATTCACCGCGTCGTCACGCGTGGCCTCGACCCTGACGTCCGCCTCAAACCCTCCGGGGTGGAGTTGCTGGAGGACGTCCCAGAGCATTGGTACGTATGCCGATTAAAAGATGTCGCGGATGTGCAGACCGGCCTCACGCTTGGCAAGAACGTTCGTGGCATTGCAACGGAAAATTTTCCGTATATCCGCGTTGCCAATGTTCAAGCCGGACACCTCAGTCTGAAGAATGTGAAGCGCGTCGACGCGCCGAGACGAGAGGCAATGGGGGTAATGCTCCGAGCCGGCGATGTCCTGATGACCGAGGGTGGTGATATCGATAAACTTGGACGGGGCTGCGTTTGGCACGAAGAAATACGCAATTGTCTGCACCAGAATCATGTGTTCGCAGTGCGCTGTCATCAGCGCACACTTTTGCCTGAGTTTCTGGTCGGCCTGATGTCCTCACAGCACGGACGCCGGTATTTCCAGCTTACGGCAAAGCAGACCACGAATCTTGCGTCAACGAATAGCACTACGTTGCGGAAATTTCCGATCATGCTTCCAACCATCGAGGAACAGCAGGCTATCCTCGATGAAATTGAGAGACAGACTAGCGACAATTCCAAAGCAGTAGCAAATGCCAGGCTTGAAATTGAACTCTTCCGCGAATACCGCACCCGCCTCATCGCCGACGTAGTCACCGGAAAGCTCGACGTGCGTGAAGCCGCGGCGCAGCTACGGGACGAATCGGATGAGCCGGAGTTGTCTGAAGAAGCAGTGTCGGAAGCGGAAGGAGATGAGGTCACAGCGGACGACACCGATGAGTTACCGGATGAGGCCGAGGCATGACCACTCAGTTCCAGGGGGTGACGGTCTGGCCACTGATTCGCAAGGCGGTTCGAAGTTCGCAACGGCCTGCACACGTCGCAGTGGCCTACCTGGGGCAAGGGGCTTCCCGCTTGCTGCCGCTCCCGCCCGGCAGCCGACTCGTCGTCGATGCTAGCGAGTCGACGGTGAAAAGCGGCCAGACGTGCCCGAGCGAACTGGCAAGGCTCCAGAAGCGCGGCGTTCGCGTCTTCAGCGCCACCAACTTGCACGCAAAGGTGTTCGTCGTCGACTCGAAGGTGTTCGTAGGTTCCGCCAACGTCTCTCGTCGATCGTCGAATGCTCTCGTCGAGGCTGTGGTCATGACCTCCGACCGTGCAGTGGTCGCGGGAGCAAAGCGGTTCGTCGCCGACCTTTGCATGATAGAGCTTGGACCTGAGAGGCTAAGCCGGCTCGGTAAGCTTTACCGTCCCCCGAAGTTGACCGGCAATTCCTCTCTGCGCATCAGGCCGAATGGCCGACGAGCGCGCCCTGCGCTTCCACAGGTGTGGATAGCGCAACTCGTGGCAGCGGACTGGCCGGAATGGACAGATGAAGCTCTTGAGCGAGGGCATCAGGCCGCGAAGGATCGCATGAACAGGCCCAGGCGCCACACGATCGACAAGTTCTCGTGGGGCAAAAGCCCCTCATTCCGTCCGGGTGACATTGTTGTTCAAGTAGTGAAAGAAGAAGACGGGCGCCGCATGGTATCTCCGCCGGGCACCGTGCTTCACATCGAGAGATGGAAACGACGTCGCGACTCAAGGGTCTTTGTTTATCTCGAAGTGCCAGTCAGGCGCCGCGTGCAGCTTGACCGGCTGGCTGGCCGAGTTGGAACGGTAGGGAAAAAAAGGCTCATGCGTGGTGGCAAAGTGTCTCCGGAGTTATCGGAGCGACTGTTGGAGGCTTGGGGAAACGGCAAAGGGCGTTAATCGATGACAACCGATACCTCCGAGCGTGGCCTGGAACGACTGATCTGCACGGCTCTCACCGGTGCGTCCTGCGAGCCGGGCGTGCCGGCGAATGCGGTGCAGGAGCGACCCGCGACATATGGAGTGCGTTGGGTCTGCGGAGCAGCGGAGGACTACGAGCGTGAGTACTGTGTGGACCTGGCACAGATTGCAGTCTTCCTACGTGAGACGCAGCCGGTGGTATGCGAGCCGCTCGATCTCGGCCAGGACGGACCGACGCGGCGCAAATTTCTGGCGCGGCTCCAGGGCGAGATCAGCAAGCGCGGCACCATTGATGTGCTGCGGAACGGACTGAAGCACGGACCGCACCACATCGATCTATTCTACGGTACTCCGTCGCCGGGCAATGCCAAGGCGCTTGAGCGCTTCACAGCCAACCGGTTCAGCGTCACGCGGCAACTGCGCTATAGCCGCGACGAGACGCAGCGCGCGCTTGATCTGGGGCTGTTCATCAACGGCCTGCCGGTGGCCACCTTCGAGCTGAAGAACAGCCTGACCAAGCAGACGGTCGGGGATGCCGTCGAGCAGTACCAGCGAGACCGCGACCCTCGGGAGAAGCTGTTCGAGTTCGGGCGCTGCGTGGTGCATTTTGCCGTGGACGATCACGAGGTGCGCTTCTGCACGCACCTGAAAGGCAAGGGCTCATGGTTCCTGCCATTCAATCAGGGCTGGAACGATGGCGCGGGTAACCCGCCCAATCCGAACGGGCTGAAAACCGACTATCTGTGGAAAGGCGTCCTCACCCGCGCGGGCCTGACGGACATCCTGGAGAACTACGCGCAGATCGTTGAGACCAAGGACGAGAAGACCGGCAAGAAGACACGGGTGCAGATTTGGCCGCGCTTCCACCAGCTCGACGTCGTGCGCCGGCTGCTCGCCGACGCGAAAGCGAACGGTGCGGGCCACCGCTACCTGGTCCAGCACTCGGCCGGCAGTGGCAAGTCGAACTCGATTGCCTGGCTCGCTCACCAGCTCATCGGTTTGACGAAAGACGAGGCGACGCTCTTCGATTCGATCATTGTCGTCACCGACCGGCGCATTCTGGACAAGCAGATCCGTGACACGATCAAGCAGTTTGCGCAGGTGGGTGCAACGGTGGGGCACGCCGAGCACTCGGGAGATCTGCGGAAGTTTATCGCCGAGGGGAAGAAGATCATCATCACCACGGTGCAGAAGTTTCCGTTCATTCTTGATGAGATCGGGGTTGAGCACCGGGGGCGTAAATTCGCCATCATCATTGACGAGGCACATTCGAGCCAGGGCGGGCGAACGTCGGCAGCGGTCTCACTGGCGCTGTCCACCGCGGGGACCGAGAACGAGGACGAAACGCTGGAGGACAAAATCAATCGGCTGATGGAGGCCAAGAAGCTGCTGCCCAACGCCAGCTATTTCGCCTTTACCGCGACGCCGAAGAATAAGACGCTGGAGATCTTTGGTGAGGCCGAGCCCCAGCCCGACGGCACGGTCAGGCATCGGCCATTCCACAGCTACACGATGAAGCAGGCTATCCAGGAGGGCTTCATCCTCGACGTGCTCAAGTACTACACGCCGGTCAACAGCTACTACAAGCTCGTGAAGAAGGTCGAGGGCGACCCTGAGTTCGACACAAAGCGGGCGAAAAAGAAGCTGCGCCGGTACGTAGAAAGTCACGACCACGCGATCCGACTCAAGGCCGAGATCATGGTGGATCATTTCCACGAGCAGGTGCTGGCGCTGAACAAGATCGGTGGCGAGGCTCGCGCGATGGTGGTGACGAGCGGCATCGAGCGCGCCATCCAGTACTTCCACGCGGTCCGCGACTACCTTGTCGAGCGCAAGAGCCGCTACCGGGCGATCGTAGCGTTCTCCGGCGAACACGAATACGGCGGCGCTAAGGTGACCGAAGCCTCGCTCAATGACTTTCCGTCAAGCCAGATCGCCGACAAGATCGAAGAGGACCCGTACCGGTTCCTGATCTGCGCAGACAAGTTTCAAACCGGCTACGACGAGCCGCTGCTCCACACGATGTACGTGGACAAGGTGCTCTCGGGCATCAAGGCGGTGCAGACGCTGTCGCGCCTGAACCGGGCGCACCCCAAGAAGCACGACGTATTCGTGCTCGACTTCATGAACGACGCCGACACGATTCAGAAGTCCTTCGCCGACTACTACCGCACCACGATCCTGTCCGACGAAACCGATCCCGACAAGCTTCATGACCTCAAGGCCGCGCTCGACGGTGCCCAGGTTTATGATCCCCAGCAGCTCGATACCTTTGTGAGCCTGTATCTCGATGGTGCAGACCGCGACAAGCTCGACCCCATCCTCGACGCCTGCGTCGCCGTCTATCGCGAGAACCTGGACGAAGATTCGCAGGTGGATTTCAAGGGGAAGGCCAAGGCCTTTGCCCGGACATACGGATTCCTGTCGTCCGTGCTGCCCTACACGAACGCCGGCTGGGAGAAACTCTCCATCTTCCTCAACTTCCTGATCTCAAAGCTCCCGGCGCCCGTGGAGCAGGATTTGTCCAAAGGCATTCTCGAAGCCATCGACATGGACAGTTACAGGGTGGAGAAGCAGGCGGTTGCGCGCATCCAGCTACCGGACGCAAACGCCGAGATCGAACCGGTACCTGCGTCCGGGGGCGGTCACAAGGCCGAGCCGGATCTGGAGCGCCTTTCGAACATCTTGAAGACGTTCAACGAGCAGTTCGGGAACATCAACTGGTCCGACAAGGACAGGGTCCACAAGCTAATCACTGAGGACATCCCTGCCAAAGTGGCGGCCGATCCCGCGTATCGGAACGCTCAGAAGAATTCGGACAAACAGAACGCCCGCATAGAGCATGACAAGGCACTGCTGCGCGTGATGACGGCCTACATGAAGGACGACACGGAGCTGTTCAAGCAATTCGTCGACAATGAATCCTTCAAGCGCTGGATGGCGGATACAGTATTCAGACTGACCTACGAGACCCAAACAAGCTAGCAGGCACGTACCGCCGATTGACCCTTTGTGGTTCAAAGATCGAGTGACATCAGCTTATTCTATCGTATCGACAGGGCCGACAAGAAGCCGCGACCTATTACTCCATCGATGCCGAATGAGACTCCGAGCAACTGATAATAGCAATCACGGGTGTGTGAAATTGCTTCGCTATACGGTCTGCCCCTTGCTGCTCAGTGAGCCCATGTGGGTGGGTCGCATCCAGCTTTCGCGCGGTCGCACAAATCGTTGACTGGGTGCGGCCCTCGTTTGTTTGTGAGTGATGAGTCAGTCCGAGAAGAGGATTTCAAGACTGCACTCGAATGGCGCGTTGTCGACTCCGACACAGAGAATGCCGATGTTTTGGGCTCTCGATTCCTCCGGGACGCAAATCTTCCGTTTCTTGATGCACCTCTCATCGGGATCCTATAGTGATGCACATGGACATGCCAATGAATGCTCAAAGAGTCGTGAGCTCTAGCAGACCGGTGGCGACCCGATCTTGGCCATGGGGAAGCCGGTTAACGTTGAGCAGAATGAGCAGATAGATGGAGCACTAGAGATTTCGTAGCGTCTCGTGCAGTTTGCACACGCGTTGTCCATTGATCACGACAAGAAAGCCGGCGGCGGTTGGGCCGCCGGCTTGGAATGGCCGAGTTATTCGTGGGCAATGTCCCACGCTCGGCAAATTGGTCGATGTCTCCTCCAGTATCCACACAGACGGTTGATCGGGGTGCCAGCCCCAGACTTCCGTCGATCCCTTGTCCGCCGTCATCACTCTGGTGCCACCCAGGGTGGTGCATGCAGGCGGACTCGGGGTTCGGCCGATACGCATCATGCGCATCGGGTATCGCCGCACCGGTGCCACCCGGCGCGACGTTCATCATCAGGCCTCGTCGTGGCCCTTCCGACTCGGCACAGCAGTGCTGCGCCGGCCGCTCGTTCGCACACTCCAGTGTCATCCCGGGATTGCTCCACCCTTGCGGGTGGCCCGGCCTTCACAGTGAGCAAACGGCTCATACGCCTTGGTTTCCGGGGTCGCTACCTCCCCGGACCGCGGCGCATTTCGTCTTCGTTAGATCAGTCGAGCTTTGCGAGCAGACCACTTGCCCCTCGCGAACCGACAGCTGTTCCGGCGCCATTTGTTCCGTTCTTCCCCCACCCGAATCCATTAAGCAGCGGGGTACTGTGCGTTTTCCGGACCAATGTGACCGCTGATTCCGGACGAACGTGACCGGCCGTTCCGGCCGAACGTGACCGCTCATTCCGCTGGAAGGTGACCGATTTTGGGCGTGTGCCCGGAATCGGCGGTCAC
>JAJZDW010000072.1 GCA_021851405.1 Pseudomonadota bacterium
CGAGCCGAGATTCAGGGGATCCATCACTGGACCGACGCCGGGGTCGCCAGCTGGTACGACTTCGCCGTGGCGATTGCGGAAGAGGGCGCGGCCCTCGGGGTACTGCCCTCCGGCGTCACCGTCACGCCGATCGCAACCGAAGAATATCCGACCCCTGCGCGCCGTCCGGCCTACAGCGTGCTCGACAAGCGCTCGCTGATGACCCTCGGATTGCACCCCGTGCACTGGCGGCGGCGGTTGCGCGAAACGTTGAAAGAGATCGCTCATGACTAGGCTCCTCATCACCGGCGGCGCCGGCTTCATCGGCGCGAATTTCGTGCATCACTGGCTGGGCACGCATCCGGCAGACCGCGTGGTGGTGCTCGATGCGCTGACCTATGCCGGCAATCTCGCCAATCTCGAATCGGTCAAGGACCGCCCTGAGCTGAGGTTCGTGCGCGGCGACATCCGTGACACTCCATTGGTCGAGCAGCTCCTGCGCGAGGAGCGTCTCGATACGATCGTGCATTTCGCGGCGGAGTCGCACGTGGATCGTTCCATTCACGGTCCCGACGCCTTCATCGAGACCAACGTGCAGGGCACGCACTCGATGCTCAAGGCGGCGCGCACCGTGTGGCTCACCGAGCGCGCGGTCCGCGAGCACCGCTTCCATCATGTGTCCACGGACGAGGTGTACGGCTCGCTCGGGCCCGAGGACCCGGCCTTCACCGAAGCGACGCGCTATGCGCCGAACTCCCCGTACTCGGCGAGCAAGGCCGCCTCGGACCATCTGGTGCGGGCCTACCATCACACCTATGGCCTCGCCACCACGATCAGCAACTGCTCGAACAACTACGGGCCGTTTCATTTCCCCGAGAAGCTCATTCCGCTCATGATCGTGAATCTCCTGCACGGGCGGGCCCTGCCGATCTATGGCGATGGGCGCAATGTGCGCGACTGGCTGCACGTGTCGGATCATTGCCGCGGCATCGAGCGTGTCCTCGAGCGGGGCAAGCCGGGGGAGGTCTACAACATCGGCGGCGGGGCGGAGAGCGAGAATCTCGCGCTCGTGGAAACGCTCTGTGCGGTGGCCGACCGGGCCTTTCAGCAGCGGCCGGAGCTGATCGAAGCCTTTGCGTCCTCGCCCGCGGCGCGGGGCGAGAAGAGCGCAACCCTGATCCAGTTCGTGAAGGATCGGCCGGGCCACGACCGCCGCTACGCGATTGATTGCAGCAAGGCAGAGCGGGAGCTCGGCTACAAGGCCGAAGTGACGCTCGAGCGAGGACTTCAGGACACCTTCGCCTGGTATCTGGATCAGCAGTGGTGGTGGCGCGGGGTGATGGATGGCAGCTACCAGCGCTGGATCGAGACACACTACCGGTAACGCGTGTCCAGAGGCCCGCCGAGCCGCGCCACCACGCACGGCCCGAGCAGCGCCTGCCCTGTGCGGGCATGATAGGATCCGACGCATGGGCCTGAACGCTTTCGATGAGCACCATTCGATCCTGCGCACACTGCGCGCGCTTCAGCCGCAGTTGCATGCCGCCGGCGTTGCGCATGTTTCTGTGTTCGGCTCGGTGGCGCGGGGAGAAGATACCGCGAGTTCAGACGTGGATCTGGCGCTTGATCTGGCGCCCGGCGCCGCGCCTGATGGCTTTCAATTCGTCCTGTTCATCGAACGCTTGCAGCAGATGCTTGGGGTGGCGCTGAGTCGCAGTGTGGATGTCGTGATATTGCCAGTGCGGCGCCGGGAGTTGAGGGAAGCGCTCGGCCGCGAAGCCATTGCGGTGTTCTGAACGTGACGAGCTCAAGACCTGCGGTTCGATACGGCGACATCCGGCATAACATCGCCAAGATCAGGGAATACTTGGCGTTGGGCGGAGGGCTGGAGCGCGTCTTGACGGACCTGAGGTGTGGTCTACGATGCCGTCCGGATGTGCTTCCTTGAGATATCCGAGGCCGCGATCAAGCTCGGCGCGCTCGCCGAGATGCACGAGCCGCAGATACCGTGGAGTGCCATCCGCGGATTCGGCAATCACCTTCGCCACACGTACGACGAGATGGATTTCAGGGCAGTGGAGCGGGCCGTGTCCGACTTGGATCGCCTCGATGCCGCGTGCGAGCGGGCGATGGCGATGCTCGAGCAGGACACTCATCCGCGGCCCTGATGAGCGACTGGCGAGCGGATAATGGCCACATCCGAGGTGCATCGGGTACGTCCTCTCGACGACCCACGGCCAGTGCTCGAACACTTCCGGACCGCTTCACCTTCCGGCCAAGCTCATCCCGCATCGGCGCGCAGCGGGGGAGCGGAGAGCGAAAATCTCGCGCTCGTGGAAACGCATTGTGCGGTGGGCGGCCGGGCCACGACCGCCGCTACGCGATTGATTGCAGCAAGGCAGAGCGGGAGCTCGGCTACAAGGCCGAAGTGACGCTCGAGCGAGGACTTCAGGACACCTTCGCCTGGTATCTGGATCAGCAGTGGTGGTGGCGCGGGGTGATGGATGGCAGCTACCAGCGCTGGATCGAGACACACTACCGCTGAGCGCCCCGAGCCGGCGGTGACGGCTCGGGCAGGACTCCCTGCAGCACCCGAGCGACCGGTGGGCCGGGACGTTCCCCGATGAGTGATCATGCCGAGTGCGTCGTGATCGGCGCGGGCGTCGTCGGCCTCGCCGTGGCCCGCTCGCTGGCCGAGGCCGGCCATGAGGTGCTGGTGCTCGAGGCCGAAGCGGCCATCGGCACCGGCATCAGCGCCCGCAGCAGCGAGGTGATTCACGCCGGACTCTACTACCCGCAGGGGTCACTGAAGGCGCAATGGTGCGTGGAAGGTCGGGAGCGACTCTACGCGTACTGTGTCGAACACGGCGTGGCACATCGCCGATGCGGGAAATTGATTGTGGCCACGGATGCGGCCGAGCGGGCTCAGTTGGATCACATCGAGGCGTGCGCCCGGGCCAATGGCCTCGCGGATCTGCGCCGCCTCGAGGCCGCCGAAGCGGTTGCGCTCGAGCCCGCCCTGCGCTGCACGGCGGCGCTGTACTCGCCCTCCACCGGCATCGTCGACAGTCACGGATTGATGCTGTCGTTGCAGGGCGACGTCGAACGGGCAGGCGGACTCGTCGTCTGTCGGACCCGGGTGCTGGGCGGACAGTGGCGTGAGGCATCCTGGCACCTGCGGATCGGCATCGGAGCGCAGTGCGAGCGTCTCAGCGCATCGCACGTCATCAATTGCGCCGGACTCGCTGCCCAGGACGTCGCGCGCACACTGGGGGTTCCGCAGGCGAGCATTCCGCCGCTGCACTTCGCGAAGGGGAGCTATTTCAGTCTGCAGGGTGCCAGCCCCTTCACGCACTTGATCTATCCGGTTCCGGACTCGGGCGGGCTCGGGGTGCATCTGACGCTCGATGTGGCCGGTCGCGCCCGCTTCGGCCCGGACGTGGAGTGGGTGACGTGCATGGATTTCGAGGTCGATCGGGAGCGGGCCGGCCGTTTCTCGGCGGCCATCCGTCGCTATTGGCCCGAATTGCCCGCGGGCGCGCTGCACCCGGCGTACGCAGGGATCCGGCCGAAGTTGGTCGGCCCCGGCGCCCGGGGTGCGGATTTCGGCGTGCAAGGGCCTCGGGAGCACGGCATCCCCGGCTTGGTGAATCTCTACGGCATCGAGTCACCCGGTCTCACCGCGGCACTGGCCCTCGGGCGATCCATGTGCGAGCGCATCGACCGGCCGTGATGCGCCGATCGGAACCGAGGGGCGGTGCGCTTCGCGGCGATTCCGCTCCCCCTGGACGGTCTACCCCGCTACAATCCGCGTTTTAGCACGGGCGGACCGGGGCTCATCGGCTCGGGCATCCGACGCACAATCGGGGGACCGGCCGTGCGGTGCTGGGCACTGGCGAAAAAGGGTATCGAATGCGCTTGCTCCGACGATTGGGACCGCTGGCCGGTTCACTGCTCCTCCTTCTGGGTTCTGCGTTTTCCACGGCTTCCTTCGCACAGTCGGCGCTGAATTCAGCGACCAGTCTGGCCTTGCTGCACAGCCTCTCTTCCTCGCAGCAGCAGGCGATCATGACCCGGGTCGGGGGCGGTGCGGGGTATGGCGGATCGCTGTACCCGCCCTCCGGGGTCATGACGCAGGCCGAACTGCAGCAGCTCGAGCAGCAGAGGGCGGTCCAAGCGCGGCGGCAGGCGCTGACGAAAACGGCACTGATCCCGGAATTGAAGGGGGGCGACTGGGTCGTTGTGCAGATCGGCGTGCATCTGCCGCCCGCCTCGGGCACGAGCCTGCCGCCGCTGCAGTCGACGACGAGCCAGGGCTTGTCCATGAGTGCGCTGCAGAGCGGAACGGCCGGTGGTATTCCCGTCGGGGCGATCCCGATCGCGAACATCCCGCTGAGTAGCGGTGGACTGTCGAAAGCGCAGCTCCAGGAAATCCCCTCAGCGTTGGATGCTCTGAGTCCGACGGAGCGACTGCGCCTCAACGCCATGATGCGCTCGATCCGGGCTCAGGATCCGTACCAGCTGACGCGCCGCGGCATGTTGGATCTGCCTGGCTTTGCGCCCATCGATCTCCTGGGGCTGACACCGAGCGATGCGACCCTGCGCCTCTCGGTCATCCCCGCTCTGCAGAACCTCCAGGTCCGCGTGACCTTATTGCCGCTGAAGCGCACCGGTGAAGAAGCGCTCAAGCCCTTCGGTTACGACATCTTTCAGCAAGAGGCGTCGACCTTCTCCACGCTCAATCCGCTCACCAACGTGCCGGTCCCGTCGAATTACCAGGTCGGCCCGGGCGACACGCTCGATGTTCAGCTCTACGGCAACCAGAACGAGAGCTATCAGTTGACGGTGGGGCGTAACGGCCAGGTCAACTTCCCGCAGTTGGGCCCGATCACGGTCGGCGGCGAACTGTTCAGCACGGTGCAGTCGGAGATCGCATCGCGCGTTGCGCACCAGATGATTGGGGTCCACGCGAGCGTCACGATGTCGCAGACCCGCTCGATCCAGGTCTTCGTCATGGGGGATGCGTTCCGCCCCGG
>JAJZDW010000005.1 GCA_021851405.1 Pseudomonadota bacterium
TCAAGACCCGGCCGTTTCAGCTGGTGACCGGTCGGGTGTGGAAGGGCACGGCGTTTGGCGGGGCGCGCGGGCGCACCGATGTGCCGAAGATCGTCGACTGGTACATGGACAAGAAGATCCACATCGACGAGCTGATCACGCACGTCCTGCCGATCGAGCGCATCAACGAGGCGTTCGACCTGATGCACCGGGGCGAGTCGATCCGTACGGTCGTGACGTTCTGAGCGAACCGCCGGCGGGGAGGCGGGTGCACCGGGCGCGAGGCCGCCCGGTGCACCGCTCTCGAAGGGCTACTCGAGCGCGACGTCCATGCGCTGGGTATAGAACGTATTGGTGCTCGAGTCGTAGGTGCCGAGCGCCACCAGCTTGAACACCTTGTTCGTGCCGTTGATCGTGCTCGACAGCCCGCTGATGAAGCTCGAGGCGCCGTCGTACACATTGACCCCGCTCGTGGCGTTGCCGATGCCGTACTCGGAGTTACCGCTGCACGTGCCGCTGGCGCACCCGGCAATGACGGTCGGGCTGGCCGCGAGGCTCGAGAGCTGCACGGTCTGCGGTCCGGTGCGCAGCACGGCGGTGGTGATGGCCGTATTGCCGAGATTCACGATGATCCCGGCATTGCCCGCGCTGGTGAACGGTGCGGTCGTACCGGAGGTCCACTCCACGATCAGCGTCGAGGGCCCGCTCGTCATGTTCGTCACGGCGCTGGCCATAAAGTCAGGCGGTGCTGCGCCGAACGGCGCGACGATGCCGACGGCATTGATCAGCGTGCCGGCGCTGAGCGTGCTGGCGTCGAACGTGCCGGTGTTCAGCGTGTAACTCGCCGCATTGGCATCCGCGCTGCTCGTGATCCCCGTGCCGGCGAACGCGAAGGTACTCGGCGCGTCATTGGCGAGCTCGAGCAGGTTCACCGTCGCGCTGCCGGAGGCACCGCTGCTCAGCGTGCCCCACAGACTGGTCGGCTGCAGGCGGATCTGCCCGGGATTGGCATTCATCGAGAGCGCGTTCGACGCGCTGATCGCACCGATCCCGAGCGCCGTGATCTGCTGGCCGACGGAGACCGAGGACGTGCCGAGTCCGCTGGCATCCACCCCGTCCTGGCTCACCACGGTCCCCGCGCCGATCGTCACGGTGGCCGTGGAGTAGTAGTTGAATGAGGCGTTCGAGAAGCAGGGGCCCTCCTGGCAGATGTACTCCGCGCCGGAGAGCGTGAGGGTATTGCCACTGCGGGCCGTGATCACGCCGCGCAGCGCCTCGTTGCCCTGGCTGATCACCGTGGTGCCGGCATAGACGGCCGTGGCGTTCAACGCCGGCGTGATCGTCGAGAGGTCCCCGAGTGTCCCGTAGGCCGTGATGGTGATGCCTGGGTTCAGGGCGGCCATGGCATTGAGCCCCGCCGAGCCGGTGTACGTCGTGCCGTTGATGTTGAAGTAGGTGCTCGAGCTGGTATTGACGGTGAGCGCCCCGACGTCACCGTCCGCATAGTAGGTGTCGTCGAACGGGCGGATATTTTCCGTGAAGCTCCCCGCGCTCGCAGTGGTGAGGACGATCTGGCCACGCGCGCGCAGCGGATTGCTCTCGTAGGGCTGCACGGTCGCGACGATGAACGGCTTGACCGTGACCGTGTTGGTGCTCGCGTTGATCGAATTCGATGCCGCCAGGTCGATGTCGAGGGCGAGCGGGGTGGATTTGTTCAACCCGATCACGAGCGGATTCGACGGATCGAAATTCACCGTCTCGGTGATCACGCCTGGATTGGCGGTCCCGGAGGTGCTTTCCACTTTCGCCTCAGTGCTCTGGCCCTTCAGGTAGATGATCGGCGTGGAGTAATCCAGGCTGACCGTCATGCTCTTGTAGGTGCCGTCCGGAACGCCGGTCGCGTTGAACAGTTCGGAGAGATTCGTCCGGCGGGTCAGATCGACCTGTTCATCCGAGGTCTGGACGTAGGCGACGTAGCCATCGGAGCGGGTGAGGGTGATGGTGTACAGGCCGACCGAGTAGGCGCTGAAGTCGCCCGCGGCTTCCCCGGTGAGCGTCAGGACGGGCGTGCCGTTGTACACCTGCGTGTTCGCGCTGCAGCCGCCGAGCGCGATGGCGAGCGCCGCGCCTACGGCGCAGATCGAGGTGCGCAGGGTGCCCACGGCGCCCGGTATTGCGCGAGCGCAATCGAATCTCATCAATCTTCCCCTTGGCTCGGGATGGATATTTCAGGTCCGTTCAGGGCGAACGGCTGTAAAAAGTCCTAGTGTAACGTCTTTGAGCGGGCCACGTCGCCGGGGTTCCGGTCCCCGGCACTATAGGTGCATGCAGCGACGCCGGCCTAGCGATCTTGCGAGAGCACCCCGATCGGGGCACTGGTGCTGCCGAACATAAACATGCTGTAGACGTTGCCTGAGCCGAGCGCTGCGGCGGTCTGCGAGTACAGCGTCTGCGCGGTCGTGTAATCCGTTACGGTCACGGTTCCGGTCGTGGTGGCGACCACCTCGGTATCGTACGGGGAGGTGCCGCTCGCGGCACCGCTGGGCAGGTCCGATCCCAGGGGCACCCCGCTCGCCACCGGCATGAAATTCACGGCCAGGGAGAGCGGATCGCCGCTGCCGGACATGGCATTGACCAGCCGGACGCTCGCGTACCCGCTGAGCGCCGGGATATTGAGGTCGGCCAGCCAGCTCTCTTGCACGCTCGCCGGGGTGCCGTAGATGAGCAGGGTGTAGTCCTGGCCGGCCGTGAGACTCTGGCTGGGGGCACTGATGGCCGTACCGTTGACCGTCACGGTGACCGCTTGGCTGCCGGCGGGCACGAGCTCGTAGGTGCCCACCGTCGAGGCGGGCGCCCCGCTGAGGAGCGCCGTCGAGCCTACGGACGCGGACACGCTACTGGCGCCGCTGACGCCGATCGCCGCGCGCACCCGTGCATCGGGGTTGGCGTAGACGGTCAGTGAGCCCTGTTGCGGGAGCGCCATCACATTGACCAGGTAGCCACCGGGTGCCTCGGTGATGATCAGCGAGAGCGTCTCCTGGTTGGAGAGCTGCAGGCTCGGCAGGTCGAAGCGCAGGTCCGAGTTCTTGCCCGCCCCCGTGATGCGCAGCTCGTACGTGCCCTGCGGGATCGCGCTGAAAGCGCTCGCTTTACCCCCGGCGAGGGCGCTGAAGTTCGGCGAGGCGCTGCTCAGCGGGATCCCCGGACTGGTCAAGTACACATCGAGGCTGCCGGCATCCGGGTCGGCGTTGAGCACCTCGACGTTCGCATAGCCGCCGTTCGGGGCGCTCTGCTGCTCGTTGATGTCCAGAACACCGAATGAGCCGCTGTCCCCGTAGGCGACGTAGGTACGCCGTTCGCTGTTGGCGAGGGTCTTGCTGAGGCTCGAGAGGGCGTTGGCCGCCCCGACGCCGTGGCTGGTGAAGTAGACCGTGTACGCGGCGGGAACCACGGCGGTGTAGCTGCTCACCGTGCCCGAGGCGACCGTGCTGATCTGCGGCGTGCCGGCCGTGCCACTGCGCTCGAAGTACACATCGAGCGAGGCGTAGCCGGCGCTGGCATTGAGCAGGCGGATCTGAGCATCGCCGCTGTTGCCACAACCGCTCAGACCCAGAGCGAGCAGCGCAGGCAGCCATGCTGCGCCGCGACGGATGATCGACATGCGGGCGTCTCCTTGCGGTCGGCACGGAACGGCCACGCCGCTGCGGGCACCGGGCCGGGCCGAATCCCGAGCGAGGATAGCGGATCGCCCGCCGCTGCGCCTAGGCGTCCTCGCGCTGCCCGTCGATCCAAGTCGCGCGCACGTGCAGCGTCTCGTCGGTCAGGACCAGGTTGGCCCGGTAGCCCGGCTCGATGCGTCCGAGCTCCCCGGCGAGCCCGAGGAACTGCGCCGGATACAGGCTCGCCATGTGCACGGCCTCGTGCAGGGGCAGGCCGAGCAGCCCCATGGCGTTGCGCACGCAGCTGGCCATGTCGATGTTTGAGCCGGCGAGCCGGCCGTCCTCGTCGTAGCACACGGGGCCGGACACGAGGATTCGCCGGCCCTGCAGCTCGAAGGCGCGCAGATCCGTGCCGAGCGCGGGCATCGCGTCGGTGACCAGCATGAAACGATCGTGCGGCTTGCAGCGCAGCGCCAAGCGCAGCACCGCCGGGGCGATGTGCTCGCCGTCGACGATGATGCCGCACCAGCTGGCGGGATCCTCGAGCGCGGCGCCCACGGCGCCTGGCTCGCGGCTGGTCAGCTGCGACATGGCGTTGAACAGGTGGGTGAACCCGCGCAGTCCGTGACGCAGCGCCTCGGTCACCTCCGCATAGGTGGCATTGGTGTGTCCGGCCGAGACGATGACACCGGCGTCGGCGAGCCGCTGAATGATCTCAGGGGTGGTGACCTCGGGGGCGAGCGTGACGATGGTGCGCCCGGCGCCGAGGGAGCTCAGCAGGCCCACGGCGCTCTCGTCGAGTTCGCGCAGCTTCGCCTGATCGTGCACGCCCTTGCGCTCGACGCTGAGAAACGGTCCCTCGATGTGGATGCCGAGCACCCCGGGCACACCGGCCGTGAGCGCTCCGCGCGTGGCGCTGATCGCTTGTGCCACGACCTCCAGGTCCGTGCTGATCAGCGTCGGCATGAAGCCGGTGGTACCGAATCGGCGGTGCGCACGCCCGATCTGCCGGATCGCCTCGACGCTCGGGGCGTCGTTGAACAGCACCCCGCCGCCGCCGTTGACCTGCGTATCGATGAACCCCGGCAGCAGCAGCCCGCCGCCGAGATCCACCCGATCGATCCTCGGATCACGCGCCTGCACGGTGGGCACGACGTCCACGATGCGGCCGCCGTCGATCAGCACACAGTGCTCGTCGAGGAGTTGGCCGTCGCGCAGCACTCGCGCGTTGAACAGTGCGATGGGCATCAGACGGTCTCGGTGACCTTGCGCAGATGAGGGGGATGGTCTGGGTCGAGCCCGCGCGCCAGCGACAGGGAGTTCGCCAGCCGGTAGAAGGTCTGAATCAGCAACATCGGTTCGATCACCGGGTGGGCCGGCTCGGCCGGCAGCTGCACGGCCTGCGGGCAGCGCGATCCGGCGATCATCACGGTCGCGCGCCGCGCGGTGAGCTCCTGGGCCAGCATCTCGATGCTGGCGCGAGCCTCGTCGTTCTGCGAGAAGACCAGCACCGGGAAGTCGGGTTTCACCAGCGCCATCGGTCCGTGGCGCAGTTCTGCGGCACTGACCGCCTCGGCGTGCAGTCCGCAGGTCTCCTTCAGCTTCAGGGCCGCTTCCTGTGCCACGGCCAGACCGATGCCGCGGCCGATGACGTACAGGTTGGTGGCCTGCACGAGCGGCTCCAGGGCCGCGCTCCAGTCGAGGCTCCAGGCGCGCTCGAGGTGTTTCGGTGCCTTGCGCAGCGCCTCGGAGAGCGTCCGATCGGCGCTCCAGCAGGCCACCAGGTGCGTGATGGCCGCGAGCGAGGCGATGAAGGACTTGGTGGCCGCGACGCTCGTCTCGACGCCTGCGGTGAGTGGTACGACGTCATCGGCGAGTGCCGCGAGGGGCGAGTTCGGCGCATTCACCAGCGCCACGATCCGCGCGCCGGCTTCGCGCGCCTTGCGCACCGAGGCGAGCAGGTCCGGGCTCGCCCCCGACTGAGAGATCGCCAGGCACAGCGCACCGGACAGATCCGGGCGCGCATCGTAGAGCGAGCTCACCGACGGGGCCGCGGAACTGGTCGGCACGGCCAGGCGCGTCTCGATCAGGTACTTCGCGAACGTCGCGGCATGATCCGAACTGCCGCGCGCGCACGTCACCACCACGCGCGGGGGCTGCGCGCGCAGCCGCTCCGCCAGGCTCTCCATGCGCTCGGCGTTGCTGAATAGCTGGTCGCGTACGACCTGCGCGGCCTGTGCAGCCTCGCAGTACATGCGCGTGGCGGATTCGGGCATCTGCGGGTTCATACGTCACTCAACTCCGCCACGAAGTCGTAGATGTCGCCGCGAAAGTACGATTGGGTGAATTCCACGGCTCGACCGTCTTTGAGAAAACCCACCCGCTCGACGAGCAGTCCCGCATCGCGCTCGCGGATCTGCAGCAGCTTCGCTTGTTCGGCGGTGAAGAGCACCGCACGCAGGCGTTGCAGGGCGCGCATGGGGCGGTTGCCGGTGCGCTCGAGCGCCTCGTAGAGAGAGGCCTCCACGGCATCGAGCGACGGCAGGCAGGAGGCAAGGAGGGTCGCGTACTCGATGCACATGGGCGCATCGTCCGCATACCGGATGCGATGGAAGCGGTAGACCGGCGTTCCGGGGCTGGAGCGCAGCGTGAGCGCCTCCTCGGGCGTCACACTGCCCTCGGCCTTGCGCACCCACACGCTGCGCGGCGTGCGGCCGCGCGCCTGCATGTCCTCGGAAAAGGAGGTCAGCTTGGAGAAGTTCTTCTCCACACGCGCACACACGAATGTGCCGGCGCCCTGGCGGCGCATCAACAGTCCCTCGCCCACCAGACCGTCGATCGCTTTGCGCACCGTGATGCGCGAGATGTGGAAGTCCTCCGCGATGTCGCGCTCCGGCGGCAGAGCATCGTCCGGGCCGATCAGGCGAGTCTCGATGGCGCCACGCAGTGCGCGCTGCAGCTGCTGGTACAGGGGGAGGGCGCTGCTCCCATCGAGCTTGCCGAGCGTTTGCGACAGCATCAAAGGCGTGATCCCCCCAACCAGTTTCGACATCAGTCGTATAATACCACTACAGTACCAGTACGCAATCGCACTGTCTAATCGTCGTTTCAAGCATATGAATTGATTTGATTAAATCGGAGAAGCGTCTGCGGCGTCGCCATGGTATAGCTTTTTTAAGAAACTGGTATTACACTGGCATTTAAAAGGTACCAGTGTGGTGTTTGCGCAACGCCTGCAGGTCGATCGTCAGGGCGGTAGTGCGCAAAACATCGGAAAAGCGGCCAAGAGGCGGCGCTGGGATCAGGCGGAACGGTCGCCGGGGCGTGTGGCGCCGATGAGGCTCACGACATGGGCGGTCTCGACAAACGACAACATCATCGGGGTAAGAGAACTTATGAGAATCGCGAAATCTACGTTGATCGGCACCGCCGTCGCGGTTGCGCTGTGGGGCGGCACAGGGTTCGCGCAACAGGCGAGCGTGTCGTCGAACAACTCCGGTAAGGCCAAGTCGCCGAGCTCGGCGCTGCAGGAAGTGGTCGTCACCGGTATTCGCTATTCGGTGAAGGAGTCGCTTGCATTGAAGCGTGCTTCGACCGAGAACATCGAGGTGATGACCGCTCAGGACGTGGGCAAATTGCCCGCGCAGAACGTCGCCGATGTGCTGCAGACCATGCCCGGTGTCGATACTCAATCGTCGGTCGCCGGCGAGGGCGGCTTCGCGATCAATGATCGCGTGAGCTTGCTCGGAGCGCCGCCGATTCTCACCCAGGTCACGGTCGACGGCCACTACGTGTCCTCGGGCGACTGGTTCATTGAGGACCAGTACGCGACCGTGGGGCGCAGCGTGAGCTTCGATCTGTTTCCGGCCTCCATGGTCTCCAAGGTGACGGCATATCAGAGCCAGGACGCGAAACTGCTCGAGGGCGGGGTTGCCGGCAGCGTCGATATCCAGACTCCTCAGCCGTTCAATTACAAAGCCGGGCTGCACGGCTTCGTCGACGTCGGGGCGAATTACTGGGACATGTCGGGGAAGACGAATCCGCAGGGCAGTCTGCAGTTGAGCTGGCACAACGACCGAGTCGGCATTCTCGGTCAGATCTTCTACCAGAAGCAGTCGATCCGTCGCGATGGCCAGGAAGAGCTCGGCTACGCCCCGGTCCCGGCGGCGACCGCCGCGGCCTGGCAGGCGGCCAACCCGTCGCTGCCGAACGCGGCCGGTGCGATGTACCCGACGCTGCTCGGGCAGGCGCTGTTCGAGCAGACCCAGGAGAATACCGGCGGACTGGTCGATTTTCAGTTCAAGCCCACGAATCGTCTGTCGTTCAACCTGACGGCCTTCTACTCGCATCTGCTGGCCTCGAACTACAACGACAACTTCCTGATGTGGGGCAGCCACTTCGTCTCCCCGACCTACGTCCCCACGGCCCTCACCGTGCAGAACGGTACGCTCGTCGCCGGCAGCTGGCCGACGGCGACCGGTGCGCCCGCCTCGATCGTGTACGATCAGATCATGCGCCCGGATGCGTCGGCGGAGAGCGCTTTCATCAACCTCGATAGCAAGTGGGAGGCGACCAGTTACTTGACCCTCGAGGGCCAGGTCGGCTTCACCTACGGCGAAGGCAAGACGCCCTCACAGCCCGCCTTCGAGTACGCGGGTGGGAACGGCGTCAGCTACCAGCTGAACGGCCTGAACAGTCTCGCCTCGGTCCAGTTCCCCGGGACGGCGACCAATAATCCGGCCGGTTACGGGGTGAGCTGGGCCTGGAACGACATCCTGCACTCGATCGACAAGGAGGTCTACGGCAAGTTGGATGCCACACTCGCCTTCAACGATGGCGCCTTCCAGGACATCCGCATGGGCGTGCGCTTCGCGCATCATGGCCACAATACGATGTGGCCGCAGGACCAGGGGCTGGCCTGCTATTCCGGTCCGCCGACCTGTGTGCCGAGCTATACCGGTGGGGAGTATCCGGGTAATTACCAGTCGACGCTGCCGGGTGGCGGCGCCTGGGCGAATAATATTTTCACCAACTCCGAAAGTGCCATCGAGGCGTTTGACGCGACCAATCTCAGCTCTGGTCCGGGTCGTTACTACTGGCTGGGAACCTTCAACGTCACGGAGAACGACTTCGCCGGGTACATCATGGCCGATGTCGGTGGCGATCATTGGAGCGGTAACTTCGGCGTGCGCGTGGTCAATACGCTGGAGGAGGTGCTCACGAACGTCGCCGGCGGGGCGAGTCCGGTCAACACTTCGGCGTTCGGGCCGTTCACGCCGACGGAGGTGGACAACCGGTATTTCAACGCGCTGCCGAGCGTAAACCTGAAGTTCGATCTCACCAAGGACCTGATTGCGAGATTTGCGGCATCGGAAACCATCGCGATGCCCGATTACAGCACCTTGGGCGGTGGCATCAATCTGACCGATACAAACCTGACCGGCAGTGGCGGTAATCCGAACCTGCGGCCGATCAAGGGCGCGGTGTACAGCACGGATCTCGAGTACTACTACGGTCCGGAGTCGATGGTCGAGGCGAAGCTGTTCGAAATGGACATGTCCTCGTACGTCGATTTCGGCACGTCTCAGGGAACGTATTACAATGCCACGACGAAGCAGTTTGCGTCGTTCAGCATTACTTCGCCGTTCAATACTCCGGCGCAGATTAAAGGCGTGGTGTTGGCGTGGGATCAGGCGCTGCCGTACGGCTTTGGCTTGAACGCGAATATGACGTACGCGGACGGCACGGCGTCGGATGGTAATCCGGTGCTGGATAACTCCAAGTACACCTACAACGTCATGGGGTATTATCAGCGCGGTCGGGTGAACGCCAACGTCGATTACAGTTTCCGCTCGCACTACTACGCGGCGGTTTCTGAGGGGTCGCCGCAGAACGTGGCGAATGCCGGCTTTCTCAATATGCAGGTCAGTTACGACGTTATGCACAACCTCAGCGTGACGTTCAGTGCGCGCAACCTGACCGATGAGCTCATCAAGGAATATGGGCAGAACATGTCCCAGCCTGTGGCGATCTACAACAACGGTCGGCAGTACTACCTCAGTGCCGAGTACAAGTTCTAGCTCGCAGTGCGGGTGATGAAATGCCGCTCTCCCGCGGCAGAGTGTCGCGGGAGAGCGGTGCGATGATTCCGGCGCCGGGGTCCTCGCGGCGGATCCCCCCAGCTGCGATGATCTCGGTGGGGCTGACAACCGGCACGGGAGCTGTGCCGGTTGTCGGCCGGGCCGGCGGCGGCTCGAAGCGCCGCCGGCGTCCTTGGGGGACCATCAATTGAAAGAGGCAGTGCATATGCGGACCCCAAGGGCGGGCGCGCTACTCTGCCCGCCGGCAGTGCGCGGCGGCACGGTGATGAGACTTCTGAGTCGAGCTCTGGGGGCGCTGCTCGGCGTGCTCATCCTGATAACACCGGTGCGGGCGGCGGTACCGCAGATCGTGGCGTACTACCACGGTGGGATGCCGGTTGCGGCGATCCCGGTGCAGTACCTGAATACCGTCATCTATGCGTTTGAGGAGCCGAATGCGGCCGGCCGTTGTGCGACACCGAGTGCCGCACAGCAGCGCACCATCGCGGCGCTGCGCCGACTGCGCCGGCATCACCCGCGGCTGACGCTGCTGGTGTCGATCGGCGGCTGGGATGAGGCCCCTCAATACTCTGATATCGCGCTCACCGCAGCATCGCGCGCGGCGTTCGCGCGCAGTTGCGTGCGGCGGATGATCGCGCAGGATCACTTCGATGGCCTCGATCTCGACTGGGAATTCCCGGTGCACGGTGGGATGAACCGCTCGCGGCCGCAGGACCGCGCCGATGCCACCGCGCTCGTGCGCGCGCTGCGCCGACGGCTCGATGCCCTCGGCGCCAAGACGCACCGACACTATCTGCTCACCATCGCGACACCGGCCGGCACGTGGCAGGAGGGTGGAGCGTACTCGGTGAGCGACAGTTACGACCTGGCGGCGATCGCCCCGCAGGTCGATTGGTTCAATGTCATGACCTATGACATGAATACGATTTTCAGTCCCGTCAGCGGATTCAATACGCCGCTGCGCGCCGATCCGCACGATCGGCAACCGCAGCCGCAGCGGGCGCGCGACAATCTCGTCGGTGCGGTGCGCTACTACGAGGCGCACGGGGTGCCGGCGGACAAGATTCTCCTCGGCATCGCCTTTTACGGCCGTGGGTTCGAAGGGGTGAGCGCGCGACATGCCGGGCTGTACTCGAAGTTCAGCGCGGGCTATCCGGAGACGCCGTGGAAGACGATCGCCGCGCACATGCTGCGCGATCCGGCCTGGGTGCGTCACTGGAGCGCCACGGCCGAGGCGCCCTGGCTGTACAACGCGCGGCGGCATATTTTCTTCACCTACGACGATCCGCATTCGCTCGGCATCAAGGCCGCGTTCGTGCGCCATGAGCATCTGCGCGGGGTGATGATCTGGGTGCTCGGAGAAGATGATGCGCGCGACTCGCTGCTGCGCGCGCTGGTGTGGGGCCTGCATGTGCCGCATGCCACGCCATGACTGAACGAGTGCTGCGTGCACCGCTGCGGGGCTGGAGCGCCCCGCTCGAGGAGGTGCCCGATCCGGTGTTCGCCGGCCGGATGCTCGGGGATGGGGTGGCCATCGATCCGCTTGAGGGGACGCTCTTCGCCCCCTGCGACGGGCAGGTCGTGGTGCTGCCGGCGACGCGTCACGCGATTACGCTGCGCAGCGTGGCCGGTGAAGACATCCTGATGCACATCGGCATCGATACCGTGGGGCTCGGTGGCGAGGGGTTCGAGGCCTGCGTTGCGGCCGGTCAGACGGTTCGCAGCGGAGATCCGCTCATCCGCTTCGATCTGGACCTGCTCACGCGCCGCGTACCGAGTGTGCTCACGCCGGTGTTGGTGCTCGGCAGCCCGCCGCCGCAGCTGACGCGGCGCATCGAGAGTCGCGCCGTCGCGGTCGGCGATTGGTTGTTCGAGTGGGCCGCGCCGCACGCTCCGCCCACCGAGGCGCGCCAGATACTGCAAGAGGAGGTGGCGTTGGCGCGCACCGTGCGGGTGGCACTCGAGCACGGCATCCATGCGCGCCCGGCGGCCCAGGTGGCCGCGGCGCTGAAGGGTCTGCGGGCGCAGGTTCAGGTGCATTTCCAGGGTCGCAGCGCCGATGCACGCAGCGCCACCGGGCTGATGACGCTCGGGGTTCGGCGGGACGATTCGGTCGAGGTGCGCGCCGGAGGCGCCGATGCGGGCGCGGCATTGGCGGCACTCGCGGCGCTGCTCTCGACGCCCGAGCCGCCCGCGCACCGCGCCGCGCCGCGTGCACCCGCGGCGCTCGCCGCGCCGAACGCCTCGATCGGGGCCGGTGGGACGTTGCGCGGAGTGGTCGCGAGCCGTGGCCTGGCCGTGGGTCCGGCGGCGCTGCTGCGCCGGCAGGAGATCGCCGTGGTCGAGGCCGGGACCGGCATCGATGCCGAGGGCGCGGCTCTGCGGCGTGCCTGCGCCGAGGTGCAGGCATCCCTCGAGCGCTCCCTCGAGGGCGCGCGCGGCCCCGCGGCTGACATCGTTACGGCGCACCTGGCCCTGATCGAGGATCCCGCGCTGCACGCGAGCGCATGGGCGCTGATCGGGCAGGGCAAGAGCGCCGCGTTTGCCTGGCGGGCGGTCATCCGCCAGTGCATCGCCGCGCTGCACGCGCTCGAGGATGGTCGCATGGCCGAGCGGGCCGATGACCTCATCGATCTCGAGCAGCAGGTGCTGCTCGTGCTCACCGGGCAGACCGCCGCCGTGCCGTCGGTGGCTCCCGGGGCCATTCTCATCGCCCACGAGTTGCTGCCCTCCCAGCTGGTGGGGCTCGAGGCCGGGGCGCTCGGGGGGATTTGTCTGGCCGCGGGCGGCGCCACCTCGCATGTGTCGATTCTCGCCGCCGCCGCCGGCATCCCGGCGCTGGTGGCGCTCGGGGCAACCGTTGAGCACATCCCGCAAGGCACGACGCTCGTGCTCGACGCTGAACGCGGGGAGCTGCTCATCGATCCCGGCGCAACGGCGCTGGAGGCAGCCCTCCGGCACATCGCTCGGGACGCCGAGCAGCGGACCCGCGAGCGGATGGCGGCCCAGCGGGAGTGTCGACTCGCGGACGGGACGCGCATCGAGGTGCTCGCCAACCTCGGCTCGCTCGCCGATGCGCAACTCGCAGTGCGCAACGGCGCCGAGGGCTGCGGACTGCTGCGCACGGAGTTTCTGTTTCTCGAGCGCCAAACGGCTCCGGACGAGGCCGAGCAGCGCGCGGAATATCAACGCATCGCGATCGCGCTGGCGGGCCGGCCGCTCACGGTGCGCACGCTGGACATCGGCGGGGATAAACCGATTCCCTACCTGCCGTTGCCGGTGGAGGAAAATCCAGCGCTCGGTCTGCGCGGCATCCGTACCAGTCTCTGGCGCGCGGAGTTGCTCGATGCGCAGCTGCGCGCGGTGCTCGCGGTCGAGCCGCCCGGACAGTGCCGGTTGCTGCTGCCGATGATCACCGATGTGACGGAAATCCGCATGGTGCGCGCGCACCTCGAGGAGGCGTGTCGGCGTATCGGGCGCACCGCCCCGGTGGAACTTGGCGTGATGATCGAGACCCCCGCCTCGGCGTTGATGGCCGACTCACTCGCCCGCGAGGTCGACTTCTTCTCCATCGGCACCAATGACCTCACCCAGTACACCCTCGCCATGGATCGCGGCCACGCCCACCTCGCGGCCCGTCTCGATGGACTGCACCCAGCCGTGCTGCGCCTGATTGCCGGCACCGCCGAGGCGGCCCACACCCACCGCCGCCGCACCGCGGTGTGCGGCGGCCTCGCCTCCGATCCGCTGGCGGTGCCGATCCTGGTGGGGCTGGGCGTGCACGAGCTCTCGTGCGTGCCGGCGATGATTCCGCAGATCAAGGCGCTGCTCGGGACGCTCACTCTCGAGCAGTGCCGTCAGCGTGCGGTGCTCGCGCTTGCGCAGGAGTCGGCCGAGGCCGTGCGCGCGCGCTGCGCCGAAGCGGACGAGGCGACTGGCGAGCCGGTCTCGGCGCGCCGCTGAGTGCAACCGTGACGGAATGCCCCCTATGAAACAGATCCTCACTTCGCTGCAGAAGCTCGGCGGCGCGCTGATGCTGCCGATCGCGGTGCTGCCGGCCGCGGCGCTGCTGCTGCGGCTCGGTCAGCCCGACCTGCTGCACATCCCGGTCATGGCGGCCGCCGGTCAGGCCATCTTCGCCAACCTTGGGCTGCTGTTTGCGGTGGGTGTGGCGATCGGACTGGCGCGGGACAATCACGGCGCGGCCGGGTTGGCCGCGGTCGTCGGCTATCTGGTCATCAACAAGGGTGCGGCCGTGTTCGTCACGGCGCCAGCGGCGGTGCTCGCGGGGGTACCGCTGCATGCGCACGCGTTGGTGATCGCGGCCTTCACCCGCCAGCAGCTCGCCGAGCTCACCGTTCCGGTGGGCATCGTCTCAGGCCTGATGGGTGGATCGCTGTACAACCGCTTCCACAACTTCACGCTGCCGAGCTACCTGGCGTTCTTCGGCGGCCGGCGCTTCGTGCCCATCATTACCGGGTTCGCCGCGCTGCCATTGGCGATCTTGCTCGGCGCCGAGCTCGAGCACATCCAGCACGGCATGGACGCACTGAGTCGCACGGTGCTCGCCTCCGGCCCCTGGGGCCTGTTCGTCTATGGCGTGCTCAACCGCCTGCTCATCGTCACCGGTCTGCACAACATCCTGAACAGCTTCGCCTGGTTCATCGTCGGGCACTACCATGGCGTCACCGGTGACATGAACCGCTTCTTCGCCGGTGATCCACGCGCCGGCGCCTTCATGTCGGGGTTCTTCCCCGTCATGATGTTCGGCCTGCCGGCGGCGTGCCTGGCGATGTACCACACGGCCCGACCCGAGCGCCGGCCCGCGGTCGCCGGCCTGCTGCTGTCGATCGCGCTCACGTCATTTCTGACGGGTGTCACCGAGCCGGTCGAGTTCACGTTCATGTTCCTCGCCCCGGGGCTTTATCTGGTGCACGCGCTGCTCACCGGCCTGGCGTTCATCATTACCAACGCGCTCGACGTGCGGCTCGGGTTCGGCTTCTCGGCCGGTCTGTTCGATTACATCCTGAACTTCAAGTACGCGACCCATCCGTTGCGGTTGCTGCCCATCGGCGCTCTGTACTTCGGACTGTATTACGGCATCTTCCGCTATTCGATCCTGAAATTCGATTTGAAGACCCCCGGTCGCGAGCTCGAGGCGCTGCCCGCCGCGGCGCCCCCGCCGACCGCCGGGGGCGAGCGGGCGCGAGCCTATATCGCGGCGCTCGGCGGCCCGGGCAATCTCGAGTCGGTCAATGCCTGTACCACGCGCCTGCGCCTGACGGTACACAACCAGAGTGCGGTCAGCGACGCGGCGCTGAAGGCGCTCGGGGCGATCGGCATGGTGCGTCCGTCGCCGACGGCGCTGCAAGTCATCATCGGGCCGATCGCGGAGCAGATTGCCGGAGAGATGCGCGAGGCGCTACAGAACATGCCGCTCGATGCGCAGGCGGCCGCCGTCACGGCGACCGCCTCGCTGCGGGTTCCGGCGGCGGCGGCAGAACCGACGGTTCCGCCGCTCGATCGGGCGCAGATCCAAGACCTGCTCGCGGCACTCGGCGATGCGGCGAACATTCGCGAGGTCACGACCGCATCGTCGCGACTGCGTATTTCGATTGCCGATGCGAGGCGCGTGAATGCCGAGGCCCTGCAGCGCCTCGGGCTGCGCGGGAGCACCTGGGTGGCACCGGACTGCCTCCATGTCATCATTGGACCGGCGGCCCCGGCCACGGGTGCCACACTGCGTGAATTGCTCAGCGTCGCGGCGTCGATCGCTTAGCGGAGGCCGCACCGCCCGAGACCGGGAGCGGAGTGGGCATTCCGTCCCGCCGAGCGGCACTCAGGCGGGGACGTCAGCGTCTACGTCTGTCGTCTCACGATCATTCATACCCCTGTAGTAGCAGTACGGCTCCGATGTCACGCCGGACGCTGTTGCGTCCGTGCATCGTTCGAACGGGACATCACAGCGCATCCCGGTCATCCGCGCCGAAAGGGTTGGCGCTGGGGCCGTCGTGAGGACTATAGTCTACAGACTGTCAGTGTGACGTTGGTATGTCGCGCGAGGACAACGGGTCGCGGTAGCCGGTGTCACACGCATCGGACTCGCGAATACGGGACGAGTTCGGCCGTGAGGGGGCGGGATGCACACGATAATACCAACCCAGGGGCGATGGCGTGCGTTTCCCGCCGACACGGCTCGTGCGTTTCTCCCTCGAATGGACCTGCCGTGAACGCACGAAGCGCGGACGCGTCGCTCGACGCGGTCTCTGAATCCCACGGCGAGGGGCCTGACTCCGACGGTGCACCGTGCGAGGATCGTGCTGCGGCGCTCGCGGAGGTCGCGCGGCAGCACCATGCGCCGCTCGTGAGATTTCTCACTCAGCGGACCGGTTCCATCGAGGTGGCCAAGGAGATTGCCCAGGATGCATACGTCAAAGTGCTCGCGGTCGAACGACAGGGTTCGATTGCCTCATTGGCGAGTTACCTGTGGCGGTGTGCACTCAATCTCATGACCGATCACGGGCGCCGCCGCGGCGTGCGCGAGCGCTTCGTGCAGGCAGTTCGCGCCGAAGCCGAGCAATTGGCGCCGTCGGCCGAAGCCGTCGTCGATGCGCGGCAGCGGCTGGAGATCATCGAGCAGGCGCTCGAACATTTGCCGCCACGGTGTCTCGAGGCGTTCATGCTGCGCGTCGTGCAGGGGCTCCCGTTTGACGAGGTCGGCCAGGCCATGGGCATCAGTGGCCGGATGGCCAAAATATACGTCGCCCGGGCACTGGCCTACCTCCATGAGTCGCTGGAGGACGAGGACGGCGGGAGCGCAGAGCCGTGAAGACCGCTGAGCTGCTCTACGACTATGACGAGGAGCGCTGGCTCGAGGCGCTCGATTGGCATGCGGTGCGGTGTGCGGCGGACAGGTTGACGCCCGAGCAGCAGGACGGGTGGCGCCGCTGGACACTCGATGCCGAAAACCGCCGGGTCTATGCCGCCTGCGCGCAGCTCTACCGAGACGCTCAGGGGATCGACGACTCCGAGCACATCGCCCGAGTCAGTGCGCCAGGCCCCGCCTCACGATTCCGAGCGGTCGGCCCGGCCGTGAAGTGGGCGCTGGGCGGTGCAGTCCTCGCCGCCTGCGCCGCCAGCACCGTTCTGGTGAGTCCGCGCGCGCGCCCAACGCGCGTCCCGTCCCCGTCAGGTCCACCGTCAGTGGCCTCTGCCGTCTACCGTTCATCTCCGGGCCAGACGCGGCGTATCCGTCTCGCCGACGGATCGACCGTGGTCCTGGGTGCCGAAACCGTTCTCGAGGTCGCCATCACTCCCCAGAGTCGATCCCTGAATTTGCAGCGCGGTGAAGCCTGGTTCGACGTCATCCACCGTCCGCATTGGCCGTTTGTGGTCACCGCGGGCACGGGTCGGATCCGCGATCTCGGCACCGCGTTCGTCGTCGATCGGGAATCCGGGCGCACCGAAGTCACCGTCACCCAAGGACAGGTGGAAGTGTCGCTCTCGGGCATGCTCCGTGCGCCGCACCTTGGGTCGTTGCGACTGACGCCGATCCGGCTCCATCGGGGCGAGCGATTCGTGTATGGAACGCGCATCCCGTTGGCCATCCGGCACGTCAGTCCCCGCCTGGCACTCGGATGGACCCGAGGTCACCTGGAATTCGTCGATGAGCCGCTGGGTGTCGTGGCGGAAAATATCAGTCGCTACTCGCAGCAGCCGATTCGAGTGTCACCGGCGGCTGCGGGGCTCCATCTCACCACGCTCGTGCTCAGTCATCACATCCCCGCGTGGATCAACGGCTTGAGCCGCGTTCTTCCGGTCGTCGCCGTTCACACGAGCCGTGGAATCTGCGTGCAACTGCAGACGTCGGCGACGACGCCAAAAGACAACGAATGCCGCGAGCCTTAGGCTGACGTCCACCTCGACGTGTCGGATTCGGAGTGCCCGACGGTCCGCGCGGCCCGGGCCCAACCAGAACGAGTTCCCTTCCCGAGTCATGGTTCGTCTCTTGACCCAAGACAACAGTGACGATTGGGGGACTCCATGGTGTTTGGTGCTTCAAAGATAACTCATCGCCGCGCGGATCACCGTCCTGCGCGCTTCCATCATTTCCTGTCCGCATCGCTGTGCGCTCTACCGCTCGCGCTTTCAACCCCCGCATTTGCCGGGGCCCTCGATCACGTCACCGCGTTTCGAATCCAACCGGAACGATTGCGCCAGGCGTTGCTCGCATTCGGGCGGCAGGCGCACTTGCAGATCATCTTTCGAGGCGCTGAGAACACGACGCACCGGGTATCCGGTCTTTCGGGGCGATACACCGCCCGCGAGGCGGTGGTCCGATTGCTGAAGGGAACCCATCTCACGTATTCCATTACGGACCGAACCGTTGAGATCTATCCGATCGCGGGCCGCGCAGGGCAGCACCGCAGTGGCTCAGGGACTTCAGTGCCGGCGACGGGAACGACCGGCCCGACTGAACGCAAGTCGCGACTGCCGTCGATGCTGCGTCGGACGGGGGTGCCACCGATCCTGCAGCAGGTCATCGTGACGGGCAGTCACATCAGTGGTGGCCCGCCGCCGTCCGAACCGATCATGAGCATCACGGCGCGCCAGATTCGAGAATCGGGGTATCAGAGCGTCGAGCAGTTGATGGCCTCACTGCCGGAGAATCTGCACTCGATTGGATCAGAAACCAATAATCTTCAGACGCAGGACAATGCCGGAAATCTTGCCGACGGATCGGGTGTCGATCTCCTCGGTATGGGATACGACTCGACGCTCGTGCTGGTCAATGGTCACCGCCTTGCGCCGGCCGGGATCAACGGAGCATTCACGGACATTTCGGTCATTCCGTTGAGCATGATCAAGCGAGTTGACGTCGTGACCGATGGCGCGTCAGCCATCTACGGGTCGGACGCGATTGGGGGAGTCGTCAATTATATTCTCAAGGACAGACAGGATGGTGCAGCCACTTCAGTGGAATACGGGTCGGTGACACACGGCAGCCTCAATGACTACCGCGCTTCTCAATCTTATGGATTGAACTGGACGTCTGGTCACGCTTTGATCGCATACGAATACCACGACGAGACGCCACTCAACGCTATCGATCGTCCGTACAGCCTCCATTACGCACCGGGGGAGCTCACGCCATCGGCCATCACTAATAGCGTTTTTATCACGGGCACCGAATCTCTCGGAAGTCACCTGGCCATCGATGGTGCCGCCTTCTTTTCACATCGAGGGGATTCCGTCCTGGTGTCCGGGACAACCCGTGTCGGATCCATTGCCGTCACGCAATATTCCTATTCTTTGGGGGCCAACGTATTGCTGCCGGATCGATGGACTCTGCGCGCGCATGCCTCATACGGCGGAAATGACTCCCATTCCTCTTCGTTTGAAGGACTGTTGGCCGGAGACAACAAGTTGGTGGCCGGATCTCTCGTGGGAAGCGGGCCGCTGATTACGATGCCCGCGGGACCGATAAAGGCGGCCATTGGTGTTCAGTATCGGAAAAATTCTCTCGCGGCATATTTTAATGGTGTGTATCCAGAGAAGGAGATTAACAAGAGTCGCACTGTCGATTCCGCATTCATTGAAGGCGAGATCCCGGTGCTGGGATCCGCAAACGATGGTGCGCATGAACAGAAGCTCAGCGTCGATGTTGCCGCCCGCCTGGATCACTATTCTGACTTCGGATCCACCACGAATCCCCGGGTTGGGATCGCGTGGCAGCCGGTACGGGGACTAAAACTCAGAAGTACGCTGAGCAGGTCATTCAAGGCGCCCAATTTCTATGAACTCTATGGCGCAACGTACACCTACCTGCTCAATGCTATTCAACCCACACTCCCGGCGGGCCAGACAACGACGGCAATCGTACAGGTCGGCTCAAATTCGCGCCTGACTGCGGAGCGATCCACTGAGTGGACGGCTGGATTCGACCTAGATCCTACCAATGTTCCCGGCTTCGATGCGCAGGTCACTTACTACGACGCGCGGTTCACCCGAAAAATTGAAAACGCAATTATTCCACTGTCGAACACAGTAGATCTAGAGAGTTTGTATTCATCATACATCCTCCAAAATCCGTCTTCGGCAGAAATTCAGCAGTATATCAACCAGTCAGATCAGTTCTTGAATCTCACGGTTTACCCCGGCTTTGGCCCTGTCCGGACAGCCGCAGACGCTACGGCCATTGTGGATGATAGGTTCCAAAATGTCGGAGCCAGTTACGTACGAGGTCTGATAGCGACGCTGAACTACGCGCACGATGTAGACGGATATCGATACAGCATTGGATTCAACGGGTCGTATATCTTTGAATTCTACGACCAAGTGACCCCGGGAGGCGCGAAGTTCAGCACGCTTGGAATTTTCGGACGTCCAGTGAATTTCCGCGGACGCTTGTCGGTCGGGTTGCATCACTCTGTATGGGGTGTCAATGCGTTCATGAACTATGTCAACAGGTACGTCGAGGCGATTGGCCCGACACAGGTCCCTATTGCGTCATGGACTACTGTGGATGTCACCGCGTCGTATCGGTTATTCGGCGGTCGAAACGTATGGGGCAGGCCGATGTTGAATATCTCATGCATAAATTGTGCGGATCGGGCGCCACCCGCGGTGTCGCAATTGGTGAGTTTCCAATTGGGATACGACGGCGCAAACGCAAATCCTCTCGGGCGCTTCATCACCGCATCTATATCCATTCATTGGTGAAGAACGAATTCGGTGAGGAATCGCTCCTGCGAACGACGACTCTACGGTGCTCAGGCGATGGCGTGTATTAGAGGTCGACGAGACAATGAAGACCGGGGCGAAAAGGTTCTGCCAATGCGTGCTCTCCTTTACCATGATTTGTATGGCGGGCCAGGCAGGTCGCGCGGAAGTCGCCATGACGAATCGAGGCGGTGGGGCCACGGACAGAGTCGCGGAGTACGCGATTTCACCCAGCGGAAAAGAGCTCGCAGAAGTGCTTGTGGCCGGGAGCGGGACGTCGGGTCCCGAGCGGGTTATTGCGGTGTCCCTTGGGCGGCAGGGGAGAGGAGTCCAGACGACGCTTCATAGTGGGCCGACGGGGCAGATATTTTGGGAGAGCAATCGATCGCTGTTGATGGTGGAGGTCAGTAAGGCAAGTGCCATCGTCCAAAAAAATATTGTGACCGGTCAGCGAGTGGTGCTATTCAAATCGAGCCACCCAATCTCGGTCGCGGCATACGACCGTCGACGGCATCTCTTGGCGTACGAGTACTCGGTTCCGTGGACCTGGCGCGGTCGCAGTTCAGTCCGTATCAAAGACGATATGGATACGCTCGAGTTGCTGGCGCCTCCCTGGGCGCGGTGGCCGGGGAGGGTCCACGTGAGGGCCATCCGGTTGACCGCGGCGGATGGCCGGCGAGGAGTCCAAATGATCGGGCTTGCGATGACTCGATTCCGTTCGCCACCGGCGCTGGTGTGGCGCAATGGGCACCTCCTCGCATTGATCTCGACGTTTCATTCATGGCGCACCAGGCTCTTTGATCTCGAGAGCGGACGGAGACTTGCGCGGACATCGGGTTTGTATCGGATGTCGGGATTGACCGTATCGCCGCAGGGTCGAATGGTAGTCGTCTCCAACAGAAGATATTTTCAGCGCCAGAAGCCGGTATCATGCGGATGCACGGGGTCCCTCAACTTGTTTCGGCTGAAGCCGAGGGGTCCTGCAGTGGCGGTGTCATCTGCAGCGCAGGGACATTTCCTCGAAGCGGTGTCTGGGATCTGGTGGGCACCCCATGGTCGGGTTTTCGCGCAGGTCATGGGCTACCGGGAACCGGGGGGTGCGCCACGCTGGTTTCTGGAGGAGGTGAACACGACAACGGATCACATTGTTCATAGATGGTACTGGCGTCATGGCGATCTGGGCGGGAATAGCCACATTTGCGATTTCGACGCGGAGCGAACGGTAGCCGTGTGTGTGGGTCAGACGCTGAGGAATCCCCCGTTCCTTGTAAAAGTGAACATGAAGACTGGAAAGATGCGAGATCTGGGCGCCATGAATCCGGGGGAACGTCGACTAGATTTTCGCTTTATCAAAATCAAAATTGAGAGCCGCTTCGGACATTGGAGTACCGGCTTTCTAGCAGTTCCGCCGCATCCTATGGGGCGTGCAGTTCCGCTCGCAGTGATGTCTTATGACTTCACTGAAGCGTACTCCAGAAACGCCCAATGGATTACCTCATACCCAGTCGCGAGATTCGTGCATTCTGGGATTGCGGTTCTGTTGATGAATTGGGCTGGAGTCGGGTCGGAAAATCTGCGGGGATTTGCAAAGTCTAAGCGTGCGCTCGAGAGCGCAGTTTCTCTTTACCGAAACGCGATCACCGCGGTGACGCAGGAAGGTGTCAAAGTCAGCCGGGCGATGGTCATGGGTTGGAGTTTCGGTGGGCTATTTGCGGCTCATGCCATCCAGGTATTGCCAACGTATGTGGCAGCTCAGGTCGGAGATCCGGCGGATTACAATGTCACCGCGTTTGGACTGGGAGGCGACTATTGGCGGAGCCAATCAAGGATAATACTTGGTGGACCCCCTACAGGGCGATATCTGAAGAATTATCAGTATTTTGATCCGGTGGGCAACGGACATGCGGCAATGGGGCCGGTTTTGCTCGAATTTGTCAGTCGAAATCCAGCGGTGGGCCAATTGCTGGAGGAATGGCGTGCTGCGGGAACTGATGTTGAGGCGTTCGCCTATCGGCGAAGCGTCCATTGGCTGAATGTGCCGGCGGAAGCAAGGATCTCACGCCTCCGGAATCTCTACTGGGCGAGACTCAACTTATTGGGTCCCGATGCCGTGACCGCGCAGCAGTTGCGAAGCGTGGGTCTCACGATACCTCGGCATGGATGGTGGAATGCCCAAGAGAGATCGAAAGCGGGACCCGATCGTGCCGTGAGAATGCTGTTCAACGCCAAGAGCGCGCCCAGGCTTCCGCTGCGATAACGGCGCTCAGTGGAAACAGGGCGTTCACGTTTATCGGGACATTGTCGACCAGCGTAGATGCGAGTAAGTCGTGGTTTAGGAGTCCTTGTCCGGAAAGAGCTCCGTTCAATAGGAATTCGCGCAAAAATCCACGGCTCCGGTCCACGAGTCCGACTATGGCATGTGCGGTCTGGCCCTTTACTTCGCGGAGAGTGACTTCTGGTGGCAGTTCCTGCGAGAACGTCCTTCGAGCCAAACCGCGTGTGCGGCCATCGCACTGGAGGATATATGTCGGAATCTCGAGACACAGTTCGATGAGCGGCTGCGACAGTAGTGGGGCGAGTGCGCAGCTCCCCTGTGTTCCAGACAGCGGACGGCGCCGGTGAATGACTTCAGCGAGCAGCGCAATCTGTAACCGCTTCCCTGGGTTGATGCCTCGACAGCGATGTATCCATGGGTGCGTTGGAAGCACTCGCGTCGAATGCGGCGCCAATTTGCGAATTGACGCGAAGGGATTTGGGGCGACGGACGCAGTACGCGGATCTGCGTTGGAGCTAAATGCTCCGACAAGCCCGCCCAGGAACAGATGTGGGATCGATTGTCCCGTGATGCGGGCGGCGCTGTACAGCGTTCTGCGCAATTGTCGACGACCTCCGTGTGTGCGCATGGAATCTGTGACAATTAGTGGCGTCGGGATGGACATGAAGAGATGATCACCGCCTTCTCCGGTCCAGATGGCATCAAAGCGATGTATCGACTTCATGGTTGAAAAGAATCGTTCGTCTAGTGGTTCGAGCAAATTCTCAAGTGTCGGCTTTGCGCCGAACGGATAGGAAAGGCACGATGCACTGAAGGTGCGAGAGGAGAACTCCCAAGGCCATTCGACGAGGGGAATTTCTGCGGACTGGGCTACCAATCGAGCGTAACGGCGTTCGTCTTCCGCCGGGCCGTATGCGAACCGATTGATGCTGACGGTGTTCGGGCGGGCCTTCGATCGTCCGAGAATTGCGAGGATCAAGGATGAATCGAAACCGCCCGAAAGATTGTGAACGATCCACTGGTGCGTACTGGCCCACGCATCTAGGCACGAGTGCACGGTCTCGTGGAGATATGCGCCATACGCGTCGATTGAAAAGCGATTGTCCGAGTGAACAAAGGCGTTGGGAGACCAGGCCATGTCCACTGCCGGCGAACAATTTGTTCTATACAACACTTCGCCGGCGAGGAGTTCGTAGACATCATGCAGTGCAGTTTCTCGTATCTGCATCTGACTATGTGCCATAAACAATTCAAGATAGTCCCAGTTCAGATGAGCGAAACGTGGAGGTCCGGATTGTCGATGCCAGTTTGCCGACGTGACCATATGCCGTACGTCAGAGGTCAAGAAGGTGACGCCGTCTATCGTCGTGTAGTAGCACGCGATCATTCCGGAGCAGTCGCGAGCCGCATACCATGATCCGGTATGAGGGTCCGAGAGAAATGTCACATAGGCGCCCCAGTAGTCGCGGGTGAATGTCGTGACGGATTGCAGATTCAGATCAGACAGTGTTCTGGGGGAACATGCGCGACTTTGAGTGATGCGGCGATTCGTGCGGCGATCAAATAGGACTCCCAGGAGAACGCCTGCATTATTCGGGAGCGAGAGACAATCAAAATACGGGGCAGAGGGAGTACCCGTATACACGGCGAGTCCTGAGCGACGAACTGCGGCGCGTAAGTTCGACGGAGTGAATGTTGCGAGCAGTTGCGTCGCAGCCATTGCTTGCTCGGAATCCAATGGGTTCCAGAGTGCAGCCACATAGGGGAACTCCATGAGTGCCCCCTAGACGACCATGATCGGCGTGTAAACACGGGCTCGATCGAGATAGTCGTTCAAAATGAGAGTGTCATATTGCAGCCAGCAGTGTGCCGCGAACGGGTCTTCACGGACTCCGAAGATCCAGTTTGCGTAGAGTTGACGGCTGCATAGATAGCGAAGTAGCGCTAGAGAATCGAATAGGCACAGATAGTTGCGCGGATACCAGGGCCGGGCGCGGTAAAAGAGATGGACCGCCTGCTCCGCGAGCTCTGCGGAGTTCGTAGGAAATATCTGGCGTCTTCGCGAACGAAGGGTCGCAATGCGTTCCACGACCTGAAATAGCGTGTGGTTGCGGAGAACGTAATCCGCCCACACCAGTGCCGAGAGGACCCGAGCGTGGTCCGGGTGCGGTCTGAACGTGGCGTGAAACTCCGTGTAGGCTCTGGAGTCTCGTTCGGCAGGCGGTGGTGAGATTCGCGGGCGCGGCAATTCGGTTTGATGTACGCGAAGTATGCCAGCGGCGAGCAGTTCTTCTGCGAGCCCTGGTGCCGCCATTTCCGGGATTCTGGGATGTGAATGATCGGGCGGCAGCTGCCAGCCGTATATCTCGGTGCCGAGCTCGGCGAATCTCGTGCGTGGAATGGAAACATACTGGTCGCGCCGCAGATCAAGGAACATGCAATGGCGTCCAGTCGTGCATGCAAATACATACGGGGCGAGTTCGTACATGTGGATGCTTCCGTGAACGTTCGCGACGCAAATGTAAGGCGGTGCGCGACCGTTGCCGCGCACCGCTGGTTCCGTTACGCCTGTTCAGCCCCGAAGTTCAAGTTGCCCTCGGGGTACTGGCCGACGATTCCCTTGGTCTCGGTTGAGACGTTGCCCAGGTACTGCATGGTCGTTCTCCTCAGTCGTATGAATGAGATGTCCTGTCACGCACTCATTGGCGCCGAATGTGTGGTGACACGATTACCCAATGCCCGAGCGCGAGTTCTGTCAAGAGAGGCGATGACGAGTTCGTCCCTGTCCTCAACGAGTTCGTCCCAGGCGTCACGTTTGACCAGAGACTGATCAGGCGCGTGCAAGGTCGGTGGAACGCGGCCCGAAGAAAAAAAATAGTCCGCATAATCAATAACATGCGAACAGATTTCACCAGGAAAATCCGGAGCGAGAACGGGATTTTTGATGACTATGGTCGTCAGGTTTCGATATGGCGCGCTCGTCGATGGCGAACGGCGTCGATGTCATAGGTCGGGAAAAGTTGCGAAGAAATCAGCAGTTGCAGATGCGAAGGTTGGGGATTGGAGAGAGTGTTTGATATCGGCTGGCGAACCGACGGCAGCCTTGGGAGCTAACGCGGAGTTGTCCTGTTGCATCGTGTCAAGGGTCGGAGTAACGTATTTTTGAAGGGAGAGAGGAGCGGTCGGCATCTGTGCGTGTTGGCAACAGATGTTCGCCGAAGAGGAATTTGTCGGAATGCGCGCACATGATCGGCCTGAGAACGGACGAGGCGCGCGAAGAACAGGGGGCGGCATGAGGACCAGGCGCGCTCGAGTGGAATCGGACTACCGTTCTGCAGGACTGTTGCATGTCATTTTGCGCAGCTGTCGTCCGGAGCCACTGGTCCGGGATGAATCCGACTGGCGCAAGATGATCGAGAGCATCGACTCAATGCTGTTTTGGTGCGGTGGCCGGGTATTTGCCTGTCGCTGCGAGGCAGATCGGATCGATCTTGCGATTGAAGCTGCTGAAGTCCCGCTCGGAAGAATGTTTCGTTACGTCACGGTGCCATATGCGCTGCACTTCAATAGGACGCGCGGCAGCACGGGACGGGTGTTCAAGCGGCTGCGGACATTCCGTGTCCGTGACGCATTCAGAACGGAATTCGTGCTGTGGTTGCATCGCCCGCTGAGCGGGGCGGGCTGGACGGCCGATGCCGCCTATCAGGGCAGCGCGGTGCTTCCGTGGGTCGATACCCGAGCCGTGCTCGAGCAGCTCGGTCGGGGGCCCGGTGCGCTGCGCGAGTACCGACTGCTCAGAGCGCGGGGCGTAGAGGACGATCTGGTGCGGGCTTTTGCGTCTCCGAGCGGCGCGGCCCCGGGGATTCGCGAGGTGTTCTGCCCGGCACGCGCGTTGCGCAAACGGCAGCAACAGGCGCTGCTGCGGTCGGTCGTGTGGTTCGTGGCCCGCCACGCGGGGTTTGCACCGGAGCAGATGCCGGAGCGGTCCCGATCGCGGCGCATCTGTCGGGCACGCGCGCTCGTGACTCTGGTGGCGGTGCGCTGCGGGGTTTCGCTGACGGCGATCGGTGATCTGCTGGCCCGTGATGAGAGCTCGCTGCAGGGCACGGTGCTGACTCTGCGCGCGCGTGATCCGCGCGGACTGCTGGGTGCGGCGGACGCGATCTTGGCCCAAGTTCGGGGACGGCGAGAGACGGACGCGGCCGAAGAGGATTCGGCGGGGAAGGACGGAAAGAAGGCTGAGCCGGGGAAGAGCGAGACACCGGGGGCAGCGGAGGGGACCGAGGATGGGAAGCCGGTCGGGCCCGGCCGACCCAAGGGCGGCCGGTGACCTCTGAGTCCCGCCGGTGGCCGTGGCGGGAGGCGGTCGAGGTGGTCCGCGGCGAGGTGACGCCGTACGTCGTGCGGCGGTTGGCGCAGGTGCTGGTGCTGGTGGTGTTCGGCGCAGTGATGAACGCGTTGGGACCTCTTGTCCTGAAGTGGCTCATCGATGGCGTGAGCGGGCAGAGACCTGCCCGGCTCGCGATCGGCGTGCTCGTTGGACTGTATGCGGGGAGCCAGTGGCTAGGGCGTTCGAGCGCGGAACTGCGTGCGCTCCAATACGCGCGGGCGGAGCGGCGGATCCTTCGAACCCTCAACGAGCGGCTGTTCGCGCACGTGCTGTCTCTGCCGTTGCGCTATCACTTGATGCGTCAGACCGGTGCGGTGAGTCAGACGATCGAGAACGGGCTCGAAGGCGTGCGCCTGATCCTGCATCACCTGGTGTTCACCGTGCTGCCGGTGTGCGCAGAGCTACTGCTCGCCGGGTTCGTGCTCTATCGATTGCACCAGCCGGTGTTCCTCGGGCTCTTCTCTGGGGCCGCGCTCTGCTATGCCGTCGTCTTCGGTCGATCCGCGCGCCACATCGGCGACAGTGCTCGCGAGGCGGCCGCCACGCGGGTCGCCGCCGGTGCCGTCATGACCGACGGACTGCTGAACGTCGAGACCGTGAAGGCCTTCGGAGCGGAATCGCTGGTGCGCGGCAAGGCCGGTCGAGCGCTCGAGCGCAGCGAGGCGGCGTGGATTCAGTTCTACCGTCGCTACGCCCGCAACGGGTTGGCGGTGGCCGCAGTGTTCACGGCGTTCCTGGCGGCGGCGATGGCCTATGCGGTGCGTGCCGTGCACGCGGGCCGCCTCACCCTCGGCGGCTTCGTGCTCGTCACTACCTACATGCTGCAATTGGTGCGTCCGGCCGAGATGCTCGGTTTCGGGGTGCAAGGGTTTGCGCAAGGCGCCGCGTTGCTCGAGAAGGCGATGGCGCTGCTCTCGGTCGTACCGGAGTCGCGGACCGGTGCGCCGGTACCGAAGACGCTCGACGGCGGGATCGAGTTCGAGCGGGTGACGCTGCGCTATGCCCCGGGCCGAGCGGCGCTCGAGTCGCTCAGTTTCACGGTGGGCGCGGGCGCGACCCTCGGAATCGTCGGCGAGAGCGGTTCGGGGAAATCTTCCATCGTGAGGCTGCTGCTGCGACTGATCGAGCCGGAGAGCGGCGTGATCCGCCTCGGCGGTCTTGCGCTCACCGAAGTCTCGCCGGGGGCGCTGCGCGGTGCGATCGCGGTGGTGCCGCAGGATGTGGTGCTGTTCGATGACACGATCGAGTTCAACATCACGGTCGCAAAGCCGCAGGCGAGCCGAGAGGAGGTGCAGCAAGCGGTGCGGATTGCGCAGCTCGAAGAGTTCGTCGCAGCGCTGCCGGACCGATATGACACCGTCGTCGGGGAGCGGGGAGTGCGGATCTCGGGCGGAGAGCGCCAGCGGATCGCGATTGCGCGGGCGGCACTGCGCCGCCCGCTCGTGTATGTTTTCGATGAGGCGACCTCGGCGCTCGACAGCCGCACCGAGCAGGCGGTTCTCACCGGTCTGCGCGCGGCGGCGGGCTCGGCCACAACGGTGCTGATCGCCCATCGCCTGGCGAGCGTCGTGCAGGCGCAGTGCATTCTGGTGTTGCAGGGCGGACGCGTGATCGAGTGTGGCCGCCACGAGGCGCTGCTGCAGGCCGAAGGACGATATGCCGCGCTGTGGGCGGCCCAGCACCCGGGTGCAGCGGCGGCGTGAGCCGCGTCCCGTGAGGGGTGAACCGCCCGCGTGCCATTTCTGACCCAAGACGGCAGAAATGACGGTGTCGGCGGCGCGGCGGCCGTGTTACAGATGTGCACGCAAAGGAGGCCCGCGGAACGGGTCTGGCGGGACAGAGGAGGCATATGCATCAGGGCACGGAATTTGTGTGGGCGGAGCCGTATTGGCTGGCGCAGCATGTCCACCTCGCCTTGTACGGCAATCATGCGGTCCTGATGGATCTGCGGCGCAACCGCTACCTTGCGGTGCAGCCGGCCGCGCGGCTGGCGGGTTGGATCGCAGCGTGGCCACTGCCGGCCGTACGGGCGCCCGGCGCCCCGCCGGCGGTTCTGGGCCGGCTGGTCGAGCACGGGATGCTGGTGCGTGAGCGTGGCGCCGGTCATGCGGCGACGCCGGTCGTGAACGCTTTGCCCGAGCGCACGCTGCTCGAGTTCGATTTCGATGCGCCGCCGCGGCCGAACGGGCGCGACCTGCGCCGCGCCGCATGGGCCTGTGCCGCGGCGGCGAGCGCCCTGAAACTTTGGCCGATGTACACGGTGCTCGAGCAGCTGCGCCGGCGCCGCCCCACCACCGCGCCGCCCGGCGCGCGATTCGATGTTGGGCATGCACAGGCCCTGGTGCGCCGATTCGTGCATCTGCGGCCGTGGTTCTACAGCGCGCGCGGCGCCTGTCTGCTCGACTCGCTGGCGCTCCTGACCTTTCTTGCCGAGTACGGCCTGCACCCGCATTGGGTCTTTGGCGTGCGCACCGCACCGTTTCACGCGCACTGCTGGGTGCAGGACGGGGAGGTCCTGTTCAACGATGCGCCCGATCGTGTGCGCCAGTACGCGCCCATCCTCAGGATCTGATCGTGTTCCGCTACCTCGTATTCGTCTGGAACGACGCGGACGCCGCGGCGCGCGCGCAGGCGCAGACCGTGCTCGAAGGACCCGAGCAGCCGATTGGCACGTGGCGGACGGTCAGCCGAGGCGCCGGCTTCGAGGTGCGCTGCGTGGGCGAGTGGAGCTCGGGCAATGCCGCCCGGCACCTCGCGGGCGGGCGGGGCGTGGTGATGGGTGTGTTGTTCAAGCCTGACGGCGCGGGCATCTCGCGGCCCGCGCCGTCCGCCTTTGATGACCTGGAAAGCCGTTCGATCGCAGCGTCCGACGGCCGACGCCTCCTCGAGCGCTACTGGGGCCGCTACGTCGCGGTGCTCTTCGAGCCGGGTAGCGGCCGTGTCTGCGTCCTGCGCGATCCATCCGCCGGCCTGCCGTGCTACACGATGCGGCTCGGAGCGCTCGAGGTCTATTGCGCGTCGGTCACCGACGTGTTGCCGATGTGCGGGCGGAGGCTCAAGACAGACTGGGCGTACGTTGCCGCCTGTCTCAGCCTGGTGCGCGAGCACAGCCGGCGCACCGGCCTTGAGGGCGTCTCGCAGCTGGTCGGCGGTGAGTGCGCCCGCCACCACGGCGGTGCGCTCCTGAGGGTCTGTCAGTGGGATCCACTCGAGATCGGCGCAGCGGCGCCCATCGAGGAACCCGAAGCGGCCGAGATGCTGCGTCGCTGCACCGAGGACGTGGTTCGCGCCTGGGGCTCGTGTTATCCGAGCGTGTTGGTATCGTTGTCGGGTGGTCTGGACTCGTCCATCATTCTCACAGCGCTCGCGGGCGGGCTGGCACCCCGGGTCGAGTGCTTCCACTACTATCCGCCGCACACGGATCTGGATGAGCGGCGCTTTGCGTATCTTGCGGCCAAGTCCGTTGGGCTCGGGCTGATCGAGCGCATCCGACCGCTCGGGGTGGATCTGCGGCCGTTGCACACGCTCATCCCGAGTGCCGAGCCCACCAACTACTTGTTCTATCTCGAGCACAGCCGCCGCGAGGCGATGCTCGCAGCGGAGCGCGGCGCTGCCGCGCTGTTCATCGGATATGGTGGGGATCAACTCTTTTATCAGGAGCGCGCCGAATGGGCGCCGGCGGAGCTGCTGCGCCGGCGCGGGCTGAGTCCGAAGGTGCTGCGTGCGCTGCTGGATGCGGCACGCGTCGATGACCTGTCGGTCTGGCGTGTCCTCGGGGTGACGGTCCGCGAGGTGCTGGGTGCTGAGCGTTGGAGCCCGCTTCGCGAGGGCGGACGCGAGCGGCCGCTGCTCGCGCCCGAGACGCTGCGCCAGGCGCTCGACGCAGCAGCCTGTTTGCATCCGCTTGCGCATCGACACGCCGAGGCGTCGAGTGCCAAGCGTTGGCATGCGCACCAGGTGCTAGCGCCGTTCGACGCATACGATCCCTTCGCCGCGCCCGGCGATGCGGATCGGATTGCGCCGCTGGTGGCCCAGCCGTTGATCGAGGTGTGTCTGCGTATCGCGCCAGCGATCCACACGGCCGGTGGCTGGGGCCGGGCGCTTGCGCGGCGCGCGTTCCACGATGCGCTGCCGGCGCCGATCCGCAACCGCCGCGACAAGGGCGGTATCGAGGCGCACGCGCGGATGACCGTGGAGCGCAACCGGCCGCTGTTGCGCGAACTGCTGATCGAGGGCGAGCTGGTGCGCGCCGGGCTGCTTCGGCGCGCGCCGTTGGAGCGGGCGCTCGGGGGCGGGGCGGAAATCAAGACTCAGTCCGGAGAATTGCTGGAGTACGCCAGCATGGAGGCATGGCTGCAGTGTTGGCGACGACAAGGCTCGTCATGAGTGCCCAACATGTGGCACACTGGCGTGCAGGCAGCAGGGATCATGGACTATAACCAGCAAGCCTCCAGAGAGGGGACACAGGAGCGTGGCGCGGCGCGGCGGGTGCGTCGGGCGGCATGGATTGCGCTGGCGTTGACCCCCCTGGCCGCTCGCGCCTGGGCCGATGGTCCGGTGACTCAGTTCAATCTTCCCGCCGAGCCTCTGCCCCAGGCTGTCATCGATTTCTACCGTCAGTCGGGCGTGCAGGCGATTTACGCTGCAACACCCCAGGTGCAGCAGCTGAAGACCCACGCCGTCGCGGGCCGCATGGACAGCTCCGCGGCGCTCGAACGGATGCTGGCAGGCACCGGTCTCACCTTCTTCTTCGACACTTCCCGCTCGGTCATCATCCGTCCGTTGGCCCGTCCGGGTCGCCCCGGGGTGCGACCCGATGCGGCGCGGGTGGCGACAGTGCCGCTTAAAAATCCGCAGCCGGATTTAAAGCCGGCGAACCTGCGGCCCGTGGAGGTCACCGGCAGTTTGATCAGCGGCGTCCGCTCGACCATTGCGCCGCTGGTGTATCTGCGTCGCGCGGATCTGGACCGCGCGGCCTATCCGAACGTGCAGCAGGCCTTGTATGCGCTACCGTTGGTGTCGCTGGAGGGGCCTCGCGAGGACCTCGGCGTCGACAACAACGATCAGTACGGTGCCGCGATCAACCTGCGCGGACTCGGCACCGGCGCGACGCTCGTCCTGGTGAACGGTCACCGCCAGCCGTTCGGTGGCCTGACCGGAGATTTCGTGGATGTTTCCACCATACCCTGGAGCGCCGTGCGACAGATCGAGGTGCTGCCGGACGGCGCCTCGGCGCTCTATGGCGCAGATGCGGTCGCTGGCGTCGTCAACATCATCATGCGTGACAATTTCACCGGAGCGCAGTCCGAGGTGCGCTACGGGACGGCGGTCGGCGGCCGTGCCGAATGGATGGCCGCACAGCTGTTCGGGACTCGCTGGAGCAGCGGGCACGCCATGATGGACTATGAGTACTCCGATGCCACGCCGCTCGCGGCCGCGGCCCGCGCGTACGCGGCCAACGCGAATAAGATCCCCTACGGCGGCGCCAACTACGACTCGTACTATTCCAATCCAGGAAACGTCCTGGATCCGTTCACGCTGCAGCCGAGCTACGGCATCACCGCCGCCGGTCTGAGCCGGACTGTCAATCTGCAGAACCCCTTCACTTCGGCGCAGATTTTCCCCGACCGCATGGCGCAGGAGTTCTACGGTTCGGTGCGCCAGCGCATCGGCTCGAACGTCGAGCTGTTCGCGCAAGGCCGCTACACGGAGCGCAAGACCACGCTCAGCACCCGTCCAGATGCGACAGTGCTGCAGGTGCCGGCGAGCAATCCGTACTACGTCAATCCGTTTGCCGGCGTGCCCTATACGCTGGTGGCCTACAACTTTCTGCCGCTGCTCGGACCGACGCGCTTTGGCAGCACCACGCGGGTCTACACCGGCACGGCGGGGGCGACCATTCGTCTCGGGGACCGCTGGCAGATGACGGTGAGTGAGTCCGGCGGCAAGCAGATCCTCTCGGTGAACCAGTACGGCGTGGTCGATTCGGCGGCGGTGGCCGGATTGATGGGGAGCGCCAATCCGGCCACCGCCTTCAACCCCTTCGCAGTCGCCCCGACGGCCAATGCTGCGGTCGCGGCGGCCATTGCGCAGACCTACTTCGAGCATTCGGCCGCGGGAATCCAGTCGACCGATGCCGTGGCGAGCGGCCCGCTGATGCGCCTGCCGGCGGGGCGGGTGAAACTGGCCGTGGGGCTCGAGCGGCGCTCCGAGACGCTGGAGATCGCCCGGCCCGCCGCGCAACCTCTGCAGACCGTATCGTTGGTGCAGTCATTCGACCGGCATGTCCTGTCGGTGTTCTCGCAGTTGCACGTGCCGCTGCTCGGTTCGGCCGGCCATCGGATGCTGACGCCACGGCTGATGCTCGATCTGGCCGGGCGCTACGATGACTACAGCGACTTCGGCGGCACGTTCAATCCCACGGCCCGCCTGCAGTGGACCGCGAATCCGTGGCTGAAGCTGCACGCCAGCTGGGGTCGCTCATACCGCGCCCCGAAACTGGATAATCTGTACGACACGTCGCAGAACATCGCCGGCCTCGTGTCGCTCCTCGATCCGAGTTCGCCGAGCGGGCGCTCCTTGGTGCTCGCCGAGCAGGGATCGAACCCGGCACTGCGCGAGGAGACGGCACGGACCTGGACGGCCGGTGTTGACCTCTCGCCGTGGCGCGGCGTGCAGTTCTCCTTCACCTACTACAATATCAACTACCGCAATCGCATCGAGCAGCCGGCCGCCGATGATCCGTTCGGCATTCTGCAGCACCAAGCCGAGTGGTCCGCGGTCATCAACCGTAATCCGACGCGCGCGCAGATCAATGCGATTTGCAACAGCTCGCAGTTCTTCGGTTCGGCCGAGTCCTGCCTGCTCAGTCAGCCGGTGGCGATCGTGGATCTGCGCTTGGCGAATCTCGCCACCACCCGCACCCGGGGACTGGACATCGAAGCGCTGCAGCACTTGTGGACTCGCTGGGGACATTTTCAGGTGCAGGTGCGTGGGGAGGATGTGCTGGCGTTCACGCAGTCCGTGACGCCGAGTTCACCTGCGATCAGCATCCTCGACACCGTGGGCAATCCGCTGTCGGTGCGACTGCAGGGCACGCTCGCCTGGAGTCGGCACGGCGCCGCGGCGCCCGGGTGGGGCGGGGCGCTGATCGTGAACTACACCGGTGCGTACCACAATCCCGGCAGCACGCTGCTGCCGCAGGTCGCGCAGTGGACCACGGTGGATGCCTATGCCCGCTACCGGCTGCAATCAACGCACCTGGGGCCGACGACCGTGACGCTGAACGCGGTGAATCTGTTCGACCAAGCCCCGCCGTTCGTCGACAGTCTCTACGGCTACGACGTGGCCAATGTGCAGGCGCTCGGACGCGTCCTCAGCCTGCAGATCACGCAGCGCTGGTAGCTCGCACCGCCTCAGGTGTATTGCCAGCCCATGCCGGTGTCGTACTTGAAGCCGAGCAGTCCGCCCTGTGTCGCGGAGACCGGGTCGAGTTCGATGAGCTCAGCGGGTTCGTCGGCCGCTGCGGCCGCAGCGCCGGGATTCATCTCGGGTGTCTCGGGGGTCGGGGTGCTCATGACGTGGCTCCTGCTCAGGGGTGAAGAAGCGGGACGCAGAGAGGGTGCCCCTCGCGGGCGGGTGAGAACGGCTCAATCTTAGCGAGATGGGGGGGCCGCGAAAAATATTTTTGCGGCAGGAGGGGGGGGGAGGCCCTCCCGGTGCATCTTCAGTACCAAGGAATAGGGCATGGACAAACGATTCGGTGAGATCAGGCGGTTCCCGCGACCGGCGGGAACGGAGGCGTTCTTCGAGCAACTGTGCCGGGCTCACGAGGCGCAGCTGCTCGCCTATCTCACGCAAATGCTCGGCCGCGCGGATCTGGCGCGCGAGGTGGCGCAAGACACCTACGAGCAGCTGCACCGGATCTACCGGCCGGATCAGGTGCTGTTCCCGCGCGCCATGCTCTTCAAGGTGGCGACGAATTTCGCCCTCATGCACCTGCGGCGGCGGCGACTGGAGAGCGCCGTGCTGGTCGGACCTGGCGGGATGGAGGCGGTGGCCGACGAGGCCGGCGGACCGGACCGGCAGGTGATGGCCGAGCAGATCCGCCAGCGTCTCGCCGCCGTGATCCAGGACCTCCGCGCGCCGCTGCGGGCGGTGTTCGTGCTGGCGCATGTGCAGGGCAGGTCGCGCAAGGAAATCGCCGCGCAGCTCGGGATCTCCGAGCGTCGCGTGGACAAACGCATGACGCGGGCATTGAAGCAGTGTCGGATGCAGTTGTCATCGCAAGGTATTGATCTGACGGAGGTCGATTGAAACTCGGCGCACTCCTCGAACGGCGGCGGCAGCGGCGGGCACGGGCTCAGGCGGCAGCGTGGCTGACGCGCATGGGGCGCGGCCTGACGCCGGGCCGTCAGCGGGCGCTCGAACACTGGCTGTCGAGCTCGATGAATGCCAAGGAGTTCAGTGAGCTGCGCTCGATTCTCGATGTCGCCGCAGAGCTGAGCGGGCCGATGCGCGCCACGCTCGTCGCGACCGTGCCGGAGCATCCGCGCGGCGCTGCGCTGGGCCGCGGCACGCGCTGGCTGGCGGCGGCGTCCGCCGCGCTCATGGTGGCCGCCGCGAGCGCCGGCATGCTGTGGCTGTGGACCGCCGGTTACCTCCCGCGGACCTATCAGACCGGTGTCGGGCAGATGCACAGCATCGTGTTGCCCGACGGCAGCGTCGCGTACCTGAACACCAATACGGAGCTGCGCTGGGTGGGCAGTCCGGACAACCGCCGCGTGCGGTTACTGCGCGGGGAGGCGTTCTTCGAGGTCGTGCACGACCCAACCCGCCCGTTCCGGATCCTGCTCGCACACAGTGAGGTGGAGGTGCTCGGCACGCGGTTCGACGTCTATCGCAAGCGCAACGGAGAAGTGCTCGTGACGGTCGTGAGCGGCACGGTCTCGGTGGAAGGACTGGGGGCGGGCACGGGCGATCAGCCGTCGTGGATGCGCCGGCTCACCGCCAATGAGCAGATCGAGTACTCCCCGGTGGGTCTGCTCGCCGATGTGCACCCGGCCAGTGCCCTGAGCGCGATCCGCTGGCGGCAGGGAATCATCGAGACGCACGGCGAGCCGTTGTCGAAGTTTGTCAGCGATCTCAGCCGCTATACGGCGCAGCGCATCGTCATCGCCGACCCGCGCGCTGCGCAGATGCAGATTGGCGGGGCGTTCAGCGTCCGTCACGTGGACGCGACGCTCGAGCGCATTGCCCGGATCGAGCCGCTCACCGTCACTCATCAGGACGGGCAGCTCATCCTGGGCTATCGATCCACACCTCAGCGGCCGAGGGGCGTTCCCCGCTGAGCGGTGCGGATCGGGTTTTACGTGGAACATTAATATCTACAGAGGACAAGCAGATGCTCATTCTTACCAGGCGAGTCGGCGAAACCGTGATGATCGGGGATGAGGTGACCATCACCGTGCTGGGGGTCAAGGGCAACCAGGTGCGCGTCGGGATCAATGCGCCGAAGCACGTCGCGGTGCACCGCGAGGAGATCTACGAGCGCATCAAGCGCGAACAGCGCGGGGTGAACGGCAACGGGGAGTCCGCATCCGTGCCGAGTTTTGCGCCGCCGAACGCCTGAGCCGCCGCCGCCGCGGGTGCGAGTCCCGCGCGCGCAACGCGGTGTGGGCCGACACATCTGCATGCGGGCGGCCGCGGCGCTCTCGGCGCGGCCGCCCGGTCTGCACGAGGACCCAACAAGTGCATCACTGGGTCGGGAGTGCTAGACTTCATTGAAGATTAAGTAAAATTAAAAGGTCGGCTGCCGGTCCGCATGCGCTACCAGCAATCTAGGGAAGAGAGCGCCGAGATTCTCCGGCGGGCCCTGCAGTTGATGTCGCCGCACGAGGCGGGCTACCACCCGTTGAGCTACGCGGTGTGGTACGAGCACGCGGGTGAGCTCAACCCGACGCTCTCCCAGGATCTCGACAAGCTGATCGCCTCCATCGGCGCGCTCTCCGATGCCGACGTCTGCCGGCTGCATGCGCTGCACATCGCCGCGCGCGACGTGGAGATGTTCGAACTGGCGCAGCGCGAGCTGCGCGAGCTGATCGGACGGACCGAGCAGGACACCGCGGCGGCCGAAGGGACGCTGCAGACGTTCACCGCGGCGCTGGCGCACACCACCGAGCGGCTGGCCGAGCCCGATCCGCAGAGCGTGCGCGCACTGCTGCAGGAGTTGCTGGCGCAGGCCGCACATGTGCAGTCGACGCTGCGCGGCCTGCATGCGCAGCTCGCCAAGCAGCGCGAGGAGGTCGCCGGGGTCATCGAGCGGCTCGAGCGGGCGCAGACCGAGCCGCTGCGCGATCCGCTCACGGGACTGGTGAACCTCGCCGGCTTTCGCCGCGCGTTCGACGGACAGGACGACCCGGCGGACTTCTCCCAGGTGGTGCTGCTCGCCGTCGACATCGATTTTTTCAAGCGCGTCAACGACACCCACGGTCACGTGATCGGCGACAAGGTGCTGATCAAGGTGGCGAAGATCCTACGCGAGCAGCTCGCGGCGGAGGATGTGGCGGCGCGCATCGGTGGAGACGAATTCGTGGTGCTGCTGCGCGCCAAGACGCTCCGCGCCGCCGCGGCGCTCGCCGATCAGATCCGCTCCGCGGCGCAGCGCAGTTTGATCGTGCACCCCGACGGGGCGCAGTTCGCCGGCGAAGTGACGCTGTCGATCGGCGTCGCGATCGGTCGTGAGGGCGATTCGCTCGAGACGCTGCGCCATCGCGCCGATGGCGCGCTCTACGATGCCAAGGCGGCCGGCCGCAATCGCGTCTCGGTGGCCGGGGAAATCGAAATCCGCGCACGCTGAGTGCGCTCAGCACTCCGTCACGTTCACGGCGAGACCGCCCTGGGAGGTCTCCTTGTAGATCGTCGACATGTCCTCGCCCGTCTGGCGCATGGTGAGGATGACGTGATCGAGGGAGACCTTGTGGCTGCCGTCACCGCGCATGGCGAGCCGCGCGGCGTTGATGGCCTTCACCGCACCCATCGCGTTGCGCTCGATGCACGGGATCTGCACCAGGCCGCCGACCGGATCGCAGGTGAGTCCGAGGTTGTGCTCCATGCCGATCTCCGCGGCGTTCTCACACTGCTCGTTGCTGCCCTGCAGTGCCGCCACGAGACCCGCGGCGGCCATCGAGCAGGCGACGCCCACCTCGCCCTGGCACCCCATCTCGGCGCCCGAGATCGAGGCATTCTGCTTATAGAGCATGCCGATCGCTGCCGCGGTGAGCATGAAGCGCACCACCCCGTCGTCGCAGGCGCCGGGCTCGAAGCGGTGGTAGTAGTGCAGCACCGCCGGCACGATGCCCGCCGCGCCGTTGGTCGGCGCGGTGACGACCCGGCCGCCGGCGGCGTTCTCCTCGTTCACCGCGAGTGCGAACGCATCGACCCAGTCGAGCGTCTCGAGCGGCCGCGCGCCCCCGCTCTCGGTGAGCTGGCGGTAGAGCTTCGGGGCGCGCCGGCGCACCTTCAGCGGGCCGGGCAACACCCCGTTCTGGCGAAAGCCGCGCATCACGCAGGCCTGCATCACCGCCCAGATCCTCATCACCCCGGCGCGCACCTCGGTCTCGCTGGCCCAGGCGCGCTCGTTGGCGAGCACCAGCTCGAAGATCTCCAGCCCGTGCTCGCGGCACAGCGCGAGCAGCTCGCGGCCGCTCGAGAACGGGTAGGCAGGGGCGGCCCGCGCACGGGCCTCGCGTGCCTGATCCTCCCCGGCGCGCACGATGAACCCGCCGCCGATCGAGTAGTACTCCTGCTCGTGCGGCTCGCCGCCGGCCAGCGCCGCGGTGAAGCGCATGCCGTTGGGATGTTCGGGCAGCCGCTCGGTGCGCAGCAGCAGCAGATGGCGCGCCGGCTCGAACGGCACCGCGTGCGCTCCGAGCAGCGAGATCCGGCCGCTCGCGCCGATCGCCTCGAGGGTCTGGGGAATGCTGTCGGGGTCGACCGTCTCGGGGTCAGCGCCCGTCAGGCCCATCATCACCGCCCGGTCCGTGCCGTGTCCGAGTCCGGTGAGCGCGAGCGATCCGTACAGGCGCACGGTCAGCGACTCGACCGAGGCGAGCCGCCCGGAGCGCTCGAGATCGAGCAGGAACTCGCGCGCCGCGCGCATCGGCCCCATGGTGTGCGAACTCGACGGTCCGATGCCAATCTTGAAGACGTCAAAAACGCTGAGCGACATGCAGTGAACCTCGTCACGCGCGGGTCTCGGCCCGCGCCGTTGTGGGTAATATCGGCTCCGGCCTCGCCTCGGGGCGCTTCAGTCGCGTCCGCGCAACCGGCGCAGCTCGCGCCGGGCATGCTTGTCGGGCCGCTCCTCGGGCCGCGGTGCGAATGCGACGGCGAGGCGCGAGCGCTCGGCGAATGCCGCCCGGCGCGCCTGACTCGCCTCGCTCTCGAGGTAGCAGTGCACGGCCTGGGCGGCCGGTCCGCGCCGCGCGGGGACCGCCTGCACCGTGCAGTCGAACTCCACCGCCCCGCGCATGAAACGCACCACGTCCCCGGGGCGGACCACATGCGCCGCTTTCACGCGTGCCCCGTTGACGTGCACCCGTCCCCCGCTGACCGCCTCGGTGGCGAGCGCGCGCGACTTGAACAGGCGCACCCCGAACAGCCACCGGTCGATGCGCGCCGCGCCCCCGCCTGAGCCGATCGCCGGATCCTTCATGGGCCGCTATGGTAGCGGCCCGCGCGACGGGCGGGCGCATTTCCGGCGCGGTGGACGGCGTGGAACACCCTGATGGAAAAGACCTTCACGACGGCGGCGCTTCAGCGTACAATGCGCTTCCCGGCGGGCCTCGGCCGCGGGATTCGGAGCGGCTGCGCCCTCGGGACGAGTGCTCCGACAGCGTGATCACGATAAAGCCCCCCGAGGGGCTTTTTGTTTTTGGGTGGCCGGCGGGCAACGCAGTGCGTGCGGCGAATTTCGAGGTGCGAGGCCGCGAGGTGCGCACCGTGGGGAGTACGGCGGCCGCAGTGCAGCGGCCGGACGGGCCGGGCGGCCCGTTTTGTTTATGGGCGCCTCGGCGGCGGGGGAGGATCGATGGCGGCGACATTGCGAGAGCGGCTGATCGCCCTCATTGAGCCCTTGGCGGGGCGGCTCGGCTATGAGTTGGTGGACGTGGAGTACAGCGCCGGACGTTCCAGCGCCACGGTGCGGCTGTTCATTGACCGGCCCGAAGGGGTCGGTATTGAGGATTGCGAGCGCGTCAGCCGCGAGGTCTCGGCGCTGCTCGATGTCGAGGATCCGATTCCGACGGCCTACGCGCTCGAGGTGTCCTCGCCTGGATTCGACCGGGTGCTGCGCACGCGGGCGCATTTCGAGCGCTTCGCCGGGTCGCGGGTGTTCATCGAGCTTGCCGCGCCGCGCGAGGGCCGGCGCCGCTACACCGGCACGCTGTGCTCGGCGGGCGAGTCGGGGATCGAGCTTGAGGTCGACGGGCAGAAGGTGACGGTGGGTTACGGCGAGATGGCCAAGGCGAGATTGGCCGGTTGAGTGGCGTGCGCCGCAGGCGACAGTTGTAGAGGTAATCAGTAGTGAACAAGGAAATCCTGATGGTTGTCGATGCCGTCTCAAATGAGAAGGGCGTCGACAAAGAAGTGATTTTCGAGGCGCTCGAGGCAGCGCTCGCCGCCGCCACGCGCCGCAAGCATGGCGAGGAGTGGGACGCGCGCGTCGCCATCGACCGGCGCAGCGGGGATTACGAGACGTTCCGGCGCTGGAAGGTGTTCGCCGATGACTCCACCGAGCTGCAGGCCCCGGAGCGCGAGCTGCGCCTGGAGGATGCGCTCGACATGAACCCGAATGCGACGGTCGACGGGTACGTCGAGGAGCCGATCGAGTCGGTCACCTTCGGGCGCATCGCCGCCCAGCAGGCCAAGCAGGTCATCGTGCAGAAGGTGCGCGAGGCCGAGCGCCAGCAGGTGGTCGATGCCTACCGCGATCGCGTCGGCACGCTGGTCAGCGGTGTGGTCAAGCGCGTCGATCGCAACGGCATTTTCATCGACCTCGGTTCGAACGCCGAGGGGTTCGTGCAGCGCACCGACATGATCCCGCGCGAGCAGGTCAAGGCGCAGGATCGCATCAAGGCGTTCCTGCGCGAGGTGCGCTCGGAGGTCCGTGGCCCGCAGCTGTTTCTCAGTCGCACCGCCCCGGAGTTCCTGATCGAGCTGTTCAAACTCGAAGTGCCGGAGGTCGGGCAGGGCCTGATCCAGATTCTCGGGGCGGCCCGCGATGCGGGCGTGCGCGCCAAGATCGCCGTGCGCAGCAACGATCCGCGCATCGATCCGGTCGGCGCGTGCGTCGGCATGCGCGGCTCGCGCGTCCAGGCCGTCTCGAACGAGATCGCCGGGGAGCGCGTCGACATCATTCCCTTCGATGAGAACCCGGCACAGTTCGTGATCAACGCCATGTCGCCGGCCGAAGTGCTCTCGATCGTGGTCGATGAGGACTCGCACAGCATGGATGTCGCGGTGGCCGAGGACAAGCTCTCCCAGGCCATCGGCCGCGGCGGACAGAACATCCGCTTGGCCAGCCAGCTGAGTGGCTGGGAGCTGAACGTGATGACCGAGTCGGACGCCGAGGCGAAGAGCGACTCGGAGTCGAAGACGCTGGTGCAGCTGTTCATGAAACAGCTCGACGTCGACGAGGACGTCGCGACCATCCTGGCCCAGGAGGGGTTCTCGACCATCGAGGAGATCGCCTACGTGCCACAGGGCGAACTCGCCGGAATCGCCGAGTTCGATCAGCAGATCGTCAAGGAGCTGCGCAATCGCGCTCGCGACGTGCTGCTCACCCAGGCGATCGCGAGCGAGGAGTCGCTCGAACAGGCGATGCCGGCGGACGATTTGCTGCGGCTGCAGGGCATGAGCCCGGAGCTCGCGCTGGCGCTGGCGCGCCGCGGGGTGCGCACGCGCGAGGAGCTCGCCGAGCAGTCGATCGACGATTTGAACGATATCGAGGGCATGACGCCGGAAGAGGCGGGCAAGCTCATCATGACTGCGCGGGCTCACTGGTTCGCGCCCGGTCAATGACCGGGGGAGTGCAAGACGTATGGCGGAAGTGACCGTAGCCCAATTTGCCGAGGTCCTGAAGGTGCCGGTGGACCGGCTGCTCGAGCAACTCGATCAGGCCGGCATCCCCGTGAACGGGCCGGACGATCACATCAGCGACGATGCGAAGCTCGAGCTGCTGACGCATCTGCGCCGCAGCCACGGGGAGACCGAGCAGAACAGCGATGCGGCGCCGCGGCGCATCACGCTGCGACGCAAGACGCAAAGTGAGCTGAAGTTGGCGAGCGTCCAGGGGCGCGCGCGCACCGTGAACGTGGAGGTGCGCACCAAGCGCACCTACATCAAGCGCGACGTGCTCCAGGAGCAGGCGCGCAAGCAACACGATGAGGTCGAGCAGAAGCGCCGCGAGGCCGAGGAGGCCGAGCGTCTCGAGCAGGAGCGTCTCGAGCAGGAGCGGCGTGAACACGAGCGGCTCGAGGCGGAGAACCGCCGCCGCATCGAGGAAGAGGAAGCGGCCCGCAAGCGCGCCCAGGACGAGGCCCGCCGCGAAGCGGAGCAGCGCGCCGAGGAAAGTGCACAGCGTGAACGCGACCGCGAGCGCGAGGATCGCGAGCGCCACAGCCGCGATGCGACCCGCGTGAGCGCGCCGGTGCCGGCGGCTTCGCCGGTCCCGGTGGCTGCGCCGCCGGCACCGCCGAAGGCGAAGGACGTCCCCCCGGCCCGGCCGGCCGGGGCCCATCGCCCGGCTGCGGGCGATGACAAACACACCCGCTACGGGCGCGAGGAGCTGCACGTCGCCTCCGATGTCAGCTCGCGAATCAAGAAGCGCCGGCCGCTGAAGTCGCGCGCCGTGCGCGGCTCGGGCGAGGCGCGGCACGGGTTCGAGCGGCCGACCGCCCCAGTGGTGCGCGAGGTGACCGTGCCGGAGACCATCACCGTGGCGGAATTGGCGCAGAAGCTCGCCGTGAAGGCGCCGGTGCTGATCAAAACACTGATGAACCTCGGCATCATGGCGACGATCAATCAGCCGCTCGAGCAGGACACCGCGGTGCTCGTGATCGAGGAGATGGGCCATACCGCCAAGCCGATGCAGGAGGCGCAGATCGAGGTCGATCTGCAGGGTGCGGGCGTCGAGCGGATCGAGCTCGAGGCGCGCCCGCCGGTGGTCACCGTCATGGGTCACGTCGATCACGGCAAGACCTCGCTGCTCGATTACATCCGCCGCGCCAAAGTGGCCGCGGGCGAGGCCGGTGGCATCACCCAGCACGTCGGGGCGTATCACGTCGAGACGCCCAAGGGCGTCATCACCTTCATCGACACCCCGGGCCACGCCGCTTTCACGGCGATGCGCGCGCGCGGCGCGAAGGCCACCGACGTGGTCATCCTGGTGGTGGCCGCCGATGACGGCGTGATGCCCCAGACCCTCGAGGCGATCCAGCATGCGCGCGCCGCGGGCGTGCCGATCGTCGTGGCGGTGAACAAGATCGATAAGAACGGCGCCGACCCGGAACGTGTGCGCCACGAGCTGTCCAAGCAGGAGGTGATCCCCGAGGAGTGGGGCGGACAGAACATGTTCGTCAACGTCTCGGCGCACACCGGCGAGGGCATCGATGCGCTGCTCGAGGCGGTGCTGCTGCAGGCCGAAGTGCTCGAGCTGCGCGCCCCGCGCACCGGACTCGCCAGTGGTGTGGTCATCGAGTCGAGCGTCGAGAAGGGCCGCGGAGCGGTGGCCACGGTGTTGGTGAAGAAGGGTACGTTGCGGCTCGGCGATCCGATCATCGCCGGGACCGAGTTCGGCCGCGTGCGCGCGTTGTTCGACGAGACCGGCAAGGCCGTCGAGGACGCCCCGCCGTCGATGCCGGTGGTGGTGCTCGGCCTCTCGGGCGCACCGAACGCCGGGGAGGAGATCCTCGTGCTCGAGAGCGAGCGCAAGGCGCGCGAAGTGGCGACCTACCGCCAGAGCAAGTCGCGCGACGTGAAGCTCGCGCGTCACGCCACTCGTAGCGAGGACGTGTTCTCGCAGCTCGGGGAAGGCAAGGCCGGCTCCGTGGCGGTGGTGATCAGGGGCGATGTGCAAGGCAGCGTCGAGGCGCTGCGCGAGTCGCTCGAGAAGCTCTCGACGAGCGAAGTGCAAGTCAAGCTGATCTCGAGCGGCATCGGTGGGATCACCGTGTCGGACGTGCAGCTCGCGGCGGCCTCCAAGGCGCTGATCATCGGCTTCAACGTGCGCGCCAATTCCGGGGCACGCGATGTGATGAAGGAAACCGGCGTCGAGGTGCGTTACTACAGCATCATCTACGAGGTCATCGACGATGTGCGTCAGATGATGACCGGTCTGCTGCAGCCGGAGATCAAGGAGCAGATCCTGGGTGTGGCGCAGGTGCGCGACGTGTTCCGCTCGAGCAAGTTCGGTGTGGTCGCCGGCTGTCTGGTGACCGAGGGCGCGGTCAAGCGCAACAACCCGATCCGCGTGCTGCGCGAGAACGTCGTCATCTTCGAAGGGGCGCTCGAGTCGCTGCGCCGCTTCAAGGACGACGTCGGGGAAGTGCGGGCCGGCACCGAGTGCGGCATCGGCGTGAAGAACTACCAGGACGTGCGCGTCGGGGATCAGATCGAGTGCTTCGCGCGCATCGAGGTGGCTCGGACGCTGTAATGAGCTCGGCCAGCCCCAGAGTCCGCAGAATCGAGTCGCAGCTGCAGCGCGTGCTGGCGGCGCTGATCGCGCGCGAGGTCAAGGACCCGCGCATCGGCAGCGTCACGGTCACCGCGGTGCGGTTGCTGCCCGACATGAGCGTGGCGCGCATCTACGTCACGCCGTTCGCCTCGCAGCACCCGGCCGAGGAGGTGCTGCGCGGGCTGATGCACGCCGGAGGGTTTCTGCGCGGGCAGGTGGGGCGCGAGCTCGGCCTGCGCCATGCGCCGCGGTTGGAGTTTCTGCTCGATGACACCGCCGAGAAGGCCGCGCAGCTGAGCGGGCTGATCGATCGGGCGCGCGCCGAAGACCAGGGCAAGCACTGAGTCGATGCCGAGCGGGATCGTGCTTCTCGACAAGCCCCTGGGGCTCTCGTCGAATGCGGCGCTGCAGCGCGTACGGCGGCTCTACGGGGCGGCCAAGGCCGGTCATGCCGGCAGTCTCGATCCGCTGGCCACCGGGATGCTGCCGATCTGCCTGGACGAGGCGACCAAGATCGCCGGGGAGATCCTCTCGAGCCGCAAGCGCTACCGCTTCGCCATCGCCCTCGGGGCGCGCACGGCCACCGGCGACGGGGAAGGCGAGGTGATCGAGCGGGCGGCGGTGCCGCCGCTCGACCCCGGGATGCTCGAGGCGGCACTTGCCGGGCTGCGCGGGGCGCAGCGGCAGGTGCCCCCGATGTACTCGGCGCTGAAGCGCGACGGGCGGCCGCTGTACGAACTCGCCCGCGCCGGGGTGTCCGTCGAGCGCGCGGCGCGCCCCATCGAAATCTACGCCCTGACGCTGCTCGAGGCCGAGGCGCAGCGGCTGGAACTGACCGTGGAGTGCTCCAAGGGCACCTACGTGCGCGTGCTCGCCGAGGACATCGCCGGTGCGCTCGGCACCTGCGGCCACGTGGTGCTGCTGCGGCGCGAGTGGGTGGCACCCTTCGAGCGCGAACCGATGCAGACTCTGGAGGCTCTCGAGGCCGCCGGCGCCGAGGCGCGCGCGGACGGGCTGCTGGCGGCCGACCGGCCGCTCGGGCACCTGCCGGGGGTCGTCCTCGATGCGGCGCAGGCCGATCGGGTGCGCCACGGACAGGCGGTGGTGGTGAGCGTCGCGGCCACCGGCAAGGCGCGCCTGTACGATGAGCGCGGCGCCTTCATGGGTCTCGGGGAGCTGGCCAGCGGCACGGTACAGCCGCGCCGTCTGCTGGCGCTCACCGGGACGCCGCCGGCCTGAGGGGCTCTACGGCCCTGCCGGCGCTCCGTGCGGGGCGGCCTCAGGGCCCCTGGGTCGTCACGGCCGGATCGAGCGCCGAGAGCGCGCGCGCGGCGTTCGTATGCCCGGTCTGGCGCAGCTGCTGGCCGCTGTAGCGACGGGTGAACGGCGAGCAGGACTGCGACCTGAGCGGGTGTGCGGCGTGCCCGCAGGCGACTGCCGCGGCGGTGGCGGCGCCCCTCGGCGCCGGTCCGCCCGCACAGCCGCCGAGCAGCACCGAGCCGGCGAGGACGATGGGCAGAAGCGGTCGAATCTTCATGGCGCGAGCATATCGCAGCGCCGACCTTGTGGCGAAGGCCCCTCCCCAGGTAAAATTGCGGGCTTCCTTAAACCGGCATCTAATACAGTTACTTAGGACCGTCGTGCAATGGCTTTAACCAGCGAGAAAAAGAGCGGGATTCTGACGCAATACCAGCGCGGACCTGCGGATACCGGATCCCCCGAGGTTCAGGTTGCGTTGCTCTCCGAGCGCATCAATGGCCTGGGCGAGCACTTTAGCGCGCACAAGGCCGATCACGCCTCGCGGCGCGGCTTGGTGAAGCTCGTCAATCAGCGCCGCAAGCTCCTCGATTACCTCAAGGCGACTCAGCCGCAGACCTATCAGGAATTGGTCGAGCGTCTGGGACTGCGCCGCTGAACGAACACCAGGAGGGCCGCAAACACTGCGGCCCTTCGTTATTTTTCTGCCTGGTGTTTGCCGCTGAACTTTTTTGCAATTCGAGGACTGGACCTTGAGCGTCAGCAAGTCATTTCAATACGGCTCCCATACGGTCACGCTGGACACCGGCGAACTGGCCCGTCAGGCCAACGGTGCGGTGCGCGTCTCCATGGGCGACACGGTGGTGTTGGTCACAGTGTGTGCGCAGAAGTCGCCGGCCGCGGGCCGCGATTTCCTGCCCCTCACCGTCAACTACGTGGAGAAGACCTACGCCGCCGGGCGCATCCCGGGCGGGTTCTTCAAGCGTGAGGGTCGGCCGAGCGAGAAAGAGACGCTGACCTCGCGTCTGATCGACCGCCCGATCCGTCCGCTGTTCCCGGATGGGTTCTTCAACGACGTGCAGGTCGTGGCGACGGTGGTCTCGCTCGACCCGCAGATCGATCCGGATATTGCCTCGCTGCTCGGGGCGTCCGCGGCGCTTGCGCTCTCGGGCATTCCGTTCAACGGTCCGGTCGGCGCCGCGCGCGTCGGCTGGAAGAATGGCGCGTACGTGCTCAACCCGACGCTCGCCGAGCTCGCCGAGTCGCAGCTGCACCTGGTGGTCGCCGGCACCGAGAAGGGCGTGCTGATGGTCGAGTCCGAGGCCAAGGGCCTCACCGAGGAGCAGATGCTCGGCGCGGTGGTGTTCGGCCACCAGCAGATGCAGACCGCGATCGGCGCGATCCGTGAGCTCGCCCGCGAGGCCGGCAAGCCGCGCTGGGAGTGGCAGGCACCGGCCGAGAGCGCCGAGCTCGCCGCTGCCGTCGCCGCCAAGGCCCGCGATGCGCTCGCCCAGGCCTATACCATCACCGAGAAGCAGCAGCGCTACACCCGCATCGGGGAGATCAAGCGCGAGACGATCGCCGCGCTCACCGAAGGCGAGGGCGCGCAGTGGAGTGTCGATCCGGTCGACACCGCGCTGTTCAAGCTCGAAAGCGACATCGTGCGCCAGCGCATCCTCAACGGGGAGCCGCGCATCGACGGGCGCGACTGCGTCACGGTGCGTCCGATCACCGTCAAGGTCGGCGTACTGCCGCGCACCCACGGCTCGGCGCTGTTCACCCGCGGTGAGACGCAGGCGCTCGTGGTCACGACGCTCGGCACCACCCGCGATTCGCAGATCATCGATGCGCTCGAGGGCGAGCGGCGCGAACCGTTCATGCTGCACTACAACTTCCCGCCGTTCTCGGTCGGCGAGACCGGCATGATGGGCTCCCCGAAGCGCCGCGAGATCGGCCACGGCAACCTCGCCCGCCGCGGCGTGAATGCCGTCATGCCCGACATGGCCAAGTTCCCGTACGTGATCCGCGTCGTCTCGGAGATCCTCGAGTCGAACGGCTCGAGCTCCATGGCGAGCGTGTGCGGCTCCTCGCTCGCGATGATGGACGCCGGTGTGCCGATCAAGGCGCCGGTGGCCGGTGTCGCGATGGGGCTGGTGCTCGAGGGCGGGCGCTTCAAGGTGCTCACCGACATCCTCGGCGACGAGGATCATCTCGGCGACATGGATTTCAAGGTGGCGGGCACCAAAGACGGCGTGACCGCGCTGCAGATGGACATCAAGGTCGAGGGCGTCACGCCGGAGATCATGAAGGTCGCGCTCGCTCAGGCGCGCGACGGCCGACTGCACATCCTCGAGCAGATGAACAAGGTCATCAGCACCCCGCGGGCCAACATGTCCGAGTGGGCGCCCTCGATCATCACGCTGAAGATCGATCCGGAGAAGATCCGCGACGTCATCGGCAAGGGCGGTGCGGTGATCCGTCAGATCACCGAGGAGACCGGCACCACCATCGACATCGAGAGCGACGGCACGGTGAAGATCGCCTCGGTCAACGGAACGGCTGGCCGCGAGGCGCAGCGGCGCATCGAGCTGATCACCGCCGATGTCGAGGTCGGGCGCATCTACGAGGGCAAGGTGGCGCGCCTGATGGACTTCGGCGCATTCGTCACCATCCTGCCGGGCCGCGATGGCCTGGTGCACATCTCGCAGATCTCCAACGAGCGCGTCGAGCGCGTCAGCGACAAGCTCAAGGAAGGCGATGTGATCCGCGTGAAGGTGCTCGAAGTCGACCGTCAGGGGCGCATCCGCCTCTCGATGCGCGACGTCGACGTCGCGTAACGCACGCGCGCAGACGATCCTGCACGGGGCCCGCGCCGCAAGGCGCGGGCCCCGTGTCGTTTCAGGGGGGCGCGCGACGCGCCAACGCGATCTCGCGGCGGCCGTGGAAGGCCTCGGGCCGCCAATGCCGGCTCGCCCAGGCGAGCACGAGCGCAGGTGCGGCGCCCTCGAGGTCGACCGGCGGCCCCTGGCCGAGCAGTCGCAGCACCTCGAGCAGTTCGGCGCTCGCGTGTCCGGCGTCGAGGGGGGCGGCGCGGTGGCGCTTGGCGAGCTTCGCCCCGCCGGACTCGGTCAGCAGCGGCAGATGGCCGTAGCGCGGCTGCGGCAGCCGCAGCGCCTCCTGCAGCGCGATCTGCCAGCCCGTGCTCTCCAGCAGGTCCGCGCCGCGCACCACGTCGGTGACACCCTGTAGCGCATCATCGACGACGACGGCGAGCTGGTAGGCAAACACCCCGTCGCGGCGGCGCACGACCACATCCCCGAGGCTGCCGGCCGCACAGCGGAAGGGCCCCTGGAAGCGATCCTCGAAGGTGAAGATGCGCTGTGCGTCGATGCGCAGGCGCGTGGCACTCGGGCCGTGGCGTCGGGGTCCGGCGCGGCACAGGCCGGGGTAGCGGCTGGTGAGCGCCCCGAGTGCGGCGAGCTCGCTGCGCGAGCAGGTGCACTCGAACGTCGCGCCCGCCTCGCGCAGCCGCTCGAGCGCGGCCTGGTAGTGCTCGGTGCGTCGGCTTTGCACCTCGAGCGGGCCATCCCATTCGAGGCCGAATGCCTCGAGGGTGCGCAGGATCTGATCCGCGCTGCCGGGAATGCAGCGCGGATCGATGTCCTCGATGCGCAGCTGCCAGCGGCCGCCGTGGTGGCGGGCGTCGAGATAGCTGCCCACGGCCGCCAGAAGCGACCCCAGGTGCAGCGCGCCGGTGGGGGAGGGGGCGAAGCGGCCGACGTAACCGGCCGCCGCGCTTGGATCAGCGGTAGCGGTCGTCGCGATCGCCGTATTGCTTCTCGCGCCGCTCGCGCCGCTCCTGGGCCTCGATGCTCAAGGTGGCCACGGGACGGGCCTCCAGGCGCTTGATGCCGATCTCCTCGCCGGTCTCGAGGCAGTAGCCGTAGCTGCCGTCCTCGATGCGCTTCAACGCCTCGTCGATCTTGCGGATCAGCTTGCGTTCGCGATCCCGGGTGCGCAGCTCCAGGCTGAATTCCTCTTCCTGGGTGGCCCGGTCGGAGGGGTCGGGGAAGTTCGCCGCCTCATCCTTCATGTGCGAGACCGTGCGGTCGACCTCGACCATCAGGTCGCGCTTCCAGCTGTTGAGGATGTTGCGGAAGTGCTCGAGCTGCTCCTTGCTCATGTACTGTTCGCCGCGCTTTTGAATGTACGGCTGAACGTTGCGGGGGCCGGCGAGCAGACTGCCCGGCTCGGCCGACTCGCCTTCCTCGGCGTCGATTACATGCACTGTGCGCTCGCGCATCGGTGGCAGATGGGGGGGCGCGACAGGCACATGCATCCGCTCGGCGCTCGTCTCGGTCTCGGGCGTGTCCGCTTTGCGCGGATGGGCGGTGCTCTTGACCGCCGCGCTCTTGTGCGCAGCAGGGCGGGCTACGCTCTTGTGCGCAGCCGGCGGCCGCTTGGCCGTGACGGACTTCTTCACTGCGGATTTCGCCGGCGCGGCCTTCTTACCCTTCGCAGTTTTGGGCGCGGGTTTCTTGGCCGACATCAGTTGCTCCTACGCATAAGGCTCTTGCGGGACGCGCGATTATACCGGCGCCTCTGGGCCTGTACAGCGCCGCGTGCGCCGGGCACCTCGGCCCTAGGGCAGGTGGACCGGCGGGGGGGGCTGCCAGTGCGTCGAGCGCCGCTCGGCGATGACCCGGGTGTAGATCCCGCCGCGCACCTTGAAGCGCCCCTCGAGGCGCAAAAAGCGCGGCGCGAGCTCGGCGGCGAGCAGATCGGCGATCTCGTTGGTGACCGCCTCGTGGAACGCGCCGCGGTCGCGGAATGACCAGATGTACAGCTTCAGGGACTTCAGCTCCACGCAGCGCTGATCGGGCACGTAGGCGAGCTTGAGCGTGGCGAAGTCCGGCTGACCGGTCCGCGGACACAGACAGGTGAACTCCGGGATCCGCATGCGGATGGTGTAGTCGGACCCGGGGCAGGGATTGGGGAACGTCTCGATGGAGGTGGCAGGCTGTGAGGGCATGGGCAATTACTCTACACTACCGCGCTTCGCTGCGGCGGCCCTCCAGAAGAGAACGGAAGATCAGTAGATGCGGCTGACCAAAATTAAGCTCGCCGGATTCAAATCCTTCGTCGATCCCACCCAAGTTACCTTCCCGAGCAATCTCACCGGCGTGGTGGGCCCGAACGGCTGCGGCAAGTCGAACGTGATCGACGCGGTCCGCTGGGTGATGGGCGAGCTGTCGGCCAAGCACTTGCGCGGCGACAACATGGCCGATGTCATCTTCAACGGCTCCTCGCAGCGCAAGCCGGTCGGCACCGCCTCGGTGGAGCTGGTGTTCGACAACTCCGACGGCAAGGTCGGCGGTGCGTACGCGAGCTACAACGAGATCGCGCTGAAGCGCCAGGTCGCGCGCGACGGCTCCTCCGGTTACTACATCAACGGGGCGCGCTGCCGGCGCAAGGACATCACCAACCTGTTCCTCGGCACCGGTCTTGGCTCGCGCAGCTACGCGATTATCGAGCAAGGCACCATCTCGCGCATCATCGAGGCGCGGGCCGAGGACATGCGCGCGTTCGTCGAGGAGGCCGCCGGCATCTCCCGCTACAAGGAGCGGCGGCGCGAGACCGAGAGCCGCATCGCCGAGACGCGCGAGAACCTCGAGCGCCTGCAGGACGTGCGCGAGGAGATCGAGAAGCAGATCCGTCACCTGCAGCGCCAGGCGGCCACCGCACGGCGCTACCAGGGGCTGAAGGAGCAGGAGCGCCGCACCCTGGCGGAGCTGCTCGCGCTGCGCATGCGCGAGCTCGACAGCGGCGCCGACGTGCACGACAGCGCCACCCGCGAGCGCGAGCTCGAGATGCAGGCCGCCCTTGCCGATCAGCGTGCCGCGGAGGCTGCGATCGAGAGCGCACGCGAGCGCCACGGCGAGGCCGGTGAGCAGCTCTCGGCGGTGCAGGCGCGCCATTACACCCTCGGCGCGGAGATCTCGCGCCTCGAGCAGTCGATCCAGCACACCCGCGCGCTGCGCGAGCGCCAGCGCTCCGATCTCTCCCAGGCCCGTGCCAGTCTGGCCGAGCTCGCCGCGCACATCGAGCGCGAGGAACGAGAGCTCGCCGCGGTGCGTGCCGAGCTCGAACAGTCCGCCCCGGCGCTCGAGGGCGCCCAGCATGCCGAGCAGGCGGCCGCCGAGGCCTTGGAGTCGGCCGAGGGGGAACTCGCCGCCTGGCAGGAGCGCTGGGAGCAACTCAATCAGGCCCTCGGGGCGGCCGATCGCACCGCGCAGGTCGAGCGGGCCCGCATCGAGCAGCTCGACAACCAGCTGCGCCGGCTCGCCGCGCAGAGCGAGCGGCTCGCCCTGGAGCGCGAGGCGCTCGAGGCGCAGCAGTCGAGCGAGCAGCTCGCGCTGCTTCAGGCCCAGGAGAGCGAGGCGCGCGAGGCGACCGAGGTGCTCGCCGAGCGCCTGAGCGCAACGCTTGAGCGCGTGCAGGCGGCCCGCGGCGCACAGCTGCAGGCCGAACGAGACTTACAGCGCTCGCGCGAGGCGCGTGAGCGCTCGCGCGAGGAATGCACCTCGCTCGAGGCGGTGCAGAAGGCGGCACTCTCGAGCAGCGCCGGGCAGGTGCGCGAGTGGCTCGGCGGTGCCGGCCTCGCGGGCGCCGAGCGGCTCGCCGAGCGGCTCGAGGTCGAGAATGGCTGGGAGCGGGCCGTCGAGACCGCCCTCGGGGATTATCTCGAGGCGGTCTGCGTCGAGGCGCTCGACACGCTGGCCGAACCGCTGCAGTCGCTGCGCGAGGGTCGCCTCGTGCTCGTGCAGGAATCCTCCGGCGGCGCCCCGCAGGGCGCATCCGGGCCGACGCTGGCGGACAAAGTGTCCGGTTCCGCCGCCGCGCACGCGGCGCTCGCCGCCGTGCGCACCGCCGAGACGCTGAGCGAGGCGCTGCGCGCCCGCGCCGATCTCGGCCCGCTCGAGTCGATCATCACCCGCAACGGGGAGTGGGTCGGACGGGCGTGGCTGCGGGTGAGCCGCGGCGTCGATCCGCATGCGGGCATCCTCGAGCGCGAACACCGGCTGAAGAGTCTGCGCAGTGCGGCCGCCGAGGCCGAGGCGCGCGTGCGCGACGCCGAAGGCGAACTCACCGCCGTGCGTGAGGGACTGGCGCGCGCGGAGTCCGAGCGCGACGGCACGCAGAGTCAGATCCACGGCGCGCAGCGCCGCCACGCCGAACGGGCCGCGGCGCTGCAGGCGGCCCGTGCGCGGGCCGAGCAGACCCTCGCGCGGCGCACCCGCATCGATGAGGAGCATGCCGAGCTCGTGCGCGAGCGGGACGCGGCGCGCGAGACGATGAGCGGCGCGCGCGCCTCGCTCGAGGCGAGCATCGAGCGGCTCGCCGAGCTCAACGCCGCGCGCGAGGGGCTCGAGGAGGAACGCGAAGTGCGCCGCGAGGGCGTGAGCGCGGCGCGCTCACGCGCCCAGGCCGCCCAGCTCGGGGCGCGCGACCTGATGGTGCGCATCGAGTCGCGCCGCTCGGCCGAGAGTGCCGCGGTCACCAGCCTCGCGCGCATGGGCGAGCAGCGGGCGCAGCTCGAGCGGCGCCGCGGGGAGCTCGAGCAGGAACTCTCCGGCGGCGATGCCCCGGTGCTCGAACTCGAGGCGCGCCTGAACGAGGCGCTCTCGCAGCGGCTGGAGGTCGAGCACGAGCTCGCCGCGGCGCGCGCGGCGCTCGAGGAAGTCGACATCGCGATGCGCGCGCTCGAGCAGCAGCGCACCGAGGCGGAGCGGCGCGCGAACCACGCCCGCGAGGCGATGGAGGCGGCGCGCTTCGCGGCGCAGGAGAATCGCGTGCGGCGCGAGGCGCTCTTCGAGCAGTTCAGCGCCACGCAGCTGGAGCTGCCCGAGGTCGAGCAGGGGCTGCTCAGCGACGCCACCGTGCCGCAGTGGGAGCAGAACCTCGCGGAGCTGCGCGCCGGTATCGAGAAGTTGGGCCAGGTCAATCTCGCGGCGATCGAGGAGCTTACCGAGCAGACCGAGCGCAAGGAGTACCTCGATCGGCAGTTCGCCGACCTCACCAGCGCGCTCGAGACGCTCGAGGAGGCGATGCGACGCATCGACAAGGAGACGCGCACGCGCTTCGAGGAGACGTTCGAGAAGATCAACAGCGGCATGAAGGAGAAGTTTCCGCGCCTGTTCGGCGGCGGACACGCGTACCTGGAGCTCGTCGGGGACGATGTGCTCAATGCCGGAGTGTCGGTCATGGCGCGCCCGCCGGGGAAGAAGAACAGCTCCATCCACCAGCTCTCCGGCGGGGAGAAAGCCCTCACCGCCGTGGCGCTGGTGTTCTCGATCTTCGATCTGAACCCCGCGCCGTTCTGTCTGCTCGATGAGGTGGACGCCCCGCTCGATGAGGCCAACGTCGGGCGCTTCTGCGACATTGTCCGGGAGATGTCCGAGCGCGTGCAGTTCATCTTCATCACCCACAACAAGACCACCATGCAACTGGCGGCCCAACTGCTCGGGGTGACCATGCACGAGGCGGGGGTGTCGCGGCTGGTGGCCGTGGATGTGGACGAGGCGGTCCGGCTGGCCGCGGTCTGATGTTTCGGGGGGTCACCGTGTCGCAGTTGCGCTGGACACTGCTCATCCTCGGCGGCGCGTTCATCGTTGCGCTGGCGTTGTGGGAATGGCGTCGACCGCGGCAGGGGCGCGGTGCGCCGCTGGGCTCGGCGCATGCGCCGAGCGAGCCGCACGTCGGCGGTCTGCCGCGCGCCGCCGCCGGGGAGCCCTGGATCGGCGAGGAGTCGCTCGAGACGGAGCCGGCGGCCGAGGAGTCCTGGCGCGAGAGCGCCGCGCCCGATCCGCTCGGGGAGCTGCCGACGGTGCTGGTCGATGCGCCCGAGGAGGACGAGGCGCCCGTGGCGCACGCCACGGTGAGTCCGCTCGCCGCGGCGCAAGACTGGGACGTGCTCGAGGAGGGCGTCGGCTCGGTCCGCATCCTCGAGGCGAGTGAGCCGCCCGCCGTCGCCGAGTCGCCCGAGCTGCCGGTCCTCGAACCGCCCGTGCTCGCCCCACCGGGGCGCTCCCCGCCGGTGCTCTCGCCGCCCGCGGCGAGTGCCGAGGCGCCGCCGCGCGTGGAGTGGCCGCCCGATGAGACGCGCCGCATCCTGGCGTTGCGGCTGATGGCCTCGGAGGAGCGCTTCTCCGGCCGGCTGCTGCGCCTGGCCCTTGCGGCCGAGGGGTTCCGGCTCGGCCGCTTCGAGATCTTTCACCTGCCGGATGCGCACGGGTGCGCGCTGGTGAGTGTCGCCTCGCTGACGCGTCCGGGGACGTTCGACCTCGACGCCATGGACGGGCAGCGCTATGCGGGCCTGAACCTCTTCACCGTTCTGCCCGGCGCGCTGCCGGCGACCGAGGCCTTCGAGGCGCTGCTCGGCGCGGCGCTGAATCTCAATGAGCGCCTCCAGGGCGAGGTGCAGGACGAGCGCGGCGAGCCGCTGAGCGAGGCGCGTCTCGCGCAGCTGCGCGAGACGCTGGCGGGCGATCCCGGCGAGGCCCTGTCGTGAGCGGCGGCGCGCGCGAACGCATCGCCGCGCTGCGCACCGAAATCGCCCACCACGACGAGCGCTACTACGGGCTCGACGATCCGCAGATCCCGGACGCCGACTACGATCAGCTCCTGCGCGAACTGCGCGCCCTGGAGGGCGCGCACCCTGAACTCATCACCCCGGATTCCCCCACGCAGCGCGTGGCGGGCGCCCCGAGCGCCGCGTTCGAGGCGGTCGTGCACGAGGTGCCCATGCTCTCGCTCGACAACGCCTTCAGCGACGAGGAGGTCCGGGCTTTCGAGCGGCGGGCCGCGGAGCGGCTCGGGACGGACGAGCCGCTGGAGTATCTGGCCGAGCCGAAGCTCGACGGGCTGGCCGTGACGGCGATCTACCGCGCGGGCCTGCTCGAGCGGGCGGCGACCCGCGGGGATGGCTTCAAGGGCGAGGACGTGACGGCCAATGTGCGCGCCATCCGCGCCGTTCCGCTGCGCCTGCACGCGAAAGCCCCGGCGCTGCTCGAGGTGCGCGGGGAGGTGTTCATGCCGCTGCAGGGGTTCGAGCGGCTCAATCGTGAGGCCGAGGCGCGCGGCGAGAAGACCTTCGTCAACCCGCGCAATGCCGCCGCCGGGAGCCTGCGCCAGCTCGATCCGCGCATCACCGCCGCGCGTCCCCTGCAGATGTACTGCTACGGGCTCGGCAGCGTCAGCGGCTGGGACCTCCCCGAGCGCCAGAGCGAGCTGCTCGAGGCGCTGCGCCAGTGGGGTCTGCCGGTCTGTCCCGAGGGCCGGCGCGTGCAGGGTGTCGAGGGATGCCTGCAGTACTACCGCCAGATGGGTGAGCGACGGGCGCATCTGGCCTATCAGATCGACGGGGTGGTCTACAAAGTCGAGCGCCTGGCGTACCAGACTCGCCTCGGGTTCCTCTCGCGCGCGCCCCGCTGGGCGCTGGCGCACAAGTTTCCGGCCGAGGAGGCCATGACCCGCGTGCGGGCGATCGAGTGGCAGGTCGGGCGCACCGGCGCGGTGACGCCGGTGGCGCGGCTCGAGCCGGTGTTCGTCGGCGGCGTGACCGTGAGCAACGTGACGCTGCACAACTTCGATGAGGTGCAGCGCAAGGATGTGCGGGTGGGCGATACGGTCGTGGTGCGCCGCGCCGGGGACGTGATCCCGGAAGTGGTGCGCGTGATCGAGGCGCGTCGCCCGCCCCACACCGACGCGGTGGCGCTGCCGCAGCGCTGCCCGGTGTGTCACTCCGAGGTGCTCAAGCCCGCGGGCGAGGCGGTGGCGCGTTGCACCGGCGGGTTCAGCTGCCCGGCGCAGCGCCAGGAGGCGATCCGGCACTTCGCGGGTCGATTGGCGATGGACATCGAGGGGCTCGGGGAGAAGGTCGTCGCGCAACTCGTCGAGCGCGGCACGGTGCGCTCACCGGCCGACCTCTACGGACTCGGCGCGGCGGATCTGCAGTCGCTCGAGCGCATGGGCGAGAAGTCCGCGGCCAACCTGATCGCCGCGCTCGGGCGCAGCAAACAGACCACGCTGCCGCGGTTGCTCTACGCGCTGGGCATCCGCGAGGTCGGTGAAGCGACCGCGCTCGCCCTGGCGCGCCATTTCGGTGATCTGGATGCGTTGATCGAGGCGGCGGATGAGCATCCCGAGCAGATCGAACAGGTCGCGGAGGTCGGTCCGGTCGTCGCCGCGCACGTGCACGCGTTCTTTGCTGCCCCGGAGCATCGGGCGCTGATCGGACGGCTGCGGGAGGCGGGGGTCACCTGGGCGCCGTTCGCGGCGCGGCCGGCGGACTTGCCGCTCGCCGGGCAGACGTTCGTGCTCACCGGAACGCTCGCGGGCATGACGCGCGAGCAGGCGCAGGAGGCCCTGAGTGCGCTGGGGGCGAAGGTGAGCGGCACGGTGTCGAAGAAGACCCGCTACGTGGTCGCCGGCGAGGCGCCGGGCTCGAAGCTCACGAAGGCGCGTGCACTCGCCATCCCCATCCTCGATGAGGCGGGGCTGCGCCAGCTGCTCGAGGCGCACCGGCGCTGAGGACGTCCTGCTGCGGAGCGGCTGACGCCGCTCCGCAGCAGGATCGATCCGATCGCTCAGTGACCTGACGGGGTCGCAGCCGGGGTGGCACTCGGTGCGCCGGTCGGGGCCGGTGCGCCCGCCGGGGCCGCGGCCGGAGCCGTCGGGGCCGGAATCGCCGGCATGCCGGCGGTCGGCTTCGCCGAGAGCGCGCCGGTCTGCGGATCGAGGTAGGTCTCGACCTTCGCCTTCTTCACCAGCGAGGAGGTGTAGGTCTGGAACTTCTTGTTCTCCACCGCCTGCTTCAGGCGGGCCTTGACCTGCGCGAAGCTCGGGGCGTGCATCGGCCGGGTGCCGAGCAGCTGGATCACGTGCCAGCCGAAGCGCGTGTGCACCGGCGTCTGGGTGATCTGGCCGACCTTCAACTTCGCCAGCGCCGCGGAGAACGACGGCACCATGTTGTTCGGCGGGAACCAGCCGAGGTCCCCACCGTTCTGCGCCGAGCCCGGATCCTGCGAATCCTTCTTCGCGAGTTGCGCGAAGTTGCGGTCGTGATCGGCGTTCAGCTGATGGATGATCTGCTCGGCCTCGGTCTGGCTCTTCACCAGGATGTGCCGTGCGTGGTACTCGACCTGGGGGAACTTGGCGAGCTGCTGGTCGTACACCGACTGCAGCTGCGCGTCGGTCGGCCCGGCGCTGGCGAGGTACTGGTTCGAGAGCGCCTGCTCGAGCACGTTCAGGCGCGTCAGCTTCAGCATCGTCTCGGTGTGCGGCTGCTTGTCCAGACCCTGCTTGACGGCCGCCTGGGCCACCGCCTCGGCGCGGATCAGCCCGTCGAGCACCATCGCGCGCTGCTGCGGCGTCAGCTCACTCGGGGTGCGCCCGCCGGAGACCATCTTGATGTAGGAGTCGTAGAACTGGCGCGTGATCGGGTGGCCGTTGACCGTGGCGACCGCCGCGGATGCGCCGGCGCTCGAGGTGGGTTTGCCGTGGCAGGCGGCCAGGCCCAGGGTGGCGAGCCCGATGCAGAGGATCCTGAGATGCTTCATGAGGTTCTCGTTAGGGTGGTGGAAAGCGAGAGGGCTCGGCCGAGCGGCCGGACCCGGCTCAAGTGACGGGGCGCTGCGGGCTCTCCGGGGCGCCCGCGCGAATGTTCAGCGCATGGATGCCCTGGCCCATCAGCGGCTCGAGCGCCTGGTAGACCAGGCGGTGGCACTCGAGCCGGGAGCGGCCGGCGAAGGCCGTCGACACGACGGCCACGCGGTAATGTCCGCCCGAGCGCGCCCCGGCATGGCCGGCGTGGCGTGCGCTGTCGTCGAGGACCTCGAGCGCCGTCGGTGCGAGCGAGCGCTCGAGCGCGGCGCGGATGTCATCGAGGGAGACTTTGGGCGTGGGATTCATCCGCAGGGCGGGGGCCGTTCCAGTTCGTGATGCGGGTATCATAACGCACTCGAGCGCCGATGCTCCCCAAGGGAGCGCGCATCGGATCGGTCGGAAGGAGGGGGGAGCCGGTGAGTGAGTACCTGGAGCTGCATCCGGTGACGCCCCAGGCGCGCCTGATCCGCCTCGCGGCGGACATCGTGCGCGGTGGCGGCCTGATCGCCTATCCGACCGACTCCTGCTACGCCCTCGGCTGGCATCTGGGCGATACCAAGGCACTCGAGCGGGTGCGGCGCATCCGCGCCGCCGACCGCCACCATCATTTCACGCTGGTGTGTGCCGATTTGGCCCAGGTCGGGCGCTTTGCGCGCCTGGAGACCTGGCAGTTCCGCATGCTGCGCACCTGTCTGCCGGGCCCGTATACCTTTCTCGTCAAGGCCACCCGCGAGACGCCGCGGCGGCTGCAGAACCCCAAGCGGCGCACCATCGGGGTGCGCATCCCGGAGCATCAGGTGCCGCTGATGCTGATGCGCGAGCTCGGCGAACCCCTGATGAGCAGCACGCTGCTGCTGCCGCAGGACTCGGCGCCGCTCACCTCGGCTCGGGAGATCCAGGAGCGGCTCGGTCACGAGCTCGATGCGGTGCTCGACGGAGGCGATTGCGGGGTGGTGCCGACCACGGTGGTGGACCTGTCGGTCACGCCGCCGACGGTGCTGCGGGTCGGGCGCGGGCCGCTTGCACCGATCCTCGGGGGCGGGGGCGACACGGTATACTGACCGTTTAGCGGCAAGAGAGGTTCGATGAGCACTCCCAACCCCGGCGGGCGGGTTCTGTCCGGAATGCGGCCCACGGGCCGGCTGCACCTGGGCAACTATCACGGGGCGCTGCGCAACTGGGTGCGCCTGCAGTACGAGTACGAGTGCTACTTCTTCATTGCCGACTGGCACATGCTGACCACCGGCTACGAGGACACCGCGCGGCTGCCGGAGTACGTGCACGAGGTGCTGATCGACTGGCTCGCCGCGGGACTGAACCCGGGCGTCGCGACGCTGTTCGTGCAGTCGCACGTGCCGGAGCACGCCGAGCTGCACCTGCTGCTCTCGATGATCACCCCGCTCGGCTGGCTCGAGCGCGTCCCGAGCTACAAGGACCAGCAGGAGCAGCTGAAGGACCGCGATCTGGCCACCTACGGCTTTCTCGGCTACCCGCTGCTGCAGAGCGCGGACATCCTCGTCTACCGCGCCCATCACGTGCCGGTCGGGGAGGATCAGGTGGCGCACGTGGAGCTCACGCGCGAGACGGCGCGCCGCTTCAACCACCTCTACGGGCGTGAGCCGGACTTCGAGGAGAAGGTCGAGCGGGCCATCAAGGCCCTCGGCGGGCGCAACACCACGCTCTACCGGCAGCTGCGGCGCAAGTTCCAGGAAGCCGGTGATCACGAGGCGCTCGAGCGCGCCCGGGCGCTGGTGAGCGGGGTCAGCCGCCTCACCGTGGCCGACCGGGACCGGCTGCTCGGATTCCTCGAGGGCGGCGGGGTGAGCATCCTGCCCGAGCCGCAGGCGCTGCTCACCGAGACGCCCAAGGTGCCCGGTCTCGACGGGCGCAAGATGTCCAAGTCCTACGGCAACACCATCGAGCTGCGCGAGGACCCGCAGTCCGTGACGCGCAAGCTGCGCGCGATGAAGACCGATCCGGCGCGCGCCCGGCGGACCGATCCGGGCGAACCGGAGCGCTGCCCGGTGTGGGATCTGCACAAGATCTACTCCGCCGAGGAGACGCGCACCTGGGCCGCCGAGGGCTGTCGCTCGGCCGGGATCGGCTGTCTCGAGTGCAAGCAGCCGGTGATCGACAAGGTCGTCGAGGAAGTCACCGGCATGCGCCGGCGCGCGCAGGAGTACACCGACAATCCCGAGCTGCTGCGCGATGTCATCGCCGAGGGGGCCGAGAAGGCCCGCGATGCCGCCCGGGAAACGCTCGAAGAAGTGCGTCGCGCGATGCACCTGCGTACCGACTGATCGCACCGATGAGTCAGACGAATCCCGAACCGACGGCCGCCGCAGGCGAAGCGCCGTCCGCGCTCCCGCCGATGACGCCGGAGCAGGTGGAGATGCCCTTCGCGATGGTCAACGGCGAGCCGGTGACCGAGCTGCCGCGCGACCTGTACATCCCGCCGCAGGCCCTCGAGGTGTTTCTCGAGGCCTTCGAGGGGCCGCTCGATCTGCTGCTGTACCTGATTCGGCGGCAGAACCTGGATATCCTCGACATTCCGCTGGCGGAGATCACCCGCCAGTACATGCGCTACATCGAGCTGATGCAGGATCTGCAGCTCGAGCTCGCCGGGGAGTACCTGGTGATGGCCGCGACGCTCGCGGAGATCAAATCGCGCATGCTCCTGCCGCGGCCGAAGAGTGCCGCGGGCGACGGCGAGGAGGATCCGCGCGCCGAGCTGGTCCGCCGCCTGCAGGAATACGAGCGATTCAAGCGCGCCGCGGAGAGCATCGATGCGCTGGCGCGCCTGGAGCGCGATCACTTCGTGGCGGGCGCGGAGCTGCGCGACCGCCAGGTGGTGCGCACGCTGCCGGAGGTGACGCTGAAGGAGATGCTGCTGGCGTTCCAGGAAGTCGTGGTGCGCTCCGAGATGTTCGCGCATCATCACATCCAGCGCGAGGCACTCTCGGTGCGCGAGCGCATGGGCCACATCCTCTCCAGTCTCGAGCACGACGGGTTCGTCGAGTTCGTGCGGCTGTTCACGCCCGAAGAGGGCCGCATGGGGGTCACGGTGACCTTCATGGCGATCCTCGAGCTGGTGCGCGAGGGTCTGATCGACATCGTGCAGTCCGAACCGTATGCGCCCCTGCACGTACGGTCCGGCAAACCCGCGCTGCGCGTGGTGGGCGGCGAGGAGGCGCAAGCGCCGCCCGCCGAGGATGAGCTGGGCGCGTTTGCGGATGAGACTGAGGCTCCCGATAGCGAAGAGAATGCTGATGATTGAATCGTATGTGAGGAACGTGATCGAGGCGGCGTTGCTCGCCGCCGGACGGCCGCTGACGCTCGCGGAGCTCGGGCAGCTGTTCGATGAGCCTTCGCGCCCGGATGATGCGACGCTCGGTGCGGCACTCGAGCAGCTCGCGGCGGACTACGCCGAGCGGGCCATCGAGGTCAAGCACACCGCCTCGGGGTGGCGCGTGCAGGTGCGCCGCGAGTTTGCCGCCGAAGTCTCGCGGCTCTGGCCGGAGCGGCCGGCGCGCTACTCGCGCGCGCTGCTCGAGACGCTGGCGCTGATCGCCTACCGCCAGCCGATCACCCGCGGGGAGATCGAGGATGTGCGCGGCGTGGCGGTCAATCCCAACATCGTCAAGACATTGCTCGAGCGCAACTGGGTGCGCGTGGTCGGCCAGCGCGACGTGCCGGGCCGGCCGGAACTGCTCGGCACGACGCGGGAGTTTCTGGATTATTTCGGGCTCTCGGGCCTCGATGACCTGCCGCCGCTCGCCGAGCTCAAGGCGCTGACGGATCTGAACCTGCAGCTCGATCTGGCGGCGAGTGCCGCGGCGCCCGCGGGTGCTGCACCGCCGGACGCAGCGCCTGCGCAGGCGGGCGGGGATGGCGAGGCGCAGGTGCAGGCCTCGAGCGAACCGGGCACACCCGCACCGGCTCCGCCGGACCGCCCTGAGGGCGAGAGACCCGCGTCCGAGCCGCACCCTGGCGACTTCGACGAGGCGCCGCTCAGCGGTGCGGCGGAGGACCTCGAGGCGGCGGCTGATCCACAGCAGGACGCGCTCGACCCGGACGCCGACCTGCAGGCGGCGCCCGAGGGCGGCGAGCCGGTGGCGCAGGTCGAGGAGGACGCCGCGAACGAGGAGCGGGACGCGCCGCCTCGAAAGATGCTGGCCAGTGCGGACGGGGAGTGCGACTGACGTGCGAACCCGACGTCCGTCGCGACGGACTGCGACCCGCACCGAGCCGCAAGGTACGCCGGAGCGGCTGCAGAAAGTGCTCGCGCAGGCCGGGCTCGCCTCGCGCCGCGAGGCCGAAGACTGGATCCGTGCCGGCCGGCTGACCATCAACGGCGCGCCGGCGAGCCTCGGGGTGCGGGTCGGACCCGGCGACCAGGTGCGCCTCGATGGCCGCCTGGTGCGCCAACGCGCCCCGGCCGGCGCAGGCCAGGTGTTCATCTATCACCGCTCGAGCGGCGAGCGGCTCGATGCCGCCCCGGAGGATGCGCCCGAGGGCGTCCCGCTGCTCGATCGCCTGCCCCGCCGGGCCGGCCGGCGGTTCGTGCTGATCAGCCCCATGCCGCGCATCGACGGCGGACTGGAACTGCTCTGCGGGGACGGCGAGAGCGCCGCGCAGCTGCAACGGCGGGTGCGCCACTGGATCAGCGCCTTCAGCGTCCGGGTGCTCGGGGAGCTGACCGCCGCGCAGCTCGAGGGGGTGCTTGGCGGAGTCCTCGATCGTGGCGTGCAACTGCGGGTGCTCGGCTGCGAGAGCGCCGGTGGGGAGGGAACCAACCGCTGGTACGCCCTGAAGGTCGAGGGGGCGAGCGGCAAGGACATCCGTCAGCTCTTTGAGCGTCAGGCCGCACGCGTCAGCCGCGTGCTGCGCACTCAGCTCGGTCCGATACAGCTCGAGCGCACCCTGCCGCGGGGGCACTTCCGGGCCCTCACGGGCGTGCAGATCGAGGCGTTGCTCGCGCCGCCGGCGCCCTCGAGCGCCCCTTCAGAGACGCTCTGAGGGCGGCTCGGGACCGAGTTCGCCCGGGGGACGCGCCCGCACGGTGCGCACGGGTTGCTCGATCGGCGCGAGTTCCTCGAGCGGCCCCTCGGCCGGCACGCCGAGCTCGCTGAAGCGGCGGGCCTGCGGCAGCACCTGGCGCTCGAGCGAACCGACCGCCGCGTTGTACGCATCGACCGATCCCTCCAGGCGCTGTCCGAGCCGCTGCAGGTGCCCGGTGAAGCTGCCGAGGCGCCGGTACAGTTCCTGACCGAGTGCGCGCACGAGCTCGGCGTTGTCCGCCAGTGCGCTCTGGCGCCACCCGTAGGCCACCGTCTTCAGCAGCGCCATCAGTGTCGAGGGCGTGGCGATGATGATGTTCTGCGCGAGCGCCGCTTCGATCAGCTCCGGCCGCTCGGCGAGCGCGGCACCGAGGAACTGGTCCCCGGGCAGAAACAGCACGGCGAACTGCGGACTGTGTTCGAACTGCGTCCAGTAGGCCTTGGTGGCCAGCTCGCGGATGCGCGCCTCGAGCTGCTGGGCGTGGCGGCGCAAGGCGCTCTGGCGCGCCTCCTCGCTCGGCGCCTCGAGGGCCTCGAGGTAGGCATCGAGCGGAGTTTTCACGTCGATCACGAGGTCGCGCGCCTCGGGCATGTGCACCACGAGGTCTGGGCGCAAGGCCCCTTCGGGCCCCTCGAGGTGCGCCTGTTCGGTGAAGTCGCAGTGCTCGCTGAGGCCGGCGAGCTCCACCAGACGGCGCAGCGTGAGCTCGCCCCAGCGACCGCGCACCTCGGGCCGGCGCAGCGCGGTGACGAGGTTGCGCGTCTCGCGCTGCAGCTGGTGGTGGCCGCTTGCGAGCGACTCGATCTGCGTGCGCAGCGCGCTGTAGGCCTCGCGCCGTTCGCGCTCGAGCGCCTGGACCTGCTGCTCGGTCTTCTCCAGCGCCACGCGCAGCGGCGCGAGCAGCTGCGCGATGGCCGTCTCGCGCGCCTGCAATCCGCCCTGCGCGAGCGCCTGTTCGCGCCCGAGCGTCTCGCGTGCCACGGCGAGGAACATCTCGCTGTTGTTCTTCAGGGCCTGTGCGGCGAGCGCCTCGAAGCTCTCGCGCAGGCGTCGCTCGGACAGCTCGCTCGCCGCGCTGCGCTCGCTCGCGGCGCTGCGCTCGGCCTGCAGCTGCGCACTCAGCGCCGCGATGCGCTTCAGCGCACGCACCTGGGCGAGTAAAAATCCGAGCAACGCCCCGGTGAGGAGCGCCGCGGTGGCGGCGAGGGCGAGGCTCATGCGCGCACCCTAGGCGGTGCGCACCAGTTGCGCGATGTAGTTGACGGACGGATCGGTGCTCAGGCGCGCGCTGCCGAGCGGGCTTAACGTCACGCCGGTGAGTGCACGCGCCTCGAGTCCAAACTCGCGGGCCCAGCGCGTCAGCTCGCTCGGGCGGATGAAGCGCTCGTACTCGTGCGTGCCGCGCGGCACCATCGAGAGCAGGTACTCGGCCCCGACGATGGCGACCAGGAAGGACTTCAGAGTGCGGTTCAGCGTCGAGACGAAGAGTGAGCCGCCGGGGCGGACCAGTTGCGCGAGCGTGCCGAGCATCGCGCGCGGGTCGGGCACGTGCTCGAGCATCTCCATGCAGGTGAGGATCTCGAACGCGCCGGGCTGCTCGGCGGCGAGCGTCTCGGCCGAGGCGACTCGGTAATCGATCGACAGGCCGTGCGCCGCGGCGTGCAGCGCGGCCACCTCGATCATGCCGGCGGCGAGGTCGATGCCGCAGACCGACGCCCCGGCGCGCGCGAGCGCCTCTGCGACCAGGCCGCCACCGCAGCCGACATCGAGCGCACGCGCCCCCGCGGTGGCACAGCGCTCGGTGATAAAACGCATGCGCACCGGATTGAGCAGGTGCAGGGGCCGGAACGGGCCGTGCTCGTCCCAGAATCGTCCGGCGATGGCGTCGAATTTGCCGATCTCGGCGCTCTCGACGTTCGTTCTGCCGCGCGCGGCGGCGTGCTGCTCGGTTGCGGTTTCCATATTCACCTGCTCAACGGGCCCGGATTAAGCCTGACGGTGCTCGCCTGCGCGGCGGCAACAGCCATTATCGTTCATCTGGCGTCCTTGCGCAGCGCCCGGTGTGCGCCCCGTGCTAACATCGCTCTTTTGGCAGATCCCCTAGGCCCGATGTCCGAAATCGCACGCGAAATCCTGCCCGTCAGCCTCGAAGAGGAGATGCGCCAGTCTTATCTCGATTACGCCATGAGCGTGATCGTCGGGCGGGCGCTGCCCGATGTGCGCGACGGGCTGAAGCCGGTGCACCGGCGCGTGCTCTTTGCGATGCGCGAGCTCGGCAACGACTGGAACAAGGCGTACAAGAAATCCGCGCGCGTCGTCGGCGACGTGATCGGTAAGTATCACCCGCACGGCGACACGGCCGTGTACGACACGATCGTGCGCATGGCGCAGCCGTTCTCGATGCGCTATCTGCTGGTCGACGGACAGGGCAACTTCGGCTCCGTCGACGGGGATACGCCCGCGGCGATGCGCTACACCGAGGTGCGCATGTCGCGCCTGGCGCACGAGCTGCTCGCGGACATCGAGAAGGACACCGTCGATTTCGTCCCGAACTACGACGAGTCCGAGCTCGAGCCCTCGGTGCTGCCGACGCGCATCCCGAACCTGCTGGTCAACGGCCAGACCGGCATCGCGGTCGGCATGGCGACCAACATCCCGCCGCACAACCTCACCGAGATCGTCAACGCCTGCCTGGCGCTGCTCGATGATCCGGCGCTGACGCTCGCCGGCCTGATGCAGCACGTGCCGGGTCCTGATTTTCCGACCGGCGGGATCATCAACGGGGCGCAGGAGATCGCCACGGCCTACCGCACCGGCCGCGGCCGGCTGTCGGTGCGCGCTTGCGTCACGATCGAGGAGGTCGGCCGCGGCGATCGCCAGGCGATCATCGTCACCGAGCTGCCGTACCAGGTGAACAAGGCGCGCCTGATCGAGCGCATCGCGCAACTGGTGCGCGAGAAGCACCTCGAGGGCATCGCCTCGGACGGCCTGCGCGATGAGTCCGACAAGGACGGCATGCGCATCGTCATTGAGCTGAAGCGCGGTGAGATCGCCGAGGTCGTGCTGAACAACCTGTACGCGCAGACACCGATGGAGACGGTGTTCGGCATCAACATGGTGGCGCTCGAGGACGGGCAGCCGAAGCTGATGTCGCTGAAGGACATGCTCGAGGCGTTCATCCGCCACCGCCGCGAGGTCGTCACGCGGCGCACGGTGTTTGATCTGGCCAAGGCGCGCGAACGGGCCCACATCCTGGAGGGACTGGCGGTCGCGCTCGCCAACATCGATTCGGTGATCGCGCTGATCAAGGCGTCCTCCTCGCCGGCCGAGGCGCGCAGCGCGCTCGCGGCGCGCCAGTGGAGCCCCGGGGTGGTGACCGGTCTGCTCGAGCGCGCCGGGGCGGTCTCGACCCGCCCGGCCGGTGCCGAGGGCGGACTTGCCGCCGGCGGCTACCGGCTCTCCGAGGTCCAGGCCCAGGCCATCCTCGAGATGCGCCTGCACCGCCTGACCGGTCTTGAGCAGAGCAAGATCATCAGCGAGTACGAGGAGCTGCTCACGCGCATCGCCGATCTCACCGACATCCTGGCGCGCCCGGAGCGGCTGACCGAGGTGATCCGCGCCGAGCTGATCGAGATCCGCGACACCTACGGCGATGTGCGCCGCACGGAGATCAATCGCGATCAGCTCAATCTCACCACCGAGGATCTGATCGAGCCGCAGGACGTGGTGGTGACGCTCTCGCACGGCGGCTACGCCAAGTGCCAGCCGCTCTCGGAATATCAGGTTCAGCGCCGCGGTGGCCGAGGCAAGGCCGCCACGGCGGTGAAGGACGAGGACTTCGTGGAGAATCTATTCGTGGCCCATACACATGATACGGTGCTGTGCTTCTCGAACCGCGGCAAGGTTTACTGGCTGAAGGTTTATGAGCTGCCCCAGGCCGGGCGCACCTCGGCCGGCAAGCCGATGGTGAACCTGCTGCCGCTCGAGGACGGGGAGAAGATCAACGCGTTGCTGCCGGTGAAGGAATTCGACGAGCAGCACTTCGTGTTCATGGCCACCAGCCAGGGCACGGTGAAGAAGACGCCGCTCTCGGCGTTCTCGCGCCCGCGCGCGAGCGGCATCATCGCGCTCGATCTGCACGAGAATGACCGGTTGGTCGGGGTGACGCTCACCGACGGACAGCGCGAGGTGATCCTGGTCTCGAGCGGCGGCAAGGCGATCCGCTTCCCCGAGGGTGAGGTGCGCGCGATGGGCCGCGAGGCCGCGGGCGTGCGCGGCATCAAGCTCGCCGAAGGCCAGGAGCTGATTGCGCTGATCGTGGCGGGCGAGGGCGCGGTGCTCAGCGCCTCGGCGAGTGGCTACGGCAAGCGCACGCCGGTCGAGGAGTTCCCGGTGCAGGGCCGCGGCGGACTCGGCGTGATCGCGCTGCAGACCACCGAGCGCAACGGGGCGACCGTGGCGGCGCTGCGGGTCGAGCCGGGCGAGGAGATCATGCTGATCAGCTCGAACGGCACCCTGGTGCGCACTCCGGTCGATGAGATCTCCGTGCTCGGGCGCAACACCCAGGGGGTGCGCCTGATCCGTCTCGATGAGGGCGAGCGGCTGGTGGGCATCGAGCGCATCGAGGCACTCGAGGGCGAGGCGGGCGAGACGATCGCGGCCGCCGAGGCGCCGGCGGCGGGTCCGGACGCCGGGGACGAGGCGCCGTAGCGCAAGCGCTCGGCGGGCCGGCCGGGGGGCATGCGGCCCCGGCTGCGCTCATGCCGAAAAGTTCTGATGGCCGCGCGGGCAGTTGCTAGTATCTGAGGCCCCCTTTTTTGAACTTTTGGGCCGGAAGGACACTGTGCGCGTGTTCAATTTCTCCGCGGGGCCCGCAGCGCTGCCGCTCCCAGTTCTCGAGCGTGCCCGCGCGGAACTGACCGATTGGAACGGCAGCGGTCTGTCCGTGATGGAGGTCAGCCACCGCGGCAAGGCCTTCACCGCACTCGCCGAAGCCGCCGAGGCGCGCCTGCGCGCGCTGCTGTCGATCCCGAGTCACTACCGGGTGCTGTTCATGCAGGGCGGCGCCACCGCGCAGTTCGCGGCCGTGCCGCTGAACCTCACCGCGCCGGGGGCCAAGACCGAGTACCTGAATACCGGGGTGTGGTCGGCCAAGGCCATCGAGGAGGCCGGCCGGCTCGGCGTGGCGGTTCGCCTCGCCGCCGATGAGGCCGCCTCGCGCTACACCCGCGTGCCGGATCGTCAGTCGCTGCGCTTCGATGCCGATGCCGCGTACGTGCACTACACCCCGAATGAGACCATCGGCGGGGTGGAGTTCCCCTACGTGCCCGACACCGGCAGCGTGCCGCTGGTGGCCGACATGTCCTCGACGATTCTCTCCCGGCCGATCGAGGTCGGGCGTTTCGGGCTGATCTACGCCGGGGCCCAGAAGAACATCGGCCCGGCCGGGCTGTGTCTGGTGATCGTGCACGAGGCGCTGCTCGGGGGCGCGCGCGCGGACGTGCCGTCGGTGCTCGATTACACGCGCCTCGCGGCGCACGGCTCGATGCTGAACACCCCGCCGACCTTCGCGTGGTACGTGGCCGGTCTCGTGTTCGAATGGATCGAGGCCGAGGGCGGCCTGGCGGTGATGGCCGCACGCAACCGCGCCAAGGCGGACCTGCTCTATGGGGCGATCGATGCCTCGGGGCTGTACCGCAATCCGGTCGAGCGCACCTGCCGCTCCTGGATGAACGTGCCGTTCATGCTCGCGCCTGCGGAACTCGAAGCGACGTTCCTGCGCGAGGCCGCCGCCGAGGGCCTGACGCACCTCGAGGGCCATCGCTCCGTCGGCGGACTGCGCGCGAGCCTCTACAACGCCGTGCCGCTCGAGGCGGTCGAGGCGCTGGTCGGCTTCATGCGCGAGTTCGAGCGGCGGCACGGCTGAGTGGCGATGCGCTACCGGATCCTGACCCTCAATGACATCAGCCCGCGGGGTCTGGAGCGCCTGCCGCGCGAGCGCTACGAGGTCGCGGCCGGTCTGGCGCACCCGCACGCGGTGCTGGTGCGGGTCGCGGACATGCATCAGCTGACGTTGTCTGCCTCGGTGCGCGCGGTGGCCTGCGCCGGCGCGGCGGTCGATCACATTCCGGTCGATGCGTTGAGCCGGCGCGGCATTCCGGTGTTCCATGCTCCCGGCGCCAATGCCAACGCGGTGAAGGAGCTGGTGTTGGCGAGTCTGTTCCTGGCGGCGCGCAACATCTGTCAGGCGTGGGATTTCGCACGGGCGCTCGGCGGCGAGGATGCCTCGATTGCCGAGGCGGTGAGCGCGGGGCGGGGCGCATTCGCGGGGTTCGAGCTGAGCGGCCGCACGTTGGGGGTGGTCGGACTCGGGGCGGTCGGCGTCGAAGTCGCCAATGCCGCCGAGGCGCTCGGCATGCGCGTGCTCGGCTACGACCCGCAGATCACCGTGCAGCGCGCCTGGCAACTCTCCTCCGGCGTCGAGCAGGCGCTCTCGCTCGATGATCTGTTCGCCCGCTCGAACTTAGTGACGCTGCACGTGCCGCTGAATGAACAGACCCGCGGGCTGGTCGGGGAGTACCGGGTGCGGCTGCTGCCCAAGGGCGCGGTGCTGCTGAATTTCTCGCGCGCCGGCATCGTCGAGGATGGTGCGCTGATCGGCGCGCTCGATGCCGGCTGGCTGCACGCGTACGTGTCGGATTTTCCGAACACGCTCCTGAAGAGCCATCCGCGCGTGATCAGCCTGCCGCACCTCGGCGCGCTCACCGGGGAGGCCGAAGCGAACTGCGCGGTCATGGCCGCCGATGAGCTGCGCGATTTTCTCGAAAACGGCAACGTGCGCCATAGCGTCAACTTCCCCGACGCGCACCTCGCGCGCCGCGCCGGCAGCGCGCGCCTGGCCATCGCCAATCGCAACGTGCCGAACGTGGTCGGCCAGGTCTCCACGCACCTCGCCGGCGCGGGACTGAACATCGCGGCGCTGCTGAACGCCTCGCGTGGCGATTACGCATACACGCTGCTCGACCTCGACGGTACGCTCGCCGCACCGCTGCTCGATGCGGTGCGCGCCATCCACGGCGTGCTCTCTGCCCACCTGATCTGAGGCCGCCCCCCGACATGCCACGCAAGAGTCCCGAACGTCCCCGCGCCGCACCCGCCAGCCCCGCGTTGGCCGCGGTGCGCGAGCGCATCGATCACGTCGATCAGCAGATCCAGCGGCTTTTGAACGAGCGGGCGCGCCTGGCGCAGCGCGTCGGCCTCACCAAGAGCCGCAACGAGGCGGGCGCGGAGTTCTACCGCCCGGAGCGCGAGGCGCAGGTGCTGCGCGCGGTGCGCGAGCGCAACCGCGGACCGCTGCGCGATGAGGAAGTGGTGCGCCTGTTCCGCGAGATCATGTCCGCGTGCCTGGCGCAGCAGGAGCCGCTGAAGGTGGCCTATCTCGGCCCCGAGGCGACCTTCAGCCAGACCGCAGTGCTCACGCATTTCGGGCACTCGGTGCGCTCGCTGCCGCTCGGCTCGATCGACGAGGTGTTCCACGAGGTCGAGTCCGCGGCGGCCGACTTCGGCGTCGTGCCGATCGAGAACTCCACCGAGGGCACGGTCAACCACACGCTCGATCGCTTTCTCGCCTCGCCGCTGAAGGTCTGCGGGGAGGTGGAGCTGCGCATCCATCACCATTTGATGGGGAACATGAATGCGCTCGGGCGCATCGTGCGCATCTGCTCGCACCCGCAGTCCCTCGCGCAGTGCCGGCTGTGGCTGCAGGAGCATCTGCCGGAGGTCGAGCAGATCCCCGTGGCGAGCAACGGCGAGGCGGCCCGGCGGGCGCGCGATGAGCGCGGTACGGCGGCGATCGCCGGCCAGACCGCCGCGGAGGTGTACGGCCTGAAGGTGCTCGCCGGGGAGATCGAGGACCGCGCCGACAACAGCACGCGCTTTCTGGTGCTCGGCCGCAAGCTGCTCGCCCCGAGCGGGCAGGACCGCAGCACGCTGCTGGTGTCGGTCGGGCACACCGATGCCCCGGGTGCGCTGCACCGGCTGCTCGAGCCGCTGGCGCGCCATCGGGTGAGCATGACGCGCATCGAGTCGCGCCCCTCGCACCGGCGCAAGTGGGACTACGTGTTCTTCATCGACATCGACGGGCACGCCGAGGAGCCGCACGTGGCGCGTGCGCTCGCCTCGCTGAAGCGGCGTGCCTCGCTGTTCCGTTTGCTCGGCTCGTACCCGCGCGCCGTGTTGTAGCAGAGAGAATCATGACAGCAGCTGACATCAAGCCGCGCTTTCGCGTCAGTCCCGGCGGGCGCATCGGCGGGGAGTTGACGGTGCCGGGGGATAAGTCGATCTCGCACCGGGCGCTGATGCTCGGCGGGCTCGCCACCGGGCAGACCGAGATCACCGGGTTTCTCGCCGGGGAGGACTGCCTCTCGACGCTGCGGGTGCTGCAGGCCCTCGGGGTGCGCATCGAGCGGCCCGCGCCCGAGCACGTGCGCGTGCACGGGGCGGGCGTTGCGGCCTTGCGCGGCTCGAGCGCGCCGCTGGACATGGGCAACGCCGGCACCGCCATGCGCCTGTTCATGGGGCTGCTCGCCCCCCAGCCGTTCGACTCGGTGCTGATCGGCGATGAGTCGCTGATGCGCCGGCCGATGGAGCGCGTCGCGGCGCCGCTGCGCCAGATGGGCGCGCGCATCGAGACGCGCGAGGGGCGCCCGCCGGTGCACATCCGCGGCACGCCGGGACTGCAGGGCATCGACTTTCGGATGCCGGTGGCGAGCGCGCAGGTCAAATCGGCCGTTCTGCTCGCCGGCCTCGGGGCGCGCGGGCGCACCCGGGTGAGCGAACCGGCCCCGACCCGCGATCACACCGAGCGGATGCTCAGGGCCTTCGGGGTGCAGGTGCAGCGCGAGGGGGCGAGCGTGTCGCTCGAGGGCGGCCAGGGGCTCACCGGCACGGCCGTGCGGGTGCCGGCGGACTTCTCCTCGGCGGCGTTTTTCATCGTGGCAGGCCTGATCGGCGCCGAGCAGGGACTGCTGCTGCGCAACGTCGGGGTCAATCCCACCCGGACCGGGCTGCTCGAGATGCTGCGCAGCATGGGCGCGGACATCCGACTGCACCCGCATCCGGGCGACGGCGCTGAGCCGACGGCGGACATCGAGGTACACCAGAGCGCGCTGCGCGGCATCCACGTCCCGCGTGATCTGGTGCCGCTCGCGATCGACGAGTTCCCCATCTTCTTCGTCGCCGCGGCGCTGGCGCAGGGGGAAACGACGGTGCGCGGGGCCGAGGAGCTGCGCGTGAAGGAGACCGACCGTCTGGCGGCGATGGCCGAGGGGTTGAGCGTCCTCGGGGTCGAGAATCATCTGCTCGATGACGGCCTGTGGCTGCGCGGCGGGCCGGGCTTTACCGGCGGGCAGATCAACAGCCACGGCGATCACCGGATCGCCATGGCCTTCACGATCGCCGCGCTCGCGGCGCGCGAGCCGATCGAGATCCATGACGTGGCCAACGTGGCGACCTCGTTCCCCGGCTTCCTCGCCCTGGCGCGCGCCGCGGGGCTGACGCTCGAGGCCACCTGAGCGTGAGCGAAGCGGGTATTCCAGTGGTCACGCTCGATGGACCGAGCGGCTCGGGCAAGGGCACGGTGAGCCGCGCCGTGGCGCGCCGCGTCGGCTGGCACCTGCTCGACAGCGGGGCGCTGTATCGCCTGGTGGCGCTCGCGGGCATTGAACATAAGCTGGCGACGGACGACGTGGACGGCCATGCCCGGCTCGCCGGCGCGATGCAGGTGCGCTTCGGGACCGAGCGCGAAGGCGAACGGGTGCTGCTCGAGGGGCGCGACGTCACCGCCGCGATCCGGACCGAAACGATGGGACAGGGCGCCTCGCGGGTGGCCGCCTGGCCGGCCGTGCGCGCGGCGCTCCTGGAGCGCCAGCGGGCGTTCGCCGAGGCACCGGGGCTCATTGCCGACGGCCGTGACATGGGCACGGTGGTCTTTCCAGACGCGCCCCTGAAGATATTTCTCACCGCGAGCGCCGAGGAGCGGGCCCGTCGCCGCTATAACCAGTTGAAAGAAAAGGGTCCCGGTGCTAGCCTCTCGGCCCTTTCGCGCGAGATCGCCGAGCGAGACGCGCGGGACTCGAGTCGGGCCGTGGCCCCGCTCGTCCCGGCCGCAGACGCCGCGCGGATCGATTCGACCGACCTGACCATCGAGGCGGCGGTCGAGCGGGTGATCGAGTTGGGCCGACGCCAGTCGTTGTGGGCGTAGGGCGGTCCTGACGAGAGGAGTTTCCGGTCGGCCTGCGCCAGGGAGGCGCAGGCCATGTGTAGCATCTGCCTGGCCCCTAGGGATGTCAGGGGCGCCAGTTAATAAGCACGTCGTCCTGAAGGACCGTGCGAGTGAAGGTATGACAGAAAGTTTTGCAGAGCTCTTCGAGCAAAGCCTCGCCAACCAGCGCATCCGCCCGGGGATGATCCTCACCGGACTGGTCGTTGACGTCACTCCCGATGTGGTCGTGGTCAACGTCGGCCTGAAGTCCGAAGCGGTCATTCCCGTCGAGCAGTTCAAAGACGAGAATGGCCAGATCGAAGTCAAGGCGGGCGACGAAGTCGAAGTCGCGCTGGATTCGGTCGAGGACGGCACCGGCGAGACGCGCCTGTCGCGCGAGAAGGCCAAGCGCGCCCGCACCTGGACGCGCCTCGAGGAGTCATTCAACAAGTCCGAGATCGTCACCGGCATCATCACCGGCCGCGTCAAGGGCGGTTTCACGGTGGAAATCGACAACGTCCGGGCGTTCCTGCCGGGCTCGCTGGTCGATGTGCGCCCGGTGCGCGACACGGCGTATCTCGAGGGCAAGCCGCTCGAGTTCAAGGTCATCAAGCTCGACCAGAAGCGCAACAACGTGGTGGTCTCGCGCCGCGCGGTCGTTGAGCAGGAGTTCTCCGCCGAGCGCAGTGCGCTGCTGGAGAACCTGCAGGAAGGCGCTGTCGTGCACGGCATGGTCAAGAACCTCACCGACTACGGTGCGTTCGTCGACCTCGGCGGCATCGATGGCCTGCTGCACATCACCGACATGGCGTGGAAGCGCGTCAAGCACCCCTCCGAGGTGGTCAAGGTCGGTGAGGAGATCGACGTGCGGATCCTCAAGTTCGACCGCGAGCGCTCGCGCGTCAGCCTCGGGCTGAAGCAGCTCGGCGCCGATCCGTGGGAGAACATTGCCCGCCGCTACCCGGCCAGCACCCGCGTGTTCGGCAAGGTCACCAACATTGCCGACTATGGCGCGTTCGTCGAGATCGAGGACGGCGTCGAGGGTCTGGTGCACGTCTCGGAGATGGATTGGACGAACAAGAACGTCAATCCGGCCAAGGTGGTGCACACGGGCGAGGAAGTCGAGGTCATGGTGCTCGACGTCGATGAAGATCGTCGCCGCATCTCCCTCGGCCTGAAGCAGTGCAAGGCGAACCCGTGGAAGGAGTTCGCCGAGAACTACAACCGCGGCGATCATGTCAGCGGCCTGATCAAGTCGATCACCGACTTCGGCATCTTCATCGGGCTGTCCGGCAACATCGACGGCCTGGTGCACCTGTCGGACATCTCCTGGGACATGCCCGGGGAGGAAGCGGTGCGCAGCTACCAGAAGGGTCAGCAGCTCGAGGCCATGGTGCTGTCGATCGATCCGGAGCGCGAGCGCATCAGCCTCGGCATCAAGCAGCTGGCGAAGGACCCGTTCTCGAGCTACATCGCCGAGAACCCCAAGGGCACCATCGTGCGCGGCGTGGTGAAGGATGTCGACGCACGCGGCGCCACCATCGACCTCGGCAACGGGATCGAGGGTCAGTTGCGGGCCTCCGAGCTCGGCCGTGACCGCATCGAGGATGCGCGCACCGTGCTGAAGGTCGGGGAGGAAGTCGAGGCGAAGTTCACGGGCGTCGACCGCAAGTCGCGCACCATCTCGCTGTCGATCAAGGCGAAGGAAGCCCACGAGGAGGCCGAGGCGGTGCAGAACTACCGCTCCTCGGATTCCAGCACGACCGGAACGAGTCTCGGCGATCTGCTCAAAGAGCACATCGGGGACCGTGGCTGAGTCCTGAACGTCGCCGCTTCCGCCTCGGCGGAAGCGGCGACGGATTGGCCTGAGACATGACCAAATCTGAGCTCATCGAAATCATTGCGGCGAAGCAGAAGCATCTGCCGGCCAAGGACGTCGAGCTCGCTCTGAAGCAGATGCTCGAGGTGATGAGTGATGCGCTCGCGCAGGGCGAGCGCATTGAGATTCGCGGGTTCGGCAGCTTCTCGCTGCACTTCCGACCGCCCCGCCAGGGACGCAACCCGAAGACCGGGGAAACCGTCGCGCTCTCGGGCAAGCACGTCCCGCACTTCAAAGCCGGCAAGGACCTGAGGGAACGGGTCAACGAGGGCGCCGGGCAACCCATCCGCGGCTGATCCGCAGCCTCAGCCTCCTGGCGCCGGCGCATGCTACATTGCTCCGGTGATCGCGCTGCCCGCCTTTCTGCTCGCATTGGCGTTCGCCGCCTTCGGTTTCGCCGCATGGCTACTCGGGCGTTTGACCAGCAATCGCCGCACGGTGCGGCTGCCGCGCGATTACTACGTCGGACTCGACCATCTGATCAACGATCGTTTCGACCACGCCGTCGAGGTCTTCGCACGCATGGCGGAAGCGGGCGACGCGGCGGAAATCCAATTCGCACTCGGGAGCCTGTTCCGCCGCCGCGGCGAGGTCGACCGTGCGATCGCCGTGCACACGCGCCTGCGCGAACACGGTGGCGGGGCGCTGCGCGACAAGGCCACTTTTGCGCTGGCGTTGGATTATCTCAGTGCCGGTCTCATGGACCGATCCGAGGAGTTGTTCGCAGAGCTCGCCGCTTCGAGTGAGTATCGCGACACCGCGCTCGATCAGCTGCTGCGCATCTACGAGGCGCAGGGCGACTGGACTCACGCCCTCGAGACGCTCCAGGCGCTGCCGCCGCGGGTGCAGGCCGAGCGGGCCCGCATCGCGGCGCATTATCTGTGCGAGCTCGCCGAGCAGGCGCTTGCCCAGGGGGATGCCGGGCGGGCCCGGACGCTGCTCGGGGAGGCCCGTACGCGCTCGCGGGACTTGCCGCGCGCCGAGGTGCTCGCGGCGCGCTTGGCGGAGGCGGACGGGCAGTCCGCGCAGGCGCTCGAGCGGTATCTGAACATTCTCGAGGCGCACCCTGTGCTCGCCATCGAGATGATTCCGCGAGCCCTGGCGCTGGCACGGCGAACCGAAGAGCCGCCGGCCCTTGCGGCGCTCTGGGCACGACTGGAGCGATCCGGTCAGAGCGGTGCGCGCGAGCTCGCGGTGTTGCTGGCGAGCGCTCTGCCGCCGGAGGAGTTGCAGCGCCTTGCGCAGTTGCACGGCCCGCAGGCGGACTCCCTCGCCGAGGCGTACGCGCTCGCGCTGCTGATGAAGCGTCTGGGGGATGCCGGCGGCCGCTATCAGTGTGGGGAGTGCGGGCTGTTGAGCACGGCATGGTACTGGCGCTGTCCGAAGTGCCGTGCCTGGGACAGCCTGCGGCCGGCGGCACTGAAACGCGACGGCGGTGCGGCGCGGGTGATCGGCGCACAGTGAGCGCGAGGGGTGGGGCGACGAGGCGATTTGCGCCGAGGCGCGCGTTACACTAGCGACATGAGCGACCCTTAAGCGGGTCGGAGCCGACCATTTCCAGGAGCACACCCATGCGCACCCCTCCGAAGTCGATCATACGCACGGCCGTATTTCCGGTGGCCGGTCGCGGTACGCGCTTTCTGCCGGCGACCAAGGCCAGTCCGAAGGAAATGCTGCCGGTGGTCGACAAGCCGCTCATTCAATACGCGGTGGAGGAGGCACTCGCCGCGGGGGCCACGCGCCTGGTGTTCGTCACCGGTGCGTCCAAACGCGCCATCGAGGATCACTTCGACTCCGACCAGGAGCTCGAGCAGCTGCTCGAGCGCCAGGGCAAGAGCAGTCTGCTCAATCAGATTCGCAGTGTTCTGCCGTCCTACGCCTCGTGCATCTACATCCGCCAGCCGGCCCCGCTCGGGCTCGGCCACGCGGTGCTCTGTGCACAGCCGGCGGTGGGCGCCGAGCCGTTCTTCGTGCATCTGGCCGACGATCTGATCCGCAGCGACGTCGCCTGTCTGGCGCAGATGGCCGAGGTGTACGACGCGAAGCGGGCCAGTGTGCTCGGCGTGCAGGCCGTACCGCGCGCCGACACCGACAAGTACGGCATCGTGGCGGTCGAGGCCGACAAGTCGGCCACCGCCCGGGTGCACAGCATCGTCGAGAAGCCCAAACCTCAGGTGGCCCCGTCGAATCTCGCCGTGGTGGGCCGCTACGTGCTCGCCCCTGCGATCTTCGAGCACCTGGAGAAGCTCGGCCGGGGCGCCGGGGGGGAGATTCAGCTCACCGACGGCATCGCCGCGTTGATGCGCGAGGAGGCGGTGTACGCCTACCGTTTCACCGGCACCCGCTACGACTGCGGCAGCAAGCTCGGCTACCTCCAGGCCACCGTCGAGTACGCACTCGGGCATCCGATGCTGGGCAAGGATTTTCGCCGTTACCTGCGCGGTCTGCAGCTCGAGATGGGGAGCGCAGCGCCCGCGCCGCGCAAGAGCAACGGCGCCGCACCGCGGCGACGCGCGGCGCGGCCGGCGGCGAGTTCGTAAGGTCGACCGCCTACACCGGCTGCATCAGCGGCGGCTGCTCCGGCGTGCGCGCCGTGAGGTACGCCAGTGTGTTGATGTTGTCGACCAGGCGGTCGCAGGCGACCACGATGTCCGTGGCCGAAGCCAGTTCGCGCTCCAGGCGGCGCTGGGCGGCGCGGATCGGCGGCAGGGCGTTGGGCTCGCGGCGCACGCTCAGAGCTTCGGCCACCTCCGCGAGCGCCGCCGCGCTCTGATGCAGGAACGGCTTCAGAGCGGCCTGCTGCGCCACGGGTACTTGGTGTCCGAGGAGCGCCTCGAGCGTCATGACCGTTCGGGCCAGCCGGTTGCCGTTGGTGAGCAGCGATTGCGCCAGTTCCGCCAGCGCCGGTGGCGTGGCCGGCTCGGCGAGCAGGCGGTTGACGGAGGCTTCGGCGTTGACGCGCGCGACCCGGGCCCCCTGGCGTCCGTCGCGCCGCTCGTGCACGGTGCCGCCCGCGAGGGACTCGAGGTAGGTCGCGTACGCACGCAGCATTTCCGCGAGCGTCTCGCGCGTGCGGCCCTTCTCCCAGGTTGGCCACAGCGCGTACACCGACAGTGACACCGCACTGCCGATGATGGTGTCGATCAGTCGGGCGACGACGGTCGGTTCGGGGCGCTCTCCGGCGAATGCCAGCAGCAGCACCACCATGCCGGTGAGGCAGGCGACCGCAATTCCGTAGTGCACGTTGCCGAAGTAGCGAAACCCCGCGCACAGCACGGCCAGCACGGCCAGGTGCACCCACGCGTTGAGCGGCAGGAGGTAGACCAACGCCGTGGTGAGCACCAACCCGAGGATGGTGCCGACCACGCGCAGCAGTCCGTAGCTGAACGTGGCGGCGAAATCGGCGCGCAGCACGATCGCCACCGTCATCGGAATCCAGTAGCCGTGCACGACCGGCAGGATCCGGGCGAGCCACAGCGCAAACGTGAAGCACACGGCGCTGCGCACCGCGTGGCGGAAGGCGGCCGAACGGGGCGTGAGGTTCGCTCCGAGGATGGCGAACGGCGATTGCGGGCGCAGCGCGTGCGGTCGCTGCAGGTCCTCCTCGACGGGGCGCTCGAGTGCCTGCGTGCCGGCGCGCTCGGCATTGCGCACCGCGGCGGAGAGCTGCCCGGAGAGCGCTTGGAGATGCCGCCACGGCCCCTCGGGCAGCTGCGCCTCATGTTCCGCGGCGGCGCGCTCGGCACGCTGCAGCCGATCGAGCTCGGTGCGCATGACCCGACGCGGGTCGGCGCCGGCTTCGATGGCCGCGCTGATGGCCTCGAACAGCGCCGCGCAGTCCTGCTGCACGAGCGGCGTGAGGCGCTCACCGGGATCGGTGAGCTCCAGTGCCGTGAGCTCGAGCCGCGCCCGCTCGGCCAGCTCGAGCATCACGCCGAAATGGTCCATGACCGCGCCATGGGCGCGCAGCGGGCCGAGCAACGTGTGCTGCAGCTCCGTCATCCCGGCGGTCAGTTCGAGTGCCGCGCCGCTGTCGTGCGCCCCGCGCCGTGCCATGGCGGCGAGCTCGCGATACACGGCCGCGAGTGCTTCGCGCTCCGGCCCGTAGCGTTGCAGCGGCCAGGCGGCGATTGAGAACAGTGTCAGCAGCAATCCGCCGGCCGTGACCCAGCCGGTGAGCGCCAGGGCCGCGCCGAGCGAGGGGGCCGGCAGATCCGTGGCGATCACCAGCAGAATCATCGCGGTCATGCCGACCCGCGCGATCGCATCGCCGAACACCACGAGCAGCGCCCCACAGAAGCCGATGGCGAAACTCGCCACCAGCAGCGCCGGCAGGTGGTGGTTCAGCGTCAGCCCGAGGAACGTGGCCAGCCCGCCGGCGGCCGAGACCGCGAGCAGCCGGAACAGGCGCTGGCGGTAGGGACCCGGCTGGTCCGAATACATCGTCACCACCGCGCCGACCGCCGCAGCGATGCCCGGGAGCAGTTGGCCGCTGGCGATGCCCCAGATGAGCGGCAGGACCACCGCGGCGGTGTTGCGCAGCAGCACCCGCCAGGGCAGTTGCGCCGGTTTGGTCTGCAGCAGCGCCGCGACCATGTTCTGGCGCAGGGACGTGACGGCAGTGGGCATCCGTGGGCTCCGATTCTGCGCCGCGCTCGCGCGGCGACGACGCAGCGATTATGGCAGATACACCGTGACCACAGCCTCGCCGTCCTGGCGGTGGGCGAGGGTGCGCCGCCTGCCGTGCGCCGCGAGGATCTCGCGGCAGAGAGTCAACCCGAGACCGGTGCGGGAGAGGATGCGGTCGCGAAGCACGGAACCGGCACATCGCCTGCGCGCCGAGTCCGCCGCTGTGCCCGGCCGGGGGATCATCGCGCGCATGGCCGAGCCGAGCGTCTGCGAGCGAGCCTACCGGCAGCGCGGCCACCCAAGCGCTCCGCCGCGGCGCGTGCGCGCTCGGCTCCTCGGGGCTCGGTGCTTCGTGTGGACCTGGCCGCTGGCGCCGCCTCACGCACGATCGCCACTCGGCTCAACGGCCCCCACGAGCCAAGACCGCTCGAGCACGGTCAGCACCCGTGCGAAGCGTGGGTGGGAGGGGATTCGGACGGCTTTCCGTGCCCGCGCCGTGATGACGTGTCGTGTCCATTGCACCACGCCCGAGAGGGGTGCGTGACTGGCCGATGAGCCGCTCATCCTGTCGCCTCAGCGCCTCATCGGCCAGGGGTTGGTTCCTGCCGGTGAGCGCGGCGAGTGGGTGTTGATATTCGTTCTGTAAGAAGAGGGGCGGGTCACCACGGTGAGGATCAGACCCTTGCGCCCGCGATCAGCGGCGCGCACCGAGTCGTGAACGGTGCCGGCGGTGGTGACGATGCGTGTCGGGCTCACCGCCGCGATGACCGTTGCGCGAGCCGCCACGTCCTGAACGAACCGCCTGCGAGCGACCGTGGGGGTCTCGAGACGGTGGCGGCAGACCGGTGAGCCCGATGGGGACCTGTCGCAATGAGCTCGATGAGCGCACCGAAATTGAGGACCGTACCGACGTTCCGAGAGCGGGCGGGCACCGATGCCAAGGTGGGCGCCCGTGGGCGATAACCTCTTGCACCGCCGCCGTGCGCATGGGGGTGGGCGCTGAGGGAATCTCGGTCGCGGCGACGCAGGGTCTTGAAGTCCAGGACGCTCAGCGCCGAGCAACCGAACGCATGCGAGGTCACTGAGGAAACCGAAGGCCGCCACGGGCGGATGTTCTGAGGGAACATCGCCCGTCCGCAGCGTGGCGTCATGCTCTGACCCGTCCATGTCGCCGACGGCGGACAGTTCGTGGAGACCGCAGATGCGGACAAATCGCAGTGCGCGGATTGGCGTCCGAAGCCGTTCAGGCCTATCCTGTAGGCCTGTCGCGTCGACGGGCGAGTCCGCCCGCCGAACAGGGGGGGGCACAGCCTAGTGCCGCAGTTCGCGCACGGAGCCATCCTGAGGAGGATTTATGGCGACTCGACGTTCCGATTCGACCCCCACGCCCAAAACCGAGCAGGCCGTTGCGCCCAAGGCGCCTGCCCGCCGGGTGCAACGTGCCCAGCCGACAGGGAATTCAGCCGCGACCGCCACGAGCGTCACGGTCGAGACCCGGCGCGCCATGATTGCGCAAGCGGCCTATTTTCACGCCGAACGTCGCGGCTTTGCGCCGGGCGGTGATGAACAGGACTGGCTGAAGGCGGAAGCGGAGGTCGATGCACTGCTCGAAGGCGCAGCGCACGGCCACGGGCCCCAGTAGGGCACTGCATTCGTTTCTCGATTTCAGAGTGCCCGCGAGCCGACGTCGCGGGCCGCTCTGATGGGGCGTCACCGTGCTTCGGTCGCCGTCGCGACATGAGCGACGGCGAGCGGGGGGCTCGTGCCCCGTCGGTCCCGCTTCTCGTCTGCACATCACGTCGTCGCAGGACGTATGAGACGACGCTATGACCATTACGCTCAAGCATGCGTCTGGTTTAATGGCGTTGTAACTCGTCAACTCATGACGTGCTTAATTCTCGCGCGATCTTCAGGAACGGGCGCGCTGATTCGCGAATGCACGAACATGCGGGCACTGGAGTGGGAGGTGCTGGCGTAATCGTGCCGGCGTGATCGGGTGTACCGATCACCTCAATTCAGAATGCGCGAGAGCCGCTTGCGGTACTCGGAGACGAGGGCGGGCTCACCGGCGGCCAGTTCGAGGACGGAGAGAAAGGACTGCCGGGCCGCGCCGCCGTCGTACTGGCGGTCGCGCTTGATGATCTCGAGCAGCTCATCGAGCGCCTTCTCGTGCTCGCCGTCGGCAATATAGCGTTGCGCCAGCGCCGAACGGGCTTTCAAATTGGCTCCATCGGCGCTGATCTGTGCGCGCAGCGTGCCGAGGTCGGGCAGGGCGGCCGCTGCGCGCAGACTCGCAAGACGCGTCTTCAGTGCTGCGGCCCGCGTGTCGGCCTGACCCCGCGGTCCGAGCGCGGCGAGGGCCTGATCGGCTTGCTCGATCTGGTGCGCATCTGGACGGGACGGAAGGCGGTTCAGCAGCACATCGGCGAGGTCGATTTTTGCCTCGTCATTGTCGGCGTCGGCCTGGATCACGGCCGTAAACGCCGCGGCGGCGCCGGCAAAATCCCCGGCGCCGATGAGCTGATGTCCGCGTCGCCGTTCCGCCTCGGACGAGCCGGGCAGCAGCCGGTCGAGGAATGGCCGGATCTGGCCCTCCGGCTGCGCCCCGATGAACCCGTCGACCGGATTGCCGTCGACGAACGCGAGGACGTAGGGGATGCTGCGGACCATGAACTTCTCGGACAGTTCAGGGTTCTCATCGGAATTGACCTTGACCAGCTTGAAGCGTCCGGCGTAGCTCGCCTCGAGCCGCTCGAGCACCGGACCTAGGGCCCGGCACGGTCCGCACCACGGTGCCCAGAAATCCACCAGTACCGGCAGCTGCCGCGAGGCCTCGATGACCTCCTGCTCAAAGGTGTTCAGGCTGACTTCGATCATCATCGTTCTCCGTACGGACTCGCTCGACCATCGGGGCGTCGGCGGGGGATTTCAACCGTGCCCGCGCCCGGGACGCTGACTCACCGGTGCCTGCGGCGGGCAGCTGCACGATGATGCGCCCTTCACCGGGGCTGAAGCGGGCATCGCCGCCGTGGCTGCGGGCCACCTGACGCACGATCGCCAGTCCGAGCCCGGAGCCCGGCGCCTGAGCGTTGATGCGGTGGAAGCGCTCGAACACCGACTCTTCCTGGCCGGCGGGGACCCCGGGGCCCTGATCACGGACCTCGATCCGGATCATGGCGTGCTCCAGGGGCGGGGCCATGATCCGCACGCTGACGGTACCCTGTCCGTGCACCAGGGCGTTGTCGAGCAGGTTGCGCACCATGTCGCGCAGATCATCGGCCCGGCCGCGGATCTCGACGGTATCGGGCACGTGGACCTCGAGCCGCCGACCCTGCGCTTCCATCAACGGCAACACCTGGGCGGCCGCCTCGCGGGTCAGGCGCGAGAGATTCATCACCGGCAGCGGTTCGCCGTGCCGCTCATACGAGAGCGACTCCTTGCGCGCCAGATCGATCAGCTGATCGACCAGGCGACCCATCTGACTCAACTCGCGCTCGACCGCCGGCCAGTCCGTCGTGCCCGTCAGGCGGGCCCGTTGCAGGCGCAGATTGAGCACCGCGAGCGGGGTGCGCAGTTCATGGGCCGCATCGGCCGTGAGGCGCCGCTCCACCGCGTAGGCGCGCGAGAGCCGATCGAGCGCGCCGTTGACCGCTTCCACCAGCGGTTGGATCTCCCGCGGCAGACCGCCGGCGGAGATGCGCAGATTCGGCTCACGCGGCCCGACCCGTGCGGCCTCGCGCGAGGCGCGCTCGATCGGCTGCAGGCTCCAGCCGCTGATCAGCCACATCAGACCGAGCGCGAGCACGGCGAAGACGATGAGCACCGAGACGTGCTCGGAGTCCTCGGCGAACAGACTGTCGACCAGCGTGCCCTGGCTCATGCGGTAGCGAGCGACCACCACCGTCAGTCCGCTCGGCCCGCGGGCCGCGACGATGGGCTGTTTGGCAGCACCGACGCCGATGAACTCCACCGGCCCGACCGAGCCGCGCGCATCGACCGGGATGTAGGGCAGGGGGCCGGTGAGGTTCGCCGAGGTCGCAAGCGGCCGGTGATCGGCGCCGAAGACCGTGAAGCTGAAATGGCGCGAGGGGTCGGCGTAGACCTTCGCCCAGTCCTCGGGCAGGTGGACCTGAAGGACGCCCGCGCGGTCGAAGCGCAGCGCCTCGATGAGCTCGCGCGCCTGATTCTGCAGCGTGCTCGCGCGCAGGCCGGCGATGACGTTGTGCACCTCGAGCCGATACGATACGAACGAGGCGCCGAGCCCGAGCGTGAACAGCGCGAACATCACCCCGAGCAGGCGCAGGCGCAGGCTGTGTGCCCGGCTCACGGGGCGGGGCCCTCAACCAGGCGGTACCCGATACCCCACTTGGTTTCGATCGAGGCGGTGGCGTGCGCGCCGGCGAGTTTGCGTCGCAGACGGGAGACGGCGGCCTCCAGTGCGTTGGTGCTGCCGGCATCCTCCAGTGCGTACAGCCGATCTTCCAGCCGATCCTTGGTGATCACCTGGCCCGGCACCCGCAGCAGCTCCTCGAGCAGCGCCGCTTCGCGACGGGTGAGGTCGAGCGGCTTCCCGAGCACCGTCGCCTCGCGGGTGACGGTATCGAAGGCGATCTCCCCGAGTGCGTAGCGGGTTTCGCGCCGGCTGCCGATGCGCCGCAGCACCGCGCGCAAGCGGGCCTCGAGCTCGAGCAGGTTGAACGGCTTGACGATGTAGTCGTCGGCGCCGGAGTTCAGCCCGAGCAGCCGCTCCTCCATGCCATCGCGCGCCGTGACGATCACCGCCGGCACCTGCGGCTGCAGCGTGCGCAGCTCGCCGAGCAGTTGCATCCCGTCCATGTCCGGCAGCCCGAGGTCCAGGACCACCGCGTCGACCGGCGCGATGCGCGCCCCGGCGAGCGCGCGCTCGCCGCGGTCGAACGCATCGACCGCGAAGCCGCGCTCGCGCAGATGATCGGCGATCATCTCGCGGATGGCCTGGTGATCCTCGACCAGCAGTATTCTCATGGGACTCGCACCGGGGAGAGGGGCCCAGTCCGGCCCTATTATCCGCGCAGGGCGCCTGCGGCGCTCGTCAGGACTTGGTCAGCAATGGCTGGCAATGTGTCCGCGCCGGCCGCGCTGCGGGTCGACCGGTGAGTTTTTTGTCTGGAGAAACGCACATCGCGATGCACCGTACTGGCGATTCTGGTCCCGCGGCGGCCCATTTAAGCCGCACCGGCGGTGCCCGGCCGGCGCCCGGCCGGCGCCTCCCGGCGCGGCTCGGCGGCCTCGGCGCGCTCGCGGTGGCGGCCCTCATCGGCGGTTGCGCCACCTACCACGCCCGGCCGCTGCCCCGGCAGGCGCACCTGGCGGGCGGACTGAGCGCGCTGCGCACCGAGGTGCCGCCGCTTCGGCCCGGCGCGTCGCCGCGGCACATTCGGGTGAATCGGCCATTGCGGCCCGGGGACATTGGGTTGCTCGCAGTGCTGAACGATCCGGCGCTGCGCACCGAGAGCGGGTCTCTCGCCAGCGCCCAGGCGAGCCTGCTGCAGGCCTCGCTGCTGCCCAATCCGGTGGCGGGTCTGGTCTACGAGCCGCAGCTCGGCGGTGCCGGCGTGGCACCGTCCTGGACGGCCACGCTCGCCGAGGACGTCAAGTCCCTCATCACGTACCACACCCGGGTCCAGGCGGCCCGCGATGCGTTCGAGCAGGTCAACGCCGATCTGCTGTGGCGCGAGTGGCAGACGGCGCAGCAGGCGCGGGTGCTCGCGGTCTCTCTGTACTGGGGGCATGACGCTCTGCGCGCCAGCCGCCGCGAGACGCGGCTGCTCGATCAGGAAGCGCGTGCCGCGCACGTCGCCGCCGCGAGTGGCAGTCTCGACCTGCGCTCACTCGCGCCGATCCTCGCGGCCAAGGCGAGTGCGGATCAGACGCTCGCGAGTCTCACGCTCGCGCAGCTGCGGGCCTGGCAGGCACTCGATGCGCTGCTCGGGCTCGAACCGACCGTGCGCTTTCCGATCGCTGCCCCGCGGGCCGTCGCGTTGCCGCGCCACATCGCGCCGCTGCTCGCCTCGCTCACCGAGCGCCGGCCGGACCTGGTGGCGCTGAAGATGGGCTATCACTCGGCGGACGAGAACGTACGCACCGCGATCATCGGGCAGTTCCCCGCCCTGGTGCTCGGTGCGCAGTGGGACCAGGACAACGGCAATGTGCGCAACGGCGGCCCCAGCGCCCAGCTCGATCTGCCGATCTTCGATCGGAATCAGGGTCAGATCGCCGCGGCGCGTGCCACCCGGCTCGTGCTGCACGCGCAGTACCAGGCGCGCCTCGATGCCGCGGTCGGCACGGTGCGCGCACTGAGGGTGCAGATCCGCCGGCTCCATCGCGCACTGCGCCAGGCGCAACGCGCCGCGCTCAGCGCGCAGCGGCTTGCCCGCTCCGCACGCAGCGCCTACGCGCGCGGGGACCTCGATGAGCGCTCGCTCGCCGATTACCTGACGGCTGCGCTCGCACGGCAGCTCGAGGCCGACACGCTCGAGCGCACGCTCGGCCAAGCGCGCATCGCCTTCATCCTTGAGCTCGGACTCGGACTGCCGCAAGTGCGCATCGTCCCGGCCGCCCAGATATAACGAGGACGCCATGATCCGCCGAATGACCGTCGGAATGTTCTGCCTTGCGCTCAGTGCCGCGGCGCTCACGCAACCGGTGCGGGCGGCCGATGCCCCCGGTCCGAGCGTGCTGGTGACGCTGACGCCGCTGCGCAGCGGCAGCCTGCCGCACGTGGTGGTCGCCTACGGCACGATCGAGCCGAGCAACACCGGTGGGCGAGCGATGATGGCGGCCGAGTCCGGCGTCATCGGCACGGTGTATGTGCGGGTCGGCCAGCGCGTGGCGGCCGGTGCGCGGCTCGTGCAGATTCTGCCGAGCCCGCAGTCGGCGGCGGCCTACCATCAGGCGCGCTCCTCGCTGCAGGTGGCGCGCGCGCTGGTGCGCAGCACCCGCAAGCTCTACAGCCTGCACCTGGCGACCAACGAGCAGTTGGCGGCGGCCGAGAAGTCACAGCTCGATGCGCTCGCCAATCTCGCCGCACTGCGCGCCACCGGCGCCGGAGGCCCGCAGGTGCTGCGTGCACCGTTCGCCTCGGTCGTCACGACGCTCACGGCCCTCACCGGCACGATCGTGAGCACGGGCTCGCCGGTGCTGACGCTCGTCTCCCCGGATCATCTGGTGCTCGCCGCCGGCGTGGTGCCCTCGCAGGCGTTCAGCATGGCGGTGGGGGATTCAGCGGTCGTGCAGGCCACCGGATCGGACGACTGGGTGCACGCGCACGTCGCGATGAGCGGCGCGGCGAGCATTCCGAATACCGGGCTGGTGCCGGTGCAGATCGCACTGCCGGCCGGGAAGTTCATCCCGGGTCAGGTGGCACGCGCGCGCATCACCACCGCGCAGGTCAAGGGATTGCTCGTGCCGCACGCGGCGCTGCTGGTCAACGAGCGCGGCGCCCCGTACGTCGTTCAGGCCGTCGAGGGCATCGCACACAAGGTGCCGGTGCGCGTGCTCGATGAATACGACGATCAGGACGTCATCAGCGGGGCGCTCGATCCGCGCGCCGCGGTGGTGCTCGCTGGGGATTACCAGCTCGAGAACGGCATGCACATCCGCATCGCCAGACCGGGCGAGCCGGGGACGACTCCGTGAGCTTCTCCGAGTGGGTCGAGCGGCACCGCCGCTCGCTCCTGACGATTGCCTTCGCGCTGGCGCTCGCCGGGGTGTTTGCGGCCATCTCGCTGCCGGTGGGACTGTTCCCGGTGACCAGCTTCCCGCGCATCCGCATCGAGGTGAGCACCGGCAGCATGCCGGCGCGCCAGATGCTGGTCGATGTGACCGAGCCGCTCGAGCAGGTCACCCGCGCCATTCCCGGTGCGCAGAACGTGACCTCCACGACCTCGCGCGGCTCGGCGCAGATCTACGTCGATTTCCCCTGGGGCTCGAACATGAACCAGGCGCTGCTCGCGGTCGACGCGGCGCTCGCCCAGGAACTGCCCACGCTGCCGAAGGGCACTAGCTACGACGTCATCCAGATGAGCCCGAACGTCATCATGCCGTTCGTCTCGTATGCGCTCATCTCCAAGACCGTACCGCCGACGGCGCTGCGCCAGCTCGCCCAGTACGAGATCACCCCGCTGCTCACCGGTATTCCCGGTGTGCGCCGCGTCGGGGTGCTCGGCGGGGCGACCCCCGAGGTGCAGGTGTCGGTCAACGAAGAGAAGCTGCGCGCCTTCGGCCTGACGCTCGCGCAGGTCTCACAGGCGCTCGCGCAGACCAATGTCGTGCAGGCGGTCGGGCGGCTCGAGGACAACGACCTGCTGTACCTCGCGATCAACAACAATGCGTTCAGGTCGCTGCACTCGGTGCGCAGAGTGGCGCTGCGCACCGCGACCAACGGCATCGTGCGCCTCGGGGACATCGCCAAGATCACGATGGGCACGGTGCCGCAGTGGCTGTTGGTCGATGACAATGGCAAACCCGCGGTGACTTTCGACGTCTACCAGCAGGACAACGCCGACTCGATCAGCCTGGCGCGCAAGGTCAAGCAGCGCCTCGCGGCGTTCATGAAGACCCAGCCGAAGGCGATCCACCTGTACAAGTGGTACGACCAGACCCAGATGGTCGGCTCCTCGATCGCCGCGCTCGAGGAGGCGATCCTGATCGGTCTGGTGTTCGCCGCGCTGGTGCTGCTGGCGTTCCTGCGCAACTGGCGAGTGACGATGGTGGCGATGGTGGTGGTGCCGCTGTCGGTGCTGATCACCGTGCTGCTGCTCTCGCTGCTCGGCATGACGTTCAACATCATGACCTTGGGCGGTATTGCCGCGGCAATCGGTCTGCTCATCGACGATGTCATCGTGATGATCGAGCACATCGCGCGGCGCGCCGGCGTGCCGGGACTCGAGCGACCGCAGCAGAGCGTGCTCACCGCGGCGCGCGAGTTTCTCGCGCCGCTGCTCGGCTCGAGTCTGGCCACGATCATCATCTTCATTCCGCTCGCGTTTCTCTCCGGCATCACCGGGGCGTTCTTCAAGTTCCTCTCCCTCACCATGGCCTCGGCGCTGATCATCTCGCTGATCCTCACCGCCTTCGCCGTGCCGCTGCTGGCGCGGAGCCTGATCGACTTCAAGAACTTCCACGATCCCTCGCACGGCAAGGAAACTCGACTGAAGCGCGTGCACGGCAAGGCGCTGCGCCGGTTGTTCGAGAAGCCGGTGCTGCTCGTCCCGGTGCTCGGGGCGCTGGTGCTGGTCGGGTTCGTCGCTTACCTCAACGTCGGCAGCGGGTTTCTGCCCCGCATGGACGAGGGCGGCTTCGTCCTCGATTACCAGGCGGCCCCGGGGACCTCGCTCACCGAGACGAACCGCGAGCTCGAGGAGGTTGAGAACATCCTGCACCAGGACCCGTACGTGTACACGTACTCGCGGCGCACCGGGGCGGGCCTCGGCGGGGATCTGAACGAGGCCTATCAGGGGGATTTCTTCGTGCGGCTGATCCCGTCCTCGAAACGGCCCAACATCTGGAAGGTGATGGACGAGATCACCCGCAAGGTCACCCGTGACGTGCCGGGCATCGATTTCGACACCCATCAGCTGATGAGCGACATGATCGGGGACATGGTCGGACGGCGTCAGCCGGTGGTCATCTCCCTCAGCGCGAAGAACCCGGCCCTGCTCGGTGCCGTGGCGGTGCGGGTGGCCAAGGCGATCCGCAGCGTGCCGGGGATCGAGCCGGCCTCGGTCATCGACGGGGTGGTGCCGGCCGGCGATGCACTCGACATTCACGTCAATCCGGCGGCAGCCGCGATGGAGGGGCTCACGGTGGCGCAGGTGCGCGACCAGGTCTACCACTACCTGCACGGTGCGGTGGTGACCCGCTACCTCGGCAGCGTGCAGGACATCGGCGTGCGGCTCTGGCTGAGTCTGCCGGAGCGGCGCATCTACCGCAGCCAGCTCGGGGATCTGCCCATCCGCGCCCCCGATGGACGGATGCTGCGCCTCGCCAGCGTCGCGACGGTGCGCTTCGTTGCCGGTCAGCCCGAGCTCACCCGCGACAACCTGGCGCAGATCGTCGCGGTGACGGCGCAGATCGGCGGCGGGTACGCGTTGAGTACGACCATCGCGGGCGTCGAGCGCGTGTTGAGCAAACCCGGCGTGCTGCCGTCCGGGGTGATGTACACCCTCGGCGGCCAGTACAAGCAGGAGCAGCTCGCCGTGCACGGCATGATCCGGGTGTTCGGTGCCGCACTGGTCGCGGAGCTGATTCTGCTGCTGTTCCTCTATGAGCGCTTCGTCACGCCCGTGGTGATCATGCTGAGTGCGCTGATCTCGACCGGTGCGGTGTTCGTCGGGCTGTGGCTGACGCGGGTGGAGCTGAACATCACCGCCATGATGGGCATGGTGATGATCGTCGGCATTTCCACTGAAATGGCGATCTTCTACGTGTCGGAATACCAGACGCTCGCACGCCGCATGCCGCAGCGTGAGGCGCTCTATGAGGCGGCGCTGAACCGGCTGCGCCCGATCACCATGAGCACGTTGGCGATGATCCTCGCGCTGGTGCCGCTCGGAGCGGCGATCAGTGGTTCGGGCGACCAGATGCTCCAGCCGCTGGCCATCGCGATCATCGCCGGGGCGCTCGTGCAGCTGCCGCTGGTGCTGCTGGTGATGCCGGTGGCGTTGTGGTTGACCGAGCGCTACGAGAGCGCCGCGGCCTGAGCGGGCAGGTTCACGGCGCGGTGCGCCAGCGCTCCCCGTGCGGCACGGCGCGTCCGTCGGCCTCGAGCTTCAGCAGGTGCGCGAGCAGGGAGCGCTCGGCGATTCCCCACAGCGCCGGCGGCACGTCCTCGTAGGCGACCGAGCACAGCTGTGCGAGTGTCGCCGGCTGCTGCGCGCTCAGTGCCTCGAGCACCTTCGCTTCGCGGTTCAGGCGGTGCGCGATGAGCGCGCAGAGCGCTTCGTGCGGCTCGTCGATCCGCTCGCCGTGCCCGGGGGCGAGCGCGGTGAGATCCTCGTGCAGCAGCCGCTGCAGCGAGGCGATATACGCTTGCATGTCCCCGTCCGGCGGATCGATCACCACCGTCGAGCCCTGGATGATGTGATCCCCGGTGAACAGCAGCCCCTCGGCCTCGAGCAGGTAGCAGAGGTGGTTCGAGGCATGTCCGGGCGTGTGCAGCACCCGCAGCACGGTGTCCGGGCCGAGCGTCACGCGCTCCCCGTCGGTGAGTTCGCGGTCGGGACGGAAGGTGCGGTCCTGGCCGTGCGGGTGTGCGCTCACGCGCCCGAGCAGTTCGGCACCGGTCAGGCGCTGCAGCGCCGCGGCGCCCGGGGAGTGATCGGGGTGGGTGTGGGTCACGAGGATGCGCCGGATCGGGCCGGGCGCGCCGTTTTGCAGCGCGAACAGATGCCGCGACTGCGCCGGGCCCGGATCAATCAGCGCCCAGTGATCGCCCTCGCCGACGAAATAGCTGTTGGTGCCCGGGCCGGTCATCAGCCCGGCATTGCCGCAGGTCAGGCGCCAGACCCGCGCAGAGAGGCGCACCGGCACCCCGGGCTGTACCGGGGGGCTGCGCAGAGCGTCGGCATGCCTGCCGTCTTGGTGACTCATCGCACACTGATGCTAGCATGAGTGCACGATATTCCGAGGAGCGCTCCTGTGCCGAGTTCTGTGCGCCAGCCGACGATCTATCTGACCCACGGGGGCGGCCCGTGCTTTTGGATGGAATTCCCGGCACCGTTCGGCCCCCAGGCCTACGAGGGACTGCGGGTCTATCTAGCCGGTGTGCTCGGCAGTCTGCCGGCCCCGCCGCGCGCCATCCTCATGGTGAGCGCGCACTGGGAGGAGGCGGTGCCGACGGTCTCGAGCGCCGCGGCGCCCGCGATGCTGTTCGACTACTACGGCTTTCCGCCGCACACCTATCAGCTGAATTACCCGGCGCCCGGGGCCCCGGAACTCGCCGCGCGGGTGCACGCACTGCTTGAGGGCGCCGGGATCCGCGCGGCGAGCACTGCCGAGCGCGGCTTCGATCACGGGGTGTTCGTGCCGATGCTGATCATCGATCCGGCGGCACGCATTCCCGTGCTCACGCTCTCGCTCACGGCGGATCTCGATCCGGCGCGCCACTGGGCGCTGGGCGCGGCGCTCGCGCCGCTGCGCAGTGAGGGGGTGCTGATCATCGGCAGCGGCAGCAGCTACCACAATCTGCGCGCGATCTTCGCCGGCGGGGCCGGCGGCTCGGAGGCCTTCGACGCGTGGCTGAACGACACGGCGGTGCAGGTCGCTGCGGCGGAACGGCGCGCGCGGCTCCTCGCCTGGGAGCATGCGCCGCAGGCGCGCGCCTGCCATCCGCGCGAGGAGCATCTCCTGCCGCTCATGGTCGCCGCAGGCGCCGCTGGGGACGATCCGGGGCGGGCGACGTTCCGCGGCCGCATCGGCGGCAAGGCCTATTCCTGCTTCAGCTTCGGCGGCTGAGCAGTGCTCAGCGGCGGTGCGGTCCCTCGGGGTCGGTGAGCACCGGATAGTCGGTGTACCCGGCCGCCCCGCCGGCATAGAAGAACTCTGGCCGCGGCTCGTTCAGCGCCGCTCCGGTGCGCAGGCGCTCGACGAGATCGGGATTTGCGATGAACAGCTTGCCGAAGGCCACCGCGTCGGCCTCGCCGCGCTCGATCAGGCCGGTGGCGCTCCGGCCGGTGAGCTTCTCGTTGGCGATGTACACCCCGCTGAACGCTCGCTTCAGCTGCGGGCCGATGCGCTCGCCGTCGGGATGTTCGCGCGCGAACACGAAGGCGATCCGCCGCCGCGACAGTTCGCGCACCACGTGCCCGAAGGTCGCCGCGCGATCAGAGTCCCCCATGGAGTGCGCATCGCCGCGCGGCGCGAGGTGCACGCCGACGCGCCCCGGACCGAACACGCTCACGGCCGCATCGGTCACCTCGAGCAGCAGCCGGGCACGGTTCTCGATCGATCCGCCGTATGCGTCGTTGCGGCGGTTGGCGCTGTCCTGGAGAAACTGGTCGAGCAGATAGCCGTTGGCCCCATGCAGCTCGACGCCGTCGAATCCTGAGCGCTCGGCGTTTTCCGCCCCGCGCGTGAACGCCGCGACGATGTGCGCAATCTCTGCACTCGGCAGCTCGCGGGGCACCACGTAGGGCGTGTGCGGACGGACGAGGCTCACGTGTCCCTCGGGCGCAATCGCACTCGGGGCCACCGGTTGCTCGCCGGCGAGGAACAGCGGGTGCGAGACCCGACCGACATGCCAGAGCTGCAGAAAGATCCGTCCGCCCTCGGCGTGCACGGCGTGCGTGACCTGCCGCCACCCCTCGACCTGCTCATCCGACCAGATGCCCGGGGTATCGGCGTAGCCGATGCCCATCGGCGTGACCACCGTGGCCTCCGAGATGATCAGCCCGGCACTGGCGCGCTGGCGGTAGTACTCGCACATCAGGGCGTTGGGGATGCGCCGCGACCCGGCGCGACTGCGCGTCAGTGGCGCCATGACGATGCGATTGGGAAGCCGTAGCTCGCCGACCTGCAGCGAGTCGAACAGTGCGGACATGACCGAGGAATTCGCGGTGGAAACCCCGTATTGAACCATGGGGGCTCAGACGCCGCAAAATTCGTCGTGCAGGACACCGAGCAGGCGCGTGACGATGCCCGGAGCGAGCGAGTAGTAGACCGTCTGCGATTCGCGCTCGGTGCGCACCATGCCGGCCTTGCGCAGCACCGCCAGGTGCTGCGAGAGCGCAGATTGGCTGAGAGGAACGCGTTCGTTCAACTGCCCGACTGACAACGGCGCTGCCACCAGATGACACAGGATCAACAACCGCTGCTCGTTCGCCAGCGCCCGCAGTACGCCGGCCGCCTCGATGCAGTGTGGCTGCATGTCGTGCGCGGCGCGCAGCAGTGGGCTGCCCGCGGGGGCTGCGCCCCGGCGGCTTTTGGCGGGCGGTGGTGGAGGCGTTCGCATGAGGAATGCAGTGTAAACCAGATCGGAGTCAATCGTCACTTGCTAAATTAGGCATATCTAATATACTTGCGTCACCGCCGGTCACCCGCACCGGTCTCGCTCGAGGGAGAGTGCCATGTCAGTCGATCGAATGGTCTTTGCCTTTGCCGGCAGCTTCGTGCTGATCGGCGTGCTGCTCGCGTGGCTCGCGAGTCCCTGGTGGCTGATCGTGCCGGCATTCGTCGGGGCGAACATGCTGCAGTCGGCCTTCACGGGCTTCTGCCCGCTGGCGAAGATCCTCAAGCGTCTCGGGGTCAAGCCCGGCGCGGCGTTTTGAGCACGGGGAGGGAGCGATGAGCCGTCGAGCCGTTCTGAGCGCTGCGTTGGCGTGCACCGCAGCCGGCGCCTTGGCCGCCTGCAGTGCCCATCATGAGGCGAATCCGCGTGCGAGCGCCCCGGCGCTCGCGACCGTGCGGGTGGGTTTGGAGCGCGGCGCGGCCGAGCAGCGCTTCGATGGCATCGTGCAGGCGGTCGATCGGGCCACGCTCACGGCGCAGACGACCGGACGGGTGATCGCCGTGTACCACCACGTCGATGATTCCGTGCCGGCCGGGGCACTGCTGATGCGCCTGCACGCGACGATCCAGCGGGCTGGCCTCGGTCAGGCCCGCGCGGCGCTGCGCGCCGCTGCGGCGCGGGCCACCGAGGTCCAGACGCGGTATCGGCGGATCCGTCACCTCTACGAGCAACAGGTCGTGCCCAAGGCGGATCTCGATCAAGTCACGGCCGCGCGCGCTGCGGCGCTCGCCGGGCTCAACAGTGCTCGGGCGGCGGTGGCGAGCGCCGCTCAAGGCGTCGATTACACCGAGATCCGCGCTCCGTACGCCGGGGTGATCACCCGGCGCCTGGTGCAAGTCGGCGAGGCGGTCGCGCCGGGCACGCCACTGCTCGGCATCGCCTCACTGCACGCGTTGCGCATCGAGTTGAACATCCCGCAGTCCCTCGCCGATACGGTGCGCCGGATCGGACGGGCGACGATCGATCTGGGTCGCCAGAGGATCCGCGCCGCGCACGTGACCGTGTTCCCCGAGGCCTCGCCCCAATCCAACACGTTCACGGTCCACCTGGCGCTGCCGGCGGGCCTGGCGGGACTCTACCCCGGCATGGTGGTGCGCGTTGCCTTCGACACCGGTGAGCAGGCGCAGATTCTCGTGCCGCAGCGCGCCCTCGTGCGCCGCAGCGGGGTGACCGCGGTCTACCTGGTGGAGCCGGACGGGCAGACGCTGCTGCAGCAGGTGCGCCTCGGGGAGCCGGTCGGTGCACAGGTCGAGGTGCTCGCGGGGCTCGCGCCCGGTGAGCAGGTGGCGCTCGATCCGCTCGCGGCGATGCGGCGGCTTGCCCCCTTCCCGGTGATCACCGGGAGCGCGCAGTGAGCACGGAGCTCGGCTTCAGCGGGCGACTCGCCCGGCGCTTTCTGCACAACCAGATCACCCCGCTGCTGGCGCTGCTCGCCGTAGGGTTGGGTCTGTTCGCACTGGCGATCACCCCGCGGGAGGAAGACCCGCAGATCCACGTCACGTTTGCGAACGTGTTCGTTCCCTTCCCGGGCGCCTCGGCGCAGCAGGTCGCCGATCAGGTGACCACGCCGATGGAGCAGGTGCTCGGGGAAGTCTCCGGCGTGAAGCACATCGTCTCCGAGTCCGAGCCGGGCCTCGCCGTGATCGGCGTGCAGTTCAAAGTGGGCGAGCGACGCAATCCGTCGCTGGTGCGCCTGTACAACGCAATCTATTCCCATCGCGACCTGTGGCCGCCGGGCGCCGGTGTGCTGCCCCCGCTGATCAAACCCATGGGCATCAATGATGTGCCCATCGTCACCTTGACGCTCTGGAGCAGCGAGGCGCGCTACGGGTCCTACCCGCTCGGGCAGGTCGCGCACGCCATCGAGACGCAACTGAAGCGCATTCCGGGCACGCGCAAGGTGTACACCATCGGCGCCCCGCAGAGCATCGTGCGCGTGCGGCTTGAGCCGGGCCGGCTCGCCGCCTACGGACTGGCGGCCTCGGATGTCGCCCGGGCGCTGCAGGCGGCCAATCTGGTGCGCCAGGCCGGAGATCTGATCGGCGGCGATCACGTCGTGCCGGTGCAGGCCGGGACCTTCCTCGCCGGACGGGCCGACGTGGCACGCCTCGTGGTCGGTGTGCATGACGGGCAGCCGATCTACCTCACGGATGTCGCCCAGGTGTCCGCCGCGCCCGATGCGCCGCACGACTACGTGTGGTTCGGTACCGGTGCAGGCGCCGCGGCGCGGCATCTGCCGCAGGTGAGCGAAGCGCCGGCGGTGACGGTGGCCATTGCCAAGAAGAGCGGGACCAACGCCAGCACCATTGCCGATGCCGTCATGCAGCGCGTCCGCGAACTCGGCGGCACGTATATTCCGGCCGGGGTACACGTCACCGTCACGCGCAACTACGGCCACAGCGCCGATCAGAAGGCCAAGGAACTCATCGAGAAACTCTTCGAGGCAACGCTCTCGGTCGTGCTGTTGGTCATGCTCACCATGGGCCGGCGCGAGGCGCTGGTGGTCGGTGCGGCGGTCGGAGTCACCCTGATGGCCACGTTGTTCGCCTCGTGGGCCTGGGGCTTCACCATCAACCGCGTGTCGCTCTTTGCGCTGATCTTCTCCATCGGCATCCTGGTCGATGATGCGATCGTCGTGGTGGAGAACATCCATCGGCACATGAGCCTCGGCGGCGGCACGCTGAGCGACATCATTCCCGTGGCGGTCGATGAGGTCGGCGGACCGACCATTCTCGCCACCTTCACAGTCATTGCCGCGCTGATGCCGATGGCGTTCGTCGGTGGTCTGATGGGCCCCTACATGAGCCCGATTCCGATCAACGCCAGCTCCGGCATGCTGCTCTCACTCGGTGTGGCGCTGATGTTCACGCCCTGGCTGTGCCGAAAGCTGCTCAGCAAAGCCCACATCGATCCGCTCGAGCACCGGCCGCAGTTGCCGTTGCTCGGGTTCTTCCAGCGCGTGGTGGGGCCGTTTCTCGCCGGCCCCGAGGGCCGCCGCCGCCGCCGCTGGCTCTACTCCGGCATCGGCGTGGCCATCCTCCTCGCCGTGAGCCTGGTGGTGCTCGAGGCCGTGGTGATGAAGATGCTGCCCTTTGACAACAAGTCCGAGTTCGAAGTGGTGGTCAACATGCCGGTGGGCACGCCGGTGGAGCGCACCGCGCACGTGCTCGATGCGCTCGCGCAGGTGCTCGCGCGCATGCCCGATGTCAGCGACTATCAGGTGTACGTCGGGACGGCGGCGCCGGTGAATTTCAACGGTCTGGTGCGCCAGTACTATCTGCGGCACAGTCCGCGGCTCGGGGAGATCGCGGTCGAACTGGTGCCGAAAAGTGCGCGCGACCGTGAAAGTCACGCCATCGCCCTCGCGGCGCGCAAGCGTCTTGCGCCCGTCGCGCGCCGCTTCGGTGCGGCGATCGCGGTCGTGGAGATTCCGCCCGGACCGCCGGTGCAGGCGCCCATCGTCGCTGAGATCTACGGGCCGAGCTACGCTCAGCAGCGGCAGATCGCCCTCGCGGTCCGCAAAGACTTCGAGCATACCGCGGGCATCGTCGACATCGACGATAGTGTCGATGCGCCGGCACCGCGTCTGGTGTTGCATGTCGAGCGGCAGAAGGCCGCGCTGCTCGGGGTGTCGCAGCGGGCCATCGCCCGCACGGTGGCGCTCGCGCTGCACGGCTACGATGCCACCTACGTGCACCTTGGGCGCGAACGCAATCCGATCCCGGTGCGGCTCGAGCTCTCGCCGGCCGATCAGGCCCACATCGCCAAGGTGCTCGCGCTGCGGGTGCGCGCCGCGGGCGGAGCGCTCGTGCCGTTGTCCTCCGTGGTGCAGGTCGAGCTGCGCACGTGGCAGCAGCCGATCTTCCATCGCGACCTGCTGCCGGTGACCTACGTGACCGGCGACATGGCCGGGCGGATCGACAGCCCGCTCTATGGCATGTTCTCGATCGCCGCGCTGCTGCATCGCGATCCGCCGGCCGGCGTGCACGTGGTGCAGCACTTCATCCAGCCGCCTTCGAACCCCAACCAGTTCGCGATCAAGTGGGGCGGTGAGTGGCAGATCACCTACGACACCTTCCGCGACATGGGTATCGCGTACTCGGTCGGGCTCGCGTTGATCTACCTGCTCATCGTCGCGCAGTTCGGCTCGTACGTCGTGCCGCTCATCATCATGGCGCCGATCCCGCTCACGGTCATCGGTGTGTTGCCGGGGCATGCGCTGTTCGGGGCGCAATTCACGGCCACCTCCATGATCGGCATGATCGCGCTCGCCGGCATCATCGTGCGCAACTCGATCCTGCTGGTGGACTTCATCGACGGGGCGGTGCGCGCGGGCTTTCCGCTCGAGGAGGCGGTGGTGCGCGCTGGGGCGACCCGTGCCAAGCCCATCGTGCTCACCGCCCTGGCGGCCATGCTCGGTGCGGTGTTCATCCTCTCCGATCCGATCTTCAACGGCCTCGCCATCTCGCTGCTGTTCGGCATCTTCGTCTCGACGCTGCTGACCCTGGTGGTGATCCCGGTTCTCTACTACGCGCACCTGAAGCGCCGCGAGACGCAAGCGGGCGGCGCGCAGGCGAAGAGCGCCCATGCCTGACGGGCAGCTCTTTGCAGTGGTTCGGCCCGTCAGACACGTCGGAGCGTTGTCACTCTGGGGGTTCACATGGCCCATATAGCCATTATCGGTGCCGGTCTCGGCGGGGTACCGTGCGCATACGCGATGCGTAAGCGTCTCGGCCATTCGCATCGCGTGACGCTGATCGGCTCATCGCCGTACTTCGAGTTCACGCCGTCGAACCCTTGGGTGGCGGTGGGGTGGCGCGAGCGCGAGAAGACGCGCGTGGCAATGCGCGAGCCGCTCGCGGCGCATGGTGTCGAGTGGCGGGAGCAGCCGGTCGACTCGATCGATGCCGAGCGCCGGGTGCTGAGGCTGCGCGATCAGAGCACGCTCGAGTACGACTACTTGGTGATCGCTACGGGACCGAAGCTCGCCTTCGAGGAGGTCCCGGGACTCGGACCCGACGGGCATACCGCGTCGATCTGCACGCAAGCCCATGCGGTGAGCGCCTGGGAGCAGTACCAGGCGTTCCTGCGCGATCCGGGTCCGATGGTGGTCGGCGCGGCCGCGGGCGCCAGCTGCTTCGGGCCGGCGTACGAGTTTGCGATGATCGTCGATGCTGATTTGCGCCGACGCAAGCTGCGCGACCGCGTGCCGATGACCTTCGTCACCAGTGAGCCGTACATCGGCCACATGGGCCTGGGGGGTGTCGGGGACAGCAAGGGCCTGATGGAGGCCGAGCTCAGGCAGCGACACATCAAATGGATCACCAATGCCAAGGTGAGCGCGGTGAGCGCCGGGGAGATGCTCGTGCAGGAATTCGACGAGCAGGCGCAGGCGAAGCACGAGCACAAACTCCCCTTCCGCTTCGCCATGGTGCTGCCGGCCTTCAAGGGCGTCGAGGCGGTCGCCGCCGTGCCCGGGCTGTGCAATCCGCGTGGCTTCGTGCTCATCGATCAGCATCAGCGCTCGAAGAAGTATCCGAACATCTTCTCCGCCGGTGTGTGTGTTGCCATTGCGCCCGTCGAGGCCACTCCGGTGCCGACCGGTGCGCCGAAGACCGGTTACATGATCGAGTCGATGGTCTCGGCGATCTGCGCGAACATCGCCGCGGAGCTCGAGGAGCGGCCGGCCGTGGCCGAGGCCACCTGGAACGCGATCTGTCTGGCGGACTTCGGCGATACCGGTGCGGCATTCGTCGCACTGCCGCAGATTCCGCCGCGCAACGTGACCTGGACTCGGGTCGGCAAGTGGGTGCACCTCGGCAAAGTGGCCTTTGAGAAATACTTCCTGCGCAAGGTGCGTACCGGTTCGATCACCCCGGTCTACGAACGCTACGTGCTGAAGATGCTCGGGATCGTGTCGTTGAAGGGCAGCGAGTCATGAGTGTCGGTGCGAAGCGGCTGATCACGGCGGCGCTCCTCGGGGGCGCGGCGCTCGCGCTGCAGGCACGGGCGGGGACGCTCGAGCAGGCGTGGCGGCGCGCGGCGCTGCGCAATCAGACCTTGGCCGCGGCCGCCGCTGAAGTGCAGGCCGCCCGCTCCGGGGAGCGGGCGGCGCGCGATGCCCGGTGGCCGAGCATCGAGGCGCAGGCGAGCTACTCGCGCCTCGGCCAAACGCCCGAGCTGCAGGTGCTCACCCCGTCGCTCGCGTTCCGGTCCGGTCCGATCTTCAAGGACAACCAGTACCTGAGCGCAACGGTGCAGATGCGATTGCCGCTGTACACCGGTGGGGCGATCCGCGCCGGCGAGGCCGCTGCTCGTGACGGGGTTCGCGGCGCGGCGGCCATGCAGCAGGCGACCGCAGCGGACGTGAAACTCGAGGTGGCCGAGGCTTACGTTGCCATCCTGCGGGCACAGCGGCAGGTCGGGGTCGCGCACGCCAGCGTCGCGAGTCTTGCGGCGCACCTGCGCGACGTACAGGCGAAATTCGATCGGCACATGGTCGCCATGAGCGATCTGCTCGCGGCCGACGTGGCCCTCGCCAATGCGCGCTCGAGCCAGGTGAGCGCGAAAAATGCGCTCGAGGTTTCCGAGGAGGAATACAACCGGCTGCTCGGCGAGCCGCTCGGTCGGGTTCCGCATCTCGATCCGGTGCTGCCGAGCTTTGCGGTCGACCGGCTCCCCCTCGCTCAGCTGATCGCACAGGCGCTGGTGCGGCGTGGGGAGCTGCATGCGCTCGCCGCGCGGGCCGGAGCGTTGGCGGCGCGGGCACACGCGGCAACCGCGAGCCGGCTGCCGCACCTCGCGGCGGTCGGTGGCTACACGCATTTCGACAACCAGATTCTCAACCGCGAGAACTTCTCCTCCGTCGGTGTCGGCTTCACATGGAAGCTCTTCGACGGCGGTGCGGCGGCCAATGCGGCCGATGCGCTGCGCTCGCGCAGTCGCGCCGATCGGCATCGGCTCGCCGATCTGCGCTCGCGCATCGCGCTCGAGGTGCGCACCGACTGGCTGACGCTCGCAGCGGATCGTGCGCGCGTGCAGGCCTCGCGTGCCGCGACCGCGCAAGCTGAGGAGAACCTGCACGTCTCCCGTCAGCTCTACGGAGTCGGACTCGCCTCCAATACCCAGGTGCTCGAGGCGGTCACGCTGCGCACGCAGGCCGAGGAGGATTACAACAACGCGACGCTCGACGCGGCGCTCGATCGCCTGCGTCTCGCCTACGCGGTCGGTGCGCTCTGAGCGAGCGGCGCGCTAGCCGAGCTTCAGCAGCTGGGTGATCAGCGCATCGGTCTGGATTTGCTCGCCGCTGAGCGCCATGGCGAGCATCTCCCCGCCGAGCAGCGGCAGGGTGAGCAGTACATCGGGACGGGTGCGGGCGAGGCGGCCGGTGTTGCGCGTGTCGCTCACGGCCGCGACGGTGCGCACCTCGGGGTTCATTTCCTTCGCCGCGAGTACGACGAAGGCGTTGTAGGAGTCGTCCTCGCTGAGGGCAAGCACCGCGCGCGCCTTGGCGATGTCCGCGTGACGCAGAGTCTCGGTGTCGCTGCCGTCTCCGACCACGACGTCCTCGGTATTTTGTTCGTTCTCCGGCGGCTTCTGCGCCACGATGCTGGTCACCAGCAGGCCGCGGGCGAGCAGCGCCCGGGCCGTATCCTGGGCGAGCGGGCCGTCGCCCACCACAATTACGTGGGACACGCGCTTCATCTTGCCTCTTCTTCGCGGCTGCAGCAGGTTCATCAGCCGCTTGTCGATCAACGGGCCGGCGATCGCCGGCAGGGCGGTGGCAAACACGCCCAGACCGAGCACGATCAGCGAGATCGTGAAGATCCGTGCGTCGCTCGACACCGGGGTGATGTCGCCGTAACCGACGGTCGACATCGTTTCCACGGCGAAATATACCGCGTTGATCGCCGTGGTGATGTGTGGCTGGAAGCCGTCACCGAGGATCAGCGCACCGAGCGTCCCATAGCCGAGTGTCAGCGTCAGACCGGTCAGCGCAAACAGTGTCGCAGTGGCGAGGCTTGCGCGCGTGAACGCCTGACGCGCCGAGAGCAGCAGCAGCAGCTGCACGATGCTGAAGATCTCCAGCGGGCGCGAGGCGCGCGCGAGCGGGGAGAACTCGAGTGCCACCACGGCCAGGGTGAGCATGAACGCCAGCATCCAGGCGAGCCGCGAGCGCCACAGCATGCCGATGCCGACCACGATGAGCAGGATCCCGATGCCGATGTGCGAGGCGTCTCCGGCGCCGATGTGCACGCTGCCGATGCCCCCGGCGAGGGAGCTGATCTGCGGAGAGGCGATCGCGTGCAGCAGCGGACGCAGCGAACCGGAGCCGAGCAGGATGTGCAGTAGGCCCTGGGCACCGACCAGCAGTGCGAGCGGCACTTGCGGAAACCAGGCGCGCATGTGCAGCATGCGCTCGAGGCGCTTCTGTTCCTTGCGCAGCCAGACGCGCTCGGCGTCGAACCACTCACGCTTCACGCGCCGCGCCTCGCGAGGGGCCGCACTGCGTGGCAGGAATCATCAAGTGGCACGTTCATGGGATGAGGTGTGCGCCAATGGCGCGCTTGGACGACCGCAGTATACGACTCGCCAACACTATAGCAGGAACCGCTGTGGGCAAGCGGCGGGGCGGGCCGGGCGCGGGGTGTTGAGGTGACCGTGGCGACGGCGCTCGTTGCGCTGCTCGGCGGGGCTCTCGCGGGCTTGTCGCTCGGGCTGCTCGGGGTCGGCAGTTCGATCCTGATCGTGCCGCTGCTCGTGTACGGTCTGCACCTCGCCCCGCACCTGGCGATCGGCACCTCGACGGTGGCCGCGACGGCGAGCGCACTGTGGAGTCTGAGCATTCATGCGCGCGCCGGGACGGTCCGCTGGCGCCAGGGTGGCATCTACGCACTCGCCAGCATTCTCGGCGCCGCGAGCGGTGCGCGTCTGGGCCGTGCCACCGACAGCCGCCTGCTGCTGGCGCTGCTCGGGGCGCTGATGGTGCTGATCGGCGTATTGATGGTCCGCAGTGCGCTGCGCCGGCGCGCAGCGCCGCAGCGCACGCCGTCGGATCCGAGCGGCGCGAGACTCGCGATGCTGGCTGCGGTCGGTTTCGGTGTCGGTTCGCTCGCCGGACTGGTCGGCGTCGGTGGCGGCTTTCTCACCGTGCCGGCGCTCGCCTTCGTCGCCGGTCTGCCGTTGCTGAGTGCGGTCGGCACCTCGCTGATCTCGGTCAGTGCGGTCGCCGGCACGACGGCGCTGAGCTACGCGAGTGCGCACCTGGTCGTCTGGCCGATCGCAGAGTCGCTCATCGTCGGCGGGATGCTCGGCGGGTACGCGGGGGTCAGGCTGGCCGGCGTGCTGGGGGCGCGCAAAGGAGCCCTGACGCTGCTGTTTGGCGCCGTGGTGGCCACCGCGGGGCTCTACATGATGGTGCACGCGCTGCGCTGAGCGGTGCACCGATGCGACGGACGGGCGCCGGGGTGCGGCCGGCGTGGCTCGCTGCCGCTGGCGGCGCAGCGAGCGCTTCGGTACATTGCCCGGCTATCCACCAGTGCCGCGCGCCGCAGCGGTTGGGCTGCTGCCGGGAGCGCGCAAGCGAGGCAATCCCCATGCAATTGGCAAGATCGTTCACTGTCGCGGCGGCCTGTGCGCTGCTCGCCGCCCCGCTCGCGTACGCCACACCGGCCGGTCCGCAGCAGGAGAATGCGCACGGGCGCACGCTGCTGCCGATGCCCGTCAGCGCGCGTTTTCACTTCCGCCAAATCGGTCCGGCGCTCGCCGGCGGCCGTGTGACGGCGGTGGCCGGGGTGCCCGGCAACCCCAAGACGTACTACATCGGCGGTGCCGACGGCGGCGTGTTCCGCACCGATGACGGCGGCATGACCTGGACGGCGCTCTTCCAGCACCAGGCGGTGGCCTCGATCGGGGCGCTCGCGGTCGATCCGCGCAACTCCGCCGTGATCTGGATCGGTACCGGTGAATCCAACGTCCGCAACGACATCTCCTACGGCGACGGTGTGTACGTGTCGCACGACAGCGGTGCGCATTGGCGCCACGTCGGCCTCCGCGGCACGCTGCAGATCTCGAGCATCCTGGTCAACCCGCACCACAGCGGCACGGTGCTGGTCGGGGCCATGGGCAACCCGTGGAAGAACAGCACCGAGCGCGGCGTGTACCGCACCTCCGACGGCGGCAAGCACTGGCAGCGGGTGCTGTACGTTGGCCCCGAGGTGGGGATCTCCGACATGGCGATGGATCCGCGCAATCCCAACATCGTGTACGCCGCGACCTACCGGTTTCGGCGCGAGCCCTGGCATTACTCCTCCGGCGGACTGCAGGATGCGATCTACAAATCGGTCGACGGCGGCAGGACCTGGACGCCACTGCGCGGGCACGGTCTGCCGAGCGGGGCGGTCGGGCGCATCGGCCTGGCCGTCGCGCCGAGCGATCCGAACGTCGTGTATGCGGTGATCGGCAGCCACCAGGGGGTGCTGTGGCGCTCAGATGATGCCGGTGCGCACTGGACTCTGGTCAGCAAGGATCAGTCGGTCGATGCGCGGCCGTTCTACTTCTCGCACATCGCGGTCGACCCGAAGAATCCCAATCACGTGTTCGCGCTCTCGATGCGGCTGCTCGCCTCAGAGGACGGCGGGCGTACCTGGCAGCGCATTGCGCACCGGATCCACGTGGACAACCACGCGATCTGGATCGACCCGAGCGGCAGCGGACGCATCATCGAGGGCAACGACGGCGGCGTGGCGCTCTCGCTCGACAACGGCAAGCACTGGGCGTTCCTGCACAACATCGCGCTCGAGCAGTACTACCACGTCGCCGCCGCTGGCGGGCTCTTCTATCAGGTCTGCGGCGGTCTGCAGGACAACAACTCCTGGTGCGGTCCGAGCGCGAGCAAGAACCCGCTCGGCATCTCCGATCGGGCCTGGGTCGGGTTCAACGGCGATGATGGCATCTACGGCATGGTGGCCGCCGATGACCCGAACCTGATCTACAACGAAGGGCAGAACGGGTCGTATTTCATTTACAACCGCTCCGAGGAGCAGCTGCACGACATCCAGCCGTTCCCGCGCGATGACAACGGGCGTGGCGCCGACGGGGCACGCTATCGTTTCGCCTGGGAGGCGGCCTTTGCGGTCTCCCCGGACAATCCGAAGGTGCTCTACGCCGGTGGCAATGTGGTCTTTCGCAGCGCCAATCGCGGTCGTACCTGGCAGGTGATCAGTCCCGACCTGACGCGCAACGACCGCGCCAAGCAGGGGCCATCGGGCGGGCCGGTCATTCAGGACAACTCGGGGGCGGAGTACTACGATACGATCCTCACCATCGTTCCGGCCCCGTCGAACCCCCAGGTGATCTGGGTCGGTACCGACGACGGGCTGGTGCAGGTGACCCGGGATGGGGGCAAGCACTGGCAGAACGTGACGGACCACATCGCGCACCTGCCGGCGTGGGGCCGTGTCGAGTCGATCGACGTCTCGGCGACGAATCCGGGCCGTGCGCTGATCGCCGTCGACCGGCACTTCAGCGGCGACTTCCGGCCGTATCTGTACAGCACTCGCGATTACGGTGCGCACTGGCGCTCGATCAGCGGGAATCTTCCGGCGCACGTCTATGCGCACGTCGTGCTCCGCGATCCGCACGATCCGAACCTGTACTACGCCGGCCTGGAAAACGGTCTGTATGTGTCGTGGAACGCCGGACGTCGGTGGTACAAGTTCGGCCTCGGCTTGCCGGATGCGGCGGTGTACGACCTGGCGTTGCAGAATCGCACCGATTCTCTGGTGGTCGCGACCCACGGCCGCGGCGCCTGGATTCTCGATGACCTGACGCCGTTCCAGCAGTGGAATGCGCACGTGGCCCATGCGGCCCTGACGCTGTTCAAGCCCATGGACGCGGTGCGGTACTGGCCGTTCTCCACGACCGAGTGGATGGGCGACAGCGCCTATTACGGACAGAACCCGCACTACGGCGCGGCATTCAGCTACTACCTCGCCCACTCGGAGCATCAGCCCGGGGAGCTCGTCATTCGCAATGCGAGCGGCCAGGTCGTACGCACCTACCGGGGGTTGCACAAGGGCAAGGCGGTGGCGATGACGCCGGCGCTCGGCGCGCCGAGCGGTGAACATGGCCAGGTGCCGTGGGTGCCGGGGCAGGCCGGTCTGCATCGCATCTACTGGAATCTGCACGCGCAGGGTCCGGTGCGCTGGCGATCGGCCCCGAAGTTCAACCGCGGGCCGCACAACGGCGCACTGCTGCCGCCTGGGACGTACAGCGCGACGGTGAAATTTGGCGACACGAGCGCCTCTGAGACGTTCACCGTGGTCAACGATCCGGCCTCGCACGGCACTCTGAGCGGTATGACCGAGCGGTACGAGGTGACCGAGTCGGTGCTGCATCAGATCTCGCAGGTCGACGTGGCACTGAACCATCTCGATGGGCTCGCCGCACAGCTGAAGAGTCTCAAGGCGGCCGTGCGCGGTCTGCCCGAACAGCGCGAGGCCGATGCGGCCATCGCGACGCTCGAGCGGGCCCGCCACGCGGCACTGATGCACCTGACCAGCAACGCCGGCTCTTCGGAGTCGACGCTGTGGGTGCCGGACGGGATCCACGAGAAACTGCTCTCGCTCGAGGGACTGCTCTGGGGCTCCGATGTACCGGTGGACGCCGCGACGTTGCGTGAGAAGGCACACTTCGACGCCCAATACCGCAGCGCGCTCGCGGCGTACGATCAGTTCCTCAGCACCTCGGTCGCGGCCTTCAATCAGTCCATGACCGGGTATGGTCTCTCCGGAGTGGTCGGCGGCCAGCCGCTCGCGCCCTGAGCGCAGCGGCCTGAGCGCACCGCGCAGCGGCGGTGCCCGAGAGGGCGCCCGCCGCTGCGCGGTGCACGGTGCGCAGATCCCCGGTGGCCTCGCGCCTGGCCCCGTCCGCGGCCTGCGCGCGGCGGGGTGTGCCGGGAGTCTCGCCGAGGAGGGTCGCTCGGGCGCTCAGTCGGGCGCCGCAGTCGACTCCGGTGGTGAAGCGGTGGCCGCACGGGCCGGCTCCGTCCGGGCCTGGAGGCTCGCCCCAGGATGTCCGCGAGCGCAAGCGCGGCGGGCACCTCTCTCGGCGGCGCGCAGCGGGGCTGATCAGGATGTCGAGCATCCCGAGCAGGCCGTCGGGCGGGGCGCGCCTGCCCCCGCGCTTCGTCCCGTCGCGTGCACCGTTCATCGCAATACCCGCCGGGTCACGCACGCCCGCGTTCGGTTGCGGTGGCATAGTGGCCGCTTTGGATGCCGGCAGATCGCAGAAGTCGGCCCAACCATGATTGATGGAGGGGTATTCCGTGAAGCAATTCCTGATGCGCTCCGCGTGGGCGGTGACGGCGCTTGGACTGTGCGCAACTGCAGCAGCGCGGGGTCTGATCCCCGAGCCCAACGCCCATGCGGTTCCGTACGCCACTCAAGCCAATCCTGAGACGCTGCTGTTGGATGCAAGCACCGCGGGGCGGGGCTTTGCGACCTCCACCATGCGAATCCCGGTCGAGCCCGGTCCGTTCACGTTCGTGTATCCGAAGTGGATTCCGGGCTACCACTCCCCGCACGGCCCTCTGGTGGACGTCTCGCAGATCAAGGTGAGCGCGAACGGCAAGCCGCTCACCTGGCGCCGCGACAAGGTCGACATGTACGCCTTTCACGTCACGGTGCCCGAAGGTGTGCACACGCTCGACGTGCAATTCACGGTGCTGCTGAACAGCGCCGGCAGTCTGCGCGCCTCGCCCAACGTCGCGGTGCTGACCTGGACGCGGGTGCTCTTCTATCAGAACGACGTCAATTACCACAACTACTACGTCAAGGCGAGCGTGATCCTGCCGAAGGGCTGGGGCTACAGCACCGCGCTCACCACCGCGAGCCGGGTCGGTGAGCGGGTGAATTTCAAGGAGGAGCCGCTCGCCTATCTCGGTGACTCGCCGCTCGATATCGGTCGGTATTACAAGAAGGTGCTGCTGTGGCACCACGACCACGCGCACATGTGGCTCGACATGTTTGCCGATGCGCCGCAGGACCTCGACGTTCCGGCGAAGCTCCTCGATGCGTACAAGAACGTGGCGCCCGAGGCGCTAGCGCTCTACGGTTCGCGGCACTGGTACAACTACCACGCGCTGCTCGCGCTCTCGAATCACATCACCTTCGAGGGCGTGGAACATCACCAGTCGAGCGACAATCGGGCGTCGGCGGACTTCATGACCAATCCGAAGATGCAGCTGCTCGCCGGGGACCTGGTGACGCACGAGTTCTCGCATTCGTGGAACGGCAAGTACCGCCGGCCGTGGGATCTGACCACCGACAACTATCAGATCCCGCAGCGCACCGATCTGCTCTGGGTGTACGAGGGGATGAACCAGTATCTGGGCGATCTGCTCTCGTTCCGCGCCGGGATCCGCAAGCCGAGCGAGTACCCGCAGTACCTGGCGTCGATCTATTCCTCGATGGCGAACGAGCCGGGGCGCAAGACCGAGCCGTTGATCGACCTGACCACCGGGGCGCCGTATTTCTACTACGACTCGAACGGTCAGTACCCCTCGATCCGGCGCACGGCCGGGGACTTCTACACCGAGGGTGAGTTGCTGTGGCTGGATGTCGATACGATCATCCGCACCCAGACGCACGGCAAGAAGTCGCTCGATACGTTCCTGCACCTGTATTCGCAGCCTAAGTTCACCGGCCCGATCACCAAGACCTACACCCGGGCGGACATCGAGAAGCTGCTGAACGAAGTGGTGCCGTACGACTGGCACGCGTTCTTCCAGCGGCACGTCTACGACGTGGCGCGGCTGCCGCCGACCGGGGAGCTGAAGCGCGCGGGCTGGAAGCTGGTGTACACGGCGAAGTCCAATCCGTTCATCGCGGCGCGTGAGCAGATGTTCGGCATGAACTATCAGTGGTTGAGCTACGGGTTCAATGTCGGCAAGAACGGCGCGCTGCTCGATGTGCGCGAGGGCTCACCGGCCTGGCAGGCCGGCATGGCCCCGGGGATGAAGCTCGAGTCGGTGGATGGGCAGCGCTACAGCCCGGCCGTGCTGAAGTACGTGATGGGGCAGGCCGAGCATGACCACCAGCCGACGAGCTTCATCGTGGCGAAGGACGGCTGGTTCCACACCCTCGAGGTGAGTTACTTCGGTGGTCCACGCTACCCGCACCTGGTGCGCATCCCGGGCACGGCGAATCTGCTGGCGAAGATCATGGCGCCGCACGCCAAGCACTGAGCGGCGCATCGTGACTGACGGGGCCCGGACCGCAAGGTCCGGGCCCCGTTGCTTCGGAGCACGGCCGTGGCGATGTCCCGATCGCGCACGGCGCGGGAAAAACTCCTGGGCGCACGGTCCGCCGGGGACTGACGGCGCGGTCCGTTCGCGGCACGACGTCCGTCGTGGTGAGGATCCCGGCCGTTCCCTGTTGGCACGGTGCTGCGGTACGCCGGTGGCGCGCCCCGGGCATCCGAAGTAAGCTTCCAAAATCCTCCGCCGGACGGTATCGGCGGTGCGCAAACAATGAAACGAGGGTCACCGTGAAGTCCAAGTCCATTTACTCGATGCTGGCGATCGCCTCGCTCGGAGTGTGTGCGGCATCCAACGCTGCCGGCCTGATTCCAGAGCCGAACGCCAACGCCGTGCCGCTCGCCACGCAGTCCAATCCCGAGACACTCGTGTTGGATGCCAGCACGGCTGCGCGTGGTTTCATGACCTCGACGATGAGCATTCCGGTCGAGCCCGGTCCGTTCACGTTCGTGTATCCGAAGTGGATTCCCGGCGAGCACGGCCCGACCGGTCCGCTGGCGGACATCTCGCAGCTGAAGGTGAGCGCGGATGGCAAGCCGCTCGCCTGGCGTCGCGACAAGGTCGACATGTACGCCTTTCACGTCACAGTGCCCGAAGGCGTGCACACGCTGAACGTGCAATTCACCGTACTGATGAACTCGCCCGACGTGATGTCCACCCCCAATGTGGGAGTGGTGAACTGGAACCGGGTGCTGTTCTATCAGAACAACATCAATTACCACCATTACTACGTCAAGGCGAGCATCATCCTGCCGCAGGGCTGGGGTTACGGCACTGCGCTCACCCAGGAGAGCCGGGTGGGACAGCGGGTGAACTTCAAGGAGGAGCCGCTGACCTACGTGGTCGATTCCCCGCTCGACATGGGCCGCTACTACAAGCAGGTCCTGCTGTGGCACAAGGGTAATGCGCACCAGTGGCTCGACATGTTTGCCGATGCGCCGCAGGACCTCGACGTTCCGGCGAAGCTCCTCGATGCGTACAAGAACATGACGCCCGAGGCGCTTGCGCTCTACGGCTCGCGGCACTGGTACAACTATCATTCGCTGCTCGCACTGTCGAACAAGATCGGCTTCCAGGGCATCGAGCACCATCAGTCGAGCGATGACCGGGCGCCGGCGGATTTCATGACCAACCCGAAATGGCAGCTGACCGCCGGTGATCTGCTCACGCACGAGTTTTCGCATTCGTGGAACGGCAAGTACCGCCGGCCGTGGGATCTGGCCACCGATAACTATCAGATCCCGCAGCGCACCGATCTGCTCTGGGTGTACGAGGGGATGAACCAGTATCTGGGCGATCTGCTCTCGTTCCGCGCCGGGATCCGCAAGCCGAGCGAGTACCCGCAGTACCTGGCGTCGATCTATTCCTCGATGGCGAACGAGCCGGGGCGCAAGACCGAGCCGTTGATCGACCTGACCACCGGGGCGCCGTATTTCTACTACGACTCGAACGGTCAGTACCCCTCGATCCGGCGCACGGCCGGGGACTTCTACACCGAGGGTGAGTTGCTGTGGCTGGATGTCGATACGATCATCCGCACCCAGACGCACGGCAAGAAGTCGCTCGATACGTTCCTGCACCTGTATTCGCAGCCTAAGTTCACCGGCCCGATCACCAAGACCTACACCCGGGCGGACATCGAGAAGCTGCTGAACGAAGTGGTGCCGTACGACTGGCACGCGTTCTTCCAGCGGCACGTCTACGACGTGGCGCGGCTGCCGCCGACCGGGGAGCTGAAGCGCGCGGGCTGGAAGCTGGTGTACACGGCGAAGTCCAATCCGTTCATCGCGGCGCGTGAGCAGATGTTCGGCATGAACTATCAGTGGTTGAGCTACGGGTTCAATGTCGGCAAGAACGGCGCGCTGCTCGATGTGCGCGAGGGCTCACCGGCCTGGCAGGCCGGCATGGCCCCGGGGATGAAGCTCGAGTCGGTGGATGGGCAGCGCTACAGCCCGGCCGTGCTGAAGTACGTGATGGGGCAGGCCGAGCATGACCACCAGCCGACGAGCTTCATCGTGGCGAAGGACGGCTGGTTCCACACCCTCGAGGTGAGTTACTTCGGTGGTCCACGCTACCCGCACCTGGTGCGCATCCCGGGCACGGCGAATCTGCTGGCGAAGATCATGGCGCCGCACGCCAAGCACTGAGCGGCGCATCGTGACTGACGGGGCCCGGACCGCAAGGTCCGGGCCCTGTTGTTTCTGATGCGACGGGGAGCGTGCGCGGCGGCGGACGGGGCGCTTGAGCTTGCCGGCCAGTCGCGCGAGACTGTCGGCTGGGCGCCGCACGGCGCTGCGTGGATTCCTCGTCGCATGCTCCAGGCTCGCATTCACTATTACCTCGACCTCATCTTCGTGGTGGTCGCAGCCCTGCTGCCGATCATCAATCCCTTCGGCGGGGCACCGATCTTCCTCGCCATGACCTCGGGGCTGAGCTCCTCGGAGCGGGCGCGGGCAGCGAAGCTCGTCGCGTTCAACAGCTTCGTGCTGCTCCTGGCCTCGATCCTGGTCGGGGCGTACGTGCTCGATTTCTTCGGGGTCTCGATTCCGGCCGTTCAGATCGCCGGCGGCTTCGTGGTGTGCTCGCTCGCCTGGTCGCTGCTGCATGGACCGATCGCTTCGACGGACGGCGCGCCGAGCGGTAGCGCGACCCGCGACAGCGTCACGCAGGGGGCCTTCTACCCGATCACCATGCCGCTCACCGTCGGGCCCGGTGCGATCTCGGTGGCCGTGACGCTCGGGGCGAATCCGCCGCGGGGGCTGCGCGCGCTGCTGCCGACGACGATGGCGCATCTGATCGGCATACTGATCACCTGCGTCATCATTTATCTGTGCTACCGCTACGCCGAGTCGCTGGTGCGCCGCTTGGGTAAGACGGGCACGAACATCATGATCCGTCTGACTGCGTTCATCGTGCTCGCGATCGGCGCGCAGATCATCTGGAATGGGGCGCACACCCTGCTCGCGAGCCTGGTTCTGCACTGAGCAGACGCTCCGGCGGCCCGAGCCGCTGCCGCGCGCCGATCTGCCGCGGGAGAGGATCCTCCCGCGGCAGCTGCCCCGGCCACACCGTCTTTCGCGCGCGCAAAAAAAAACAACGCCGCCATGATTCGTGCAGAGGGGGCTCTGGCGGGCGGTCGGGGACGGGCGGAATGGTCCGGCGGGCCGCCGGCGGGGCTTTGACTTGGGTTCCCCGGCCGGTGGCGTGCACGGGGCATCCGAAGTAAGCTCGCCCGTCTGGATTCCGGTCATGCTGCGGAGCTTCTCGAACTGATGCCCAAACAAGAACTGCGCGCCGCCGCTGCACTCGCCGCCGTGTTCTCGGTCCGCATGCTGGGCCTGTTCATGATCTATCCGGTGTTCGCGCTGTTCGCGCGCGGCCTCACCGGCGCGACGCCGGACACCATCGGGCTCGCGCTCGGGATCTATGGACTCACCCAGGGACTGCTGCAGATGCCCTTCGGGCTGCTCTCGGACCGGATCGGGCGCAAACCGATGGTGGTCGGCGGACTGATTCTGTTCGGTCTCGGCAGCGCGTGGGCCGCGACCGCGCACTCGATCGGCACCATGATCGCCGGGCGGGCGCTGCAGGGGGCCGGGGCGGTCGGGGCGGTCATTCTGGCGATGGTCGCCGATCTCACCGCGGAGGAGAACCGCACCCAGGCCATGGCCATGGTGGGCATGACCATCGGCCTGTCGTTTCTCGTGGCGATCGTCACCGGTCCGCTGGTGGCCGCGTGGATCGGAGTGTCGGGCATCTTCTGGATGATGAGTGCGCTCGCGCCGCTCGGCATCGCCATCACGCTGTTCGTGATTCCCACCCCGCAGCACCAGCGCGTGCACCGCGAGGCCGAGCCCGTTCCGGCTCTGCTCGGCGCGGCGCTGCGCGACCGTCAGCTGCTGCGGCTCGACTTCGGCATCTTCGCGCTGCACGCGATGCTGACGGCGAGTTTTCTCGTGCTGCCGGGGTTGTTCTCCCACGCCCTCGGGATGCGAAGTCGCAGCGACTGGCTGGTGTACCTGCCGATCCTGCTGTTCTCGGTCGTGGTGATGGTGCCGGCCATCCTCATCGGGGAGCGTCGGCGGTGCATGAAGGGCGTGCTCGTCGCCGCGGTGGCCGCGCTCGGGGTCAGCCAGGTGATGTTGGCGCTCGGCGGGCACGAGAAACTGGTGCTGCTCGCGGCGCTCGCACTGTTCTTCGCGGCCTTCAACATCATGGAGGCGAGCCTGCCGTCGCTCGTGACGAGGACCGCGCCGCCCGGGGCGACCGGGACGGCGACCGGGGTGTACTCGAGTTCCCAGTTCATGGGCATCTTCGTCGGCGGCGCGGCCGGCGGCTGGATCGAGCAGCACGGCGGATCGGGCGCGGTGTTCGCGCTGACCGGTGCGATGGCGCTGATCTGGCTGGTGTTGGCCGCCACGATGCGCGGGCCGAGCTACTTTGCCTCGAGGGTGGTGCGGCTCGCGGCGGGCGCGCGCGATGCGCAGCGTCTCGCTGCGGCGCTGCGGACCGTGCCCGGGGTCGCCGAGGCGATCGTGGTGGCCGAAGAGGGCGTCGCCTATCTGAAGGTGGACGCCAAGCGTTACGACCCGCGTGCTGCGGCCGCCGCGGTTGGCGCACCGCTCGAGTCGTCCGGTTGAGCGGTACCGATTCGATCCAACAGCGTATTTTTTTCGGCTGCACACTTGACATGCGCGCGCACATGCATAAGATGCGCGCCAACGCAACTACCCGGAACCTGCATGGACCCTAGCCCTAGTAGCCGCTTCTTCGCCGACTGATCGGCGGAACGTCTCCCGAGCCAGGGTTTCCACCTCCCTCCGGCAGCCGTCCCGCGATTCCGAAGCGGGACGGTGCGCACCGCGCGGCCTGCAGCCGCGCGCCGATCGACCCAGACGGTCGAGCGCATCCTCCAAAAAGCGAAATTGAGCGAGCGAGGCCACCGAGCCTCGCCCGTCAACGCGATGTGAGGAATGACCCATGTCCTTCTCCGAGACTGATGCGGCGCCGGCCGAGGCGCTGTTGTGCGATGTGCACGCCGGTGAGATCCGCGGCGCGTTCGGCACCATTTCCCGCCACGACAGCGCGGCGCGCAGCAGCTGGGGGCCGCGGCTGCGCACGCTGCTCGCCATCCTGGGGCCCGGCCTCATCGTCATGGTGGGCGACAACGATGCCGGGGCCTTCGGGACGTATGCGCAGGCCGGCCAGAACTACGGCACGGCGCTGCTGTGGACGCTGCTGCTGCTGGTGCCGGTGCTCTACGTCAATCAAGAGATGGTGCTGCGTCTGGGTGCGGTGACCCGCACCGGCCACGCACGCCTGATCCTCAAGCGCTACGGACGCTTCTGGGGCGCCTTCAGCGTGATCGATCTGTTTCTGCTCAACGCGCTGACCATCGTCACCGAGTTCATCGGCATCAGCCTCGCGCTCGGCTATCTGGGCGTGTCGCGCCCGCTCGGGGTGCTCACCGCCGCGGGGATCATCGTGGCGGCCGCCGGCACCGGGGACTTCCGCCGCTTCGAGCGCTTCTCGATGGTGTTGGTTGCCGGCAGCCTGCTGCTGCTGCCGGTGTTCGTCTGGATACACCCGCCGCTGCACCAGGTGGCGCACGACCTGCTCGTGCCGCATCTGCCGAGCGGGCATCTCAGCCAGATCATGTTGCTTATCATCGCCATCGTCGGCACGACCGTGGCGCCCTGGCAGCTGTTCTTCCAGCAAAGCTACGTGATCGACAAGCGCATCACGCCGCGCTTCATCTCCTACGAGCGGATCGATCTGTGTATCGGGATCGTGCTGGTGGTGGTCGGGGCGGTGGCCATGATCAGCTTCACGGCCGCGACCTTTGCCGGGCGGGCGCAGTTCGGTGCGTTCCAGGACGCCGGCGCGGTGGCCGCGGCGATCGGGCACTACGTCGGGCGCGCCGCCGGGGTGTGCTTCGCCGTGGCGCTGATCGATGCGAGCATCATCGGTGCGATGGCCGTGTCGCTCTCGACGGCCTACGCGGTTGGCGATGTGCTCTCCCTCGGGCACTCCCTGCACCAGCGGCCGAAGGAGGCGAAATCGTTCTATCTGATCTACGCCGGTCTGATCGGTCTGTCGGCCGTGCTGGTGCTCACGCCCGGCACGCCGCTCGGCTTGCTCACCAACGCGGTGCAGACGCTCGCCGGGGTGCTGCTGCCGAGCGCGACGGTGTTCCTGCTGCTGCTGTGCAATGACCAGGAGCTGCTCGGGCCGTGGGTCAACGGGCCGTGGCTGAATCTGTTCACCGCGCTGGTCATCGGGGCGTTGCTGCTGCTGTCGATCATCCTGACGGCCGCAGTGCTCTTTCCGGCGCTCGGCGCCCACGTGATGCTCGAGGTGCTCGGTGGCGGCGCGGCGGTGGCCCTCGCCGTGGCGGTCCCGCCGTTCCTGCGCGCGGTGCGCACGCCGGGGCGCCAGTTTGCCCCCGGGGCGCGCGAGAACTGGCAGATGCCCGCGCTCAGTTCGCTCGAACGGGCGCGTCTGACGCCCTCGACCCGGCTGTGGATGGGGGCGCTGCGGGCCTACCTGGTGGTCGCCGGCGGCCTGCTGCTGGCGCGCATCGTGATGCTCTCCGGTCTGCACCTCTAAATCGGGGGCGCGCCGCGCCGTGGTAGTCTTCCTCCGGTGGCCGCGCGCCGGCGCGGACCGGGGGAGGGGGCAAGCATGGGTATCCGGACCAAAGGCTTCGTACTGGCGACGCTGCTCGCCCTGACGATGGGCTTGGCGCAGGCGCGCCAGTGCGACGGGGTGTCCTTCCCCGATCAGCTCACCGTGCATGGGCAGGCGCTCACGCTCAATGGGCTCGGCATCCGCAAGGCCACGTTCTTTCGCATCAAGGTCTACGTCGGTGCGCTCTATCTGGCGCACCCGTCGGCCGATGCCGCCGCCATCCTCGCGGCCGATCAGCCGAACGAGATCGTGCTGCATTTCCTCTGGCACGTGACCACCGGGGAGCTGCGCGATGCCTGGCGTGAGGGGTTCAAGGCGAGTGCGCCGCAGGCGCTCGCACGCCTGCACGGGCGCATCGCCGAGCTCAACGGCTGGATGCATGGCATCGGCTCGGGCCACACCATGACGTTCGTGCACCTGCCGGGGCAGGGCATCGAGTATCGACTCGATGGCAAACGCGTGGGGACCGTCCCCGGGGCGGATTTTGCCCGGGCCTTCCTCGGCATCTGGCTGGGGACGCACCCGCCGGGGCAGGCGCTGAAGGCGGGGCTGCTCGGCGGCGCGTGCCGCTAGCGCGCGCTCACCCGCGGTACTCGCACCCGCTGGTGCAGGTCTCGCGCACCGTGATGCGGCTGAGGCCGGGCAGGGCGGGCTTCAGGCGCTGCCAGATCCACACGGCCAGCCGCTCGCTGGTCGGGTTCTCCAGCCCCGGCACCTCGTTCAGGTAACGGTGATCGAGCGCCTCGTGCAGCGGTGCGAAGGCGCGCTTCAGATCGGCGAAATCCAGCACCCAGCCCTGAACCGGGTCGATCGGACCCTCGACGTGGACGCCGATGCGAAAGGAGTGGCCGTGCAGGCGCGCGCATTTGTGCTCCGGGGGCACCGCCGGCAGGCGGTGGGCCGCCTCGATGCGAAATTCCTTGAAGATTTCCATGGGCGAGACTGTACCGGAGCGCCTGCGCCCCGTCATGACCCTCCTCGGCGCGCCGCGCGGCGCGCCGAGGAGGGCGCCGTCAGGGTAGCATTGGGCCCATGAACGCACGATTTAGACCCCTGCTGCTGATCGTCACGGTGTTCTGGATCTACGTGGCGCTCTCCGACGTGCTCTATGCGAACCAGATGCAGTCGAGTCTCACGGCGATGCATGTGGGGCACGTCTTCGCCCCCTGGCGCGCCCGGCTGCTGCAGCATCTGTTTCTCTACCCGGTGCTGCTCGGGTGCGTGTGGAGCTCGCTGCGCCTGGGCTGGGCGCCGTTCTGGCGGCGCCTGCCGGTGCAGCTGCTGCTGGCCGTGGGGTTTGCGGTGCTCGCCGAGCCGACGCTCTGGCTCGGTGACTCGGTGCTGATGGGCGTCCACGAGGTGATGCGTCAGCTGATCCATTTCCCGCCGAGCCCGAAGCGGCCGATCGCGCCGCTGGCACAGATCTGGATCGCCAGCGCGACCAGCTTCCTGCTCACCTACGGGTTCGGTCTGGCGCTGGCGAGCGGGTTTGATGTCTACCGCCGCCTGCGCGATTCGCAGATCCGCTCCGCGGCGCTCGAGCGGGCCTTGACCGCCTCGCACCTGGCGGCGCTGCGCATGCAGCTCTCGCCGCACTCGCTGTTCAATCTGCTGAACACCATTCACGGTCAGATCGACGGCGACCCGGCCGATGCGCGCAGCATGATCGTGCAGCTGGCCGATCTGCTGCGCCGGCTGTTGCATGCCGGGGAGCGCGAGTTCTCGCGTCTGGCCGATGAGCTGCAGTTTGCGCGGCTGTACCTGACGCTGCAGCAGCGGCGCTTCTCAGACCGGCTCACCGTGCAGGTGCCGGGGCCGGCGGCCTTCCCGAGTGCGTGGGTGCCGAGCCTGATCCTGCAGCCGCTGATCGAGAACGCGGTCGTGCACGGGCTGGCCGGTCATCCCGATCCGGTCGAGATCCGCGTCGAGGCGTTCGAAGTCGGCTCCACGCTGACGCTGCGGGTGAGCAACACCATCGATCAGAATGAGGCGACCGGGCATGACGGGATCGGATTGAAGAACGTGCGCGAGCGGCTCGCGATCCAGTTCGGCGAGCGGGCCACCTTCGAGGCCGCGCCGCGACCCGGCGGACACTGGGTGGCGGAGATCCGCCTGCCGCTGCTCGCCGAGCTCAGCGAGACGACGCTCGCATCCCCGGTGGCCGCCTGAGCGCCGGGCCGATGGGGCAGGAGCACTCGCGCACGCTGCGGCGCGCCTCGGGCATTTCGCTCGCGGTGCTGGCCGGAATCAACCTGCTCAACTATCTGGACCGCTACGTGGTCTCCGCGGTGCTGCCGCAACTGAAGAGCGGTCCGCTGCGGCTCGATGACTTCGAACTCGGTACGCTGATGAGCGGCTTTCTCATCGTGTACATGCTGGCCGCGCCGCTGTTCGGTCGGATCGGGGACCGCGGCTCGCGCACCCGGCCGATTGCCATCGGGGTGTTTCTCTGGAGCCTCGCCACGGGACTCTCGGGGCTGGCGCGCAGCTACCTCGAGCTGCTCGGTGCGCGCGCCGCGGTCGGCATCGGTGAGGCCGCCTACGGCACGATCGCCCCGTCGCTGCTCGCCGATCATTTTCCGCTGCGCACGCGCGGGCGGGCGTTCGCGCTGTTCAACATGGCGATTCCGGTCGGTGCGGCGCTCGGGTACATCGTCGGCGGTCTGGTCGCGGCCCACTACGGGTGGCGAGCGGCCTTCTACGTCGCCGGCGTGCCGGGACTCGTGCTGGCGGTGTGGGTGTGGCGGCTGCCGGATCCACCGCGCGGGGCGCAGGACGGTGCAGCCGCGGCGCCGGCGGCACCGGCCGGCTCCTGGGGCGTGTATGCGCGGCTGCTGCGCAACCGCGCCTACCGGCTGACGGTGCTCGGCTATGCGGCCTACACGTTCGCCCTCGGCGGCATGGCCTTCTGGATGCCCACCTTCCTCGAGCGGGTGCGGGGCGTGGCGGCCGTGAGCGCCACCGCCGGGTTCGGTGAGATCGTGGTGGTGACCGGCTTTCTCGGCACCTTCGTCGGCGGCTGGCTCGGGGATTACGGCCTGAAGTACTCCGCCCAGGCGTATCTGTGGCTGTCGGGGGCGGTGACGGCGCTCGCGGTGCCGGCGACGTATCTGTCGCTCGCCGCGGGCACGCCGTGGGTCTTCTACGGCGCGCTCACCGTCGCGCAGCTGCTGCTGTTCATGTCGACCGGGCCGATCAACACCGTCATCGTCAACCTGGTGAGTCCGGCGGAGCGCGCCTGCGCCGTGGCGCTCAGCGTGTTCGTCATCCACGCGCTCGGCGATGTGATCTCGCCCTCGATCATCGGTGGGATCTCCGATGCGAGTTCGCTCGGCACGGCCGTGATGATCGTGCCGCTGGCCGTGGCGGTGTGTGCGCTGCTGTGGCTCATGGCCGCGCGCGCCGATGCGGCCGCTCAGCGCGCGACGAACGCTCTCTCGATGACGTAGTCGCCGGCCTCGCCGATGTGCGGGGACATCTTGAAACCGCGTCCGTCGAGCAGCGTGCAGGTGTCGGTGAGCATCGCCGGACTGCCGCAGACCATGGCGCGGTCGTCGGCCGCATCGAGCGGCGGCAGGCCGAGGTCGTAGGCGAGACGGTTCGAGTCGATCAGCGTCGTCAGCCGCCCGTGGTTGGCGTGCGGCTCGCGCGTCACGGCCGGGTAGTACAGCAGCTTCTCGCTCACCCACTCCCCGAGCAGATCGTGCGCCTTCAGCTCCTCGATGCGGTGTTTCACCACCGCCGTCTCACGCGCCCAGCGCACGCCGTGCACGAACACCACGCGATCGAAACGCTCGTAGGTTTCCGGGTCTTTGATGACGCTCATGAAGGGCGCCGCCCCGGTGCCGGTCGAGAGCAGGTACAGCCGCTTGCCGGGCTTCAGATCATGCAACACCAGCGTGCCGGTGGGCTTGCGGCTGATGAGCACCTCGTCGCCCTCGCGGATGTGCTGCAGGCGGGAGGTGAGCGGCCCGTCGGGGACTTTGATGCTGAGGAATTCGAGGAACTCCTCGTGGTTCGCACTGGCGATGCTGTAGGCGCGCAGCAGGGGACGAGAGTCGACCTGCAGACCCACCATGACGAACTGACCGTTTTCGAACCGCAGTCCCGCATCACGCGTCGTGGTGAAGGTGAATTGCGTGTCCGTCCAGTGCTTCACTGACAGCACCCGCTCGCTGCTGATCGCCGCCAAGTGCGTGTACCTCTCTGTTTAGCCGGGGAATTCAGCGGCGCGCATTGTACCGGGGCAGAGCCGGGCAGGGAGTGATTTTGCGGTATTTCCTGATGCTTGTGCGGTATGTACGAGCCGCGTCTGTCGCCTCGCGGCAACAGGCGCGGCTGCTATGATGGCGCGGGCCGCACCGGGCGGCCGTTGCACTCGAGGCGCACATGGGGGCATCGGACAGCGAGGGCCTGCGCGGGCGGACCCTGTTCATCACGGGTGCGAGCCGCGGCATCGGGCTCGCGATCGCGCTGCGGGCGGCGCGGGAAGGCGCGAACGTGGCCGTAGCGGCGAAGACCACCGAGCCGCATCCGAAGCTGCCGGGCACCATCTATACCGCAGCCGAGCAGATCGAGGCGGCCGGCGGTCAGGCGCTCGCCCTGGCGCTCGATGTGCGCAACGACGAGCAGGTGCGTGCGGCGCTCGAGCGCACCGCCGAGGTCTTCGGCGGCATCGACATCCTGGTCAACAATGCGAGCGCCATCAGCTTGACGCCGACGCTGGCGACCGACATGCGCCGCTTCGACCTGATGCACTCGATCAACACCCGCGGCACGCTGATGTGCAGCAAGTTCGCCGCGCCGTATCTGGCGCAGGGCCGCAATCCGCACATTCTCGTGCTCGCCCCGCCGCTGAGCGTCGAGCTCGAAGGATCCGCCGCGCACGGATCGAAACTGAATCTCGAGCTGCGCAGTTTTGCCCCGCACCTGCCGTACTCGCTCACCAAGTTCGGCATGAGTCTGTGCGTGCTCGGGCTGTCGGGGGAGTTTGCCCCGCAGGGCATCGCCGTCAATGCGCTCTGGCCGCGCACCCTCATCGGAACCGCCGCGCTACAGGTGGCGCTCGCCGGGGCACCGGCGGACGCTCTGCACCGGGTGCGCACGCCGCAGATCGTCGCCGAGGCCGCCTGTGCGCTCCTGAAGCGCGACAGTCGCGCGTTCACGGGCCGCTTCTGCATCGACGAGCAGGTGCTGCGCGAGGAGGGGGTGAGCGACTTCTCCGCGTACCGCAACCCCGAGGTGCGCGAAGAGGACCTGCTGCTCGACTTGTTTCTGTAGGACCTGCGCGCGCGGCCTGCGCACGGCGGGTTCGCGGGCGGCCTCAGCCGATGCGATGCCTCAGGTCAATGCCGGCCAGCTCGTAGCCCTTGCGGAAGTCGCGGATGTGCCGTCCCATCCATTGCCGGGCGGCCTCCGCGTCGCGCCGCTCGAGCGCCTCGAGGAGGCGCCGCTGCGCCACGGCGATGCGCGAGCGGGCCTGCGGGACCTGATCGATCATGTCGCGCAGCGAGGGCACGAGCAGCTCGATCAGCGGCGCGTGCACCAGTGCGAACACCTGGTTGTGCGTGGCCGCGCCAAGGGCGCGGAAGAACTCCGCGGCGTGATGCACGGCCCGCTCGGTGTCGGCGTTGTCCGCCTCGAAACGGGCGCGCACGGCGGCCAGGTGCTGCAGATCCGCCTCGGTGCGCGCCCGCGCGGCGCACTCGGCGATCGGCGGCTCGAACTCGCTCAGCGCCGACCAGACTTCGATGAAGGTCACATCGTGCAGCGCCAGGGCGCGGCTGACGTCCTGCGCGACGGCGCGATGCTGGGGCCGGCTCACCGTCATGCGTTTCGAGCCGGGGCGCCGCTCGAGCAGGCCGCTGCGCTCCAATTCACGCAGCGCCTCGCGCACCGTCGAGCGGTTTACCCCGAGTTGGCGGGCCAGTTCGGTCTCCGGCGGCAGTCGCTCGCCCTCGGCGAGGGAGCGCTGCACGATCCGCTGGGTGATCGCCTCGGCGACGCGACGGTAGGCCGGTGCGAGGGCGATCTGCTCGAACTGCACGCTCACGGCGCTCAGTCTTCGGCCTGGAACAACTCGCGGCCGATCAGCATGCGGCGGATCTCCTGGGTGCCGGCGCCGATTTCATACAATTTCGCATCGCGCAGCAGCCGTCCGGCCGGGTAGTCGTTGATGTAGCCGTTGCCGCCGAGCGCCTGGATGGCCTCGAGCGCGACCCGGGTGGCCTGCTCGGCGGAAAAGAGGATGCACGCGGCGGCATCCTGCCGTTTGACCTGGCCGGTATCACAGGCCCGCGCCACGCTGTAGACGTAGGCGCGGCTCGCGGCGAGCGCGGTGTACATGTCGGCGAGCTTCGCCTGCATCAGCTCGAACGTGCCGATCGGCTGACCGAACTGCTTGCGCTCGCGCACATAGGGCAGCACGAGATCCAGCGCCGCGGCCATCAGCCCGAGCGGTCCGCCCGAGAGCACGACGCGCTCGTAGTCAAGTCCGCTCATCAGCACGCGCACGCCGGCGTTCTCCGCCCCGAGCAGGTTCTCCCCCGGCACCACGCACTGCTCGAACACCAACTCGCAGGTGCTCGAGCCGCGCATGCCGAGCTTATCGAGCTTCTGCGCGGTGCTGAAGCCGGCGTAGTCGCGCTCGATGATGAAGGCGCTGATGCCGCGGCTGCCGGCCGCCGGATCGGTCTTGGCGTAGACGACGAGCACGTCGGCGTCCGGGCCGTTGGTGATCCACATCTTGCGTCCGGTGAGCACGTAATCGCTGCCGCGCTTCTCGGCACGCAGCTGCAGCGAGGTGACGTCCGAGCCGGCCTGCGGCTCGGACATCGCGAGCGCCCCGACGTGCTCGCCGCTGATGAGCTTCGGCAGGTAACGCTCGCGCTGTGCGTCGGTGCCATTGAGGCGCAGTTGGTTGACGCACAGGTTCGAGTGCGCGCCGTAGGAGAGGCCGACGGAGCCGGAGGCTCGCGAGATCTCCTCCATGGCGATCACGTGGGTCTGGTAGCCGAGGCCCGCGCCGCCGAAGCGCTCCGGCACCGTCAGGCCGAGCAGGCCGAGTGCGCCGAGTTCGGGCCACAGGTCGCGCGGAAAGGCATTGTCGCGGTCGATCTGGGCGGCGCGCGGGGCGATGCGCTCGCGGGCGAAGCGGCGCACCTGTTCGCGGATCTCACCGGCGGCCTCATCCAGGCCGAAGCCGCTGTCGATCGGATCGTGGGCGGGCATGAGCTTGTCTTCCGTTGAAACAGGTCGGTATGATTGTCGGACAATCCGGCCATCGTGACAAGCCCATGCCCCGCATCGAATCCCGGCTCGAGACACGCTCGCAGGACTTCCAGGACAACGCCCGCGCGCTGCGCGTGCTGGTCGCCGAGCTGAAGCGCGACGTCGAGCAGGCCGCCGAAGGCGGCAGCGCCCAGGCCGTCAGCCGCCACCGCGCCGCGGGCAAGCTCGCCGCGCGCGAGCGCGTGCGGCTGTTGCTCGATCCCGGCAGCCCGTTCCTCGAACTCTCGCAACTCGCCGCCCACGGGCTCTACGGCGGCGGCATCGCCTGCGGCGGGATCATCACCGGGGTGGGCCGGGTGAGCGGCCGGGAGTGCGTGATCGTCGCCAACGATCCGACCGTCAAGGGCGGCACGTACTATCCGATCACGGTCAAGAAACACCTGCGTGCACAGGAGATCGCCCGCGAGAACCGCCTGCCGTGCGTGTATCTGGTGGAGAGCGGCGGGGCGTTCCTGCCTGCCCAGGACGAGGTGTTCCCCGACAAGGAGCACTTCGGGCGCATCTTCTACAACCAGGCGACCCTCTCGGCGTTGGGCGTGGCGCAGATCGCAGTGGTGCACGGCTCGTGCACCGCAGGCGGTGCGTACGTGCCGGCGATGGCCGATGAGAACGTCATCGTGCGCAACCAGGGCCGGGTGTTCCTCGGCGGCCCGCCGCTGGTGAAGGCGGCCACTGGCGAGGACATCGATGCCGAGTCGCTCGGCGGCGCCGACGTGCACTGCCGCGAATCCGGCGTGTGCGATCACTACGCGCAGAGCGACAGCCACGCGCTCTCGATCGCCCGGGGCATCGTGGCGCGGCTGCGTGGCGGACCGAACACCGATCCGCCACGCGCGCCGCGCGAACCGCACTATGCGCCGGAGGAACTCTACGGCGTCATACCCGAGAGTCTGCGCCGCCCGTATGACGTGCGCGAGCTGATCGCGCGACTCACCGATGGATCGGAGCTCGAGGAGTTCAAACAACTCTACGGCACGACGCTGGTGTGCGGCTTTGCGCACCTCGGCGGCTACCCGGTCGGGATCCTGGCCAACAACGGCATCCTGTTCTCCGAGAGCGCGCTGAAGGGCGCGCACTTCATCGAGCTGTGCTCGCGCGAGGGCATTCCGCTGGTGTTTCTGCAGAACATCACCGGCTTCATGGTGGGGCGCAAGGCCGAGGCGGGCGGCATCGCCCGCGATGGTGCGAAGCTCGTCACCGCGGTGGCCTGTGCGCGGGTGCCGAAGTTCACGGTGATCACCGGCGGCAGCTACGGCGCGGGCAACTACGCGATGTGCGGTCGGGCCTACGGTCCGCGGTTTCTCTTCCAGTGGCCCAATGCGCGCATCTCGGTGATGGGCGGGGAGCAGGCCGCCAGCGTGCTCGCCACCGTCAAGCGCGGCCAGATCGAGTCCGGCGGCGGGCAGTGGCCGGGCGAGGACGAGGAGGCGTTCAAGCAGCCGATCCGCGCGCAATACGAGCGCCAGGGGCATCCGTACTACGCCTCGGCGCGCCTCTGGGACGACGGGGTGATCGATCCGCTCGATACTCGCCGGATCCTGACGTTGTGCCTCGCGGCGGCGCGCAACGCCCCGGAGGAAGAGACTCGTTTCGGCCTGTTCAGAATGTGAGTGCGCCCATGTTTCAGCGACTTCTGGTGGCCAACCGCGGTGAGATCGCCTGCCGCATCCTGCGCACCGCGCGCCGCATGGGGCTGGGCACCGTGGCGGTGTATTCCGAGGCCGATGCCGGCGCCCGGCACGTACGCCTCGCCGACCAGGCGGTGTGCATCGGACCGGCGAGTGCGGCCGAGAGTTATCTCAACATCGAGGCGATCATCGCCGCGGCGCGCGCGAGCGGTGCCGAGGCGGTGCACCCGGGCTACGGCTTTCTCTCCGAGAACGCGCGCTTCGCGGCGGCCTGCCGCGACGCGGGCCTGATCTTCGTCGGTCCGACGCCCGAGGCCATCGAGGCGATGGGCTCGAAGAGCCTGGCCAAGGCGCGCGTGCGCGCCGCCGGCATCCCGGTCCTGCCCGGGTACGAGGGAGAGCGGCAGGATTTGGAATTCCTCGAAGCGCATGCACTCGAGGCCGGACTGCCGCTGATCGTCAAGCCGGCCGCCGGCGGCGGCGGCAAGGGGATGTACGTGGTGCGCGAGCGCGCCGAGCTGCGCGCGGCGCTCGAGGCGGCGCGCCGCCTCGCCGAGAGCAGCTTCAAGGACGGCACGCTGCTGATCGAGCGGTTCGTGCCCGAGCCGCGTCACATCGAAGTGCAGGTGTTCGCCGATCAGCACGGGGGCTGCATCCATCTGGGGGATCGCGACTGCTCGATCCAGCGGCGTCACCAGAAGCTCATCGAGGAGGCGCCGGCGCCGAACCTGCCCGATGCGCTGCGCGAGCGGCTCAGGGCCGCGGCGGTCGAGGTGGCGCGCGGCATCGGTTATCGGGGCGCCGGCACGGTGGAGTTCATTTACGACGGAGAGGCGTTCTACTTCCTCGAGATGAACACCCGCCTGCAGGTCGAGCACACCGTCACCGAGGCGGTGACCGGGCTCGACCTGGTCGAATGGCAGCTGCGGGTGGCGGCCGGTGAGGCACTGCCGTTGACGCAGGCGCAGGTGTGCCTGCGCGGCCATGCGATCGAGGCGCGCATTTGCGCCGAGGATCCGTGGCGGGAGTTTCTGCCAAGTGCCGGCCGATTCGCGCTCGTGCAGTGGCCCGAGGGCGTGCGGGTGGATGCGGGCTTCGAGAGCGGCGATACGGTGCCCTCGGTCTACGACTCGCTCATCGCCAAGGTGATCGCGCATGCCCCGACGCGCACCGAGGCGGCGGGCCTGCTCGCCGGGGCGCTCGAGCGCTCGCAGTTGGCCGGTGTGCGGACCAACGAGCGTTGGTTGAGCCGCATTCTGCGCTCCGCGGTGTTCCTCGAGGTCCGCCACAGCGTCGCGCTGCTCGGGACGCAGGGCGGGCCGTTCGCGGCGCCCGAGCCGCTGACCGACACGATGTGGGTGTTGGCCGCACTGGCGGCGCTCGGCTCGGGCGCGTCCTCGAACCCGTGGTCGCTCCGTGATGGTTTCTGCCCGAATCTTCCGGGGGACCTCGAGGTGCGGTTGCGCGCCGAGGGCGTGACCGAGGCCGTGACGGTGCGGTTTGACCGCGGCGGGCCGAGTGTGGCCTGGATCGGCTCGCCGCCCGCCGGGCAGCCCGCGGCCGATCCGCCGCGCTCGCTCGCCCTCGCCGAGGTGCGCCTCTTGAGTGACACCATCGAGGCGCGCAGCGGCTCGCTGCGCCACCGGGCACGGTATCTGCTCGAGTCCGAGCGGGTGCACCTGTGGTTCGCCGCCGTGCACGCGGTGTTCGAGATCGACGATCCTCGCGCCCAATCGTTCAGTGCGGCGCACAGCGCCGGCGGTCTGACCACGCCGCTGCCCGGAGTGGTCGTCGCGGTCAACGTCAACATCGGTCAGGTCGTGCGCCGCGGCGAGACGTTGATGGTCATCGAGGCGATGAAGATGGAGCACGGCATCCATGCGCCGTTCGACGGTCAGGTGACCCGCATCCATTTTGCGCTCGGCGAGCGGGTGCCGGAGGGCAGTGAGTTGCTCGCGCTCGATGCACGAGAGGACGTCTCCTCGTAGCCGGTGCAGGCGCGGTGTCGGCGGGCGACGACGCGGCGCGGCGATTCAAGTTCGGTTCAGTCGGCACCCCCGACAATCGGCATCGTTTGCAGCGTGTAGGGGAGCTGAACCATGAACAAATCTTTTCTGATCGGTGCCGGTGCGGGCGGCGCGCTCGCGCTGGTCGTGGGTGCCGGGGCGATGGTCAGTCACACGTTGAGCCGGCACGCGCCCGGCTATGCTCAGGTGGTCCAGGTGGTGCCGCTGACGCGCACCGTGGTGCAGCCGCGGCGGGTGTGTCGCGATGCGACCGTCGAGCGCACCCGGCCGGCGAGTGACACCCACCAGATCATCGGCAGCGTGGCCGGTGCGCTCATCGGCGGTCTGCTCGGACACCAGGTCGGGGACGGCTCGGGGCGCGGCCTTGCGACCATCGCGGGTGCTGCCGCGGGCGGCTACGCGGGTAACCGCATCGAGGCACGCATGCAGCGAGGCGAGACCTACCGCACCACGGTGCGCCGGTGCGCGACGGTCTACGACCGGATCGTCCAGCCGAACGGCTACGAGGTGCGCTACCGCCTCGGCGGCAAGACCGGCACGGTGCGCATGGCGTATGACCCGGGGCAGCGCATCGCGGTGCGCCACGGACAGCTGGTCCTCGGCGCGCCGTCGGCCGGGAGTGCCGCAGGCTAACGGCGCCCCGACGCCGACCGGCGACCAGAGACGAACGGTGAGTCGCGATCGAAGAAGCGCCAGGGACGGCGCGCCCAGTCGCCGGCGTAATCGACGCCGATGCGCGCGCTGCGCCCGATCCGCACCGGCGCGGGGCGCACCGGACGCTCGATCCACAGGTCCGGGCCGCTGAGCTCGGCGCCGTTGAGGCGCCGGTCGATGTCCATCGCCCGGCAGAGCAGGCCCGGTCCCGAGGTGCGCCCCGGCAGGGCGCGAATCGGCTCGAGGGCGCGCAGCAGCACCGCGTGCGGGGTGCCCTCGGCCGCCGTGACCAGATTCAGGCAGTTCCACAGGCCGTAAATCAGGTAGACGTAGGCTCGCCCCGGTGGACCAAACATCACCTCGGTGCGCGGCGTACGCCCGCCCCAGGAGTGCGCCGCCCGGTCCTCGGGGCCGAGGTAGGCCTCGGTCTCGACGATGCGCCCGACCCGCCGCTCCCCGTCGATCCGGCGCACCAGGTGCATGCCGAGCAGCGCACGGGCCACCGTGAGGGTGTCCTGCCGGTAGAAATCGGGCGCGAGTCGGCGGGTCGGAGCCATCCCCCCGCATGTTACAATGCAGCGGCTCGCCGCACCGGCGGTGCTCATTCGGAACCCTTGACCCATGTCTGTGATGCCCCTGCGTTCCCGCGCCGCCCTGGCTGCGGGCGTGCTCGTCGTGGCCGCCCTGAGCGCCGCGCGCCCCGTCCAGGCCGCCGTGTACACGCTGCCCGCCCAGGGCGCGCTCATCGGTCGCGACCAGCGGATCCACTCGAAGTCCTCCGACACGCTGCTGGCGATTGCGCGCAAGTACAGCGTCGGCTACTGGGAGATCCAGGCGGCCAATCCGCACGTGGACATGTGGCTGCCGGGACAAGGCACGCCGGTGGTGATCCCGGGGCGCTACATCATTCCGCCGGTCGCGCACGAGGGCATCGTCGTGAATCTCCCCGCGCACCGCTTGTTTTACTTCCCGCGCCGCTCGGGGCACGAGCGGCCGGTGGTGATCACCTACCCGGTGAGCCCCGGGGAGAAGGGCTGGGACACGCCCACCGGTGTGACGCGCATCGTGCGCAAGGTGCCACATCCGGTGTGGATCCCGACCCCCTCGATCCTGCGGGCCCACGCCGCGGCGGGCGATCCGATTGCGCGCGTGTGGCCGGCCGGCCCGAACAATCCCATGGGCGAGTGGGCGCTGCAGACGACCCTCAGCGGCGGGGAGATCTACATCCACGGAACCAACAACCCGATGGCGATCGGGATGGCGGTCACGCACGGGTGCGTGCGGCTGTATCCGGAGGACATCGCCGCGCTGTTCCCGGTCGTGCCGGTCGGCACGAAGGTCACCATCGTCAACGACCCGATTCTCGCGACGCTGCAGGACGGGCGGTTGTATCTGTCGATTCACCCGCCGCTGCACAGTCAGGACGTGCCCGCGAAGCCGGATTTCACGGTGATCTCGCGCGTCATCCGTCAGGCGCTCGGGGGTGCGAACGTGGCCGTGGATTGGGCGCGCGTGCGCCGCATGGCCGCGCGTGCCAACGGCATTCCACAGCTGATCGGGGTGCAGGCCGGCCGTGCCGCGGCGCCCCGGCGCACCGGCACCTGAGCGCGCCCGCGCCCGGCTACTGCGTCTCGGTGTCGAGCACCATGCGCACGAGCTGCGCGAAGGACGAGGCGCCCATCTTCTCCATGACGCGCGCGCGGTGGATCTCCACCGTGCGCTGACTGACGCCCAGATCTGCTGCGACCACCTTGTTCGGTTTGCCGCGGGTGATCAGGCTCAGCACTTCGCGCTCGCGCGGGGTGAGCATGTCGAGTCGGTCGCGGATACGGTCCTGCTCCTTCAGCTCCAGGCGCGTGCGCTGATCCTTCTCGAGCGCGCGCTGGACGCGGTCGAGCAGATCCTGGTCGCGAAACGGCTTCTGAAGAAAATCGAATGCGCCGTGCTGCATCGCCTCGACTGCCATCGGAATGTCGCCGTGGCCGGTGATGAAGATGACCGGGATGGTCGCGCCGCGCAGGTTCAGCAGTTGCTGCAGCTCGAGGCCGCTCATGCCGGGCATGCGCACATCGAGGATCACGCAGCCGGGCTGGCGCGCATCGTAGTGGGCGAGAAACTCCTGCGCGCTGCAGTACACCGTGGCCGGCAGGCCGACGGACTTCAGCAGCAGTCGCAGTGAGGCGCGTACGGCCTCGTCGTCATCGACGACGAACACGGTGGGTTGCAGGTCGCGGGCATTTTCCATCGGGCGTTCACCGTGGGGTCGGCGGAAGGCAGCGCTCGGCCGCGTGCTGTAGAAACCATAATGGACACGGACGTCTCACCTGCGAGAGTATGTTGCCGGTAAGCCGTCGCGCGCGCTAGGTATTTTCCGCAGGCGCAAGCGTGACGGTCCACTGCGTTCGCGCCCCTCGAGCGTGCGCGAGCGCTGGTGCCATGGGCGGAGGCGGCGGTGGACACAGATGCAGTACGGGCCCGACTGCTGCGGCGGCGCGAGGAGCTGCAGGGGCGGGCGAGCCGAGCGAGTGCGGATCTGCGCCACGAGACCGATCCGCTCAGCGCCGATTTCGCCGAGCAGGTGACCCAGCGGGAGAGCGATGAGGTGCTCAGCGCAATCAGCGCGACGGCCCGCGGGGAGCTCGAGCAGATCCGCTCGGCGCTGCGCCGCCTCGCGGAGGGCCACTACACCGTCTGCGCGGTGTGCGGCGCACCGATCGAGCCGGGCCGGCTCGAGGCGGTGCCGTACACCGACCGCTGCCGCGCCTGTGCGTCGGTCGAGCCGGGCGCGCCGCGCCGATGAGTGGCACGCCGGTCCAGCCGAGCGGGGTCATCACCATCACGACGGATTTCGGCCACCAGGGGCCGTTCGTCGGGGTGATGAAGGGACGCATTCTCGGTCGATTCCCCGAGGCGCGTCTGATCGACCTGACACACGAGATCCTCGTGCACTGGCCGGCCGAGGCCGGCTTCTGGCTCACCCGCTCCTTCGCGTACTTTCCTCCCGGCACCGTGCACGTCGCGGTGGTCGACCCGGGCGTCGGAACCGCGCGCGACATCGTGGCGCTGAGTGCGGCAGGGCATCTGTTTCTCGCCCCGGACAACGGGCTGCTGGCGCCCCTGGCGGCCCGCTACCGGCAGGCCGACCTGGTGCGGCTGCGCCCGGCGGGGCTCGCCCGCCTCGGCATCACACGGGCCAGCGCCACCTTTCACGGTCGGGACATCTTCGCCCCGGTGGCCGCCGAGCTGGCCGCGGGCCGCTGCGGGCTCGAGGCGCTCGGGGAGGTGAGCCCGCTCGACTCCTTGGTCCCGGCGTGGGTCGACGAACCGGTGCTCGAGGGCGGCTGCGTCAGCGGCGTGGTGATCACCCTCGATCACTTCGGCAACCTCATCACCAATATCGATGCGACGCTGATCGAGCGCTTCCGCCTGCCGCGGGTGCACGCCGGATCGCACGCCTTTCCGCTGCTGCGCACCTACGGGGAGAGCCGGCCGGGGGAGTACCTGGCGCTCGTGAATTCCTTCGGGGTGGTGGAGATCGCTCGCGCCGAGCAGAGCGCGGCCGAAGGACTCGGCCTGGGGCGGGGGGCACCGGTGACGGTGCGTGACCGCACCCCGTAGCCCTTCAGGGCTCTTGCTCCTGGACAGGATTTCATTATAGTGCGCTGACTTGCTGCATGCCGAAATTGCACTACCCCTTTGATTTAACTCAGGATTTGCGCCGCTAGATGTCGGAACGAGACACCGAGAGCTTCGATCTCGACGAGGAATTCCTGGGCGGAAGCACCGAGGACAGCACCGATTACGATCGGATGCTCGATCGGGTAGACAAGCGCCGACCCCACCCGGGAGCCAAGCGCGGTAAAGCCGCGTGGAGCCGACTCGAGGAAGTCCTGGCGGACAAGAGGCTCGAGAAGGACCTTCGCGATTTCGACGAAGAGCTCTAGCGCCCGCGCGCCCACAGAGCGGATTCGTTCGACCCGAGCAGGGCGGCCGCGATCTGGCAGCGCCCGGGGGTCTGCTCGGCCCGAGTAAGTGAACCGGACGCCCCCGCCGCCCGGCCAGGAACCATTGTGACTCGCACCGCTTCCGACTGGATCGTCCTGAAGTTCGGGGGGACCAGCGTCTCCTCGCTCGCCAACTGGCGCAACATCGCCCAGGTCACCGCCGCGCGCCGCGCCGAGGGCGCGCGCGTGCTGATCGTGCACTCGGCGCTCAGCGGCATCACCGATCGGCTGGAGCGGTTGCTCGACGGGCGCAGCAACGAGGCGCAGCAGGAGGATCTGCGGCAGATCGAGGCCCGCCACCGAGCGCTCGCGGCGGACCTGGGCATCGCCCTCGGGGAGGCCTGCGAGCGGCAGCTCGCCGAGCTGCGTCAGATTGCCGCGGGCGTCGCACTCATCGGTGAGGTGAGTGAGCGCACGCGCGCGCGCGTGATGTCGGCCGGGGAGCTGATGGCGACCGACCTCGGCGCGCGCTTCCTCGCCGCCGAGGGCCTGGAGGTCGCCTGGGCCGATGCGCGCACCATGCTGTGCGCCGAGGAGCGGGCCAATGCCTCGGCCAAAGCGAGCGTGCTCTCGGCGGTGTGCAATTTCACGCCCGATCACGTGCTCGAGCAGCGCCTGGAGAGCCTCTCGCCGGTGATCGTGACGCAGGGGTTCATTGCGAGCGACGCCGACGGCAACACGGTGCTGCTCGGGCGCGGCGGCTCGGACACCTCCGGGGCGTATCTGGCCGCCAAGCTGCGCGCGCGACGGCTGGAGATCTGGACCGACGTGCCGGGCATGTTCAGCGCCAACCCGCGCCAGGTGCCGACCGCGCGACTGCTGCGCGCGCTGCACTACGATGAGGCGCAGGAGATCGCCACCAGCGGGGCGAAGGTGCTGCACCCGCGCTGCATCCTGCCGGTGCGCCAGTACGGCATTCCGCTGCACGTGTACGCCACACAGGCCCCCGAGCTCGAGGGCACCGTGCTCTCGGCCGATGGCGATGGCACCGCGCAGGTCAAGGCGGTGTGCACCAAGAAGGGCATCACGCTCGTGTCGCTCGAGAGCCCGGGCATGTGGCACCAGGTGGGCTTCCTCGCCGATGCCTTCCAGGTGTTCAAGGCGCACGGCATGTCGGTGGACCTGGTGTCCACCTCCGAGACCAACGTCACCGTGTCGCTCGATCCTGCTGCCAACACGCTCGACAGCGCGCTGCTCGGGGCGCTGGTGAGCGACTTGGCACGTCTCTGCCGGGTGCAGATCATCGGGCCGTGCGCCTCGGTGAGTCTGGTCGGGCGCAACATCCGCGCCATCCTGCACCAGCTCGGCGAGGCGCTCGAGTTCTTCGCCGAGCAGAAGATCTACCTCGTCTCGCAGGCCGCCAACGACCTGAACTTCACCTTCGTGGTCGATGAGAATCAGGGCGACCGGCTGGTCGATCAGCTGCACGAGCTGCTGATCCGTCCGGTGCTCGGGGAGCGAGTGCTGGGGCCGACCTGGACGCAGCTGTTCAGCAAGGCGCCGGCCGGCGCATCGCCCGCCGAGCCCTGGTGGCGCGCGCAGTCGCAGCGGCTGATCGAGGCGCTCGGGACGCGTGAGGCCGCCTACGTCTATGACCTCGAGAGTGTCAGCGCCGCGGCCCGCGCGTTGCACGCACTCGAGCCGGTCTCGCGCGTGCACTATGCGATGAAGGCGAACCCGCACCCCGCGGTGCTGCGCGCCGTGGCCGCCGCGGGTCTGCAGTTCGAGTGCGTCTCGCGCGGTGAGCTCGAGCGGGTGTTCGAGCAGTTCCCCGCGCTCGAGCCGGCGCGAGTGTTGTATACGCCGAACTTCGCCTCGCGCGCCGAGTACCGCTGGGCGCTCGAGCGCGGCGTGCAGGTCACGGTCGACAGCCTGCACCCGCTCACCGAGTGGTCCGATCTGTGGGCCGGGCGGGAACTGCTCGTGCGGGTCGACACTGGCGTCGGCGCCGGTCATCACCATCACGTGCGCACCGCCGGAGCGCACGCCAAGTTCGGCGTGCCGGTGAGCGACCTCGAGCAGCTCGCGCGGGCGGCGGCGCGCCACGGCGCGCGCATCATCGGACTGCATGCCCATGTCGGCAGCGGCATCTTTGACGTCAGCACCTGGGAGCACACGGCCCGCCAGCTCGCCGATCTCGCCCAGTCCTTCGAGTCGGTGCGGGTCATCAACATCGGGGGCGGGCTCGGCGTGCCGGAGCGCACCGATCAGCGCAAGGTCGATCTGGACACGCTGGCCACGCTGCTCGCGGCGGTGCGCGCCGAGCACCCGGGGCTCGAGATCTGGATGGAGCCTGGCCGCTACCTGACCGCCGCCGCCGGCGTGCTGCTGGCGCGCGTCACGCAGCTGAAGAGCAAGGGCAGCGTGCGCTACGTCGGTATCGCCACCGGCATGAACTCTCTGCTGCGTCCGGCGCTCTATGGTGCGTACCATGAAATCGTCAATCTCACCCGCCTGCACGAGCCGCCCCACGAGCTCGTCAACATCGTCGGACCGATCTGCGAGAGTGCCGATGTGCTCGGCCACGACCGGTTGCTGCCGCCGACTCGCGAGGGCGACGTGCTGCTGATCGCCAACGCCGGCGCCTACGGGCATGCGATGAGCTCGCACTACAACCTGCGCAGCCCGGCTGAGGAGATCATCCTCTGAAGCGCACATCGGGGCGTAAGTCTGGCCACTCGGGCACGTCCGGCAAGGCGAAGTCCGGGCAGGGGCGTGGCACGGCGCGCACCGCGAAGCGGCGCCGCCAGGGACTGCGGTGGCTGTGGAGCACGCTCGGGATTGCCGCGCTCCTCGCGCTGGTGATCGGCGGCGGCTACGTGCTGTATCTCGATCGGCTCGTGACCGATCAGTTCCGCTCGCTGCGCTGGACGCTGCCGGCGCGCGTGTATGCCGCGCCGGTGCAGCTGTACGCCGGTGAGGCGCTCACCGAAGGGCAGCTCGAGCACGAACTGCACCGGCTGTCCTACCGGGACGTGGGGCAGCTGCGCGGACCGGGGACCTACACCGCGGCCACCGGCCGGATCGCCGTGGTGCTGCGCCCGACGCAGTTCGCTGACCGGACCCGCCCGGCGATGCTGCTGCGGATCGGGTTCGGCCCAGCCGGGATCGCGCAGCTCACCAATGCCGCCGGCGCCCAGGTGCCGGTGGCCCGCCTCGATCCGCTGCTCATCGGCAGTCTCTTCCCGAGCGACGGCGTGGATCGCATCGTGGTGACCCCGAAGCAGGTCCCGCCGCTGCTGCCGGCGGCGCTGAAGGCGGTCGAGGACCGCACCTTCGACACCAACTGGGGCATCGATCCGCGCGGCATCGTGCGCGCCGCGTGGGTGGATCTGCGCGCCGGGCACATCGAGGAGGGCGGCAGCACGCTCACCCAGGAGCTGGTGCGCAGCTACTTCCTGAACGACCGGCGCACCTTCTGGCGCAAGATCCGCGAAGCCATCATGTCCGTCGTGCTGACCGCGCACTTCAGCAAGGCGGACATCATGAACGCCTACATCAATGAGATCTTCCTCGGCCAGGACGGCAACCGCTCGGTGCACGGGTTCGGACTCGCCAGCGAGTTCTACTTCGGCGAGCCGCTCGATGAGCTCGACCTGCCGCAGATCGCCATGCTGGTGGCGATCGTGCGCGGTCCGACCTATTACGATCCGCGCCACGACCCCCAGCGCGTGCTGGCGCGACGCAACCTGGTGCTGCAGATCCTCGCCCGCCAGGGCGTGGTCTCGCGTGCGCGGGCCGCGGCGGCGATGCGCACCCCGCTCGGGGTCACCCCGCACGCCTCCGGGGCGTACTACCCGGCCTATCTCGATCTGGTGCGCCGCACCCTCGGGCGCGACTACCCGCAGAAGGAGCTGACCGAGGCGGGGCTGCGGATCTACACCAGCCTCGATCCGCGCGTGCAGGAGATCGCCGAGCATGCGCTCGATGCGCAGCTGCACCAGCTCGATCGGACCCACCACTACGGCGCGGAGCACCTGCAGGGCGCGGTGGTGGTCACCTCGCCGCAGACCGGCGACGTGCTGGCGATCGTCGGCGGCCGCGACGCGGACTTCGATGGCTTCAATCGTGCGCTCGATGCGCGCCGCTCCATCGGATCGCTGGTCAAGCCGTTCGTCTACCTGACGGCCTTGGAGAGCGGCGAGTACACGGCCGCGACCATCATCGAGGATGAGCCGATTTCGGTGCGCCTGGGGCCGGGGCGGTACTGGCGGCCGCGCAACTACTCGCGCATCTTCCACGGGCCGGTGCCGCTGGTGCGCGCCCTCGGGGACTCGCTGAACGCCGCGAGCGTTCGCCTCGGGATGCGGATCGGGCTCGGCCCGGTCACGCAGACGCTGCAGCGGTTCGGGCTGAAGCATCTGCCCGATGAGGTGCCCGCCATGCTGCTCGGGGCGAGCGATCTGTCGCCCTTCGAGGTGGCGCAGCTGTACAACGGGATCGCCGACGGGGGCTTTCGCGAGCCCCTGCGTGCGGTCCAGGCGGTCGTCAGCGCCGATGGCAAGCCGCTGAAGGCCTTCCCGGTGCGCGTCACGCCGATCGCCCCGCCGGCCGATGTGTACGAGGACACGACGATGATGGAGCAGGTGCTCACCCACGGCACCGGTCAGCCCTCCCAGGCCATCCTGCCGCCGGGCCTGGTGGCGGCCGGTAAGACGGGCACCTCGCAGCGCGACCGAGACAGCTGGTTCGCCGGGTTCACCGGCAGCGATCTGGCGGTGGTCTGGGTCGGCTATGATCACAATCAGCCCACCGGGCTGCCCGGTGCGCTCGGGGCGCTGCCGGTGTGGTCGCACATCATGGCGGCCATCGGCACGCTGCCGCTCAGCATGCCCCCGCCGCAGGGACTGACCGACGTGTGGATCGATTTCATGACGGGTCTGCAGACCACGCCCGCCTGCGACGCGGCGAACGCGGTGCAGGTGGCTGTGCCGGTCGGAACGCAGATTGCGCCGATGGCAGGTTGCGGCCTGCTGGGTGGAGGTGAGTGATGAGTGCTCGGGGTTCGCGCTCGGTGCGCGTCAGTGCCGTGGCGCTGTGCACGGGGCTCGCCGTGTCGGGCTGTGCGTTGGTCGGCCCTCCGTACACGGCGAGACATCCGCAGTCGGCCGCGAATGGCCGCCGCGGGGCGATCTCGCAGTCGGCGCCGCCGGGCGCACCGCAGCCGCCGGGTTCGCCCTTAAGTTCGGTGTCGCAGTCCTTCCCGGGCAGCCCCACCGGCGCTGCGCCCGTGGTGCACTACCAGCTCGGACCGGCCACCCAGGCGCTGGTGGCGACGGCGCGCGCACAGCAGCGGGCCGGAAATGACGGACTCGCGGCCGAGACGCTCGAGCGGGCGTTGTCGATCGAGCCGCGCAACCCCTTGGTCTGGCTCGCCCTCGGGCGGGAGAGTCTCGCGGCCGGCAATGCCGCCCAGGCCGACGGGATGGCGCGCAAGGCGTTGTACCTGGCGAGCGGCGATCCCACCGCGCAGGCGTCCTCATGGGGGCTGATCGCCGCGGCGCTGCGCGCCGAGGGGCGCAATCAGGAGGCGCTCGCCGCCGAGCAGAAGGCCGCGCAACTGCAGGTGCAGTGAGCGCCGCGGGGCGAGTCGCCTTACAGGGCGAGCCCGATGCTCACCGGGCAGTGATCCGAGCCCATGATCTGGGGGTGGATCTGCGCCGACTTCACCGCCCCGCGCAGGCTCGAGGACACCAGCACGTAGTCGATTCTCCATCCCACGTTGCGGGCGCGCGAGTTGGCGAAGTGGCTCCACCAGGTGTAGTGGCCGTTGCCCTGTTGGAACAGGCGGAAGGTGTCGACGAATCCTGCGTCGATGAAGTTCTGGAAGCCCGCGCGCTCCTCGTCGGTGAAGCCCTTCTTGCCGCGATTCGGCTTGGGGTTGGCGAGGTCGAGCTCGGTGTGTGCCACGTTCAGGTCGCCGCAGAACACCACCGGCTTGTGCTTCTCGAGCGCCTGGCAGTGCGCGAGGAAGGCCGGATCCCAGTGCCGGTGGCGCAGTTCGAGGCGGCTTAAGTCGTCCTTGGCGTTCGGCGTGTACACCGTGACGACATAGAACTTGGGAAACTCCGCGCTGATCACGCGACCCTCGCCGAGGCTGTCGCGTCCGGCCGCATCGGTGAAGTGGTACTTGCGGGCGATCGCGCTCGAAAAATCGTTCGTCACCGCGAGCGGCTCGTGTTTGGTGAAGATCGCGGTGCCCGAGTAGCCTTTCTTGGTCGCCGAGTTCCAGTACTCGTGGTAGCCGTTGAACGGGATTTCGGCCTGACCGCGCTCGGCCTTGGTCTCCTGCAGGCACAGGATGTCCGGATCGTGCGCGGCGAGGAAGCTCTGCAGGGTGCCCTTTCTGGTCACGGCACGGATGCCGTTGACATTCCAGGAATAAATTTTTGTCATGGTCGGCGCAGTGCGGTGACGGGAGCGCGCGGCGGTGCGATCCGCCCGGCGCGGTGCCCCACGGTACAGGGAGCGCCTGAGCCGCTCAAGTGCGGCTCAGGAACCGGACACCGGCCAGACGTGCTGTCCGGGGGTCCCCTGCATGCGCTGCCAGACCTGCGAGTGCCCGAATAGCGGAATGCCGAGGTAGCCGCGCATGACGAGCTTGCGTCCGCCGTCGATCAACCGCAGTTCGCAGCCGAATACATGGCCGTTGCGCGGGTCGAGGATGTCCCCGCCGACGTAGTGGCCGTTCTGGTAGCGCAGGTGGCGCATCAGCAGCAGCCCGTTCATCGGCGCGTTGTGGCGGCCGCCGGTGCACTCGGTGCAGCGGTCGGTGCTGCGCGCATCGTGCGCGGTGGCCGGCTCGATGCGCCCGTAGTACAAGCCATGTGCCTCGAAGATGGCGATCAGGCCGAGCGGCTTGCCGGTGGCGCGGTCGATCGGCGCCCACAACCCCGCCGGCGTGCTCCAGCCGGGCACCGCTGCCGAGGCCGCCGCCGGGAGGATCGCAAGTGCAACGAGGAGAAGGGCCACGAGCGCGGCCCGGGACGTCACGGAGTGCATGCTCAAATTTTAACCGATCCGCGTCCCGCGCGCCGCCGTGTCGGCTGCGACGGACGTCGCGCTTTGGCCGGCCGTCATTCGCCCCGAGGGGCACCTGCTTCAGCACCCGGGAGGGTGGCGCGGGCAGGGGCGCGGTGGTGGTGCGGGCCGGGTGAGGCGTTGACCGGCCGCAGCGACCGGTCGATGCTGTACTCCCCCACCGCCCGAGGGCCGCTTCCCGCATGCGCAGCTCACCCGTTCCGCCGCCGCTTTGGATGATCCTCTTTGCCGGCGCGGAGTGGCTCGCGAGCCGTGACGTGCCGATGGTGCGGCTCCTTCGCGCGCCCTACACCGGCCTCGGTGTTGGACTGATGGTGTTGGCCATCGGACCCGCGTTCAGTGCCGTGGTGCAGTTTCGCCGCGCCCGCACCACGATCCATCCGCACCACCCGGAGCGCGCCTCGGCGCTGGTGACGCGCGGGGTCTACGCCTGGACACGCAATCCGATGTATTTGAGTCTGTGGCTGCTGCTGATCGGTGCGGCGGTGCGGCTCGGGGCGCTGAGCGCCATGATCGTTGCGCTGTGTTTCGCACCGATGCTCACGCGCGTGCAGATCCGGGCGGAGGAGCGGGCGCTCGCAGAGCGCTTCGGGGAGGCCTATGCGAGCTATCGCGCGCACGTGCGCCGCTGGTTCGGACGGCGCGGAGCACTCTGAGCACGCCGCGCTCCGGGTTCGCGGGCGCCGCGTTCCTTGCGAACGGCGCCTGCGGTCGTGGGGAGGGGGAGTGCGCCGCGCGTGAGCGATGCGGCCTCGGCTCACCTCAGCGTTCGATCACGACGTCGGTGAGCGGACGGCTGCAGCAGGTGAGCACGTAGCCGAGCGCGACGTGCCGCGGCAGGATGCCGCCGTTGGGCCGCATGTCGACGTCGCCTTCGAGCAGCTTCGCTCGGCACTTGCCGCAGTGGCCGTCCCGGCAGGCGCAGGGCATGGGGATGCCGGCCGCCTCGGCGGCCTCGAGCAACGTCTGCTCGGGCGGGCAACTGACCGTGCAGCCGGAAACCCGGAACGTGACCGTCTTTGCCGCAGCCATGTGCGCACTGTCGGGCGCCTCGGCGGGGCTGTCAACCCGCACGTGTTGCGCGCGCTGCGGGCGCAGTGTCGTGATGGAGGGGCGTGCGGGGGCGGGCGCCGCTCGCATCGCCCGCTCGGCGGGCGGCCAGCAGACTCCTGGCAGTCTCGGCACAGGTGGCCGCATCGCGGCAGTACGCATCGGCGCCCACGGCCTTGGCAAATTCCTCGTTGAGCGGCGTGCCGCCCACCAGCACCAGATGCGTCTCGCGGATGCGCAGGGCGCACATGCGCTCGATGAACGCCTTCATGTGCGGGATGCCGGCAGTGAGTTGCGTCGAGAGCACCAGGACGTCCGCGTGGTGCACCCGCAGAGCCTCGAGGAAGGCATCGCACGGGGTGTCCGTTCCCAGGTCGACGATGGTGAAGCCCGCGCGCGCGAGCATCATGGCCACGATGTCTTTGCCGATGTCGTGGGTAACACCGCGGACGGTGCCGATGACGACCGTGCCGAACGGTTCACCTGCGCTGCGGCCGATCAGGGGGCGCAGGACTTTCACCGCGCTCCCGATCGTCGCGACGGCCTGCAGCGCCTCGGGCGCGAAGAGTATGCCGTCACGGGCGTCGCCATCGATGGTGCGCAGCGTCCGCAGAAGGCCCTCCTCGAGGAGCGTGTGCGGATCCCAACCGCACGCAAGGAGCGTGTCGATCGCCGCGAGCGCTGCCGGCGTGGCGCCGTGATAGAGGTCCGCGCGCAGCTGTCCGAGGAGTTGGGCAGTGGTGCGACTACGTAACTTCTCGGCGCTCTCGTCGGTCATCCTTGCGTCCCAGCGGTGCAACGAGCAACAGCATAGGTCGGTGCGCTCCCCCCGGGGGAGCAGATATTCCCGTTTCGCACCGGCTCACTGTGATGCGCATCGCACATCCGGACTCGACCCGTCGTTGCGCGGCGGGCTCAGGGCGCCGGCGGCAATCCGCGTGGCCACGCCCTGCGGGCCGGCGGTGATGAATCCGCCCTTCAGATCGGGTGGCACGGGTGCCGAGCGCCGTTTGCGCCACAGGTCGAACAGCGTCAACAGCAGCGACAGTACGGCGAGCGTACCGAAATACGCGCCCGTGCCGAAATGCTCGATCAGCGCCCCGAGCAGCACCGGGCTCACGGCGGCACCGAGTCCGTTGACGCGCAGCAGCGCGCTGCTGGCGGCGACCATCTGGGCCGGCTCGAGCTGGTCGTTCACGTGCGATACCCCGAGTGAGTACAACGTGAAGGACATCGAACTGAACAGTCCGGCGCCGATGTAGAAGAGCGGACGCGGCATGTGGGGAAAGGCCGCGAGCGCACCGGCGCCGAGCGCTGCCACCAGACACACACCGGCGATCACGGTGCGCCGGTCCATGCGGTCCGAGAGCATCCCGGCGGGAAACTGACCGAGCACCGCTGCGAGAATGCTCACCGCCATGAACAGCGCGACTCCCGAGGTGCCGAGGCCGAGGCGCTGCGCGTAGAGCGGGCCCATGGAGTAGACGCTCGCGGTGATCATGCCGCTCACCGTCACGGCGACCACCCCGAGCGGGGAGTCGCGATACAGCTCCCGGTAGCTGACCTTGCGCGGCACGGCGATCGCCGGGGCGCTCTGGGCCGCGATCACGATCGGCACCATGGCGAGGGAGATCATCACCGCGGCGAGCATGAACGGGCGGTCGGTTCTCGGGTCCGCCGGGATCAGCAGGAACTGTGCGCTGCCCAGACCGATGTAGAGCACCACCATGTAGACCGCGAGCAGCACGCCGCGTGTGAGACGGCTCGAGCGGTCGTTCAACCAGCTCTCGGCCACGACGTAAATGCCCGCGAAGCACAGGCCCGAGACGCCCCGCAGCACTCCCCAGGTGAACGGGTTGATGAGGATGCCCTGGAGCAGCACCGCGGCGGCCGCCAGGGCCGCCATGGCGGCGAAGACGCGGATATGTCCGACCCGGCAGACCAGGCGTGGGGCGGCCGCCGTGCCGAACAGATACCCCAGGTAGTAGCAGGACATGATCAGGCCGGTGACGGGCGCGGAGAACCCCTCGAGCGTGGCACGCAGACTGATCTCGGTGCTGGTCAGTCCGGCGCCGAGCATCAGGATGCCCATGCCGAGCAGCAGCTGCCACGTGGCCGCAAAGACCGAGACGCAGGCGCCGGGCGCCGTCGCGGCGCTTTCGGGAGACATGTCCACGGATGGGCCCTCGCTCAGCGCACGGTCCGATGCGCACCGTCGCGCGTGAGGGTCAGAGTCTGGGGCGGGGGGCGGCCGTACACCACGGCCTCATGGTAGCGCGCAGCGCCGCCTTGGCAAGGTCCGATCGGTTCAATCGGCGCCGAGCAGGTGACGCAATTTGGCGGCAATCACGCTCGGCGGAGCGCCCGTCTGCGCCAACAGGCGGGCGTGGCCCCGCGGGCCGAAGATGAACACTGCGCTGCTGTGGTCGACTTCGTAGGCGCCGCGCGCGTCGGGCTTCTCGTCGTGGTAGGACACCCGGTAGCGCTTGATCATCCGCGTCAGTTGCGCGTGCGTACCGCGCAGGCCAACGAATTGCGGCCCGAAGTCATTCACGTAGCGCTTGAGGACCGAGAGTGTGTCGCGGCGCGGATCCACCGTCACGAACAATACGCGCACGCGCCTCGCCTCGCCGCCGAGCTGTGCGATCGCATCGGCGAGCGTCGAGAGCGTGATGGGGCAGGCATCCGGGCAGTGCGTGTAGCCGAAGTACAGCAGCACGGCCTTGCCGCGGTAGTTCGCGGCGCTGACCGGCGCGCCGTTCTGGTTGCTCATGTGAAACTGCAGCGGTACGACCAGACCGGCGACATTCGTCATGTGTTGCCCGAGCTGGCGCTGGACGCAGCCGCCGAGCAGCACGATCGCAAGCACGCCGGCCAGTGCGCGCACTCTCATGCCGTGGCGCCCGCCGAGGCGCTCGAAGTGTCCGGGACTCGAGGCGCGAGCATCATGCGCCGCTCCTCGGAGAGCACGCGGTAAATGACCACGATGCCACCGACTGCCGACATCATGGCCGCCGGGATCCAGGTGAGCAGGCCGCCGATCTGCTGATCGAGCATCGGGCTGATCGCCCAGGCGCGCCCGCACAGCGCGTAGATGCTGAAGAGCTGGTGGCTCGTCAATGCGATGTACGCGCCGAGGACAATCTGCGGCAGCGCGACCGCGGTGAGCACGATGTAGCGCACCCCGTAGCGAAGCGCGCTCTCGCCCTGGGCCTCGCGCGGCGCGAGCATCAGCCACCAGAAGAGGATGCCGTCGATCAGCATGCTCCAGTTCATCAGCTCGTAGCGGCGAGTATCGATCATCGCGGTGAAGTGCACCGAGGGGATCAGCCAGAAGTAGATGAGGCCGACGAACAGGACCGGTGCGATCAGCGGGTGCTGCAGGCCGTGCCAGACTCGCCGCAGCGGCGTGCGTACCCAGGGCACATTGAGCAGGCGCCACAGCGGCGCGGGAATGCCGGCGCGCAGGATCGGCACCGGCGCGGAGAGGATCAGCAGCGTCGGCCCGATGTGATGCAGGATCAGGTGCTGCAGGCGGTGGATCCAGAACATGTGCTGCGCCAGAAAATCGAAGTAGGTCTGCAGCACCGCGTAGTTCAGCGCAAGGCCGAGTCCGAACACGAGGGCTCGCCAGGGGCGCAGGCGCACGCGCCCTCGGCGCAGCACCACCCAGCCGCGCACGTAGAGCGCGAGGGTCAGCCCGAACACCACGCATGCGGTCGGTGAGAATTGCCAGGGCAGCAGATAGGTGAGATATCGCACGGTACCCCCGCAGCGCTGCGCGCCGCACAGGCGGCACAGCTTCCTTTATGGTACCAGAGGCGGGGCGCAGAGCCCTGTGTGCCAATGTGACGTGGAACACCTGCCTTCTGGAATTTACACTCCAAGGTAGTATCACTCATGGCAGCAGTACTGGATTCTTCGATGAACCCCGATCCGTCGACTCCGAGCCCGGGCATCC
>JAJZDW010000033.1:0-14053 GCA_021851405.1 Pseudomonadota bacterium
TGCGGCGGGTGCGCCGATGCAGGCGGTTGGCGAGCCTGAAGAGCGCATGGTTGTCCTTGGGGTTGCGCAGGTTGAAGATGTTTCTGTTGCGGATGATGATCCGGCCGATCACCGCGCCGCGGCGCTCGAGGTCGGCATCCGAGGGCAGAGCAGGGGGGACGGTCCGGTGCGCCGCGGGCGCGGTGGTGTTCGCGATGGCACCTCGGGCCGAAGCGAGCAGAGTGAGGGCTGCGGTGATCGCCAGCAGCGCGCAGGTCCGCCGGGCGGGCGTGCCCGCGAGGCTCACGCGCAGCACCCTGCGGGGCGTTCGCGCCCGGCCGGATGCGCTCGCCTCGAACGGCCGCCCCCTGGGAGAACTCTGCATGCGCCGTACTGCCGTGATGGCTTCCCGCGAAAGGATTTCAGGATACTGTATCGGCCGGGGTGTGCCGCGCTCAATGTCCAGCGGTGCACGCCCGGCGCCACCCGGCCCCCGGAAGCGAATCCAAACGCGAGCGACGCCGGTGGTGATGCGCACTGCGCCGCGGTACGTGCGACTAGGTCTGCTCGTCAACGGTCCCGATACGTCACCTCGCAGAGGCTCTCGCGCTCGAGCGTCTCACCCGCCCCCGCGCTGAGTACGGCGTTCATGCCAAATGTCACACCGCGCAGCTGAGGATCGAAACGAAAGGCGCGCAGCACCGGCATCGGATCGATGTCGGGGTCGCCCGTGAGCGGGTCTCGGGAGGGGATGATGCAGCGGGTACAGGGTTTGACCAGGCGCAGCCTCACCCCTCCGATGCGCACAGTGTCGATGCGGTCCTCGGCGAACGGCTCGAGTCCGCTCAGCACCAGATTCGGACGGAAGCGGTCCATCGGTAACACGGCGCCGAGTCGCTCGTTCAGCGCATCGAGGGACGCCTGCGTACAGACCAACAGCGGAAAGCCGTCGGGGAAGGCGAGCGGCGGCGGATCGGGCCCGGTGTAGTGCGGATCGGCGTGGCGCGCCGGACTCCGTGGGGCGCGCACCACCCGGACCGGCTCGCCGAGCAGTGCACCGACCCAGGCCGCGGCGGGCGCGCCGGCATCCAGTCCGATGCACGCATCCCGCCAGATCCGCACCGGCAGCGCCGGCTGTGCCGCGTCGAACGGCAACACCAGGGGGGCGCAGCCCGCGCGGCTCAGGCGCAGCCCGTCCGGGGTCAATTCGGTGGCGATGCGTGCCAGGCGCGGGTGCGTCCTCTGGGTGAGGAAGGCGCCATCGGGGCGTACGACCATCCAGTGCCGGTCCCAGGCCAGTCCGCTCGCGCCGATCTGCGCCCGCGCCGGCGACAGGCCCCGGGCGGACTTCAGAGGGTAGAGGTGCAGTGCCTGGAGGCGGGGCGCGGACATCGCGCCATTCTACGAAAGCAGATGCGCGTCGGTGGGCGGTCTGCCCGGGGGAGGGCCAAGGGCGTCAACTGTGAGGTCCGTCCCGCAACGCGACGCGGGTTTTGCGCAGGGCGCCACGCTGGCGGCCCTGCCGCGGCGCGAGCGCCGTGTCATAATCGGGCGAGGAGCGGGGGCACAAGGGCGCGACGGCAACGCCGTGGACGCGGTCCGCCGCAGGGTGCGGGGCAACGTCATGAGAGTGCAGCGAATTGGGGTCCTGGCGATGCTGGCCGTGCTGGCGGCGGCGGCCGCAGGCATGGCCTGTGCCCAGACCAGCCCCCCCTCGCGCGTCGGACGCTTGAGCTACGTCGGCGGCAGCGTGTCGTTCGAGCCGGCCGGGACCCGGTCCTGGGCCGCCGCCGAACTGAACCGCCCCGTGACCATCGGCGACCGTCTCTGGACCGACTGGGACTCGCGGGCTGAAATCGAACTCGGCGATGCGGTGGTGCGCCTCGGCAGCCGCACCGGAATTTCGTTCCTCAATCTCGATGCGCGCACCGCGCAGATGCAGCTCACCGCCGGTACCGTGATCGTGCACGTGCGAACGCTTCAGGACGGTGAGCAGGACGAGGTCGACACGCCGAATCTGGCGCTCTCGCTCGAGAGACCGGGCACCTACCGGGTGCATGTTTTTTCCTCCGGGCAGATGACGCGGGTCGAGGTGATCCGCGGGCAGGCGCTCGCGAGCGGCGGCGGCCAGACGTACCCCATTGCGGCGCAGCAGAGCGCCACCTTCAGCGGCGAGAACACCCTCCGTGTCGTGTACGCCGTCCTCGGGGAGCCCGATGCGCTCGATGAGTGGTCGATGGCGCGCGACCGGGAGGAGGCTCAGGCCGCACCCACCGTGACGCAGTACGTCCCGGCGAACATGGTCGGGGTCTACGACTTAGATACCTACGGCAGCTGGCAGAGCACCGCGCAGTGGGGCGAGGCCTGGTTCCCCAACGTCGTGACCGGATGGGCGCCGTATCGCTTCGGTCACTGGGTCTGGATCTACCCCTGGGGCTGGACCTGGATCGACGATGAGCCATGGGGATTTGCGCCGTTTCATTATGGGCGGTGGGCCTACTGGAACAATGCCTGGTGCTGGGTCCCCGGTCCGCGGGTCGTGGCGCCGATCTACACCCCGGCGCAGGTGGTGTGGACGCGGGGCGGATCCGCCGGGACCCCGCCTGCGGGCCCGGTTCGCGGGCCACAGTCCGGTCCGCGCATGCGCCCGCACGTCGGCTGGCTGCCCCTCGGGCCGAGGGATGTGTATCTGCCGGGGTATGCGGTGAGCGGCGCATACGTGCGCCACGTCAATCTGGCGAACGCCCGCGACGTGAACCCCGCGCTCATCTCGGCCGCCTACCGCCGCGGCGGTGCGGATCTGCGCTACGGGAATGGGGGCGTTCACGGAGCCGTCACGGTGGTGCCGCGTTCCGCCTTCAGCGCCTCGCAGGCCGCCGATGCCCATCGCATCGTGTTCACGCGGCGCGGCGTGCTCGCGATGCGCTTCACCCCCGATGCGCCGACCGTGACGCCGACACGGCGGAGCGTCTTTGGTGCGCGGCTTCGCTCGGTGCAGGTGCCGCCGAGCCAATTGACCCATCGACCGGTGGTCGCACGGCTGCTGCCGGCGCGCGCCGCGGTCTCATTCGATCGTCAGCAGGCGCTCATCCGCGCCAACGGCGGCCGCCCGCTGAGCGCGATGCAGTGGGCGCGGTTGCGCTCGAACACCCCGGCCGGCGCGGTGCGTCTGGCGCCGGATATCGCGCCGGCGAGCCGCCGTTCGTTCGCACCGCAGGGGCCGCCGCGCGGGCCGAGGCTGCCGCCCCACCCGATGGCGCGTGCGCCGCGGCCCTATCGCCCCTACGGGGTCGCCGCGCCGAACGACCGGCGCGGCCCGTCATTGTGGCTGCCGCGGCCGTTCGCACCGGTCGGGCCCGCCGCGAGGCCCCGGTCGGCGTCGCCCGGACGGCCGACCGTGCCGGCGCGCGGTGTGAATTTTGCCGTTGCGCCCCGGTGGCGCTCGGCGCCGCCGATGTATCGGGCGCAAACGAGTCTCGCCCCGCAGCGGCCGAGCCCGATGATGCACTTTCGCAACCCGTACGCCCCGCCGCGCTCGCCGCCGCCGATGTACCGGCCCGTCGAACCGCAGTTCTCACCGCGTCCGGCCGCCCCGCCGGCCTATCACCCCACCTTCCACCCATCGCCCGCGCGCCCGTGGCATCCGACGCGCCCCCCACGAATTCAATAATTTGCACCGCGACTGATAATTGCCAACTGGTGCAATCGGGGTTTCGGTTTTGCGAAACGCCATGGTGGGGTTTGCGGCTTCTCCTTATGCGTGCGAAGCACGTATCGTGCGTGCGTTTCCGCCGGACCTGGCGGATGGGAGGAATGAGATGCGAGTCCCGAGAAGGTTTCACCTGGCGCTGGCGGCCACTGCCGCCGCCGCAACGCTGCTCGCGCCGGCGGCACAGGCGGTCCCGAGTTTCGCGCGCCAGACCGGCATGGCCTGTGCGGCCTGCCACACCGTGTTCCCCGAGCTGACCCATTTCGGTCGGGTGTTCAAGGCCAATGGCTACGTGCTCGATAACCTCAGGCAGGTTCGAGCCGTCAACAGCGACCGCCAGCAGTTGCTGTCGCTCTCGCAGCTGCCGACCTTCTCGATCATGACCCAGGTGTCGTACACGACACTCAACAAGCGCTTGCCGGATGGAACGAACCCGGCGGCGCCCGGACTTGCCCAGAACGGGACAGCCGGCTTTCCGCAACAGCTCAGTCTGTTTTATGCCGGGCGGATCGCGCCGCACTTCGGCGTGTTCTCACAGCTGACGTATGCGAATGACTCCGGGACGATCGGCATCGACAATACCGATTTGCGCTTTGCCAAACTGATTGTTCTGCCCGGAAAGAACACGCTGACCTATGGCGTGTCGCTCAATAACAACCCGACGGTCCAGGACCTGTGGAACAGCACCCCCGCGTGGGGCTTCCCCTACGACGGGAGCAACGCGGTCGTCTCCCCCCTGGCGGCAACCGAAATCGATCAGACCATGGCGCAGAGCGTCGCGGGCATGACCGGATATCTTTACTTCGATGAAGCGCTGTACGTGGAGTTCGGCGGCTACCGTTCCGCCCCTCAGGGTAAGACCAATGCCTTGACCGGCCAGGCAGGCCCGCTCGATGGAACGTTCAGCAACGTGATCGAGGGATTCTCTCCCTACTGGCGCCTGGCCTACGAGTACGACTGGGGCGCGAATTCGCTCGAGGTCGGCACCTATGGCGAGGACTTCAAGCTGCACCCGGGCGCCGGGCAGGCGCTGGAAGGTCCGGATAATCGCTTCGCCGACGTTGCCGAGGACTTCCAGTATCAATACGTGGGAGAGCACAACATCGTCAGTGTCGCCGGTACGCACATTCATGAAAACATGAATCTGGTGGCCAGCTATCTCAGTGGCGCCGCGTCGAATCGCACCGACACCTTGAATACCTCACGCATCTGGGTGAATTACTATTATCAGCGGCGCTACGGCGGATCCCTCGGCTGGTTCTCGACGACGGGCAGCACCGACTCAGCGCTTTACCCGGCGGCAGGGACCCCGCCGTGCGTCAACTCGAGCGGAACGTCGATTGCCTGCGGCGTAGTGACCAGCGCGAACGGCTCACCCGACAGCAACGGAATCGTCGGTGAGGTTGATTACCTGCCGTGGCTCAACGTGCGGCTCTCGCTGCAGTACACGCATTACAGCAAGTTCAATGGCGCCAGCACCAATTACGACGGTGAAGGACGTAACGCCTCGGACAACGACTCGCTGTACTTCCTGCTCTGGTACGCCTTCTGAGGTGCAAATCATGTCCATGGATCACACGATACGAAAATGGGTGCGGCGTACCGCACCGTCGATTGCCGCTGCGGCGCTCATGATGGTCAGCGCCCCGAGCGGTGCGCAGGGCGCCCCGACGCCGCCGCAGCAGGCCCCGCAGCTGGCGATCGCGGTGTGCGGAACCTGTCACGGCGTCGATGGCAACAGCATCAATCCGATGTTCCCGCGCCTCGCGGGGCAGCATGCCTGGTATATCGAGCAGCAGTTGAAGGAGTTCCGCGCCCAGACCCGCGGCGATCCGTACGCCATTGCCTACATGTGGGGCATGGCCAACCAGTTGTCCAACGCGACCATCGATGCGCTGGCGAAGTACTTCTCGAGCCAGACGCCCGGACCCGGCGTGCCACATTCAAAGGCGATCATCGCGCGGGGTCGGGCGATCTTTGAGCAGGGCATTCCGACCCAGGGGGTTCCGGCGTGTGCCGCCTGTCATGGACCGCAGGCGCTCGGCAGTGCGCAGTTTCCGCGCCTCGCCGGCCAGCATGCCGAGTACATCATGAAGCAGCTGCAGTCGTTTCAGGACAACATGCGCAAAGTCGCGATCATGCACGGCGTCGCGCAGACCCTGCACCGCTCGCAGATGCGCGCCGTCGCTGATTATCTCGAGTCGCTGCCCTAGTCGTTGAATCGACCGCCGCCGCGTTCGCGGACGGCGACTGATCGGGGTTTACCGCCTCCCCCCCTTCCGGCGGTAAACCCCGTCCTTTTATCCGCGCCCACCGGACTTGCCGCCTCAGAGCGGCTCCCCGCACGCGCCGCGCGCAATCTCCTCGAGCCATTCGCGGATCTCGTGCGCACTGCAGGCGTTCTGCGCGTGCAATGTCGTGAGCAGCCCTTGCAGGTGCGCCGCGAGCGCCGCGGCGAGGGCCCGCGGCGGGTGATGCGAGAGCAGACTGGTGGTCTCATCGAGTGCCTCGATGCACGCCTCGATTGCCGCCGCTTCGCTGAAGGATTCCGTCGCCATCGTGAGCCGCTCCCGGGTGAGGTGACGCTGCTCGAGCATACCGGCGCAGGCGCGCACGGTGCCGGCGCCGAGCGCGTTTGTGCACAAACGCGCAGCCAATCGCAATTCCACCGGCAGTGCGCCTGCCTAGACTGATCCGCGCGCCGATATGGCGCTCAGGCTCAGCGGGAATCCGGCGATGAAAGCAATACAGTCGCTGCGGTCGGCTGCCGCTCGTGCAGTCAGGACCCATCTCTGGTGCACGGCGCGGTCCGCTCGCAGAGCAGACGTGCCGCGTGCGTGGGCGGGGGTGTTCCTTGCCCTCGCGGTGGCGCTGCCGGCGTTGGCCGCGGCGCAGTCCTCGCCGTTTCTCACCGGCGCCACCGCGCTCGAGAGCAACATTCTGGCGTGGCTCACACCCATCGCGATCATTCTCGTGATGGTGCTCGGCGCCATGGCCATGGCCAATCGGATTTCCTGGGGCTGGTGCATCGGCGCCATCCTCGGAATTGCCATCGCCTTCGGTGCCCCGCAGATCGTCGGCTGGGTGCGCGGCATGTTCGGCGTCTGAAGGGACATGAGCATGAGCACGAACCACCGGCCGCTGTGCGCCGATCCGCTGTTTCTCGGCGCGACTCGTCCGCCGATGCGCTGGGGCGTCACGTACAGCGCATTGCTGTTCAATCTCGTCTTCACGCTCGAGGCCTTCCTCGTCACTCGCAATCTGCTGACGTTGCTGCTCGCGCTGCCGATCCACGCGCTGAGCGCGCTGCTGTGCGCACGCGATGCCCGCTACTTCGACCTGCTGTTGCTCGCCGCGCGGACCGGGATCCCGATGACCCTCGGTAACCGGCGAGTCTGGGGAGCGGCCAGCTACTCGCCGCTGCGGCTCGACCTGCCGGACCGCGCCGGGCGGCGGCACCGAGCGGGCGCGGGCGCGTGCGCGGGTGGGGCGTCCGGGGAGCGGCGCGCATGCTGAGGCGCACGCCAGGGGCGCTGCGGCGCGAGATCGGGCTCGAGCGCTACATTCCCTACCGGGCGCACGTGGCGCCCGCCGTGGTGCGCACCGGCGACGGTGATTACCTGCAGATCTTGCGCCTCGGCGGACAGAGTTTCGAGAGTGCCGACTCCGAGCAGATCAATGGGTGGCATGAGCGCCTGAACGTGCTGTGGCGCAACCTGGCCGAACCGGGCGTGGCGCTGTGGACCCACGTGGTCCGCCGCCGTGCGCCCCTGGAGGCGCTCGCGGGTGCCCCGGAACACTTCGCCGGCCGACTGCTCGAGCGCTACCTGCAGCGCCTCAGCGCCGAGCGGCTGATGGTGAACGAGCTCTACGTGTCGGTGCTGTACCGGCCGGCCCCGGGCCGTGCGCAGCGGATGCTCGCTCGCCTGCTCGAGCGGACTCGCCCGGCCGATCAGGTGCACGAGCTCGCCGATGCGCTGGAAGTCTGTGCCCGCCTGACCCGGACACTGTGCGCCTCGTTGGTGCGCTACGAACCGCACCTGCTCACCTGCTACCGGGAGGCGGACCGCTGGTACTCCGAGCCGCTCGAGTTCCTCGCCCAGCTGCTCGACGGGGAACGCCGGCGGGTGCCCTTGCCGCGCGGCCCACTCGAAGCGGCGCTCGGTACCTCGCGGGTGTTCTTCGGCAACGAGCTCATCGAGTACCGTCCGCTCAGCGCCCGCCGGGTCGGGGCGATGCTCGGCATCAAGGAATACCCGACGCCGAGCGTGCCGGGCATGCTGGATGCGCTGCTCGGCGCACCCTTCGCGTTCGTGCTCACCCAATCGTTCGTGTTCCTCTCCAAGGCCAGCGGCCAACAGCTGCTCAGCCGGCAGATCAACCGCCTGGCGAATGCCGGGGATTTTGCGCACTCGCAGGCCGAAGAGCTCACCGAGGCGCTCGATGCGCTGACCAGCAACGAGTTCGTCATGGGCGAGCATCACTTCTCACTGCAGGTCCTCGCCGACCTCGAGGGGCCGGCGAGCACGGCGGCCGATCGCGGTCTCGATGCGTTCCATCAGCACCTCGCGCGCGCCCGAGCGCTGCTCGCCGATACCGGCATGACCGTGGCTCGCGAGGACCTCGGTCTCGAGGCGGCGTTCTGGGCGCAGCTGCCGGGCAACTTCGCGCTTCGGCCACGCTTGGCGCCGCTCACGTCCCGAAACTTCTGCGCGCTGGCGCCGTTTCACAATTTCCCGGCCGGTCATGCGGTCGGCAACCACTGGGGCGATTCGCTCGCAATCCTGCAGACGCGTGCGCACTCGGCATTCCACTTCTCGCTGCATGCCGCCGCCGGCGAGGGCGCACGTCGTGATACCGGACATACGTTCATCTGCGGGCCGACCGGATCGGGCAAGACGGCGCTCATCGGCTTTCTCGTGACGTTGCTGACGCGCCGCGACACCACTCAGGTGATTCTCGACAAGGACCGTGGCCTGGAGATTCTCGTGCGCGCCCTCGGGGGTACCTATCTGCCGCTGCGCAGCGGTGCGCCGAGCGGATTCAATCCGCTGCAGCTCGACCCGACCGCGGCCAATGTGCAGTTTCTGCACGAGTGGCTCGAACTGCTCGCCCGCCCGCCGCTCGGGACGGCACTGTCGGTGCGTGAGCTGCACGATCTTGATCAGGCGCTGCGCGGCACGCTCACACTCGACCCGCCGGCCCGGCGGCTGTCGCGGTTGCTGGAATTTCTCGATGCGACCGAACCGGAGGGGGTGCACGGCCGGCTCGCACGCTGGTGCGAGAGCGCCGGCGGGGAGTACGCGTGGGTGTTCGACAATCCCGTCGATCGGATCGCCGAGCGGCTCGCCAGTGCGCGGCTGTTCGGTTTCGACATCACCGAGTTTCTCGATCAAGAGCGTTGCCGCGCGCCGATCTCACTCTACCTGCTGCACCTGGTGCGAGGGCTGCTCGACGGGCGGCGCGTGGTGTGCTGGCTCGATGAGTTCTGGCGGCTCATCGAGGATCCGGTCTTCGAGAAATTCGCCAAGGATGGGCCGAAGACCTGGCGCAAGCTCAACGGCGTGATGGTGCTCGCGACGCAAAGTGCGAGCGACGTGCTCGCCAGCCGCATCAGCCGCACGATCATCGAACAGACCCCGACCAAGATCTTCTTTCCGAACCCGACTGCCTTCGGCGAGGAACTGCTCGAGGGATTCGCACTGTCGGGGCGCGAATTCGCGCTGATCAAAGACGAGCTCACCCCGGGCGCGCGTGCCTTCCTCGTCAAGCAGGGTCCGCAGAGCGTGGTGTGTCGGCTCGAGCTCTCCGGCCTGGAGGCCGAAGTGCAGGTGCTCTCGGCGCGCGCCGGGGGACTGCGCCGCCTCGAGCAGCTGCTTGGCGAGCGCGGCACCGCGCCCGAGGCCTGGCTCGCGGCGTTCCTGGCTCAACCTGACACCGAGTGACCGATGGGAGCAGTGCCATGAGATTCATGAGATCGAAGTGGTGTGCCTGGGGACTGCTGCTCGCGGCGGTGGCGCCGGCGGCACGCGCCCAGTGGGCGGTGATTGACGTGGCGGCGGTCGCTCGCCTGAGCGCGGAGCTGCAGACGCTCGAGCAGTCCCTGACCACTCAACAGCAGCAGTTCTTCGCCGCCGAGGCGCAGCTGCGCGGCATGAGCGGCACGCGCGGCATGCAGGCTCTGCTCGGCAGCATCCGCCGCAATTACCTGCCGGAGAACTGGGCGCAACTGCGCGCGGCGGCCGAGGGCAGCCCCGGGAGCTACCCGGAACTCTCCTCCGCGGTGCGCGCGGCCATTGCCGCACATGCCTACCTCAGTCCCGGACAGCTTCAGGGTCTGTCGTTGAGCGCCCAGCAGCAGCTCGCCGCCAACCGACGCACCGCCGCGCTGCTCGAGGCGCTTTCAGCCTCCGCGCTGAGCGACGCCAGCGCCCGGTTCTCGGGCCTGAAGCAGCTGATCGCCACGATCGGCACGGCGCAGGATCAGAAATCGATCCTCGATCTCAATGCGCGGATCGGCGCGGAGCAGACCATGCTCGAGAACGAGCAGACCAAGCTGCGCGTGCTGTTCGCCGCGGCGCAGGCCGAGCGGTGGGTCGATCACGAGCGCGAGCGCGAAGCGGCCATTGCGGCGCAGGGCAACTTCGCCACGCGATTCCGTCCGACGCCCTGAGGGCGATGCGGCGGCGAGCAGACCAAAGGCGGCGCGGGGTAGCGGTCATGGGCTTCTTTGCAACCTTCTGGAATTGGCTGAACGGTGCTCTGTCGAGTTACATCGGGGCGACCACGGTGCGCGTGGCGGATCTGCTCGAGCCGGCACTCATCGCCATGGGGACCGTGTACGTCACCGGCTGGGGGTACCTGCTGCTCAGCGGGCGGATCCGCGAGCCGCTCGGCGATGGTCTGCGGCGCATCGCCATCCTGGTGGTCGTGCTCGGTGTGGGCGTGCACCTGTGGCTGTACAACACCCTGATTGTGGGCACGTTCTACCGTGCCCCCGCCCAGTTTGCGGCCGACGTCGTCGGGGCAGCCTACCCGGTGCAGACTCTCGATGCGATCTGGAGAGCCGGCGGCGCGGTTGCGGGCCGGCTGTTCAATCAGGGCAGCGTCTGGCGCGGTGACGTGGGCTTCTACCTCGCCGGCGCGGTCGTGTGGGTGTTGGTCGGATTGCTGTGCGTGTACACGATGTTCCTGCTGGCGCTCTCGAGCATCGCGCTCTCCGTACTGCTCGCGCTCGGTCCGTTGTTCATCGTGACGCTCTTGTTCGACGGCACGCGGCGCTTGTTCACGGCGTGGCTCGCCCAACTGACCAATTACGCACTGATCAGCATCCTCACCGTGATGGTTGCGGCGCTGCTGCTGCATCTGGTGCAGCGCTATGCCACCCAGACCGCCGCGCTCGGTACCGCGATCGATACGGTCGATGCGCTCGATTTTCTCCTCGCGACGGTCCTGGTGTTCCTGTTCATGCGCCAGGTCATGCCGATTGCCGCGGGACTCTCCGGTGGCATTGCGCTCAGCACCTTTGGGGTGATGAGCCGCACGCTGCGTACGGCGGCAAGTCCGCTCGTCGCCGGCGCCAGTTACGTCGCACCCGCGGCAACCGGCGCCGTCGTGGCGATGAGCAGCGCGGCCCGAGCGCGGCTGCGCCGGCGCGATGCTGCGCAGATCGGCGAGGGGGATTGAACGGTGACGATCAGAACTTCGGCGGAGGCGGTCATGAGAATCCTCGCAGCGCTGTGCCTGATGGGGCTGCTGGCCGCCTGCGCGTCCGGTCCGCAGTGCGCGGGCCGGCTGGTACCGATTAACCGGCCGCCGACGGTGCGGCGGCATGCTCGCCTGAGCGCGCCGGTGTCCGCGACCGCGCCGCGTACCGTTCGGAGTCCCCGGCGATGAGTGCCGAACCGTCGCTGCGCGGATATCTTGAGGATGCCGTCAGCTGGGACAGCGAGCGCGCGCTGCAAGCCCAGCGGAGCGCGCGCCGCGCGTGGCGGGTCGCCGCTGGAGCCTGTCTGTGTGTGTTCACACTCGCCCTGGCGATGGCTGCCCTGCTGCCGCTGAAGCGCGTCGAGCCGTACCTCATCCGGGTCGATGCCCGTACGGGCGCGGTCGACGTCGTTCCGCCGTACCGCGGTGGAAGTACGTTCGGCCCGACGATCGCGCGGTATTTCCTGATGCGATACATCTCGGTCTGCGAGCGCTTTGATTACGCCATGGCGGCCGCCGACTACCAGCAGTGCGGTGCGTTCAATTCCAGTCGGCTGAACGAGGCACTGTACGCGCACTGGGCGCGAGGCAACCCACACTCCCCGCTCAATACCCATCGCGACGGCAGCACCGTCGGTGTGCGCATCCAGGCGGTGAGTTTCCTCGGGCGCGCCCGGGGCGGTGGCCGTCTGGCGCAGGTGCGCTTCGAGCGCATCGCCCACCAACCCGGCGGTACGGTGCGCACTCGCCGGCAGTGGATCGCGACGGTCGGCTATCGGTTCACGGGCGTACCGGCGCCTGCCGCGGCACGCCGCTGGAACCCGCTGGGGTTCGAGGTCACGGCCTTGGAGCTGGAACGCGAAGCGCTCGGGTCAACGCCGCGCGCGCCGCACCGGCGGGGGCCGCCGTGAGTGCGCCGCGATCGGCCGCCGTGGTCTGCGGGCTCGTGGTGCTGCTCGCCGCCGAGCGCGTCTGTGCCGCAGCCGGGGCGCACGGTTCGGCTTCCTTTGCGCCGGCGTCGGTCGGTGCGCACCCCGTGCCCGAGATTCGCTACGTACGGTACACCGCCGACCGCGTCTACCACCTGCACGGCGTGGCCGGGTACGAGATCGACCTGCAATTCGCCCCGGGAGAGCGGTTCCTCGGCCTCGGGGTCGGGGATTCGGAGGCGCTGCGGGTCGCAGCCCTCTCGAATCACCTGTTCATCAAGCCGCGCGCGGCGCGGGTGGCGACGGACCTGACGGTTCTCACCAACCGCCGCACGTACGTGTTCAGCTATCGCACCGGTGCTGGGGCGCCGAGCGATCCGCAGACGAGGCTCTATGCGCTGCGGTTCGTGTATCGGCGCACGCGTCTGCACGCGTCCGCAGCGCGCCGGCAGCGCTCGGCCGTCGCTCGGGATCTCTCCCGTGCCGAACAGGCGCCGGCACGCAACACCGATTACTGGTATTGCGGTCCGCGCACGCTGCGGCCGACGGCGGCGTGGGACGACGGAGTCGAGACGCACCTGGTGTTTCCCTCCCGCGAGCCGTTGCCGGCGGTGTTCGTACGCAACGCCGACGGCAGCGACTCGGTCGTTAACTTCGACATGCGCGGCCATCAAATGGTGATTCACCGTATTGCTCGACGTTTCATCCTCCGGCGCGGCCGACTCACCGGTTGTATCGTGAACCGGGGATTTTCCGGATCAGGCCATCGGTTGCGATCCGGGACGATTTCCCCGCGGGTGTGGCGCGTGACGCGAGGCACGGGACGTCACACCGCCGGACACGGAGGAGAGCGCTGATGCGCGGGCAATGGCTGCGCGCGCTACGAGCGCGCCTCGCGGCGAGGGTCAAGCGCAGGGCAGGGGATCGCGCGCAGACCGCGACCGAGGCGCACGGGGCGGTGAGTGGCGAGCGCGGCCCGACACTCGCGCTGCGCACGCGCTCTGTGCAGGCGCGCATGAATGCACTGCTCGCCGGGGCACTGGCGATCGGGGTCGCCGGAGCGATGTTGACGTGGTACTACAGTCGCGTCCTGCACGAGCAGACCGCCGGGTCGGCGCGCCACGGGGTGCTGCGCCCACCGGATCCGGTGGGCGCCCCGCCACCGCTCGGGGTCATCCCGCCCCCGCGACCGCGCACGTCGTCCCCCGAGGACGACCGCGGGCCGAGCGCTCCGTCGATACCACTCGCGGTGCTGGCGCGCTGGCCACTCGTGCACCCGCCGCACCCGGCGGGGGGTCCTGCGCCGGTGCGCGCGCAGCACGTGCCTGCTGCGCGCGAGCGACGATTCACCGGCGCAGTGCTCATCGCGCCACCGGTCGCGGCTCGTGGTGATGGCGGGCATGCGCTCGAGCAGACGGCCGGCGAGCCGCGGCAAGGCTCGCCGCGCCGAGGGATGTCGCACTCGAGACTGCAGGCGCTGCTGCGCCCGACGCGCATGAGCGCGACACGGGCGCATTTGCTGCCGCAGGAGCGGCTGCTGCTCGCCAAGGGCACGTTCATCGACTGCACCCTCGAGACGGCGATCGACTCGACGCTGCCCGAGATGACCCTCTGCATCACCTCGACGGATACCTTCAGTGCCGATGGCACGGTGGTGTTGCTGCCCCGCGGGACGCTGCTGATCGGACAGACCCGCGGCGAGGTGCGCCAGGGCATGGCGCGGGTGTTC
>JAJZDW010000033.1:14153-31430 GCA_021851405.1 Pseudomonadota bacterium
GATGACCCTCTGCATCACCTCGACGGATACCTTCAGTGCCGATGGCACGGTGGTGTTGCTGCCCCGCGGGACGCTGCTGATCGGACAGACCCGCGGCGAGGTGCGCCAGGGCATGGCGCGGGTGTTCGTCATCTGGACGCAGGCGCGCACCCCGGCGGGCGTCACCGTGCGTCTGGACTCCCCGGCGACCGATGCGCTCGGGCGCTCCGGATTGACCGGCACGGTCGATCGGCACTTCTGGCAGCGCTTCGGGGCGGCGCTGTTGGTCTCGACGCTGTCCGGTCTCGTCCAGTCGCAGGTGCAGCGGTCCGCGAACGCCGTGATCCTCGATCCGAGCGCCAGCGAGAACGTGCTCGCCGGAACGCTGCGCGGGACCGAAGACATTCCCCCGACCATCAAGGTGCCGAACGGCCAGCGCATCGAGGTGTTGGTCGCGCGCGACGTGGACTTCAGGTCAGTGTATGCATTGCGCACTCACTGAGCCGCGGTCCGAGGGGCCTGACGGTGGTCCGAGCGCCTCGGCGCTGCAGCTGACGCTGCGCGTGCTTGCGCCGCTCCTCGCCCGGCCGGGCCTGACGGAGCTGTGCATCAACCGACCGGGGGAGGTGTTTCTCGAGACCGGCGAGGGATGGAGCCGCGAGCCGTTGCCGGCGGCGGATTTCGAGTGGTGCCGGCGCTTCGCGAAGCTGGTGGCGCACCATACGCAGCAGCGCATCGACGAGTCGCATCCGCTCCTCTGCGGGGCGCTGCCGGGAGGCGAGCGCGTACAGATCGCCATGCCGCCGGTGACACTGACGGGATTCGTTGCCGTCAACATCCGCCGTCCCGCCCATACGCTCTGGAGCATTGATGCGCTCTCCGCACAGGGGGCGTTGCGCGAGACGCGGGTTGCCCGACGGCCCGGTGATGCCGCCGAGCATGAACTGCGTGCGCTGCTCGAGTCGCATCGCTACGAGGCGTTCCTGCGCCTTGCCGTGCACAGCCGCCGCAACATCATCGTGTCCGGTCCCACCGGCTCGGGCAAGACGACGTGGACCAAGGCGCTGATTGCGGAGATCCCGGTCGAGGAGCGGCTGATCACCATCGAGGATGCGCCGGAGCTGCGCCTCGACGCCCATCCGAATCACGTGCGCCTCTTCTACAGCAAGGACGGCCAGGGACTCTCGCGCGTCTCCCCGAAGCAGCTGCTCGAGGCCTGTCTGCGCATGAAGCCCGATCGCGTGCTGCTCGCCGAGTTGCGCGCCGAGGAGGCGTTCGACTATCTGCGCAACGTCAACTCCGGACACCCGGGCTCGATCACGAGTGTGCATGCCTCGAGCGCCGAGCTCGCCTTCGAGCAGCTCGTCCTCTTGATCAAGCAGCATCCGGCCGGACGGGCGCTGGCGCGGCGCGACATTCACAGCCTGCTGCACACGGTGGTCGACGTCGTGATCCAATGCGGGCTCGACCGGCAGCGTCGCACGGTGCGGGAAATCTGGTTCCGGCCCGCGAGCACACCGTCGGACCGCGAGCGAGGCAGGGGCTGTGCGAGTCAGGGGGCGCGCACTCGCCGTGAACGGATCCGCCCACCGGTGTGCAGCTGATGGCGGGTACCCAGCTCATAGCCAGCCTGACGCACGGCTGGACGGGTCTCGGGATTGCGTACGGCAGCGTCCAGGCGCCGATGTGGGTGGCGATGGCGCAGTCGCGCGCAGCGTTCGGGCGCTGGGTGGCCTCACCGCTGCTCGCCGGGGCCGTCACGGCCGGCATCGGCATGGCGAGTGCTCTGGCGGCTGCGGCGATGCACGTCGGGAGCGCATTCGGTGGCGCGCTGGAGGTGGCCGGTGCCGCCGGCGCGAGTCTCCTGGCCGGTTACGGCGCCGGGCGGGCATTGGCTGGCGCGCAGCCCGCGCGGCGATCGGAGTATGTCCGCGGCGCCATCGTGCGGTCCCGGGCGGCCTCTGACGCGACCCGGGCGCGGCGCACCTCCGCCCACGCTGAGCGCGGCCGCCAGGCGGACCAGGCGCTGACGCTCGCCGGCGTCCCGATGACACGCCTCGATGAGACGAAGCACTTCAAGATCATCGGCACCACGGGCGCCGGCAAGAGCACCGCCATCACGGAGCTGCTCGAGGGTGCGTTGGCGCGCGGCGATCGCGCCGTGATTGCCGATCCTGACGGCGCCTACGCGCGCCGGTTCCGCAGCGAGCGCCGCGGGGATGTCACCCTCAGTCCGTTCGAGCCCGGTGGGCGACGCTGGGACCTGTTCGCCGAGATCGATGCGCCCTACGACATCGAGCAGCTCGCCCTGGCGTTGATCCCCGATCAGCAGGGCGCTGATCGCAGCTGGCGCGGCTATGCGCGGACCCTGTTCAGCGCCGTCACTGCTCAGGCGCGCGCCGCCGGAGTCACCGACGTGGCACAGCTCTACGATCTGCTGGTCGTGGCCGATGCGTCCGAGTTGAAGGTACTGGTCGGCGGGACGCCCGCGCAGCCGTTCTTCGACGAGCACAACGCCCGCATGCTCGACTCGATCCGCTCCGTGGCGAGTTCGGCGGTGGGGGCGCTGCAGTACGTCGCGCAGCAACGCGCGCCGTCGCTTGCGGTGCGTCAATGGGTGCGCGAGGGCGAGGGCGTGCTGTTCATTCCGTACCGCGCCGGACAGATCGCCGCGCTGCGCTCGAGCATCTCGGCCTGGATGCGCCTGGCGATCTTCGAGTCTCTGCACGGCGCCGAAGGCGGCGCGCCGCTGTGGTTCGTGGCGGACGAACTCGATGCGCTCGGACCGATCGACGGGCTGAAGGATGCCCTCGCGCGGCTGCGCAAGTTCGGTGGCCGCTGTGTGCTCGGGTTCCAGTCGGTGGCCCAGGTGTCCAGTACCTACGGGGTGGGAGAGGCGCAGACCATCGTCGAGAACTGCGGGAATTCTCTGATCCTGCGCTGCTCGGCGAGCGAGCACGGTGGCACCGCGCGCTTCGCCTCGCGCCTGATCGGCGAGCGCGAAGTGGTACGCACCGTGCGCAGCCGCTCGCGTCGGCCCGGGGAGTTGCTCGGGTCGCTGAGCGAGTCGGAGCATTGGCAGGTCGAGCCGGCGGTGATGGACGCGCAGCTCGAGCGTCTGGCCGATCTCGACGGGTATCTGAAACTCGCCTCGACGCCCGACTGGCTGCGGGTGCGGCTCGCGCCGCCGCGCGGACTCGCCACGGTGCGGGACGCGCCGCGCGCGCTGCCGGCGGTGGCACTCGGCCGCGAGGAAGGATGGGGTCATGAGTGAGACCCGCGCGGCGCCGGAGCCGCTCGAGGTGGGGCTGCTGCTCGAGACGGTCCAGTCGCAGCAGCGCCTCGCCGGGGAGACGCTGGCGCAGCTCGGCGAGCAGCTGCAGTCGCTCGAGAGAGGGGTGCGCGCGGACGTTGCGCAGGCCGCCCGCGAGGCGTTCCTCGAACTGAGCGCCGAGGCCGATGCGGTCAGCACACAGCTGCTCGGCCTGCGCCGAGCGATCGGGATGCGCGCGGCGCTGTGGAGCGCGGCGGCGGCACTGGCGAGCGCCGCGGTGACCGTTCTCGCCGTGCGTCTGCTGGTGCCGAGCGCCGCGCAGATCGATGCGCTGCGGGTGCGCCGTGCGCTCTTTGCCGCCGACATCCGGCGGCTGCGCGAGTACGGCGGGTCGGTCGAGCTGCGCCGCTGCGGGGCGCACGGCCGGCTCTGCGTGCGGGTGCAGCGCACCGGGCCGGTGTTCGGGGCGCACGGGGACTTCCTCCTGGTGAAGGCGCCATGACCGGCGGGATGGTGGTGCGCGAGGCGCCGCAGTTGGCCGCCGTGCTGCTCGCCGGCCTCGGCTCGATGGCGCTCGCCCGAGTGCTGCGCAGAGCGCCCCGGGATCGCTACTGTCGCGGCGCGAGGATCGAGCCGGCGCCGCGGCGGCGCCGCGCACGCACGGGCATCACGTTGGCCAACGTGCCGCTCGCACCGTTGGAGGAGACCAAGCACTTCAAGCTGATCGGGACCACCGGCACCGGCAAATCGACGGCCATCGCCGAGCTGCTCACGGCACTGCTCGCACGCGGCGACCGGGCCGTCATTGCCGATCCGGACGCGGGGTATCTCACCGGCTTTCATTGCGCCGGACGGGGCGATGTCATCCTCAACCCGTTCGAACCGCGGGCGCTGAAGTGGGACCCGTTCGCCGAGCTCGCCGCGCCGGAGGATCCGGATCAGCTCGCCGCGAGTCTGATCGCCGCCGGCGAGGATGCCTCGGCGCGCGAGTGGCGCGGCTATGCGCGCACGTTCCTCTCTAGCCTCCTGCGGCGCACCGCTGCGCGCAGCACCGATCTCGAGCGCTTGTGGCACCTGATTGCGATCGCGCCGAGTGCGGAACTGCGCGCGCTGCTCAGTGGGACGCCCGCGCAGCCGTTTCTCGAGCCGGAGAACGCGCGCATGTTCGGCTCGATCCGCTCGGTCGCCGCGGCCTGCACCGCAGCGCTCGAGCACGTGTGCCACCAGGTCGCCCCGCCGTGCTCGGTGCGCCAGTGGGTGCGCACCGGCCGCGGCGTGCTGTTTCTACCCTACCGCGCCGGGCAGATCGCCTCGCTGCGAACGCTCATCGCCAGTTGGATGCGCCTGGCGATCTTCGAGGCGATGAATGGCCCGCCGGGGGACCGGCGGCTGTGGTTCATCGTCGATGAACTCGATGCGCTCGGCGCGATCGACGGGTTGCGCGATGCGCTTGCGCGGTTGCGCAAATTCGGCGGGCGGTGCGTGCTCGGCATGCAGTCGATCGCGCAGGTGGCGGCGCTGTACGGACCGGGCGATGCGCAAACGATCATCGAGAACTGCGGCAACTCGCTGATCTTGCGCTGCTCGGCCAGTGAGCGCGGCGGTACGGCGCAGTTCTGTTCACGCCTGATCGGTGAGCGCGAGGTCATCCGCCGGAGCATCTCGCGCGGACGGGACGGTGCGGGAGGTTTCGGCAGCGGCGTTCGTGGCGCACGCCGTTCGCTGCACATCAGCGAGCAGCATGTCACCGAGACGGCCGTTCTGGCCGCCCAGATCGAGCAGCTCGCGGACTTGGAGGGTTATCTGAAGACCGCCGCGTCAGTGAGCTGGCGGCGCGTCAGGCTGCATCGTCCGGGCTGAGGCGCGCCCTGCGGTGCGGGTGAGCGATGGCGATCTTTCACATGCAGATCAACACGGTGTCGCGCTCGAGCGGACGCAATGCGCCGGCCTCGGCCGCGTACCGTGCCGGGGAGCGGATCCGCAACGAGCGCACCGGGGCGCTGTACGATCACCGCAACCGCCGCGACGTGTTGCACAAGGAGATCGTGTTGCCGGCGCGGCTCGGGACGCCGCCGTCGTGGGCGCAGGACCGCGCCTCGCTGTGGAACGCCGCCGAACGCATCGAGTCGCGGCAGAACTCGCGGGTGGCACGCGAGTATATGGTCGCGCTGCCGGCCGAACTGTCCGCCTCGGCCCGCGTGAGCCTCGCCCGTAGCTTCTCCCTTGAGATCGCCGAGCGGTACGGCGTTGCAGTCGACTTGGCCGTGCATGCGCCGCGTCCGTTCGGCGATCCGCGCAATTTCCATGCCCATCTGCTGACCTCGACCCGCGAGGTGCGCCCCGAGGGCTTCGGCGCGAAGGCGGGTCTGGACATGAACGGCACGGTGCGGGCCGAACTCGGGCTGCCCACGGGTCGGCAGGAGTTTGCCGCCCTCCGCCAGCGCTGGGCGGAGCTGGTCAACGAGCACCTGCAGGCTGCGCACCTGGAGTGGCGCGTCGATGCCCGCAGTCTCGCTGCGCAGGGGATCGACCGCGAACCGCTGCCCCGGCTGCCGCGCGCGGCGATCGCGACCGAGCGGCGCGGGGAGCGTAGCGAGGTGGCCGAGCAGATCCGCGAGCGCTACCGGGCGCGGGTGGCGGCGCGGGCCGAACGCGCCGCCGTCGGGGCTGCGGATCGGGGTGGTGGCGCGGGGCCGGCGCGCGAGCCCGCCACGAGCGCCACGCCACCGGGCGAGGACGCACAGGCTCGGCAGCGTCAGGCGGTGCAGGAGTGGCTTAAGTACCGCGCCGCGCGGGGTGAGCGCGTATCGACGGGGGTCTCACCGGCCGAGCGCGTGCGCCGCGAAGCGCTCGCCGCCTGGCACGAACGGCGGGCGCAGAGCGCCGAACCGCGCAGCGGCGTGCACGAGTCGGCTGAGCAGTCCCCGGAGGCGCTCGGGCGCGATCGGGATCTCTCCGGGTGAGCGCGCCTCGGTCAGTGAAACACGTGGGCGAAGGCGAGCATCGCGCCGCCTTGCACCGGCACCACGGTGACCGTTGAGTGATCCATCGCCTGACCCGCTCTGCGATCCAGTACGAAGTGCGCGGTGGCCATGCCGAGCGCGGCGGCGACGACGGTGTCCGACAGCCAGTGCGCGTTGTGCTTCATGCGCAGGTACGCCGTGCCGATACCGATGCCGTAACCGATGGTGCGGCGCAGCCAGCGGATCTTCGGATTGCCCGACTCGGCGAGCACCGTGCCGATGGCGAACGCTGCGGTGACGTGCAGCGAGGGAAAGGAGCTGCCGCCGGCGAACCATTTGTTCGTATCGGTGGTCTGGTAGGGCCGTTGCCGGCCGAAGGCAAACTTCATCGCCTCGCCCGTCAGCGAGGCGATGCCGGCCGACTCGAGCATGTTCCAGGCCTCGGATTTGCCGGCGCGGCTGCCGGAGAGAGTCGCATACCCCCAGGTGAGGGCGAAGGCCGCGAAGCCGGGCAGCGCATCGCTGATCGTGGCGCTCGAGGGCGGCTTCGGTCCGAACGGCGGGTTCGAGCCGCCGACGAAGTGTTGGCGCACCTGCGTATCGTAGTGGTGGGCGATAGCGAACGCCGCGACCACGCCGCCGAAGTACTCCCAGTTGCGCCGCTTCCAATGCAGCGGATCGGTGTAATACGCCTTCATGTCCCCGAGGGATCGGAAGAACAGGTGCTTCAGCCCCGATGACTTCTTCGCGTAATGGATCACGCTCGGCGAGGGCAGGGGGGCGGGGCCGGAGGTCGCCGGCGGCACCGCGGGGGATGGCGCGGCGAGGGCGATCAAGGGGAGCGCACCGAGCAGTAGCGCCGCGGCGAGCCGCCGTACCGGGCGAAACGGATATTTGTTCCTCATCGGGGGATTGTAGAGATTTCCACACCGCCGGGAAGAGGGTCCGCCGGGTCCGCGCATCGTTCCCGAGGGTGCATCGCCCCGTGCCTCGCTCAGCCGGCGTGTCCGAGGGCGAGTGCCGCGAGTGCGCCGAGCAGTGCCGGTGGCATCACCCACGCGCCGAGCTTCAGGAAGCTCATCGCGTCCATGTGCACCTTCTCGCGCCGCAGCGCGATCAGCCACAGGAGCGTCGCGAGCGAGCCGCTCACCGAGAGGTTCGGTCCGAGATCGACACCGATCAGCATGCTCGTGCGCAGCGCGGCGAGCCGATGACTCGCCCCGAGCGTCGCGGCGATCAGTGCCACGGGGAGGTTGTTCATCGCGTTGCCGGCGAGCGCGACGGCACCGCCGGCGAGGAACCCGGCGAGTGCGCCGGAGTCTCGTGCGAGGTGCGCGAGCAGCGCCGCGAGCGCCGCGAGCACTCCGGTGCGTCCCAGCGCCGCGACCAGCACGAACAGACCGGCGACCAGCGGCAGCACGCTCCAGGAGATGTCCTTCAGCAGCGGCCAGGGATTGCGCCGCTCGAACACGATCACGAGCGCGAGGATCAGGAGCGCGGCGGCGAAGGTCGGTGCGCCGAGCGCCCGGCCGCTCGCCGAGGCCCACAGCAGCATCACGACGGTGAGGCCGATGCCGGCGGCGGTGAACCGGCCGGACCGTCGCAGGGGCGGTACCGGGACGGTGGGGGTGAATGCGCCGTCGAGGGCTCGCCGTTGCGTGGCGCGCAGCACGAGGAACGTCGCGGCGATGGCCGCGACCGAGGGCAGCAGGAATGCCGCGAGCCAGGCGCGCAGCGGCGGCAGGTGGCTCGCATACACCACGAGGTTCGCCGGGTTGGCGATGGGCAGCAGGAAGCTCGCGGCATTGGCGATGAATGCGCAGATCAAGAGATACGGCAGCGGCTCGGTGCGCGCCTGGCGGGCCGCGGCGTACACCGCCGGGGTGAGCACGACGGCGGTGGCGTCATTGGAGAGCAGGGCGGTCACGATGATGCCGACCAGGTAGATCAGACCGAACAGTCGCCGCGGTGAGCCGGCGGCCGTGCGCACCGCGTGGGCGGCGACCCAGTCGAACAGACCCTCGCTGCGGGCCAGCTCCGCCAGCAGCATCATGCCGGCGAGAAACAGATACACATCGGTGCCCCGGCCGACGGCGCGCAGTGCCTGATGCCAGGAGATGAGCGATCCGAGCACCAGCAGGGCCGCACCGCCGGCGGCCCAGAGCGCTTCGGAGAAATCCCATGGACGCAGCAGCATGCCGCAGATCACGGCAGCGCCGATCAGCCAGGTGAGATCGTGAGCGAGGGTGGCGTGGAGCATCGGGACCCGGTGGCGCGTGTGCGGGCAATGGGCCATTGCACTGGCCGCGCTCGCGGCCGTCAAGCCTCGCCCGAGGCGCCGGGTGCACGGTGAGACGCGCTTGCCGGGGTCGGACGGCGGTCCTAGACTCAGGCGATGAAGCACTTCCGGCTGCCGGCGGATGATCTGGAGTACAGCGTGCTGGCGGCGCTGTGGGGCCTCGGCACCGCCTCGGTGCGCGAGCTGCACGAGCGGCTCGGCGCGCCGCAGGGGCTCGTCTATACGACCACCGCCAAGGTGGTCGACCGGCTGCGGGAGAAGGGCCTCATCCAGCGGCAGCGCAAGGGTGCGGCGTTCGAGTACCGGGCGAAGGTGGCGCGCGAGACGGTCGAGCGGGCACGCGCGCGCATTGCCCTGGCGCGACTGCTCGGCACGACGCCGCGCAGCGCGGCGGCCGCGCTGGTCGAGGCGGTCGAGGAGCTCGATCCGGGGCTGCTCGAGGAACTGGAGCGGGCGGTCGCGGCCCGGCGGAGACTTCCCGATGGAACGTGAAACGCTGGTGACGATGCTGCTGATGATCTTCGGCGGCTGTGCGCTGCAGGGACTTGCGCACTGGCCGGCGCCTCTGCCGGTCGGAGCGGATGCCGAGACGCTCGAGCACGTGGCCTGGTTCAAAGTCTGTCTGCCGGCGCTGCCGATGCTGCCGATCGGGGCGTGGCTGGCCGGCTGGGCGCTCACCCAGCCTGATCCGGTGCGCACGCCCCTCGACCCGTTCGTCGTGGTCGCACTGTGGCTGCCGTTCGGACTGCTCTTCCTGCGCGCGCTGTTGCGGGCCGGCTGGGCGCTGCTGCGCGAGCCGCCCGAGTGTGGCGTCTCGACGGTGGGGTTCATGATGCCGCGGGTGCTGTTCTCCCCCTTTCTCGCCCGCCAGCTCGAGGAGCCGCTGATCCGTGCCGCGCTGGCCCATGAGCGCGCGCATGGCCGGCACCGCGATCCGCTGCGCATCTGGGTGGCGCAGCTGATCACCGATCTGCAGTGGCCGTGGCCCCAGGCGCGCCGGCGGCTGGAGAACTGGCTCGAGGCGCTGGAGTGGCTGCGCGATGAGGAGGCGCGCCGCTGCGGGACCGATGGGTCCGATCTGGCCGCCGCCGTGTTGGCCTCGGTCCGCTTTCTCGGCACGTTGCCGGCGCGCGAGCGGGCGGCGATGCCCGGTCCGCAGCTGGCGCACGCGCGTTTGATCGGGGATGGGGAGAGTCTGCAGCGGCGCGTCGAGCGGCTGCTCGCGCCTCTGCCGCGGGGCGGACGCGCCGTGGTGGGTCGGATGCTCGGCATTCCGGGACGAGCGGCGCTCTGGCTGCCGCTGCTCACCGTCGTACTGGCACTCGGGGTGCTGCTCGGTGCCGCCGCCATGGGGCCGCTCCTGCGCCTGACCGTCTGAACGGGTGTCGATGCCCCTGCGGCGCAACGGCTCGCCTGCTCGACGCGAGGACCCGCGCAGGAGGGCCGGATGGCACCATCGCCGGACATTCGGCGAAGCTCCCGGACTCTCCGATCACCGACCCGTCAGGACGTCAGTCAGGCCGACAGGCGGTACGGCAGGCACACAAGTTCGAGGGAGCTTGGGCCGGCGGCACGACCGGCATTGCAGATCTCGGTCCTCGCCTGTTCCAAGGATCGCTCGGTGAGGGCTTTGACCCACTATGCGAGGAGAGGCTGTTCTCGCGAGTCAGGATTCCTCAGAATTGGATGGACAATTAGCCTAAGCGCCATTAACCTAATTATAAATAGGCTCTGGACCTGAATCATGTTCGTCGGACGCCGCAAAGAGCTTGCCCTGCTGCGTGAGGAGCTCGCCGTTCCCCGCGCGTCGCTTGCGATCGTTTACGGCCGTCGGCGCGTCGGGAAGTCCACTTTGATCCGCGAGGCCGTCGAGAAGCTGCCGCACGTTTTCTATCAGGCGACCCGAGTCACGTCTTCGCTCAATCTTGAGGCGTTCAAGGCCGAAATCGCTCGAATGCTGGGTGCCGATGAGCTCCTGGCGGGAATAGGCGACTGGTTGGGCGTGCTGCATTACCTGGCGCGAGCCGCCGAGCACCATGCCGGCCTCGCGGTCGTGCTCGATGAGTTCCCGTATCTCGCTGACGCCGATCCTGCTCTGCCGTCCGTTATCCAGAAGTTCTGGGATTCCGGAGCGGCCCGCGCCGGAAACTTGAAGCTGATGCTGTGCGGATCAATCATTTCCCAGATGCAGGAGCTGCTCGCCGAGCGCAATCCGCTCTACGGCCGCAAGACCCTGGCGCTCGATCTTGCTCCGCTGCCTCTTCAAGATGCAGCGCAATTCGTTCCGCGCTACCCGGCCGAGGACAGGCTGGCGACTTTCGGCATTTTCGGCGGAATGCCTTTCTATCTGCAATTCCTGGATCCCGGAACGCGCCTGCAACGCAACATCATTCGGCTCCTGCTGAGCGCTACGGGCAGCCTGGTCGATGAGCCCATGGTTCTGCTTCAATCGGAGTTGCGGGAGGTCTCCCGGTACGCCAGCGTACTGGCGGCGATCGCAGCCGGATGCACTAAGCACGGCGAAATCATCGGCAGGGTGAGGGAAGTCAGCGATTCCAAGGCACTCGGGCCCTACCTCGAGAAGCTGGATCGCATGCGTTTGATTCGCATCGAAAGATCGATGGACGCCCATCCGAGCGCGCGCGACCGCCGCTATTTCATTGCCGATCCGTTGATCGCGTTCTGGTACCGCTTCGTGCAACCGAACTTGTCCAGCATCATCGAGGGTTTCGGCGGGGACGTTTGGCGTCATCGAATCGCGCCTCACCTCGATGAGTATATGGGAAGGATGTTCGAGGAGATCTGCCGGGAGCATGCTCGGCAACATTCGCAGGACAGATTCCCGGCGCCGGCGCAGGAGATCGGCCGCATCTGGCAGCCCGATTACGACCTCGACATCGCCGGCACACTGCTCGATGGATCGATCCTCTATGGTGAATGCAAGTGGTGGAGCACCCCCGTCGGGGAGAACGTGCTCGATGAGCTGATCCAACGCGCCTCCCGGACAGCATACGGTCGCGGGGTCGAACAACGGCAGTTCGTCTTGTACGCCAGAAGGGGTTTTACGACAGCACTGCGAAAGCGCGCTGCCGCCCATCCGGGAATCGTTCTGCACACACCGCAGACGATGCTGCGGTCGGCACGGTCACTCGCGTCCTAGGCAATATCCCCTGCAGCCTCCAGGCGATGCAGCGTTTGGGTCCGCGGAATTCGTCGAGCCGGCGGCGCGTCTTTCTCGTCGTCAAACGCGTGGCGGACTGTTCTTGAACCGCCCGATGGATGCGAAATCGATCTCCGTATCGACGGTATCTCATGCCGCGAGTCCTTTGCGGAGGAGAGATTCCTCGTCCTGGGCGACCGTGAGGTGGCTGAGGGATCGCGGGCTGCCGCGCACAAAGGCGATGGCGTCGGCGAGGTGTGCCATGAGGTCATGGAGGTCCGGGACCTTGGGTCCGGCGGGACGTTACTGAACGGCAGAGGACACTCGATCGGGCGGGGGGCGGTTTCTTCTTCGACCCGACGCCAGTTCAGGTGCTGCGGGAGATGCTCTCTCGAGCGAACAGTCGCGGTGAGCCGCGCGCTCGTTGCGAAGGCGCACTGCTGTCGTTGGTCTGCGATTCCACTTTGCCATCCTACCCTTGGGCATTGGCTGTTTTCGAAGCAGTTGCGAACCGTTTGTTGTGCGCTTGCGCGGTGCCTCACCAGTAAATTCGCCTCACCCCAAGACCACGATGGCGATCGCGAATCAATTGCTGACGTGAACTGAGGTTCTCGAGCAGCGCTCGGGACCCTGTCGCGGCCCGTGGGAAATAGCAATTCGTCAGGCGCCAGACGCTCAGGTCACTTTGGGGTGATCCGTGGCGCGAGCATCGTGTAGGCGATTGAGGAGCGTGCTTTTGGGGCACGTGCGCACGAACAGCCGTCCTAAAGAGGATCGCCGCCTGCGGCCGCAGCGGCCCGCGCCGCTTCGTCTACGCCACCGAAGAATCGCTGGTAGAGCACGATGTACAGCCCCTGCAGCGCAGCGGCGAGCATGAACGGCGCGGTGAACTCCCCGCGATGAATCAGCCAGCCGCCGATGACCGGGCCGATGGCGCGCGGGATCTGCATCGAGAGGTTCTGCACGCTCGCCGCCGTGCCGCGCCGCTCGGCGCGGGTCAGCCCCGCGGCCACCGCCTGGCGCACGCCCGCCGTGCCGCGATTGAACAGACCGCGCGCAGCGTACAGCGCCGCGGCGAGACCGAAGTCGGGCGAGAAGGGAATGCCGAGCATCAGCGCTAGTCCGACCAGGCGCATCGCCGTCACGGCGCGCACGGTCCCGATGCGCCGGCTCAGCTGGTGCGCGAGCACCGTCCCGAGCGTCGCCAGCGCGAAGCTCGCGGCGAGCGCCGGTCCAATGGCCGCCGGACCCTCCCCGTAGCGGCGCAGGAACCAGTACGCGATCAGCGGGGCGATGATGCCGATCGCCAGTCCGTTGACGGCGTTGGTGAGTGCCAGCTTGCGGATGCGGCGGTTCTCATCGCGCTTGATCTGCGCCTCCAGGGGGTCCGTTGGGACCGCCGCCGGTGCGACCGGTGGCGCCTCGCGCGTCCAGCTGATCAGCGCCAGTGAGGCCAGGGAACCGAGCAACGGCAGACTGAAGAGGATGCGAAAGCTGGTCAGATCGGGGTAGCCGAATCCGAGCAGCGGCGGCACGCTGACCAGCAACGCGCCCACCCCCATCCCGACGAATCCGAGCGTCGCGTTGAAGGACAGGGCGCGTCGGCGCGCCTCGCCGTCGACCTCGCGGGCGAGCCAGGCCTGTTCGACGGGCGAGAAGGGACCGGCCGCGCCGTTGGCGCCGCGACCGAAGCCGGCGAGGGTGGCGGCCGCGATCAGCACTGCCTCGTTGGGCGAGATGATCGCCGCCAGCGCCGCGCCCGCCGCGGCAAACTCGTAGATGATGAGGAGCCGACGGCGGCTCACGCGGTCGCTCAGCGGGCCGACGAACAGCGTCAGCAGTGCCCCGAAGGCAAGGCCTGCCATGAGGACCAGGCCGATCGCCGCGCCGGTGAAGCCGAGCGCATGCAGATACAGGCTGAAGCTCGCCACGGTCGCTCCCTGGCCGATGCTGCGCACCGCGCGCGCCGAGAGCAGGCAGCGAACGTTGTGGGGAAGACGCTGGGGCACCGCGGAGCATCCAAGCCGGGGCCGCTCAGTATCGGGTCAGGGCGCGCGCCGGCGCAACCCTCGCGCCCCGGCCGCTGGACGAATCAGGCCAGCAGATCGGCGCGGTGCTGGCGCAGACGCTGCAGCCAGGGTTCGAAGTCCGTCGGCGACATCGCCTTGGCGAGCAGCCAGCCCTGCGCCAGCGTGCAGCCGAACTGACGGACCAGCTGCCAGTCCTGCAGGGACTCGACGCCCTCGGCGACGGTCTCCAGCCCCAGCTCGCTCGCCATGTCGAGCGCCGAGCGCAGGATGACCTGCAAACTTTCGCGGTCGGCCGCGCCGTGCACGAAGCTGCGGTCGATCTTCAGCTCGGTGAACGGGATGCGGGCCAGCTGCTGCATGGAGGAGAAGCCGGTGCCATAGTCATCCAGCGACAGCCGGAAGCCGCGCAGCCGCAGGCGCGTCAGCACCCCGAGGGCGACGGCCAATTCACCGAGCAGCGTGCTTTCGGTCACCTCGAGCACCACCTGCTCGGCGCGCAGCCCATGCTTGCGCTGCAGGTCGGAGATTTCCTGGACGAGTTCGCCGCGATCGAGCAGCAGTGGGGAGATGTTCACCGCGATCGACAGGTCCAGTCCGTGTTGCGCCCAGTGCGAGGTCTGCGCCATGGCAAGGTCCATCACGCGCAACGTCAGGGCATGGATCAGTCCATGCTGCTCGGCCACCGGGATGAAGGCGTCGGGGGGGATCCAGCCGCGCGTCGGATGGTGCCAGCGGGCGAGTGCTTCCAGGCCGCGCACCTTGCAGCTCCCGATCTCCACCTGCGGGTGGTAGAACGCGGTGATGTCGCCGCGCTCGAGCGCGCCGTGCAGTTCCTCGGGATCGACCGGCGTGATGGTGCGCGCTTCGCGCGCGTGCGTGTCGCCCGGCTGGCGCTGCAGGAGTGTGCTGAGGGCCTCCTGCGTCAGCGGCTTCGGCAGGCTGCCAAGGATGCGCAGCCCGAGCGCCGTACCCATGTCCTCGACGGAGTGACGCAGCGAGCTCTCGCGCGAGGAGGCGACGATGACCGGGGAGCGCAATCGCCGTGCCGAGAGCTCCGAGAGCAGCTCCGGCCCGTCCATGTTCGGCATCTCCAGATCGACGATGAGCAGATCCGGGGGAGCCGGCAGCGCATCGAGCAGGGCGAGGGCGGCCACACCGTCCTCAGCCTGGTGGATCTGGCGGATGCGCATCTCGCGGCACAGCGCCGCGCCAATGCTCCGTTGGACGCCGCTGTCGTCGACAATCAGCACCGAATCGATGGCGTGCAGCGCGGCGGTTGCAGACATAGTCGCAATAAACCCCTAAGCCGCCCATCCGGCAGGGGGGCGACGTTCGTCTCATGACCTGTATCGACTGCTCCGCTCCGAGACTTGAGTCGCATTGCACCGCGCGAGTGTGACGTCTGTCTCAGTGCGGTGGTGGAAACCACCAAACGGGCCTGGGGGCATGCCGGTCGTTGCGTCCAGCAGCCTTCGTGGATAGACTTGCGCTCCCTCGAGGGATGGGCGGTTAGCTCAGCGGTAGAGCACTGCTTTCACACGGCAGGGGCCACTGGTTCGATCCCAGTACCGCCCACCATTATAAATCAATAAGTTAAGCGTAAAAATCCAACGCGCCCGACTCCTGCATGGCAGCCGGTACGGCCGATGCTGTCCGTTCGCCGGGGGCAGATGCGGATACGCAACGACGGACGCCGATTCTCCGATCGGGCCTCGTGGCCAGCGGGGCGCGCCAACTCGATTCTTGTCTGCGTGCGATCCTTAGGGAAGGAGAGTCGGCGAATACTCGACGGTCCTACGGCAGCGCGCTGCGGTATGGCAGGCCGTTGACTCTCCCGGTACCCGTTCCGGTGGTTCTGCAGTTCGTGGTCGATCATGTGCTGCGCGCCGCCGCGGGCGGACTGGCGTCGGATCTGCCGCCGGCCATCGATGCGGCGCTGGTAGAGGGCGGCGACAAGGGGGCGCTCGGCGCGCCGGTGCTCGCTACGGTGGCGCATCGGCGGTCGGTGCTGGCGAAGGCGCATGACCTAACGGAGCTGCGGAACCCCGTACGCGATCCAGCGGTCCAGGAGTTCCTGCGCCGGGCACGGCGAGCTTACGCGCCGCGGGGGGGCATGGCGGTCCGGAAGACAGCGGCGCCTCGAGCTTGAGGATTGCCCCCAGGCCGACGGGGTGGCACTCAAGATATTCGCTAGTTCATGAGCTTCCGCTATTCGGTCCGCAAGCGATCGCGAACACCGGGGATCGGTATCATGCTGCTACCGCAATGATGTTGTACTCGACCGCTCGGGCGATCGGCTTGAGCACATTTCCGGGTTGACGCTCGAGGGCAACGAAGCCGAAGCGGGCGAGGCGGTGGAGGGTCCGCGAGAGATTGCTCGCCGCGCGGCCGGTCTTCTGTGAGAGTTCAGCAATGGAGGCTGGGTGCTGCTCCGCGATGACACGGATAAGCGCCATGTTCTTGTCGCTTAAAGTCTCCGCGACCGATTTCATGCTCGGAAACCAAACTTTGGGCTCGCCGGCCTTTGGCTTGTACTGACCGCGAGCGATCGCGATCGCCCGAGCCCGCATCTTATCGGGGGGGCATGATGCCGATGACGATACGCTTCATGTCACACCTAGGCTCTTCAGTATACGGTCTACCGCCGCAAAGAAATCCGTCAGCAACTGACCCGCATCAGCATATTCATAGACCGCGATCGCGCGGCCGTCTGGATGCCAGTGGTCATACTCCACACGCCGTGCCGCGAAGCGCTTGCCTTGCTTGGGCGGTGCGTGAGCGTTGTCGAACCCCAGCACCCGCTTCCCGTATCTGTCGTGCAGCGTCAGCGAGTAGCTGACGCCGTGCGGCACGTGCGGTGAGGTCTCGCAGAGGCGGGCCTCGACCTTTACCCGGTAGCCGCCCTCCTGTACCAGGACCTCGCCGTCGAGGTCAAAAAGGTTCGAGAGCAGGTCACGGATGACCATATCACCAGCTCATATTACCACCCTGCGGGCTGCGGGTGTCACCGGCCCGGCCATGGGCCGGACTCTGCCGGGATCCTGTCGAACCACAGAACATCGCCGCCGTCCCTAGCTGCGTCCTGGCTCCGACGCTCTTCCGGCTGGAAGACTGGCGAGACGCCGCGACCGTACTACATCTTCTCGAGCAGCTTGTCGAGCAGGTCCCGGCGGTCGAGGCTGCGCGAACGGGCGAGCATGATGACAACAGCGATGCTCGGCACGCGCTTGCCACGCCCCAGCGCGTACCAGTAGTTGGGGGTGATCCAGGCTCGCCAGGCGGCTTCCTCGCGCCGGAGAGGGAGGTCCTTGCGAAGGTCGGTAATGACCTGGCTCACGCATTTGGCGATATCAGGGCCGCAGTGGCGGAAGGGAACGGTGACCGGCGCTCTTGCAGGGCGTCGGGGAAGGCGAAAAATAGGCCGTTCGGGGCAAATACTCGCTGAAACGTCGAAGACCCGGGCATTACTCGGCGTTTCGGGGATTGTGGCGGGGGAAGTCGGAGTCGCAACGTCGGCAGCGCGGGTGGCGCGCCCGGTAGAATGGGAGCCAGCCATGGTCATCTCCTGACTA
>JAJZDW010000073.1 GCA_021851405.1 Pseudomonadota bacterium
GATGCCCGGGCTCGGAGTCGACGGATCGGGGTTCATCGAAGAATCCAGTACTGCTGCCATGAGTGATACTACCTTGGAGTGTAAATTCCAGAAGGCAGGTGTTCCACGTCACATTGGCACACAGGGGGACCGCGAGACGATCACGTAGATCCCCTGCCGTAATCGAACTCAGGAGTGTCCGCTGTGCCCCTCACGCCTCATGCCATACCGATCCAATGACTCAGCAGGGCCGATACCGGCCCGTCAGCGTCACGCCGCCGTCCCCGGCGGCTGCCGCACTGCGAGGTGAGGACTCGGACAGGGCCGCAGGGGGACGACATGCGCAAAGGAAGAACCGTCGTTGCCGTGGACGCCCGGAATACCCGTGTGTCATGCGAGCTGCGGTCGGTATGTTCCAGCACCGCCGATGCGAGTGAGTACTGAACGCTGCCTGCGGCTGCCAATCAGCTCCGGCCGGTCAGTGCCTCGCGTGTCTCACGACCGACGGGGCGGTTGTCGAGCGCCGGCGCCAAGCGAGCCTCTGAAGAGGTGGGTCTGCCCGAGGTCGGAGTCGAACTCTGGGCATAAGTAACTGAAATTATTGAGAGACTGCCGAAAATTGAGCCGGACTACCCAAACTCGGTACCCCTAGCGGTGCTCTGCAGCAGCAAACCGGTATCCCCAGCCCAGTCGGCGACAACCGCGCTTGTTCACGCGGCGACGCCTCGCATTGCGCCAAGGGTCGGCGCGATCGCTTCACCGGGCATGCGCAAGCTCTTCGCGGACGATCTTGCGCATCACTTTGGCCGTCAGAGGCCGCTCATTTTCTGTAAGCGAGGCGCGCAGCGCCTCGTTGATGAGGGTCTGGTAGCCGCGCCCGGCCGCGTCTGCTTTGGCACGGAATGCTTCGATGACATCGTCATCGATCATGATCGTGATGCGTGTCTTGCCGGGGGAGGGGATTACTGCGCCTCGCTTGCCGCGGCTGAAGTCACATTCCTTTCGCAGATTCGGCTGCCTCTCATTTGCTCGCCTTGCGAGCGGAAATGATGCGAGTGCGATCGCCACGTGGCGCGTGGATGGTGACGAGAGTTCGCCCGAGCGAGTCCCTCCCGAGAGTGACGAAGCGGCGTTCGTCCTAGGTATCTGGATTCTCCAGCGTCAAGGCGTTTGGGTCCCGGAGCGTCTGCTCCGCGTGCGCAAAACTCACGCCGTGCTTGCGCAGGTTCGCCTCTGCCTTGGCAGGGTCGAACGCGATCTCCATCGCTATCGTATGCATAATGAATATGCATATGGAAAGAACGACGACTGGTGGTGGACGACCACGCCGGTGGAGACGGTTGTTCGCCCGGGTTCGTCACCGTGACCCAGATTGCGGTGGGCCGTCTCCAATGGTGCTTTCCATCCGGTAGCCACATCCACGCCTGCTTGTGGAGACGGGAGCAGCAAAGAGCCGTGCGATTGCCGACGTCGGATGAATTTGCCGAATTCAGCACCGCCCCAGCTCGCCGGTGCGCTCGTTAACAAGCTGGAGTAGAGTCACGCGCCAGGGAAGACGTGGATTGCCGGACGAAATCGCTGTTTCAGCCACGCGAGGTTCAGCGAACTTGCTCTCGTGCGATGAGCCGAGTTCGTAACAGGAGCCCCTCAACGCCTCAACGGCGTCAAGTGTTCCAGTCGTTCGTCTTCGCGCTCCTGACGGTGGATAGGACTTCCGGACCACCGCCTCGTTGCGGCCCAACCGGGCACATGAAGTAGGCGCGCGAACTTTCATTTGCGCTCTCCGTGCACCCGTGCCAAGTGCGCGTGATTCTCAGAGTTTGTGCCAAGCACTTGGGCGCGCGAGTGGTTTGTCGCCCTGGGCGAATGCCTTGCAGAAGCTCTCCTGTCTGGCGGCCCCACACTGCGACGTGCTTGGCCAGAGTGCTTGAGGCCACGTCTGTGCACGGGCTCCTGTTACGCATCCTTGACAGGTTGATTGCTGAAGTATACGCTGTATACATGACGTCCGGCGTTTCAACTGCCCAGAGGATCGTCTCTGCGGCGCGGCAGCTCGTTGAGCAAGAGGGCCCCGACGGGCTGAGCATGCGCCGAGTTGCCGCAGCCGTGGGTATCACGGCGATGGCGATCTATCGTCACTATGCCGATAAGACTGCACTACTGAACGCGGTGGCCGACGAGGGCTTTTCGGAATTGTCGACGCGGCTACATGAGTTGCGATTGCGCGGCAACCTGGAGTCTCGCCTGTTAAAGATCGCGGATGTCTTTCTGGACCATGCGTTCGAGAATCCGAAGGTGTTCGAGCTGATGTTTCTGCGTCCCAGGGACGGTGCGCGACGATTTCCGGGGGATTTCAGGGCTCGCCAATCGCCTACGGCCACCGTCGCGGCGGACTTGATCGCTCACGCCATGGCACAAGGCGAGCTCCGACAGGATGATGTGTGGGAGATCGTTTTCGAGACTGGCGCGATGTGGCAAGGGATGATCACACTCTATTTCGCCGGCCGCGTTGATTTGTCCCGCAGTGAGTTTCGTGCGCTCTATCACCGCGCATTTAAGAGGTACCTCGATGGCATTCGTTCGTGACGCGCAGCGCATCGGCCTTGGGCTCGGCACGATCGCTGCTTCGGCGGCCTTGCTTTGGTTTGGTTCAGGGCTTCATCCCTGGTGGCCGCTGACGTGGTTTGCCCCGCTGCCGGTGCTGCTCCTGGCGGTCCGCGCGACGGGCTGGGAGACGGCGCTGGTCGCGTTCTCCGCCTGGTTCGCGGGCACCGTGAACCTCTGGAACTACCTGCACGACGTGCTGCACCTGCCATCCGGAATCGTGATCTTTGAATTCATGCTCGTGGCGCTGGCCTTCACGATTGCGGTACTGGTATTTCGGGCTCTTGCGCGGCGCGGCGAGTCCTGGCGTGCGCTGATCGCGTACCCCGCGGTATGGGTGTCCTTCGAATACGTCGTCAATCGAGCCACATCCGCTGGCACATTGATCAGCCTGGCGTACTCGCAACTGAAGTTCCTGCCCTTCCTGCAGGTGGCGGCCGTCACCGGTCCGTGGGGCATGAGCTTCCTGCTGCTCCTGTTTCCGACCGCAATCGCCTTGTTCGCGCAGACATGTCGCACCCGCCCACGCCACGCGGTGCGCTTGGCCGGTGCTAGTTTGGCATTGATTGCCGCCGTTCTCGTCTTCGGCGCCATCCGGCTGACGACTCCCAGCGGCGATCACCAGGTGACGGTCGGCATGGTTGTCCATGACGCACCGCGAGCTCGCGCGGGGCGGCAGACAGAGCACCTTATCGGAGCGTACGCCCACGAGGCTGCACTCTTGGTGGCCCGAGGCGCGCAGGTGGTCATTTTGCCGGAGAAGATCGGCACCATCGTGGACCCTGCATCCCAGGCCGTCGATTCCCGGTTGCAGGCTGTGGCAAACCGCACGAATGCGACCCTCGTTGCCGGTGTAATTCACGTTACAGCGCACCGCTCGTACAACGAAGCGCGCATTTACTCCCCAGGCGGCCCGGTGCGCGAGTATCACAAGGAGCATCTTCTGGTTCCATTCGAGTCGCGCCTTACTCCCGGGAAACGACTCGTCATCCTCAAGCGCCCGTCGGGTCTGTGGGGGATCGCGATCTGCAAGGATATGGATTTCACCGGACTCTCACGTCGCTACGGTCAGGCAGGAGTTGGCTTGATGTTGGTTCCGGCCTGGGATTTCCGCGTCGACTGGATCTATCACGGTCACGCCGCTCTGATGCGAGGCGTGGAGGATGGCTTCAGTGTAGTGCGTGCCGCCAAGAACGGGAGTCTCTACGTCAGCGATGACCGTGGTCGCATCCTGGCCGAAGTCATGAGCGATTCCGCACAATTCGCGACCCTCGTGGCGGAAGTGCCCGTGGCTCACGCGGTGACGCCTTATCTTCTGTTCGGCAACTGGTTCGCGTGGCTTGCGATGATCGGGGCTCTGGCGATGATCCTTCGCGCATTGCGGCGCACCTCGCCCATCACAACTGACTGAATCAACCCCTGCGTACCCTCGAGGGGCAAAGAGCCATTGTCCTTTTTTATCGGGCCGGTCTGTGGCCCGATCAAAGTCGATCTCACGTGCATCGGATGCGAAAAGGCTTGGGACGGTGTGGCATCTGTCGCTCCTGCTCAATGTGATTGCCTTCGTCGACCTGACAGCAATTCACGTCTTTGTGTATGTCCTATCATCTGAGGTTTCTGGTGAGATGATTTTGGTGACGATAGTGTTTGTGGCTCCATGTGCTATTGCGGCGACCATCCTTGCGGCTGTCCGGCCGGATCAATGCAGCGACATGAGGGATTATGGACTCCGTACGATGCACAAAATGTATGTACATTATTAACCCGGCGTATAACTACTGGACAATACGACGGCATGATGCGATGATGGGGCAATGCCGAACAAACCTGATCGTCGAAGCGCAAGTACGGATGTTCGCCTGGAGTTGCGCCGACAGATGT
>JAJZDW010000006.1 GCA_021851405.1 Pseudomonadota bacterium
CCGTCGCGGTCGGTGATGTAGAAGACGTCCTCGGCCCGCTCCCCGACGGTCATGATGCGCGCGGCCTGCAGCAGCACGTGCTCGGCGGTGAGCACCTTGCCGACGTCGCACAGCAGCCCCGGCCGGTCCCCGGCGATGAGCTCGAGCACCGAGCGGCCGTTCGGCTCATCGGTGCTGATGGCGATCTGCGTGGGCGTATGGAACATGCGCGCCTGGCGCGGGACGCGCCGGTGCACGGCGATGGTGGCCTGTGGCTGCTGCAGCGAGCGCCACAGCGCCTCCTCGATCTCCTCGCGCCGCTCACCGTCGGCGATGGGCGCCCCGTCGTCCTCCAGGACGTGGTAGAGGTCGAGGCTGAACCCATCGCCGGTGGGCGTGATGCGCGCATCGACGATGTCGAGCCCGAGCTGATCGAGCACGGCGGTGGTGCGGCCGAAGCCGTGCTCGAGCCCGCGGGTGTAGATCAGGACCGCGGTCGTGCCGCGCACGCTCCGTGGGTCGAGCGCCACCAGCGGCTCGATGCTGCGCGGATCGCGCTCGGCGAGCAGGCGCATGTGCCAGGCGAGCTCCTCCGGGGAGTGACGCAGGAAATAGGTCGCCGAGAAGCGCTCCCAGACCCGCTCGATGGCCTCCCCGGGCACGCCGCGCTCGATGAGCAGCCGGCGGGCCGCCTCGCGCGTCTCCCCGACCAGCTGCTCCTGGTCGATCGGCGACTCGAGCCCGCGGCGCAGCGCGCGGCGCACGCGCTGGTAGAAGTCATCAAACAGTGAGGCCTTCCACGAGTTCCACAGCTTCGGGTTCGTGGCGCGCACGTCGGCGCAGGTGAGCACGTACAGGTAATCGAGGTGCGCCTCATCCCCGATGCTCTGCGCGAACGCGTTGATCACCTCCGGGTCGGAGATGTCCTGTTTCTGCGCGGTGAGGGAGAAGGTCAGATGCTGGCGCACCAGCCAGGCCACCAGGCGCGCATCGTACGGGGAGAGCCCCTGCTCGAGACAGAACGCCTCGGCATCGACCGAACCGAGTTTGGAGTGATCCCCGCCGCGGCCCTTGGCGATGTCGTGAAACAGCGCGGCGAGGTAGGCCACTTCGGGTCGCGGCAGCTGCTGCATGATGCGCGAGGCCTGCGGCAGCTCCTGATCGTAGCGCGGGATGGCGAAGCGCCTGAGGTTGCTCACCACGAACAGCGTGTGCGCATCCACGGTGTAGGCGTGGAACAGATCGTACTGCATGCGCCCGACGATGCGCCCGAACGCCGGGATGTAGCGGCCGAGCACCCCGTAGGTGTTCATGCGGCGCAGCTCGTGGGTGACCCCGACCGGGGAGCGCACGATCTCGAGGAACAGCCGGTGATGGCGCGGGTTCTGGCGGAACTCCTCGTCGATCAGCCACAGGCTGCGGCCGACGGCGCGCATGGTCGAGGCGCGCACGCCCTTGATCTCCGGGTGGCGCTGCAGCAGCGCGAACAGCTCGAGCAGCGCCGAGGGGGTGCGCGCGAAGACATCGTCGCTCACCGCCTCGAGCGAACCGCAGCGCACCTGGAAGCGCGCATTGAGCGGGCGGGGCGGTTCGCTCTCGGTGAGGATCGCCTCGCGAAACAGCTGCAGCAGCAGCTCATTGAGCAGGCTCACGTCCTTCACCGTGCGGTAGTAGCGCTGCATCAGCTGCTCGACCGCGAGGGTGTAGGAGGCGTCCTCGTAACCGAAGGTCTGCGCGAGGCGGATCTGGTGATCGAACAGCAGCCGGTCCTCGCGCCGCCCGGTGAGCACGTGCAGCCCGAAGCGCACCTTCCAGAGGAAGGCCTGGGCCTGCTGCAGGCGGCGGAACTCCGCGACCGAGAGAAATCCGTGCCGCGCCAGCTCATCGAGCGTTTCGGCACCGAAGTGCCGCTTGGCCACCCAGGCGATGGTCTGGATGTCGCGCAGGCCCCCCGGTCCGGTCTTGACGTTCGGCTCGAGGTTGTAGGCCGTGTCGTTGGCCTTCAGGTGCCGCTCGGACTGCTCGCGCACCTTCGCCTCGAAAAATTCGCGCACCGGCCAGAGGTGCTCCGGGGCGAGCGCGGCGCGCAGCTCGGCGAGCAGCCCCGCATCGCCGGCGAGCAGCCGCGCCTCGATCAGCGTGGTCATGACGCTCACGTCAGCGACACTCTGCTCGAGACATTCCTCGACGGTGCGCACGCTGTGGCCGACCTCGAGCCCGATGTCCCAGAGCAGCGCGAGCAGGCGCTCGAGTGCGGCGCGCGCCTCGCCCTGCGGGGCACTGCGCACGAGCAGCAGCAGATCGATGTCCGAGCAGGGCAGCAGCTCACCGCGGCCGTAGCCCCCGACCGCCACCAGCGCCCAGGGGCGCGCCGGCGTGCCGAGGTGCGCAGCCCAGAGCGCCTGCAGCACCCGGTCGATGAGCAGCGCGCGCGCCTGCACCAGCGTCTCAATGGGCTCATCGGCGAGGAAGCGGGCCTTCAGCTGCTCGTGCGCCTCGGCGAGCAGCTCGCGCAGCGCCGCGGGTGGGCCGCCGATGAGCTCGGGCAGCCGCTCGAGCAGCGGCCAGTGTCCGGGCTCCGGCGGCGAGTCGGTGCGCACCGCGCCGTGCTCGCCCGAGGCCTCGGACTCCTCCGCTTCGCTGTCTCCGGCGGCCATGGTGTTAATGCGTGCTGCGCTCGGTCGCCCCGAGGGTGAGGACCTCGTGGCCGGTCGCGGTCACGAGAATGGTGTGCTCCCACTGCGCCGAGAGCGAGTGATCCTTGGTGATGACGGTCCAGCCGTCCGGCAGCAGCCGCACGTGGCGCTTGCCGGCATTGATCATCGGCTCGATGGTGAAGGTCATGCCCGGCTCGAGGGTGAGCCCCGTGCCCGCCTCGCCGTAATGCAGCACCTGCGGATCCTCGTGGTAGATCCGCCCGATGCCATGGCCGCAGTACTCGCGCACCACGGAGTAATTGTGCTGCTCGGCGAAGGTCTGGATGGCGTGTCCGATGTCCCCGAGCCGCACCCCGGGGCGCACGATCTCGATGCCGCGCCACATCGCCGCGAAGCAGGTCTCGGCGAGGCGCTGGGCGTGCGCCGGCGGCGTGCCGACGTAGTACATGCGGCTGGTGTCGCCGTGGAACCCGTCGCGGATCACCGTCACGTCGATATTGACGATGTCGCCCGCCTTCAGGCGCTTGTCATTGGGAATGCCGTGGCAGACCACGTGGTTCACCGAGGTGCAGATCACCTTCGGGAAGCCGTGGTAGTTGAGGTTCGCCGGGATCGTGCCTTGGACGTTCACGATGTATTCGTGGCAGATGCGGTCGAGTTCCTCGGTGCTCACCCCCGGCACCACGTGCGCGCCGATCATGTCGAGCACCTCGGCGGCCAGGCGGCCGGCGATGCGCATTTTCTCCTGCTCGTCGGGTGATTTGATCGTTACGGCCATGGGCTATCCAGAGTGACTCAATCGGGAGCGCCGCGCGGCGCCGGAACGCACCGGCCGCTGCGCGCGCAAGACATTGTTCGGGCGAGGCCTTCATGGTATAAAGCGCGGCCTTTTTTGGCAATCAACCCACACGCGCATCGCATTATCCGCAGACTGGGTGTTCCGCTCGCGGCCCTCGGGCCGCCCTCGGGATGGCTGCGGAGATGCGCGGAGGCTCAACCCAACGAGGAGTTTCTCATGCCTGGCGTATCCATGCGGCAGATGCTGGAAGCGGGTGTCCATTTCGGACACCAGACCCGCTTCTGGAACCCGAAGATGGCTCAGTTCATTTTCGGCGAGCGCAACAAGATCCACATCATCAATCTCGAGAAGACCCAGCCGATGTACGCGCAGGCTGCGGCCTTCGTGAAGGGCGTGGCCTCCGATGGCGGCACGGTGCTGTTCGTCGGCACCAAGCGCTCGGCGCGCGAGGCGATCCAGAAGGAGGCCGAGCGAGCCGGCCAGCCGTTCGTCAACCAGCGCTGGCTGGGCGGCATGCTCACGAATTTCAAGACGATCCGCCAGTCGATCAAGCGGCTCGAGGACATCTCCGAGCTCGCCGCCTCCGGGGCGCTCGAGCGGCGCGGTAAGAAAGAGGCGACGCAGCTGCGCCGCGAGCGCGAGAAGCTCCAGCGCAGCCTCGGGGGCATCCGGACGATGGATGCGCTGCCCGATGCGCTGTTCGTGGTCGACGTCGGTCACGAGAAGCTCGCCATCGACGAGGCGCGCAAGCTCGGCATCCCGGTGGTCGCCGTGGTGGATACGAACTGCTCCCCGGACGGCATCGATTACGTCGTGCCGGGCAACGACGACGCCATGCGCGCGATCCTGCTGTACGCCGCCGGCATGGCCGATGCGGTCCTCGAAGGGCGTGAGTCGGTCCCGGCCGTGGTGGTCGGGGAAGACGAGTTCGTCGAGCTCGACGAGGCCGGCAACCCGCGCCGCAGGGCCCCGCGAGGCCCGCGCAAGGGCGCCGCGGCCGCACGGCCGAAGAAGAATGCCTCCCGGCGCCGTCTGCCGCCGGTGAAGGCCCCGCGTGCCGAGGGCACCGAGGTGGTCGATGATATCGGCACCGAGGAAGAGTCGATGGAGGCGGTGCCCGAAGTGGCCGCGTCCGGTGGCTCGAACACCACGCCGGCACCGACGAGCGCCCGTCGCCCCACGGGTCCGGCGCGCCGCAAGGGCCGCGGCGAATGAGCCGCGCGCGGCCGCTCCTGCGGCCGCGCCTGCGGTTTGGCTCCGGTGAGGACGACCGGGGCGGAGGCAGCGTCCAGGGATGGCGCAACCGGATGAGTGCGATATGAGTATCACAGCAGAGATGGTCAAACAGCTCCGCGAGCGCACCGGCGCGGGGATGATGGAGTGCAAGAAGGCGCTGGTGGAGAGCAGCGGCGACCTCGATGCCGCCGCTGAGCTGATGCGCAAGCAGGGCCTGGCCAAGGCCGACAAGAAGTCCACGCGGGTGGCCGCCGAGGGCGTCATCGTCATCGAGCGTGCCGCCGACGGGCGCGCCGCGGCCATGGTCGAGGTCAACTGCGAGACGGACTTCGTGGCGCGTGAGCAGGACTTCACCGCGTTCGCGAGCGCCGTGGCCGAGCAGGCGCTGGCGCAGCGAGCGCAGAGCCTCGAGGCGCTGCTCGGCGCGCGCGTCGGTGCCGAGACGGTCGATGAGCGCCGTCGGGCGCTGGTGGCCAAGATCGGTGAGAACATCACCGTGCGGCGCTTCACGGTGCTCGCCTCGGAGCAGCACCTCGGGGCGTACCGCCACGGCACGCGCATCGGCACGCTGGTGGCCCTGAAGGGCGGCAGCGCCGAGCTCGCGCATGAACTCGCCATGCACGTCGCGGCGAGCAATCCGAAGTACCTCTCGATGCAGCAGGTGCCGGCGGACGTGATGGCCAAGGAGCGCGAGATCCTCACCGAGCAGGCCCAGGGCGAGGGCAAGCCGGCCGAGATCGTCGCCAAGATGGTCGAGGGGCGGCTGCGCAAGTCGCTCGGGGAAATCACGCTGCTTGGCCAGCCGTTCGTGAAGGACCCGGACGTGACGGTGGAGAAACTGCTGAAGAGTGCCGGCGCGACGGTGATCGCTTACGAGCGGTTCGAGGTCGGTGCCGGCATCGAGAAGAAGCAGGAGAACTTCGTCGCCGAGGTGATGGCGCAGGTCAAGAGCGCCGGCGGCTGACCCCGGCGCGCCTCCGGGTCGCCGCTGCGAAAGAGGCGGCCCGGCCTCCTGAAACGAGTGTAAGGATTGCCCATGGCGACTGAAACAGCGAAGACCGCCCGCTACTCGCGCATCCTGGTGAAGCTCTCCGGGGAGGCGCTCATGGGTCAGGCCGACTACGGCGTCGACCCGGCGATCATCAAGCGCATCGCCGGGGAGCTCGAGGACATCGCCGGCCTCGGCGTCGAGCTCGCCGTGGTGATCGGGGGCGGCAATATCTTCCGCGGCGCGGGACTCGCGCGGGCCGGGATGGATCGCGTCACGGCCGATCACATGGGCATGCTCGCCACCGTGATGAATGCGCTGGCGATGCAGGATGCGTTGGAGAGCCGCGGTCTGCACGCGCGCGTGATGTCGGCGATCCGCATCAACGAGGTGTGCGAGGACTACATCCGCCGCCGCGCCGTGCGGCACCTGGAGAAGGGTCGGGTGGTGATCTGCGCGGCCGGTACCGGCAGCCCGTTCTTCACCACCGACACCGCGGCGGCGCTGCGCGCCATCGAGATCAACGCCGAGGTGCTGCTGAAGGCGACCAAGGTCGACGGGGTGTACTCCGACGATCCGGTGCGCAACCCGGCGGCGACGCGCTATCGGCATCTGACCTTCGATCGGGTGCTGACCGATAAGCTCAACGTCATGGACGCCACGGCGATCGTCATGTGCCGCGACAACCGCCTGCCGCTGCAGGTGTTCAACCTCAACAATCCAGGTGACCTCACCCGCAGCGTCCGTGGCGACGAAGTGGGCACGGTCGTGACCTGCGAGTGAGCCGAGCCGGCTCGGAGAGTGATCCATGCTCGATGACCTGAAGAAAGACGCGCGCGAGCGCATGGCCAAGTGCGTGCAGAGCTTCCAGACGGATCTGAAGAAGCTGCGGACCGGACGGGCTCACCCGAGCCTGATCGAGCACCTGAAGATCGATTACTACGGCTCGGACGTGCCCCTGCAGCAGGTGGCGAGCATCGCCGTGGAAGAAGGGCGCACGCTCGTGATCTCCCCGTGGGAGAAGGGCGTCGTACAGGCGATCGAGAAGGCGATTTTCAAGTCCGATCTGGGCCTCACGCCCATGACCGCCGGCACCGTGATCCGCATTCCGATGCCGCCGCTCACCGAGGAGCGCCGCCGCGAGATCACCAAAGTGCTCAAGGCCGACGCGGAGAATGCGCGCGTGGCGGTGCGCAACGTGCGCCGCGACGTGATGAACGACATCAAGGATTTGCTGAAGGAAAAGCAGATCGCTCAGGACGAGGAGCACCGCGCCGAAGGGGACATCCAGAAGCTCACCGACAAGCACATTGCCGACATCGAGCAGATTCTGGTGGCCAAGGAAAAGGAAATCATGCAGGTGTGAGGGCGCACGCCGTGTCCGACAACGTCGCGCCCGCACCGCTTCCGCGTCACATCGCCATCACCATGGACGGGAATGGTCGCTGGGCCGCCGCGCGCGGCCTGGCGCGCTCGGCCGGGCACAAGGCCGGGCTCGAGCCGGTCCGCCTGTGCGTGCGCGAGTGCTCGCGGCTCGGCGTCGAGGCGCTCACGCTGTTCGCCTTCTCGAGCGAGAACTGGTCGCGACCGGCGGAGGAGGTGGCGAGTCTGATGGGGCTGTTCTTCGAGGCCATCGAGCGCGAGATCAGCGATCTGGAGCGCCAGGGGGTGGTGCTGCGCATCATCGGTCACCGTCAGGCGCTCTCGGTGCGACTGCAGGCGCAGATCGCCGCCGCCGAGGCGCGTACCGCGGGCAACACCGGTTTGAAGCTGCAGGTGGCGGTGAGCTACGGCGGGCGCTGGGACATCGTCCAGGCCGCCCGCACGCTCGCCGCGCAGTGCGTCAGCGGGGCGCTGCCGGTGGCCGCGATCGACGAGACGCGCTTCGCCGCGGCACTCGAGCTCGGCACGCTGCCGGACCCGGATCTGCTGATCCGCACCGGCGCGGAGCGGCGCATCAGTAATTTTCTGCTCTGGAACCTCGCCTACGCGGAGCTGTATTTCTGCGATCGGCTCTGGCCGGACTTCGATGCCGCCGAGCTCGAGCGCGCCCTGGCGTTCTTCGCCGGCCGCGAACGGCGCTTCGGGCACACCGGCGGGCAGCTCGGCGCGGCCCCGAAAGCGGTGCCGTGAGCGATTCGCTGCGTCATCGGGTCGCCACCGCGGCGGTGCTGATCGGGCTGCTGCTGGCGGTGTTGTTCGCGCTGCCGGCCCGAGCCACGCTCGGGGTGCTGACGCTGATCGTGCTGCTCGGGGCGTGGGAATGGTCGGCGTTTCTCAAGAGCGGCCGGCGCATCGTGCGCATCGGCTACGTGGTGCTGATCGGCGCGGCGCTGCCGCTCGCCTGGCGCGCCGCCGCGACGCGCGCCGGTCTGGTGTGGCTGCTCGGCGCTGCGGCGCTGTGGTGGGTCGTGGCGCTCGGTTGGATCGTGTTCGCGCCGCGGCGCGCGGCGGCCGGTCCCGCGGCGCTCGCGGGCCTGTGCGCGCTGGTGCCGGCATGGCTCGCGCTGGCGCGCTTGCGCCTCGGCGGGCCGCGCGGTGCCGAATGGGTGCTGTTCTGCCTGCTGCTGGTGTGGATGGCGGACATCGGGGCGTACTTCGCTGGCCGGCGTTTCGGGCGGCGGCGGCTCGCCCCCGAGGTGTCCCCGGGCAAGACCTGGGAAGGGGTGCTCGGGGGGGTCGCGGCCTGCATTCCAGTGGCGGTGGGCGGCAGTTTCTGGTTCAGTGTGCCCCTCGGAGGATTTCTGGTGCTGTGTCTGGCGGCGGTGGCCTGCTCCATCGTCGGGGATCTCACCGAGAGCCTGTTGAAGCGCTTCGCGGGAGTGAAGGACAGCGGCACGCTGTTCCCCGGACACGGAGGGGTCATGGACCGTATCGACAGCCTGACCGCAGCGGCGCCCGTGCTGCTGCTCGGCCTGACAGTTTTGGGAGTGCTGGCATGATCGGTGTGGTCGTTCTCGGTTCTACCGGCTCGATCGGCGAGAGTACCCTCGATGTGCTCGCTCGCCATCCGGAGCGGTTTCGCCTGATCGGGATCGGGGCGAATCGCAACGTGGAGAAACTCGCCGCGCAGATCCTGAAGTATCGCCCGGCGTACGCGGCGCTGGCCGATCCGGCCGCGGCGCGCGAACTCGCCGCGCGTCTGGGCCAGGGCGCGCCGGACACTCGGCTGCTCGCCGGCCCCGAGGCGCTCACCGAGCTCGCCACGCTCGAGGACGCCGAGTGCGTGATGGCCGCCATCGTCGGGGCGGCGGGTCTGCCCTCGACGCTCGCGGCCGCCCGCGCCGGCAAGCGCCTGCTGCTCGCCAACAAAGAGTCGCTGGTGATGTCCGGCCCGCTGCTGATGCAGGCGGTGCGCGATGCCGGTGCGACGCTGCTGCCGATCGACAGCGAGCACAATGCGATCTTCCAGTGTCTGCCGGCCGGTACTCGCGCCGGCAGCACGCCCGAGGGCGTGCGGCGCGTGCTGCTCACCGCCTCCGGCGGCCCGTTTCGCGATTGGAGCGCCGAGCAGATCGCCGCGGCGACGCCCGAGGCGGCCGTGGCGCATCCGAACTGGGTCATGGGACGGAAGATCTCGGTCGACTCCGCGACGCTCATGAACAAGGGCCTGGAGCTGATCGAGGCCTGTTTCCTGTTTGGCCTGCCGCCGGAACAGGTCGACATCGTCGTGCACCCGCAGAGCATCATCCACTCGCTGGTGGAGTACGTGGACGGCTCGGTGCTGGCGCAGTTGGGCTCGCCCGACATGCGCACGCCGATCGCCTATGCGCTCGCCTGGCCCGAGCGCATGGACTCGGGCGTGGCGTTCCTCGACCTGGTCAAGACCGCGCGCTTGGAGTTTCGTGCACCGGATCCGCAGCGCTTCCCCTGCCTCGCTCTGGCGCAGGCGGCGGCGAGCACCGGCGGGCTCGCACCGGTGGTGCTCAACGCCGCCAACGAGATCGCCGTGCACGCCTTCCTCGAGCAGCGGTTGAACTTTCCGGGGATCGCTTCGGTCATTGAGGATGTGATCACACACTCGAGCGCGGGGCCCATTGGCGGATTGGACGATGTGCTGGCCGCCGACGCGGAGGCACGCCTGCGCACGCAGGAGCGCATCGAGAGGCGCCGCGGCGCCGGTTCGGGTGCCCGTGCAGGGGCGCGCGGATGACGGTGCTGTGGTACCTGATGTGGTTCGCCGTCGCCGTGAGTCTGCTGGTCACGGTGCACGAATTCGGCCACTTCTGGGTCGCGCGGCGGCTCGGCTTGAAGGTGCTGCGCTTCTCCGTCGGGTTCGGTAAGCCGCTGCTCTCGCGCCGCGGGCGCGACGGGGTGGAGTACTGGCTCTGCCCGATCCCGCTCGGCGGGTACGTGAAGATGCTCGATGAGCGCGAAGGGCCGGTGGCGCCCGAGGATCTGCCGCGCTCCTTCACCCGCCAGCACCCACTGCGCCGCGTGCTGGTGCTGCTCGCCGGTCCGGGGGCGAATTTCCTCTTTGCGCTCGTGGTGCTCGGCGCGATGTTCTGGGCGAGCGGTGTGACGCGCTGGCGGCCGATCGTCGGGCGGGTCGAGCCCGGCTCGATCGCCGCGCGCGCCGGTCTGCAGCCCGGGGAGCGCATCCTCACGGTCAACGGGACGCCGGTCGACAGCCAGAGCCAGGTGCGCATGCGGCTGCTCGAGGTGATGAGCGGCAGCGGCCAAGTCACCCTCACGGTGCGCGCCCACGGGCAGACGCACCCAATCGCCTTCGCCGTCAGCAATCCCGAGGCGCGCCGCAAGCTCACCGGACCGGCCGGTCCGCTGGCGGGTCTCGGCCTGCGTTTCGCCGCCCCGACGCTGCCGGCAGTGCTCGGCCGGGTGCTGCCGGGCGGTCCGGCGGCGCGTGCCGGACTCATCGCCGGGGACCGCATCGTGGCGGTCGATGGGCGGCCGATGAAGAATTTTGAGGACGTGGTGCGCGCCATCAGCCCGCATCCGGGCAAGACGCTCGCGATCACCTATCGGCGCGGCGGTGTCGAGCACACCGTCGAGGTGAGCGTTGCGAGCGTGACCGCGCAGGGTGAGAGGATTGGGCGCATCGAGGCCGAGGCGCCCGCGACGCTGCAGTACCCGCCGAACCTCGTCCGCCACGATCGGCTCGGCCCGCTGGCGGCCCTGCAGCAGGCCTCGGGACGCATCTGGACGCTGACAGTGCTGCAGGGACGGCTGCTGTGGCGCATGATGCTCGGGCGGGTCTCGATTAAGAATCTCGGCGGGCCGCTCACCATTGCCCAGGAGGCTGGGCAGTCGGCCAGCGCCGGGGCCGGCTCGTTTCTCGGGTTCCTGGTGCTGATCTCCCTTGAGATCGGGTTCCTGAACCTGCTGCCGATCCCGCTGCTCGACGGCGGGCAGGTCGTGTTCCAGCTGGTGGAGTGGGTCAAGGGCGCACCGCTGTCGGAGCGGGCGCAGATCATCGGTCAGCAGGTCGGGATCGCGCTGCTGATCGTGCTGATGGGAGTGGCGTTGTTCAATGACATCGCCCGCCAGTTCGGCTGAGAACCGTACACACTAGAGTCGGACCGCTTGAGAGGTCCGCGCGTCCCCGCGCCGCATACGCGGCCGGGGCACCGGGGGTTGCATACGTGATTGATGGTAAAAATTGGGTCCAAATGCTTCGCTACGTGACAGATCGGATGGTTGCCGTATGAAGGGTCGTATTGCGCTTGCTGCGGTGGCGCTCGCCGTGCACTCGGCGCTCGCGCTGGCCGGCAACGGCACGGCATCGTCCGCTGCGGCGGATTTCACCGTCGGCAACATCAAGCTCGAGGGGCTGCAGCGCATCTCCCAGGGCACGGTATTTAACTACCTGCCGGTGAACATTGGCGACACGCTCGATCCGCGCAAGATTCGCGAGGCGATTGAAGCGCTCTATGCGACCGGGTTCTTCCGCGACGTCGAGATTCGCCGTCAGGGCAACACGCTGATCGTGGTGGTGGCCGAACGGCCCTCGATCGAGAGCTTCCAGATCTCCGGCAACAAGGCGATCAAGACCAAGGCGCTGATGAAGTCGCTGCGCAATGTCGGACTTGCGCCGGGGAAGATTTTCGATCGCTCCGTGCTGCAGCAGGTCACCGAGTACCTCACCGACATGTACTACGGGCGCGGCAAGTACGGCGTGCGCATCAATACCAAGGTGATCCCCGATACCGACAATCGGGTGAAGATCCAGATCAAGATCGTCGAGGGGTCGCGCGCGGTGATCCGCTCGATCAACGTCGTCGGCGCCACCCATTTCTCCCAGGCGCGCATCCTCAAGCACTTTCACCTGCGCACGCCGGACTGGCTGTCCTGGTACAAGGACGATGACCGCTACTCGCGCTCGACGCTGAAGGGCGATCTGGAGCGGCTGCGCGATTTCTACATGGATCGCGGCTACGCGAACTTCGAGATCCGCTCGACGCAGGTGCAGATCAGTCCGGACAAGAAGAACATCTACATCAACGTGGCGATCAAGCAGGGCGGGGTGTTTCGCATCTCCGCGGTCAAGCTCGCCGGCACGTTCGTGGTCCCCGAGGCGCAGCTGCAGAAGCTGGTGGTGGTCAAGCCCGGTCAGGTGTTCGACCGCGAGCGCATCACGACCACTCAGAAGCTGATCCAGGACCGCTTGGGCGCGTACGGTTACGCATTCGCCAAGGTCGATCCGGTGCCGACGCCCGATCCGAAGACCCACAAGGTCGCGCTCACCTTCTTCGTCGATCCGGGCGACAGAGTGTACGTGCGCAAGATCACCTTCTCCGGGGAAACCGCGATCAACGACGTGGTGCTCAGACGCGAGCTGCGTCAGCTCGAGGGCGGGTGGCTCTCGAACCTTGCGCTCGAGCGCTCGAAGTTCTTCCTGCAGCGTCTGCCGTACATCAAGCACGTCAGCTACAGCACGCACAAGGTGCAGGGCTCCCCGGACGAGGTCGACGTCAACTACAAGATCAAGCAGGGTCCGGCCGCGCAGCTCTCCGGCGGCATCGGCTACTCGGCGATGTACAAGTTGATGCTCAATGCGAACTTCGCCGATGCGGACTTCCTCGGCACCGGCAACCGCCTCTCGGTGGACCTACAGGGCGGGGCGTTCGACAAGCTCTACAGCGTCAGCTACACCAACCCGTACATCACCCAGAACGGGGTCTCGCAGACGCTCTCGCTGAGCTACAACGATGCGACCCAGTTCGTCTCCTCCTCATCGAACTTCTCCTCCAAGACCATCAACATCGGACCGGAGTGGAGCTACCCGATCAGCGAGTTCCAGTACGTGTCTTTCGGCGCGGCGTTCGAGGATGCGCAGCTGCTCACCAGCTCGATCGGCAGCGCCGAACAGGCTCAGCAGTGGGTGCAGCAGAACGGCAATCCGTACAACCGTCTGGTGCACGAGGATTACAGCAACAACGACTTCGTGTTCTACGGCACGAACTACCACGACGTGCAGCTGCTGCTCGGCTGGCAGATCGATGACCGCAACCGCACGCTGTTTGCCGACCGCGGCATGCGCGCGGCGCTGAACGTGAGTGCCACCATCCCCGGCTCGAGCTCGGTCAAGTACTACGTGGCGAGCGCGCTGTTCCAGCAGTACGTGCCGCTGTGGCGCCACTACCTCACGTTCTCCTTCCACGAGCGGGTCGATTACGGCAACGGCTTCGGCGGTACCACGGGCTTGCCGCCATACCGGCTGTTCTTCGGCGGCGGACCGGACTCGGTGCGCGGCTTCCGTGAGAGCTGGCTCGGCCCGCGCGATCAGTTCGGCAACCCCTACGGCGGCAACTTTGACATCATCAGCCAGAACGAGCTGCTGCTGCCGATCCCGGCGAAGTGGCGCCAGACGGCGCGCGTCAGCCTGTTCTTCGACATGGGCAATGTGTTCTATACCGGCAGTCGGGTGAAATTCTTCGAGCCGAACAACGTCACCCCGGTGTACTACCACCTGAACGGCTGGGGCTCCCTGAAGCGCTCGGTGGGTCTGGCGGTCGAGTGGCTCTCGCCGATGGGGCTGTTCCGCTTCAGCTATGGCGTGGCCCTGAATGCCTCGCGCAACCTGGCCAATCCGAACGTCTGGCAGGACCAGACCAGCGGCTTCCAGTTCACGGTCGGACAGGCCTTCTAGCCGGCCATCCCGGGGCGCGGGCATCTGCGCCCCGGTGGTGGTAGGATGGTGCGCTCAGCCGCCCCCCAAGAGGGGCGGGTGCGCATTAGAGTCATCAATTTCCCTGAAATTTTTCGAGGTAGGTGTCCGTGAAGCGCTTGAGCAGAAGCCATTCAGTCGTTTGGATGATCGCCGCCGGTTTGCTGGTGACGGGGCTGGCCACCGCGAACGTGCGGGCCGCGGCCATGAAGATCGGGGTGGTCAACTTTGGGGTGCTGGTGCAGTCCTCCCCGCAGTACAAGGCCGCCATCATCGCCCTGCGCGCCGAGTTCCTGCCGAAGCAGAAGACGCTGCAGGCCGAGGCGAAGACCCTGCAGCTGAAGCAGCAAAAGCTGCAACGCAACCAGGCCACCATGACCCAGGATCAGGTCGCCCAGGCCGAACTCGACCTGCGCGAGAAGGTCGAGTCGTTCCGCCAGGAGTCGGGCAAGGTGCAGGAGGCGCTCAATACGCGCCGCAACGAGCTGTTCAGCAAGGTGCAGAGCTCGATCGACCTGACCGTGCAGAGCTACGCCAAGCAGCACGGCTTCACCCTGGTGTTGATGAACGACGGGGTGATTTACGGCGACCCGGCGCTGGATCTGACGCCGTCGATCCTGCGCATTTTGAAGGCCTCACCGGCCAAGTAACCGCCGCGCCATGAGCGTCTCGATCGGGGAGCTCGCAGTCCGGTTCGGCTGCGAGCTCAGAGGCGATCCGGGCGTTGAGGTCGAGAGGGTGGCGACGCTGGCCGATGCCGACGCGCAGTCGGTGGCCTTCGTCGCCAATCCCCGCTACCGGACCCAGCTCGCCGCGACGCGCGCTGCGGTCGTGGTGCTCGATGCGGCGAGCGCTGCCGGGTGTCCTTGTGCGGCACTGATCAGCGCCAACCCGCATGCGACCTTTGCGCGCATCGCCGCCGTGCTGCACCCGGCCCCCGCGGGGCCCCCGGGCGTGCATCCCTCGGCGATCCTCGGGCACGGCGCGCAGATCGACCCCACGGCCCACATCGGAGCACTCTGCGTCATTGGCGCAGGGGTACGCATCGGCGCGCGCGCCTATATCGGGCCGCAGTGCCTGATCGAGGACGGCGTGCAGGTGGCGGCGGATGTGCGCCTGGTCGGGCGGGTGACGCTGTGCCGCGGCGTGTCCATCGGGGAGCGCACGGTGATCCAGCCGGGCGCAGTGCTCGGGGGGGACGGCTTCGGGTTCGCGCAGGATGCCGGCCGGTGGCTGAAGGTGCCGCAGACCGGTGGCGTGCGGGTTGGGGTCGACGTCGAGATCGGCTCCAACACCACCATCGACCGCGGTGCGATCGAGGACACCGTGATCGACGAGGGCGCCAAACTCGACAACCTGATCCAGATCGGCCACAACGTGCACATCGGCGCGCACACCGCGCTCGCCGCCTGCGTCGGGGTCTCCGGCAGCACCACCATTGGGCGGCGCTGCATGATCGGCGGGCAGGTCGGCATCGGCGGGCACCTGACGATCTGCGACGATGTGATGATCACTGGCTGCACCATGGTCAGCCATTCGGTGAGCCGCCCCGGCGTATACTCCGGCGGCATTCCGCTCGAGGAGGCGCACACGTGGCGCCGTCTGGTCGGGCGCTTCAAACGCCTCGAGGCGCTCGCCACGCGGCTGAAGTCGCTCGAGCGCCGCTCGGGCTCCGCTGAGGATCTGGACGAGGACGATGACTGACTCGCAAATCGACATTCACGGCATCCTGAAGCTGCTGCCGCACCGCTATCCGTTCATGCTGGTCGACCGCGTGCTCGAGTGGCACGCGGGGCAGAGCATCCGGGCGTTGAAGAACGTGACGTACAACGAGCCGTTCTTTCCGGGACATTTCCCGAGCCGCCCGGTGATGCCCGGGGTGATCATCATCGAGGCGCTGGCGCAGACCGCCGGCATCCTCACGTTCCTGAGCGCTGACCTCGTGCCGCACGAGGACAGCCGGTTTTATTTCGTCGGCATCGACAAGGCGCGTTTCCGCAAGCCCGTCGAGCCCGGCGATCAGCTGCTGCTCAGTGCCACCGTGGATCGCCGTCTGCGCGGCATCTGGCGCTTCTCGACCCGTGCGCTGGTCGGGGACAACGAGGTGGCCCACGCGGAGATCATGGTGACGCCGGAGGCCGGCAAGTGATCGATCCGCACGCCATCGTCTCGCCGCGGGCGCACCTCGCCGCGGATGTCTCGGTGGGGCCCTTCAGCGTCATCGGCCCCGAGGTCGTGATTGGCCCGGGCACGGTGATCGGCCCGCACGTGGTGATCAACGGCCCGACCACCCTCGGGGCGGACAACCGGATCTTCCAGTTCGCCTCGCTCGGGGATGCCCCGCAGGACAAGAAGTATCACGGTGAGCCGACCCGGCTCGAGATCGGCGATCGCAACGTGTTTCGCGAGAACACCACCGCCAATCGCGGTACGACCCACGACCGTGGCGTGACGCGCATCGGCCACGACAACCTGTTCATGGCCTACGCGCATGTCGCGCACGACTGCACCGTCGGCAGCAACACGGTGTTTGCCAACTGCGCCGCCCTCGGCGGGCACGTGGAGATCGGCGACTGGGTGATCCTCGGCGGGCTCACCGCCGTGCACCAGTTCACCAAGGTCGGCGCGCACGCGTTCCTCGCCGGCGGAGCCATCGTCACGCGCGACGTGCCGCCGTACGTCATGGTGGCCGGCAACCCGGCCGAGCCGCACGCCGTGAACAGCGAAGGGCTGAAGCGGCGCGGGTTCACGCCCGAGCAGGTGCGCAACATCCGCAACGCCTACCGCACCGTCTACCGCAGTGGACTGCGCCTGGTCGAGGCGCTCGAGCAACTCGAGGCCGACGCGCCCGAGCGGCCCGAAATCGCGCTGTTCTGCGCCTTCATCCGCACCTCCGGCCGCAGTATCGTTCGATGACCGCCCCGTCGCTGAGCGCGTGCGAGGCCACCCTTGCGCGCCCGGCGCTGCGCGTGGGGATCGTGGCCGGGGAGGCCTCGGGCGATCAGCTCGGCGCGGCGCTGATCGAGGCGCTGCGTGCGCGGGTCGGACACCTGGAGTGCTTCGGGGTGGCCGGACCGAAAATGCAGGCGGCCGGGTGCGAGGCGTGGGCGCAGGCCGAGGTGCTCTCGGTCATGGGTTTCACCGAGGTGCTGCCGCATCTGCCCCGGCTGCTGCACCTGCGCGGGGCACTCGTGCGTCGCTTCCGCGAGGCGCGCCCTGACGTGTTCATCGGTATCGATGCCCCGGCATTCAACCTGGGCCTCGCGGCGCGTCTGCATGCCCAGGGGATTCCCACGGTGCAGTACGTTGCACCACAGGTGTGGGCGTGGCGACAGAGTCGGGTCCACAAGATCGGCCGCGCCTGCGACCTGGTGCTGTGTCTGTTGCCGTTCGAACCGCAGTTCTACTCACGCTACGGAGTGGCCGCCGAGTTCGTCGGTCATCCGCTGGCCGATCAGATCCCGCTCGAGATCGATCGGGCCGCGGCGCGCTCCGCGCTCGGATTGCCGGCCGAGGCGACCGTCGTGGCGCTGCTGCCGGGCAGCCGGATGGGGGAGGTGGGCCGGCTCGCGGCGGACTTCCTCACCGCCGCGGCATGGATCGCCGCGCGACGGCCCGAGCTGCGGTTCGTGGCGCCGATGGCGAGCGCCGGTGCCCGTGAGCTGTTTCTGAGAAAACGAGCAGAAGTACCGGATTGTCCAGAGATTTTAATCACCGATGGACAGGCCCAGCGGGTGCTGGCCGCCTGCGACGGTGCGCTGGTGGCCTCGGGAACCGCTACACTGGAAACGCTGCTGTCGCGGCGCGTGATGGTCGTGGCCTATCGGCTGGGCGCGATGACGGCATTTCTCCTGCGGGGGCTTCGTCTGGTGAAAGTCCCGTATTTCTCACAACCGAATCTGCTGCTCGGGCGAGCGTTCGTACCCGAGTTCCTCCAGGAGAGCGTCAATGGCGCGGCGCTCGGTGCGGCGCTGCTTGAGCATCTGGAGGATCCGGCCTACGGGCAGACGCTGGCGCGCGAGTTCGACCGCGTGCACCGCGAACTGCGCTGCGGGGGGGCGGGCCTCGCCGCCGAGGCCATCCTGCGCCGGGTGGGGCACGCTCACGAGGCGCGCGCATGAGTGCGCTGGCGTGGACCGCCGGGGTCGATGAGGCCGGCCGCGGACCGCTCGCCGGACCGGTCATCGCCGCGGCGGTGATTCTCGATCCGGCCCGCCCGATCGAGGGTCTGGCCGATTCCAAGGCGCTGAGCGAGGCGGCCCGCGAGCGGCTCGCGCCGCTGATCCGCGCCCGCGCGATCGCCTGGGCGATCGGCAGCGCCGAGCGCGCCGAGATCGACGCGATCAACATCCTCGAGGCGACGCTGCTCGCCATGCGGCGCGCGCTGCTCGGCCTCGCGGTGCGTCCGGCACACGTGCAGATCGACGGCAACCGCGCCCCGAGGCTCACCGATCTTGACTGCAGCGTCGAGACCGTGGTGCGCGGCGATGCCACGGTGGCGGTGATCGGCGCGGCCTCCATCCTCGCCAAGACCCACCGCGATGCGCTGATGCGCGAGTTGGATCGGACCTGTCCGGGCTACGGCTTTGCGCGCCACAAGGGCTACGGCACCGCGGCGCACCTGGCGGCGCTGAGCCGCCTCGGGCCCTCGTGCGAACATCGTCTCTCGTTCGCCCCGGTACGCGCCGCGGCGCAGGCGCGCCGCTGAACTCATGAGCGGCGGTTTCGTTCATCTGCGCCTGCACACCGAGTACTCGCTGATCGACAGCGTGGTGCGGGTGGCGGAGTTGATGGCGGCGGTGGGCGCGGCCGGCATGGCCGCGGTGGGCCTGACCGATCAGTGCAACCTGTTCGCGATGGTGAAGTTCTATCGCGCCGCGCTCGAGCGGGGCGTGAAGCCGGTGATCGGCGTCGATCTGCTGGTGCGCGAGGGCGCTGAGCATCAGGCACCGAGCCGGCTGACGCTGCTCTGTCAGTCGCAGACCGGCTATCGCAACGTGACGCGCCTGGTGAGCCGCGCCTACCTCGAGGGGCAGCAGCGCGGCCTGCCGATGCTCGAGCGCGAGTGGCTCACGGCCGAGGCGCTCGAGGGGCTGATCGGGCTGTCCTGCGCCGCGGAGGGCGATGTCGGCCGCGCGCTCGCCAACGGGCGCAGCGCCGATGCCGAGGCGGCGCTCGAGCGCTGGTGCGCGCTGCTGCCGGAGCGCTACTACCTGGAGCTGCAGCGGCTCGGTCGGCCCGGTGAGGAGGCGTACATCGGCGCGGCCGTGGCGCTCGCGGCGCGCCGCGGTGTGCCGCTCGTGGCCACCAACGACGTGCGCTTTCTCAAGCGCGAGGATTTCGAGTCGCACGAGGCGCGCGTGTGCATCCACGAGGGGCAGCAGCTCGCCGATGTCGCCCGACCGCGCCGCTACAGTCCCGAGCAGTACCTGCGCACCCCGCAGGAGATGGCGGCGCTGTTCGCCGATCTGCCCGAGGCGCTGGAGAACACCGTCGAGATCGCGCGGCGCACCTCCCTGGTGCTCGATCTGGGCAAGCCGCGCCTGCCGCCCTATCCGGTGCCGGGCGAGATGAGCACCGAGGCGTTCCTGCGCGAGGAGTCGGCTGCCGGATTGACGCGCCGGCTGGCCGAACTCACCGGCAGCGGGACGGCGCCGCAAGCGGCTCCGTATCACGAGCGGCTCGGTCGCGAGCTCGATGTCATCTGTCAGATGGGGTTCGCCGGCTACTTCCTCATCGTTGCGGACTTCATCCGCTGGGCGAAGGGCCACGGCGTGCCCGTCGGTCCCGGCCGCGGCTCGGGCGCCGGCTCGCTGGTGGCCTACTGCCTCGGCATCACCGATCTGGATCCTCTGCGCTACGAGTTGCTGTTCGAGCGGTTCTTGAACCCCGAACGCGTCTCCATGCCCGACTTCGACGTCGATTTCTGCATGGCGGGACGTGATCGGGTGATCGAGTACGTCGCGCACCGCTACGGACGCGAGCGCGTCTCGCAGATCATCACGTACGGCACCATGGCGGCGAAGGCGGTGGTGCGCGACGTCGGACGCGTGCTCGGCATGAGCTACGGCTACGTCGACAAGATCGCCAAGCTCATTCCCTTCGAGCTCGGCATCACCCTCGATGAGGCGCTGGAGAAAGAGCCGGAGCTGAAGAAGCTCTACGACACCGAGGAGGAGATCCGCACGCTGATCGATCTGGCCCGCTCGCTCGAGGGCCTCACGCGCAATGCCGGCATGCACGCCGGCGGCGTGGTCATCGCCCCTTCGGTGCTGACGGATTTCACGCCGCTCTACTGCGACGAGGCCGGCGGGAGCCTGGTGACGCAGTTCGACAAGGACGACGTGGAGGCCGCCGGCCTCGTCAAGTTCGACTTCCTCGGCCTGCGCACCCTCACCATCATCGACTGGACGGTCAAGGCGATCAACGCCAAGCGCGCCGAGCGCGGCGAGCCGCTGCTCGACATCGCCAAGATCCCGCTCGATGACGCGTTCACCTACGAGCGGGTGTTCAAGAGCGCGCAGACCGTCGCGGTGTTCCAGTTCGAATCCGGCGGCATGCGCCGGATGCTGAAGGACGCCAGGCCCGATCGCATCGATGATCTGATCGCCCTCGGGGCGCTGTACCGGCCGGGTCCGATGGACCTGATTCCCGAGTACATCGCCTGCAAGCACGGCAAGAAGCCGCAGTATCTGCACCCGGAGATGGAGCAGGTGCTCGGTGTGACCTACGGGGTGTTCGTCTACCAGGAGCAGGTGATGCAGATCGCCCAGCGCCTGGCCGGCTACACCCTGGGAGGGGCGGATCTGCTGCGCCGCGCCATGGGCAAGAAGAAACCCGAGGAGATGGCCAAGCAGCGCGGGGTGTTCCTCGCCGGGGCCACCGCGCGCGGCATCCCGGCGCCCACCGCCAATGCGATCTTCGATCAGATGGAGAAGTTCGCCGGCTACGGTTTCAACAAATCGCACGCCGCCGCGTACGCACTGCTCTCGTACCAGACCGCCTATCTGAAGGCGCACTTCCCGGGCGAGTTCATGGCCGCGGTGCTCTCGGCCGACATGGATCACACCGACAAGGTGGTGACTCTCATTCGCGAGTGCGCCGAGATCGGCCTGACGGTGCTGGCGCCTGACGTGAATCACTCGCAGTACGTCTTCACCGCCGAGGGGCGCACGATCCGCTACGGCCTCGGCGCGGTGCGCGGCGTCGGGCAGGGCGCGGCCGAGGCGCTGATCGGGGAGCGCGAGGCGCGCGGAGCGTTTGCGAGTCTGGAGGATCTGTGCCGCCGGCTCGATCTGCAGAAACTCAACCGGCGCGTGCTCGAGGCGCTGCTGCGCTCGGGCAGCGTTGATGCGCTCGGGCCGAACCGCGCCACGCTGATGGAGCGGTTGCCGACGGCGATGCAACTCGGCGAGCAGGGCTCGCGCGCGAGCCGCGCCGGCCAGGACGACCTGTTCGGGCTCGGCGCGCCCGAGCCGAGTACGCCCGTCGCGCCGAGCGCCGCGGAGCTGCCCGAGTGGTCGCAGTCGGTGCGCCTCGCCGGGGAGCGCGAGACGCTCGGGCTGTATCTGACCGGACATCCGATCGGTGCGTACGAGTCGGGGTTGGCGCGCCTGGTGAGCCACCGCATCGGGGATCTGATCGGCGAGCGGCCGATGCCCGGTGCCGAACCGATGCGCGGGCGCGGCGGGCGCACCGTCACGGTCGCCGGGCTCATCGACGAGGTGCGCAAGCGCGGCCCGCGCACCATCCTCACGCTCGATGACCGCACCGGGCGGATCGAGGTGAGTCTGTTCGAGGAGCAGTACCAGCAGTTCAAGGCGCTGATCAGCAAGGATGCGCTGGTGCTCGCCGAGGGGCAGTTGCGCTTCGATGAGTTCTCCGACGGCTGGCGGATCGGCGTGCGGCGGCTGACCGACCTCGCCAAGGTGCGCGAGCAGCAGGCCCGGCGCATCGTGCTGAAGTGGCCGCAACGGGTCGCGACGAGCGCGCTGCAGGGGCGCCTGGCGGAGCTGCTCGAGCGCCACCGTCCCGGGCCGTGTGCGCTCGTGGTGGAGTACGCCAATGAGCGCGCGCGGGGCATGGTGGCCTTCGGCGAGCAATGGCGCGTCCAGCCGGCGGCCGAGCTGATCGAGGCCCTCGAGCAGCTGTTCGGCGCCGCCGCGGTGCGAGTGCTCTACAGCGCCCCGGCCGACGCCCCGCAGCGCTCTGCGGACGGGCACTGAGGCGGGGTGCTTGCACCGCGCTCGCCCCGCCCGTACCCTCGCGCCCAGCACGAGACAACCCCGGGAAACCGCATGGCCGTCGCCTTTCTCGATTTCGAACAGCCCATTGCCGAGCTCGAAGCGAAGATCGAGGAGCTCAAACACGTCACCTGCGACCCCGAGGTCAACATCCAGGAGGAGATCACGCGGTTGCAGGCCAAGAGCCGCCAGCTCACCACCAGCATCTTTGCGAATCTCACCCCCTGGCAGATCACGCAGCTGGCGCGCCATCCGCAGCGGCCGTACACGCTCGATTACATCGGCGCGATCTGCACCGACTTCATCGAGCTGCACGGCGATCGGATGTACGGGGACGATCCGGCGATCGTCGGGGGCCTGGCGCGCATCGACGGCCGCCCCATCATGGTCATCGGCCACCAGAAGGGCCGTGACACCAAGGAGCGCGTGCGGCGCAACTACGGCATGCCGCGCCCCGAGGGCTATCGCAAGGCGCTGCGCTTGATGCAGCTCGCCGAGCGCTTCGAGCTGCCGCTGGTGACCTTGATCGACACCCAGGGCGCCTACCCCGGCGTCGGCGCCGAGGAGCGCGGCCAGAGCGAGGCGATCGCCCGCAATCTGCTCGAGATGTCGACGCTCGGCGTGCCGATCGTCACGGTGGTGACGGGCGAGGGCGGTTCGGGCGGCGCGCTCGCGATCGGGGTCTGCGACCGTCTGTTGATGATGCAATTCAGCACCTACTCGGTGATTTCCCCGGAGGGCTGTGCCTCGATCCTCTGGAAGAGCCAGGATAAGCGCGAGGCCGCCGCCGAGGCGCTGAACCTCACGGCCGACCGGCTCGAGAAGCTCGGGCTGCTCGATCAGGTGATCGAGGAGCCGCTCGGCGGCGCGCACCGCGATCCGGCCGCGACGGCCGCGAGTCTCAAGACGGCGCTGCTCACCCATCTCGATGCCCTCACGCCGCTCTCCCGCGAGCAGCTGCTCGCGGCGCGCGCCGAGCGTATCGCCGGGTTCGGCGTGTACGAGGAGAGCGACTCGTGAACGAGTCGCCGCGCCGGTGAGCGCTTCGCGGGCGCGCGCTCGCGAGGCGGGCTACTCGCCCGAGCGGCTCCGTGCCGCGCTCGCGCCTCTGCTGCCCGACGGGTCCAGCGCACGCCTGTGCGTTGCGTTCAGCGGCGGGGTGGACTCCACCGCGCTGCTTGCCGGTCTCGCCCGTCTGCGTGCGCCCCCGGTGGCGCTGCTGCGCGCCGTGCACGTCGATCACGGCCTGCACCCGCAATCCAGGCGCTGGAGCGGGGAGTGTCGCGCGCTGGCGCGTCGGCTCGGCGTGCCGCTGACGGTGGTGCGCGTGCGGGTGGAGAATCCCCCGGGCGGCTCGCTCGAGGAGGCCGCGCGCACGGCGCGCTACGGGGCGCTCGCGGCCGGACTGAAGCGCAACGAGGTGCTGCTCACCGCCCACCACCAGGATGATCAGCTCGAGACCGTGCTGCTGCAGCTGTTTCGCGGCTGCGGCCTGGCCGGATTGGCGGCCATGGCGCCGAGTGCGCCGTTCGGGACGAGCGTGCTGCTGCGCCCGCTGCTCGGCTTCAGCCGAGCCGAGCTTGCCGCCTGGGTCGGCGCCGAGGGGCTGGCGGTGAGCGAGGACGTCTCGAACCTCGATGAGCGCTTCGATCGCAATTACCTGCGCCACCAGGTGCTGCCGGCGGTGCGCGCCCGCTGGCGCGGCGCGGCGGGCGCGGTGGCCCGCACCGCGCGGCTCGCCGCCGAGGGCCAGCACTTGCTCGAGGCGCTCGCTCGCAGCGATCTTGAGCCCGCCAGCGACGGCGCTGCGCTCTCGGTCAAGGCGCTGCGCAGGCTCTCCCCGGCCCGGCGGCGCAACGCGCTGCGCCTGTGGATCGGGACGCGCGGCGCCCCGCTGCCCGATGCACGCCGGCTCGAACAGATCGCCGGTCCCGTGCTCGCCGCGCGCCCCGATGCGCATCCGCAGGTCCGCTGGGGCGGCACGCGCCTGCTGCGCCACGCCGACCTGCTGTGGCTCGAGCCGCTCGCCGCGGTGTCAGGTCCCGTGCACCCCGGGGCCGAGGTGCCCTGGGACGTGCGGGCCTCGGCGCGGTGCACGCTGCCGGCCGATTGCGGCGTGCTCGAACTCATCGCCGATGCGCACGGGCCGCTCGATCTCGATGCGCTCGGCCCGGTGCTCACGGTGCGCTGGCGCAGCGGCGGGGAGCGTCTGCGGCTGCGTCCCGGCGGGGCCCGCCGCGCACTGAAGAGTCTGCTGCAGGAGGCACGCGTGCCGCCGGCGCAACGCGCTCGCCTGCCGCTCGTCTATCAAGGAGAGCGGCTGCTGGCGGCGGCGGACCTGTGGCTCGATGAGAGCGTGCGCGCGCGCCGCGATACCCGGCGCCGGGCGCGGTTGCGGTGGAAGAAGGCGCCCCACGCCGGCCGCTGATGTGATAGTCTGCGTGCCCGTCGTTCATGCAGCCATGAACACCCGGCAGCGGTTCCAACGGCGGTTCACCTAAACTCACGATTTATATGACGCGATTCGTATTCGTCACCGGCGGTGTCGTATCCTCGCTGGGCAAAGGTATTGCGAGCGCATCGCTCGGAGCGATCCTCGAGGCGCGCGGCCTGAAGGTCGCCATGGTCAAGCTCGATCCGTACATCAACGTCGATCCGGGCACCATGAGTCCGTTCCAGCACGGCGAGGTGTTTGTCACCAGCGACGGCACCGAGACCGACCTCGACCTCGGGCACTATGAGCGCTTCGTGCGCACCACCACGGGGCGCAACAGCAACTTCACCACCGGGCGGATCTACGAGCGGGTGATCGCCAAGGAGCGCCGCGGCGATTACCTCGGCGCCACGGTACAGGTCATTCCGCACATCACCGATGAGATCAAGCGCAGCATCCAGCTCGGCGCCGAAGGGGCCGATGTGTGCATGGTGGAGATCGGCGGCACGGTCGGGGACATCGAGTCGCTGCCGTTTCTCGAAGCGATCCGTCAGATGGGCGTGGAGTTCGGGCACAGCCGCTGCGTCTATCTGCACCTGACTCTGATCCCGACCATGGGCGGGTCCGGGGAGATCAAGACCAAACCGACGCAGCACTCGGTGAAGGAGCTGCGCGGCATCGGCATCCAGCCCGACGTGCTGCTGTGCCGCTGCCGGCATCCTCTGCCGGATGAGCAGCGGCGCAAGATCGCGCTGTTCACCAACGTCGAGGAGCGCGCGGTCATCTCCGCGGTCGACGCCGAGGACATTTATCAGATTCCGATGCTGCTGCACGAGCATGGCCTCGATGACATCGTCGTCGGCAAGCTCGGCCTCGAGGTGCCCCCGACCGACCTCAGCGAGTGGCGCCAGGTGGTCAATGCCAAGGCCAATCCCGAAGGCCAGGTCGACATCGCCATGGTCGGCAAGTACGTGCAGATCCGCGACTCGTACCTCTCGCTGCACGAGGCGCTGATGCACGGTGGGCTGAGGACGCGCACGCGCGTGAACATCCACTACATCGAGTCGACCGAGGTCGAGACCCAGGGCACCCATGCGCTGAAGGGCATGGATGCGATCCTCGTGCCGGGCGGGTTCGGCGAGCGCGGCATCGAGGGCAAGATTCTCGCCGCGCGCTATGCGCGCGAGCACGGCGTGCCGTACCTCGGCATCTGCCTCGGCATGCAGGTGGCGATCGTCGAGTACGGCCGGAACGTGCTCGGGCTCACCGGCGCGAACAGCACCGAGTTCAACCGCGCGACGCCCCATCCGGTGATCGCGTTGATCAGCGAGTGGCAGGACCAGGCCCACGGCACTCAGACCCGCGATGAGGCCTCGGGCAAGGGCGGCACCATGCGCCTCGGGGCGCAGGAAGTGCTGCTCGGCGCCGGCACGCGCGCGCACGAGCTCTATGGCAAGGACGTGATCCTCGAGCGCCACCGGCACCGCTACGAATTCAACAACAATTTCCTCGACCGCTACCGCGAGGCGGGTCTGCGCTTCTCGGGGTTCTCGCGCGACGGACTGGTCGAGGTGATCGAGCTGCCGAACCACCCGTGGTTCGTCGCCACGCAGTTCCACCCGGAGTTCACCTCCACGCCGCGCGACGGTCACCCGCTGTTCAGCGGGTTCATCCGCGCGGCGCGCGAGAAGCGCACCGCCGAGCTGCCGCAGGCCGCGCTCGCCTAAGCAAGGGGTACGGGCATGCAGCTCGCCGGGGCGCACATCGGGATCGACCAGCCGCTGCTCGTGATCGCAGGGCCGTGCGTCATCGAGAGCGAGACGCTGGTGCACGAGGTCGCCGGGCGGCTGCGCGAGATCACGCAGCGGCTCGCCCTGCCGTTCGTGTTCAAGTCCTCCTTCGACAAGGCCAACCGCTCCTCGAAGAAGAGCTTCCGCGGGCCGGGCCTCGAGCAGGGGCTGAAGGTGCTCGAGGGGGTGCGGCGCACGTTCGGCGTGCCGGTGCTCACCGATGTGCACGAGGACACCCCGCTCGCCGAGGTCGCCGCGGTGGTCGATGTGTTGCAGACGCCGGCGTTTCTCTGCCGGCAGACGAATTTCATCCTGAACGTGGCGGCCTGCGGCAAACCGGTCAACATCAAGAAGGGCCAGTTCCTCTCCCCCTGGGAGATGCGCAACGTCGTCGAGAAGGCGCGCTCGACCGGCAACGAGCACATCATGGTGTGCGAGCGCGGCTTCAGCTTCGGATACAACAACCTGGTGGCCGACATGCGCTCCCTCGCGGTGATGCGCGAGTGCGATTGCCCGGTGATCTTCGATGCCACCCACTCGGTGCAGCTGCCGGGCGGGCGCGGGGAGAGCTCGGGGGGCCAGCGCGAGTTCGTGCCGGTGCTGGCGCGCGCGGCCGTGGCTGCGGGCGTCGCCGGAGTGTTCATGGAGACGCATCCAGACCCCGCGCGCGCGCTGTCCGATGGGCCCAATGCCTGGCCCCTCGATCGCATCGAGCCGCTGCTCGAGACGCTCAAGGCGCTCGATGCGGCCGCCAAGGCCCGACCGTTCGAAGAGACTTTGCTGGCACAAAAATAGGAAGTGAACGATGAGCCGAATCGCCGACGTCCGCGGCCGTGAAATCCTCGATTCCCGCGGCAACCCGACCGTAGAGTGCGACGTGATCCTCGAGTCCGGTGCGCTCGGGCGCGCCGCAGTGCCCTCGGGTGCCTCGACCGGCACGCGCGAGGCGGTGGAGCTGCGCGACGGGGACAAGAAGCGCTACCTCGGCAAAGGCGTGCTGAAGGCCGTCGAGCACGTCAACACGATGTTGAAACAGGCCGTGCGGGGCGCCGATCCGCGCGAGCAGGCCGCGCTCGATGAAAAAATGATCGCGCTCGACGGCACCGAGAACAAGGGCCGCCTCGGCGCGAACGCGATTCTCGCCATCTCGCTGGCCAGCGCGCACGCCGCGGCCAACGAGGCCCGCCAGCCGCTGTATCGCTATCTCGGCGAGACGCTCTGCGCCGGGCGCGAGCCGGTGATGCCGGTGCCGATGATGAACATCATCAACGGCGGGGCGCATGCCAACAACAGCCTCGACATCCAGGAGTTCATGATCCTGCCGGTCGGGGCACCGAGCTTCCGCGAGGCGCTGCGCTACGGCGCGGAGGTGTTCCACGCACTGAAGAAGCTGCTCAATGAGCGCGATCTGGCCACCTCGGTGGGCGATGAGGGCGGATTCGCGCCGAACATCGGCTCGAATGCCGAGGCGCTCGAGCTGATCCTGCAGGCGATCGAGAAGGCCGGCTACACCCCGGGCCGGGACATCTACCTCGGTCTCGATGCGGCGAGCTCGGAGTTCCATCGCAACGGCAGCTACGAGCTGAAGGGCGAGTCGCGCCGCTTCACCAGCCAGGAATTCACCCGCTACCTCGCCGATCTCGCCGCGCGCTACCCGATCATCACCATCGAGGACGGCATGGCCGAGGATGACTGGGACGGCTGGGCGCACCTGACGCGCGCGATCGGCGAGAAGTGTCAGGTGGTCGGCGATGACGTGTTCGTCACCAACACGCGCATCCTCGCCGAGGGCATCGAGAAGCACGTGGCGAATGCGGTGCTGATCAAGCCGAACCAGATCGGCACGCTCACCGAGACGCTCGCGACCATCGAGATGGCCGACCAGGCGCACTATGCCTCGGTCGTCTCGCACCGCTCGGGGGAGACCGAGGATGCGACCATCGCCGATCTGGCGGTGGCGAGCGCCGCGACGCAGATCAAGACCGGATCGCTGTCGCGCTCCGATCGCATCGCGAAGTACAACCAGCTGCTGCGCATCGAGGCGCAGCTCGGCAAGGTGCGCTATGCGGGCCGGGACGCCTTCCCGGTGAAGATTTGATCGGCGCGATCGCTCGCCGTAAGCTCCGCTCTGGGCACCGCCCCGGGCCACGCACCGCATGAAAATCCTCCTCGCCGCTCTGATCGCCGTCCTGGTGCTGCTGCAGTACCGCATCTGGATCTCCGGCGAAGGGGTTCGCCCGGTCGCGCGTCTCGAGCGGGTGGTGGCGGCGCAGGAGAAGCTCAATGCGCACCTCAGCCGGCGCAACGCGCGCCTGGCGGCGGAGGTGGCCGATCTGAAGACCGGCACCGGCGCGATCGAGGAGCGCGCGCGCAGCGAGCTCGGCATGATCGGCCCGCACGAAACGTTCTACATGGTCGTCGAGCCGCCGCGCTTCCCGCCGGCCGGATCGCGCTGATCTCATGCGCTACTGGCTGGTGATGCCGGCCGCCGGAATCGGCCGGCGGTTCGGGACCGAGCGGCCCAAGCAGTACGCGCCGCTCTGCGGGCGCACGGTGATCCAGTGGGCGCTCGCGCCGTTTCTCACCGATGCGCGCTGCGCCGGGGCCATGGTCGCGCTCGCGGCGCACGATCCGTACTGGCCCGAGGTGGCCCCGCCCGGGGTCATGACGGTGCCGGGCGGGAGCGAACGCAGTCACTCGGTGCGCCATGCGCTCGCGGCGCTCGCCCCGCGCGCGCGGGCCGAGGACTGGGTGCTGGTGCACGATGCGGCCCGGCCCTGCCTGGAGGGGCGGGATCTGGAGCATCTGCTCGGGACGCTTGCCGAGCACCCGCTCGGCGGTCTGTTGGCGGTGCCGGCGGCCGACACGTTGAAGCGTGCCGATGCGCACGGAGCCGTCGCGGCCACGGTGGATCGCAGCGGGCTGTGGCGCGCGCTGACCCCGCAGATGTTCCGCTACGGCGCGCTCTGCGGCGCGCTCGATGCGGCGCACGCGGCGGGCCGGCTGCCCACCGATGAGGCGCAGGCGCTCGAGTGGCTCGAGGAGCACCCGGTGCTCGTGGCCGGTTCGGCGGGTAACCTGAAAATCACCACCGCGGCGGATCTGACTCTCGCGGCGGCTTTGCTGGAGGCCTCGGCATGAGAGTGGGGACGGGTTTCGATGTGCACGCGTTCGGTCCCGGTGAGTCCGTGATGCTCGGCGGGGTACGGGTGGCGCACAGCCAAGGGGTGCTCGCGCATTCCGACGGGGACGTGCTGCTGCATGCGCTCACCGATGCGCTGCTCGGGGCGGCGGGACTTGGGGACATCGGGGAGCATTTCAGGGACACCGATCCGCGCTGGAAGGGCGCCGACAGCGCCGGTTTCGTGACCCATACCCTCGGGCTGCTGCGTGCGCGCGGCTGGCGCGTCGGCAATGCGGATCTGACCCTGCTCGCCGAGCGGCCGAAGGTCGGCCCGCACCGCGAGGCGATTCGCGCGCGCATCGCCGAGCTGCTCGAGGTGCCCCCCGATGCGGTCAACGTCAAGGCGACCACCACCGAGAAACTCGGCTTCCTCGGCCGTGCCGAGGGCATCGGCGCTCAGGCCGTGGTGCTGCTGCTGCCGGCACGCTGAGCGCAGACTGGCCGCGCCGCGCGGCGCGTGCTAGCGTGGCCCCCAGGTCGCCGTCGAACCACAACAGCACATCGGGCTGGCCTTCCCCGCGCGGGGATCGCGGTCCGCACCATCAGGGGTCGCCATGCGTATGCAACTGAAATCAGCCCTGCGCTCGGTCCTGCTCGGCATGCTCGCCGCGCTTGCACTGCCGCTCGCAACGGCCCTCGCCCGCGATGGCGGCCGCGGGTTGAACATCCCACCGAAGCCGCTCATCGGTCAGCAGAACGTGGCGAGCGCCGATCTGCTCGTGTCCCATCCGCCGACCGAGCCGTGCATCGTCACGCTCTTTCAGTCCGACACGTTCAACGTGTATGCGCCGCTGCCATTCACCTACAGCCCGCCGGCCAACTGCCCCGGTCCGTGGGCGAAAGTCGTGTTCGTGGCGCACTTCAACGAGAACTCCGGGGTGCAGTACGACCGCAGCGCGTACGTGTTTCTCGGCAACGCCGCGCTTTATTTCGGTACCACGCCCGAGCCGAGCTCGAGCGTCGCTCCCGTCTGGACCGTCGAGCGCGATGTGACCGATTTCAGCGCGCTGCTCGCGCAGCCGCAGTCTGGGGCCGCGACGATCTTCAACATCGTCAACAGCACCTACACCGGCGTCATTCACGGCAGCGGCTATCTCTACTTCTATCCGGCCGGCGGCCGCGAGGACGGTGAGCGGCAGGGCGCGAGCGCTCACGGTCGTGATCGGAGCGCGCGGCCCTCGGCGGTCTATCCGCTGAACAGCGGCAATCAGCCGACCTACCTCGACACGCCCGCGCAGCAGCTGGCGCAGCAGATCACCTTTCCGACCAACATGACGCGCATCGACCTCGAGATCACCGCGCAGAGCCAGATCGGGGACGAGTTCTGGTACACCTGCGTGCCCAATCAGTACGTCCAGGAGCTGCAGAGCTGCGGCAACAGCGGCTACCGCCAGGTGGTGGTGCAGGTCGACGGGCGCACCGTCGCCTACGCGCCGGTCTCGCCGTGGATCTACACCGGGGGCATCGATCCGTTCCTCTGGCAGCCGACCCCGGGAGTGCAGACGCTGAACTTCACACCCTACCGGGTCGATCTGACGCCGCTTGCCGCCGAGCTCGATAACGGCAAGCCGCACACCGTCGCGGTGAGCGTCTACAACGACGGCAATTACTTCTCCGTGGCCGCGACGTTGCTGGTGTACCAGGATACGCACGTGCGCGCGATCAGCGGTGCGGTCACCGACATCGACGTCCCTGCGCTGGCGCCGACCGTCACGGCGAATCTCGCCAGCGGCGCCGGCGGCAGCGTCAGCGGCTCGGTCACGGTCAGCTCCGCGGTGCGCACGCGCCTGGCCGGCTACCTCGAGCTGCCGGACGGACTGCGCAGCACGGCCGTCGAGCAGAACTTCCAGTTCGCCAATGCGCAGAACTACACGATCAACAACAGCGTCTACGACCAGCAGATCGCGCTCACCAGCGCCGTGCACACCGTCACGCAGGTGAGCGGCGCGGGCCGGGAGGCCCGACGCCGGGTGAGCACCTGGCGCTTCCCGCTCGCGGTCAACTACGATCAGGTGCAGCAGGCGAACGGCGACTACGCCATCACCACCTCGGTGCGGCAGCACTTCAGCACGCGCACTGGCCCGGCCTGGGACAGCGACGCGGGGCGCGCGCTCAGCGATCGCGTGCGCGCGATCGACACGCTGCAGTTCGACTCGGGCTTCAACTTCCTCGGTCATTCGGGCATGTCCGGCTCGCAGCGCTACGAGTTCGAGCGCCGCGGCGAGGGCGCGCCCGAGTGCTACGTGCGCACCATCGTCAACAGCGCCAATGCGGTCAGTGCCGTCCTCGACGGTGAGCATTGCGATTTGCTCGGCGGGGCGCGATGGCATTGAGCGAATCGAGCGCGGCGGCGGATCGAGCGCCGCGCCCCGACGCCGCGGCGCTCGATCCGCCGCGCGCGTACGGTGCGCCGCTCACTCGCGTGCGGGTGCGCACCGAGCCGGAGGATTTCTGTGTCGAGGAGTGCCTCGGGTTCGCGCCCGCCGGCGCCGGCGCGCACGTCCTCCTCCAGGTGCGCAAGCGCGACGCCAACACTGCGTGGGTGGCCGGGGAAGTCGCGCGCCTCGGCGGCTGCCGGCCGTTCGAGGTCGGTTACGCCGGGCTGAAGGACCGGCGCGCGGTGGCGGTGCAGTGGTTCACGGTGCCGCGCGGGTCGCGTGCGCCCGAGCAGTGGCGGGGCGTGAGCGGGGAGGGCTTCGAGGTGCTCGAGGCACACGGCCACACGCGCAAGCTGCCGCGCGGGGCGCTCGAGGGCAACCGCTTCCACATCCTCGCGCGCGGGGAGCCGCCGGCGGCGCAGGCGCTGCAGGCGCGACTCGAGCACATCGGTGCGCACGGCGTGCCGAACTACTTCGGGCCGCAGCGCTTCGGGCGCGAGGGTGGCAACCTCGCGCACCTGCCGGCCGATCCGGGGGCGCTGCGGCCGGCCGAGCGCGGCTTCGTGCTCTCGGCGGTGCGCAGCCTGCTGTTCAATGCCGTGCTCGCCGAGCGGGTGCGCACCGGACGCTGGTGCGAGCTCGAGGCGGGCGATCGTGCCCAGCTCGATGGACGCGGCAGTCATTTCGCGGTCGAGGCGCCGGATGCGACGCTGCGCGAGCGCGCCGCGCGGCTCGAGATTCACCCCAGCGGGCCGCTCTGGGGGCAGGGTGAGCTCGACTGCCAGGGCGCGGTGCGGGAGTTCGAGACGGACATCGTGCGCGCCTATCCGGCGGCCTGCGCGCTGCTCGAGGCCGCCGGCCTGCGCCAGGAGCGGCGCAGCCTGCGCCTGGCGGTGCGCGACCTCGAGGCACGGATCGAGCCCGACGGGGTGCGGCTGCAATTCCGGCTGACCCGCGGGGCGTACGCCACCGCCGTGCTGCGCGAACTGTTCGGGCTCGAGGACTACGAGCCGAGCAGCACGTAGATGGCGCCCGTGCCGCCATCGACCGCGCGAGCCGAGACGAACGCCAGCACCGGCCCGACGCGCCGCAGCAGAGCGGCCACCAGCCCCTTGAGCACCGGACCGCGATGACCGGAGCGCAGCCCCTTGCCGTGGACGATGCGCACGCAGCGCCAGTCGCGGGCCAGCGCTTCGGTGAGAAACTCGCGCAGCGCCTGCTTCGCCTGCGGCACGGTCAGTCCGTGCAGGTCGAGTTCGCCCTGCACCCGGTACTCGCCCCGGCGCAGGCGCCGCAGCACCCCGAGCGGCACCCCTTCGCGACGAAACACCAACTCATCGCCGGCGGCGAGCGCCGGATCGAGCGGGCTGTCGCTCAGGCTCTCCTCGAGCACGGCCAGCCGGTCGGCGCGCGAGAAACGCGCCGCGGGCGGGGGCTTCGGCCGCTGCGGGCCTGCGGCCGCTCGCGCCAGCGGCTTCACCCCGCGCACGGCGGCGCGGAACAGCTGCCGATCCTCATCGCGATCCGATACGCACACGCTACCTCCGCCGAATTTGCTTCCAGTATAGTCGCGCCCTTCCCGAGGATCGTCCTCGCCGAGTCGCCCCCCTGCCTGTGAAAATTCTGCTCAGCAATGACGACGGTTATCTTGCCACCGGGCTCCGCGTGCTGCGCCGTCGGCTCGCCGATCTCGGCGAGCTCACCGTCGTCGCCCCGGACCGCAACCGCAGCGGCGCGAGCAATTCGCTCACGCTCGACATGCCGCTGCGGGTGATGGAGATCGAACCGGGCCTCTACTGCGTGCAAGGCACGCCGACCGACTGCGTGCATCTGGCGATCACCGGGCTGTTCGAGACCGAGCACGACATGGTCGTCTCGGGGATCAACGAAGGGGCCAATCTCGGCGATGACGTGCTCTATTCCGGCACCGTGGCGGCGGCCATCGAAGGGCGCTTCCTCGGGCTGCCGACGCTCGCGGTGTCGCTGTGCCTGCGGCCCGGCAGCGGCGGGCACTACGAGACGGCGGCAACCGTGGCGCACCGGCTGGTGAGCGAAATGCTCACCCGTCCGCTCGAGTCCTCCCTCATCCTCAACGTGAACGTGCCGGACGTGCCGCTCGAGGCGCTGCGTGGCTTTCGCGGTACGCGGCTCGGGCACCGCCATCGTTCCGAGCCGATCGTGCCGGCGCACGATCCGCGCGGCCGCCCCGTGTACTGGGTGGGGCCGGCGGGCCCGCAGCAGGATGCCGGGCCAGGCACCGATTTTCACGCCGTGGATGGCGGGTACGTGTCGGTCACGCCCCTGCAGGTCGATCTGACCCGCCACGCCGCCCTCGGCTCGCTCAGCGAGTGGCTGGAGGGGCTCGATGGCTGATCTGCGCATGGCCGGGATCGGCATGACCTCTGCGCGCACGCGCGATCGGCTGGTACAGCGGCTGCGCGAGCAGGGCATCAGCAACCTGACGGTGCTCGATCGGATCCGCAACACCCCGCGGCACATCTTCGTCGACGAGGCGCTCGGCAGCCGGGCCTACGAGGACACGGCGCTGCCGATCGGATTCGGCCAGACCATCTCCCAACCGTACATCGTGGCGCGCATGACCGAGGCGTTGCTCGAGGGCGGGCCGCTCGGCAGCGTGCTCGAGGTCGGCACGGGCTGCGGATACCAGAGCGCGGTGCTGGCGCCGCTGGTGGAGCGGCTGTACACCATCGAGCGGATCGGGGCGCTGATCGATCGGGCCAAGGAGCGGCTGAAGGAGCTCGAGATCCGCCACGTGAAGTTCCAGCACGGCGACGGGACGCAGGGCTGGAAATCCCAGGCACCGTTCGAGGGGATCCTGGTGGCGGCCGCCCCGCTGGTGGTGCCGCCGGCGCTGCTCGAGCAGCTCGCCCCGGGCGGACGACTGATCGTGCCGGTGGGTGAGGAGGGTAAACAGGAACTGATGCGCTACACGCGACGTGAGCAGGGCGTGATGCGCGAGTCGCTCGGACGCGTGGCGTTCGTGCCACTGCTCGGAGGCCGCAGCTGAGCCGCTTGCCACGGGGTGTCCCACGCCGTTAACATAGCGTCCGTCTCCTGGCGGCGACAGTCTGGCGTTCGCGATGAGACGAGGGAGAGGGCACAGGGAGGAGGGGGCGCTGACACAAAAGCAACACCCGGATCGCGACCTCGAAAGCAACAATAACCCACGCAGCGCTGCCGCAGGCGGCGCTCGGTCGTAGAGTCCTGAGTTCCTCCCCCTGTGCCTTCTTTGTCCGGTGCGGATTATGCGAGAAACAGCGCCGCCGCCACCCGGCGGTCCTCGTGCACCAGGACGTTGAAGGTGCGGCAGGCCGCCCCGAGATCCATCACTTCGAGCCCGATGGCCTGCGCCCCGAACGCCGCGCGCACCGCCGCCGAGGCGAAGCGCTGGCGCGGCCCGGTGCCGATCAGCACCACTTGCGGCTCGAGCGCGAACAGAGGCTCGAGGTGTGCCACCTCGAGCTCCTCGATCCGCTGCGGTGCCCAGGCGCTCACCAGCTGCTCGGCGGTGACGATGCAGCTGGCGCGCACCACCTGCTCGCCGATGCGCAGCGCCTCGGCCGAATAGGCCCGCACCGTGTTGACGTGCGTTCCGTTCTCTAATGTGAATCGCATGACGGTACGATACCGCCGGTGAGCGAACTCGTCATCGTCATTACGGATCTGTACCTCGGCGCCGAGCCCGAGACCGCGCCGGTGCCGCGCGGCACGCTGCCCGGCCTGGAGACGTTCGGACGCTTTGCGCACGCCGAGCCGCTGCCCGAGAGCTGGCGGCCCTGGGCCGCGCACTGGCTCGATCTGCCCCGCTACGGCGCGCTGCCGGTGGCGAGCGTCGCGGCGGTGGCGGCCCGCGAAGTGCCCGGACCTGCGCTGTGGCTGGCCGAGCCGCTGAGCCTCACCGAAGGGGTGGGGAGAGTGCATCTGGAGCGGCACGGTCGGCTGCGGCTCACGCCCGCCGAGTCACTGCGCCTCGCGCAGGATTTCAATGCGCTCTACGCCGGCTCCGGGTTCGCCCTGACGGGGCTGCCGGGCGGGACGCTGCTGCTCGGGGGCCCGGCCGGTGCGCCGGTGCGCACCTGGGACCCGGCCCGCCTGCCCGTCGAGACCCTCGCCGAGCGCCTCCCCAGCGGTCCCGGGGCCGGAGCCCTGCGGCGCCTCGGCTCGGAGCTGGAGATGTGGCTGCACACCCATCCGCTGAATGCCGAGCGCGCCGCGCGCGGCGCACCGCCGGTCTCGCAGCTGTGGCTCTGGGGCGGCGGGGCGGGCGCGGCGGTCCCTCTCGCCGGTGCGCCGCTGCGTGCCGAGGTGTACGGCGAGGAGGCCTATCTGGCCGGGCTCGTCACGCTCGGCGCCGGCGCTCTGCGGGCGCTGCCCGATGAGGCGGCGGGTGTGCTCGGCGCGGCGAGCGGACGGACGCTGTGCGCGCTCGAGGTGAGCGAGACGATGGGCCGTGTGCGTCAGGCGGATCTGCTCAGCGCGCTCGCCGATCTCGATCAGCGCTGGATCGCCCCGGCGGTGGCGGCGCTCGGCGCCGGGACGCTCGAGCGGCTCTGGCTGCTCGCGAATGATCGGGCGTGGGGTCTGCGCCGGCGCGATCTGTGGCGGCGCTGGCGGCGCGGCCGCACGGCGCTGGAGGCATTGGCGTGACGCTGCGCGTGGTCCGGCGCACGGTGCCGCAAGACGTCGGCGGGCTCGGCGACGCCTTCCATCCGGTGCTGCGGCGCGTGTACGCCGCGCGCGGCGTTCGCAGTGCGAGCGAACTCGATACGAGCCTCGAGCATCTGACCCCGGTCGGCACCCTGGAGTCGGTCGAGGCCGCCGCGCAACTGCTGCTCGCCCAGCGCGACGGCGGGCGCATTCTCGTGATCGGGGATTTTGATGCCGACGGCGCGACCAGTACGGCGCTGATGCTGCGCGCGCTGCGCGCCTGGGGGTTCACGGCGGACTTCCTGGTGCCGAACCGATTCGAGTTCGGCTACGGACTGACGCCCGAGATCGTGCGCGTCGCCGCGGAGCGCAAACCGACGCTCATCGTCACGGTCGACAACGGCATCGCCTCGCTCGCCGGCGTCGAGGAGGCGCGCGCGCACGGCATCGAGGTGCTCATCACCGATCATCATCTGCCCGGTGAGCAGCTTCCCGCCGCCCGCGTCATCGTCAATCCCAACCTGCCCGGGAGCCGCTTCGCCAGCGGTTCACTCGCCGGCGTGGGTGTGGCGTTCTACGTGCTCGCCGCGCTGCGCCGCCAGCTCAGCGCCGCGGGGCTGCTCGAGGCCGCGGCACCGGGCGTGGCCGAGTGGCTCGATCTGGTCGCCCTCGGCACGGTCGCCGATCTGGTGCCGCTCGATCACAACAACCGGGTGTTGGTCGATCAGGGCCTGAAGCGCATTCGTGCCGGGCGCTGCGTCGCCGGCATCCGCGCGCTGCTTGCGCTCGCGTCCCGCCAGCCGGCGCGCCTGGTGAGCGCGGATCTGGGGTTCACCGTCGGGCCGCGCCTGAATGCCGCCGGCCGGCTCGAGGACATGTCGATCGGCATCCAGTGCCTGCTCGAGGACGACCCGGCGGCGGCGGCGGCCCTCGCCGAGCGGCTCGATGCGTTGAACCGCGAGCGGCGAGAGATCGAGGCACGCATGCAGACCGAGGCGCTCGCGGCCGTGCGCGGGCTGGCTGAACGCGATCCGAACGCCGAGCAGCGCAGCGCGGTGTGCCTGTTCGATGCGCAGTGGCACCAGGGCGTCGTCGGGCTGGTCGCCAGCCGCGTGAAGGACCGGCTGCGCCGGCCGGTCATCGCCTTTGCCGCCGCCGGGGATGATGAGCTGCGCGGGTCGGCGCGCTCGGTGCCCGGCATCCACATCCGCGACGTGCTGGCGCAGATCGATGCGCGCCATCCGGGCCTGATCGGGCGCTTCGGCGGGCATGCGATGGCCGCGGGGCTGTCGCTCCCGCGCGCCGCGCTCGATCCCTTCGCGGCGTGCTTCGATGCCGCAGTGGCGGCCTGGCCCGAGCGCAGCGCACTGCGCGATGTGATCGAGACCGACGGGGCGCTCGCGGTGCAGGAGATCGCGCTCGAGACCGCCGAGGCGCTGCGCGCCGGCGGACCGTGGGGGCAGGCGTTTCCCGAGCCGAGCTTCGATGGGGTGTTCACGGTGCGCACGGCCCGGGTGGTCGCAGAGCGGCACCTGAAGATGTGGGTGCACGGGGAGCGCAACCGCGCCTTCGATGCGATCGCGTTCAACAGCCTCGATCCGCAGGCCGCAGTGCCTCTGCCGCAGGGCGAGCGGCGGCTGGTGTACCGTCTGGACATCAACGAATACCAGGGCGAGCGGCGGCTGCAGCTGCTGGTCGATCACATTCTCGACCCCTGAGCGTTTCCCCTCCGCGCCGCTGCTGCGTCACTCCTCTTTGAGTGCGGCCCGAGGAGGCCGTGCGTCGCACGCCGGCTGAGTCGGTGCGCGGCGGATTGGCCGGGACGAAGTGTTGTGTTGGCGCATCACCGGACACGGACCGATGAGGTGCGACGGGCGGCTGCCAAACACTGCGCAACGCGGTATGATCGACGGCAATCCTCCTTCGGTCGGTGCGGAAGGGGTTCGCCTCATTCCGCGCCGGAATAACGTCATATCTCAAATAACACGCGGGCCGTGGCTCGCGCCGTCCTTTCCGGTCGGCGCGCCAGTCCGCACCGGGCGGGGTGTGTCTTGGAAGCGATTCTGCAGTTCGCGCAGCAGCTGTACCGCATGGCGCAGCGGGCCGTGTCGGAGCCGTTCGAGGACCTGGCGCTCGCGGCACTCACCGGACAGGTGCCCTTCGATGCCGCGTTGTGGTTCACCGGTCAGATCGACGGCGGCCGCCTGCAGGTGCATCGCCTGCACGCCTACCGCATGCCGCCGGCGGCGCTCGAGCCGCTGGTGACCCTGGTACGGCAGCGGCCCGAGACGCTCGTGGCGACCGCCGGGGCGCACGGGGCGGCGCACCTGGAGGATGCCGCGGCGCTGCTCGAGCGCGGGCTCGATGCGAGCGCGCACGAACAGCTGTGCCGCGGACGGATCGAGCGGCAGCTGCTGATCGGCACCGCCGCCTGCGGAACCCCGGGCGGGGAGTGGCTCTCCCTGCACCGCGCGCAGAGTGGTGCGCCGTTCGATGCCCAGGACTGCGAACGCGCGCAGGTGTTGATGCCGCACCTGTCCGAGTCGCGTGCCGTGCACCGGGCGCTGTGCCTGCGGCACGCCTCGGCCGAGCCGGGCATCGCGCCCGGTCCGCATCGGGCGCTGACGCTGTGCGACGGTACGGTGCTGCACTGCGGCGGGCAGCTCGGGGAGGCGATCGGTGCGCGCTGGCCGGAGTGGAACGGACTGCGACTGCCGCCGGGGCTGCTGGCCCGGGCGCAGCGCGAGGAGGCCGTGCCGCTCGAGGGGCTCGGGGAGATCATCCAGGCGCGCCGCTTCACCGATGCGCTCGTGCTGAGCCTGCGCTGGACGGCGCCGCAGGAGCGGCTCACGGCGCGCGAATACGAGGTGGCGCGGCGGTTCGCCGCCGGGGAGGACTACCACGCCGTGGCGCGCCGCTGCGGACTTGCGCCGGCCACGGTCCGCAATGTGCTGCGCTTCGCGTACCGCAAGCTCGGGATCAACAGCCGTGCGCAGCTGGTGCGGCTGATGCGCCGCGCCGAGACGGGCGGTAGTGGGTCAGTTTGAATTTGACCGATCCTAGCGGGTATGGCAGCGTAGGCCTATGCAAGACCGCTCAAGCAATCTCCCTCGAGACGTGAATGTCTTGGCCAAGGTCATAGCAGACGTCGCCACTGGGCAGGCGGAGTTGCCCAGGACCGAGGAGGGGAAGGACCCCGCTGCTGTCGCCTTGGGTAGGAAGGGTGGCCTCAAGGGTGGGAGAGCGAGGGCGGCCCGCATGTCGCCCTTGCGGCGTTCAGAGATTGCAAAACAGGCGGCAGCAGCGCGCTGGAAGAAGAGCTAATCAGGCGTCGCTGCTTCCTCCTCCTCGGCCACTTTCGTTGCAATAGGGCGGAAGACAGGAATCACAATCCCCGCCAGGCCAACGCGACCGGTAGTGGTTTGAACGATTTCTCGCCAATACGGCCACGCATTGTATGCACCGTTTAACTCCGCGAAGTGCTGGATGCATTTAGGCTCCAGAGTAACGCTCTCAGGCAGACCATAAACCAGCACGAATGCGGCATCGAGCGTCACGAGATTCCCGTCGTCATCGTCGTCTTTGGAAGCGCGCAGCTTGAATTCCGCAAGGACGTGAATTTCACGCTCACCCTGCCCGGTCTTCTCTTGATAGGTACAGCGATGCTGCTGCGTAATCGATATTTCTCCCTGCAATGCCAGCTCAGGCGCCAGGAATGACTCTACCTGCGCTCTCCTTAACGTGATCGCTTTGAGCTGCACATGCTTCGCCACTTGCCGAGCAAACTGGATGTTTGTCGTCACATGCAACTCCCGGACGCCAAGAGTTCAATTGCGTCGTCATGGGCGTTTTCCCACTGCTGGGATGTTGTTTCCTTAAAGTTCACAACTCGACGTTTCGGCTCGACAACCATTACGGGACTGGAGATGTAATCTCCAGTCCGGAGCGGCTCGGTCTTCAAGCAAAGCCTTACACCGCAGGCCCAAGCAAGATCGGAGAGGGTGCGCAAGGTGAGATTGCGAGATCCAGAAAAAATCTGAGTAATATTGGCGCGACTGGTACCGAGCGCTCGCGCGATATCAGCTTTCGTAAGGTCGCTTCGCTCCATCGCCTCGTAGAGTTCGTCCAACACCCAAATCGCCAAGCGCTCGTACTCGTAGTCTCGCCGGCGCTCAGTGGTCTTTTGCTGCCGGTCGATCCATTCTCTATTGGCGCTCATGGTCATTTCCTGTCTCTGCCTGATTCAAGTAATCTGTCCTAAGCTTCTCTGCGCGATCTAAATCGCGCTTCTGATGCTTATCCTGTTTCTTTCGCAACGCGTGGCATATGACCACTCGTTTGTTCGAGGTGTAGAAACAGATCAATCTAATTTGATGTCGTTTAAACTCGAATAATTTCGTGCCCTCTATTTTTTTAAACAGCTCTTTGTTGCTGATGCGGCCTTGATTTCCAAGTCGCTCAAAAAGAACGTCAACCTTTCCACGCTCCTGTTCTGTGAGCTGTCCAAGGAAGTCGGCGACGGGGCTTGCCTCGTTGTCCAAGACGAGTAGCTCGATAGCTAACTGGTTGCCTCTGTACTCGCACCTCGTGCGCAACGCCGGCTCTCCATTGATGACCGGCCCATCGTTCAATCCTAGGCCATGTCGAAATCAAATTGTTAATTTATAAATTAACGTTGTCAAGACGAGAGGGGCTATTCGTGAAAGCTCGACAGAAAATCTGAAACTGACCCATATGCTTGAGCGATCAAGGAATTTAGTGTATTATTTACGTAAATGAATCGCCTTCCTATCGCTGTTCGTTCCCGAGTTCTCGCATGCCTCGTCGAAGGCAATTCCATCCGGGCGACTGCCCGAATGACCGACACGGCCAAAAATACAGTGGCGAAGCTGCTGGCTGAGGTCGGTGCGGCGTGTGCGGAGTACCAGGATAAAGCCCTCCGGTATCTTCCCTGCAAGCGTATTCAGTGCGACCAGATTTGGTCATTCGGCTGTGCGAAGGTTGCGAGCGTCGCGACAGCGAGAACCGCTGCGCAAGGCGCAGGGGATGCTTGGACGTGGATCGCCCTTTGCGCCGATACGAGGCTTGTCCCATGCTGGATGATCGGTCCTCGGGATGCGGGGGGAGGCTACGACTTCATGCAGGACTTGGCATCCCGAATGACCAATCGCATCCAGCTCGCCACTGACGGCCATAAGGTTTGCGTAGAAACTGGAGCAGGCGCGTTAGGCGCGAATATCGACTACGCCATGTTGGTGAAGCTTTACGGCGAGGCTCCTAATAAAAGGCCAGAGCGCAAGTACAGACGGAATACCTGCCTTGGTGCGGAGCCGACCACGATCACCGCGAACCGGGATGTCGGAACCGAAAGCACTTCCTGCGATGAGAGCCAGAATCTCACAATGCGAATGTCTCGGCGGGGGGGGGCTCGGCTGACCACTGGTTTCTCGAATAAGATCGAAAGCCTCGGTCACGCGGTCGCATTGCACTTCATGTGGTATAACTTTGGCCAAATTCATCAATCTCTGCAGATCACCCCGGCAATTGCGACTGGCGTCTCGGATCATGTTTGGTCATTAGCGGAAATAGCGGATTTGGCAGATCCTAGCGAAGAAGATCGAGATTAAGAATAAAGGGGAAGGGAATGTACGGCAGCGGCTGGCCCACTCGAGGCGCCTCGAGATCGTCTGTGTTTTGGCGCTCAATTCTTCTGCTGCTCGGTCATCTGCTTGCGACCGCTGCCGTGTTCGTGGCGCTATTCACATTGGGGTGGTTGGTCTCGTGCGCGTTCAACTATTTGAATTCCATCCATAAATTTCCTTCCACAATTCTGATACTACTTACTCACTTAGAGGTCGGGCTGGTGTATATAGATGCTGGTTTGAGCGGCGCGGTGCTCCTGGCTGGTATATTTCGCTTCATTCGGGATGTATTGGAGAGCTACTAAATGGCAACGAACTCTCTAGGTGCGTTCGCAGAGGGATTCCGAGACGCGTTGCGGCTTTTCGTCGCAATGATTGCAGCGCCATTGGCGGTTCTTTCTTCGTTCACCCGCCATGGTTTAGGCAAATCGCATCACGGAGGCACGACACATCCGTGCTGAGCGTTGCGAAATTGATTATGGAAGGGCGCCACTAGGCGCCCTTTTTTTGAAATTGACCCGCGACCGGGTCGAAGCTAGTGTGGAAATTCCACCGGCGGGCCGCTAGCATGGTAGATCCCTTCCCGCATTTCACCCGGACGGCACCGCACGATGGAACTCAATCCTCTGAAGCGCCAGCTCAAAGACCTCGAGGAGCGCATGAGCTCCCTACGGGGGTTTCTTTGAGTACGACCTGAAGAAAGAGCGTCTGGAGGAAGTTTCCCGCGAGCTGGAGGATTCGCGCGTGTGGTCGCAGCCCGAACGGGCCCAGCAGCTCGGCCGGGAGCGGGCGAACCTGAGCACGGACATCGAGGCGATCGCCCGGGTCGACGGGGGCATCAGCTCGGCCACGGAGCTGCTCGCGCTCGCCGAGAGCGAGCAGGACGAGGCGACGGCTGCGGATCTGACCCGCGAGGCGGGCAGCCTCGAAGCCGCGGTGCGCCGACTGGAGCTCAAGCGCATGTTCCGCGGGGAGATGGACTCGCACAGCGCGTTTCTCGACATTCAGGCCGGCGCCGGCGGCACCGAGGCGCAGGACTGGGCGCAGATGCTGCTCAGGATGTATCTGCGCTGGGGCGCGGCCCGCGGTTTCGAGTGCGAGGTGATCGATTCGAACCCGGGCGAGGTCGCCGGCATCAAGAGCGCCACCGTCCAGGTGACGGGCGAGTTCGCCTACGGCTGGCTGCGCACCGAGACCGGGGTGCATCGCCTGGTGCGCAAGTCCCCGTTCGACTCGGGCAACCGCCGCCACACCTCCTTCGCCTCGGTGTTCATCTCCCCGGAGGTCGATGAGGACATCGCCATCGACATCAACCCGGCGGATCTGAAGACCGATGTGTACCGCTCCTCTGGCGCCGGTGGCCAGCACGTCAACAAGACGGAGTCGGCGGTGCGCATCACGCACATGCCCTCCGGCATCGTCGTGGCCTGTCAGGCGGAACGCAGCCAGCACAAGAACCGCTCCACGGCGATGAAGATGCTGAAGGCGAAGCTGTACGAGCTCGAGGTGAACAAGCGCAACGCCGCCGCCAAGGTGCTCGAGGATTCCAAGTCCGACGTCAGTTGGGGCAATCAGATCCGCTCCTACGTGCTCGATCAGTCGCGCATCAAAGACCTGCGCACGGGTGTCGAGGTCGGCAACACCACCGCGGTGCTCGATGGGGATCTGGATCAATTCTTGGAAGCCTCACTCAAGGCGGGGCTATAGGCAGCACATGACCGACATGCATCCAGACCCGGCCGAGCGGACCGATGAGAACAAGCTGATCGCCGAGCGGCGCGCCAAGCTCGACGCGCTGCGCACCGAGGGCGAGGCGTATCCGAACGATTTCCGCCGCGATGCACTCGCCGGCCAGTTGCAGGAGGCCTTCGCGCCCCGCGACGAGAAGTGGCTCGAGTCGAATCCGACGCGGGTGACGGTGGGCGGGCGGATGCTGCTGAAGCGGGTGATGGGCAAAGTGAGCTTTGCCAACATCGTTGACCGCACCGGACAGATTCAGCTGTTTCTGCACAAGGACACCGTCGGGGCCGAGGTGTACGAGGCGTTCAAGGGCTGGGACGTCGGGGACATCATCGGGGCCACCGGCATGCTGTTTCGCACCAAGACCGGGGAGCTCTCGGTGCGCGTCGAGCGGCTGCGCGTGGTGGTGAAGTCGCTGCGCCCGCTGCCGGACAAGTGGCACGGGCTCGCCGATGTCGAGACGCGCTATCGGCAGCGCTACGTCGATCTGATCGTCAACGAGACCAGCCGCAACGTGTTCCGCACGCGGGCGCGCATCGTGCGTTACCTGCGCGACTTCCTCGATGCGCTGGATTTCATCGAAGTCGAGACTCCGATGATGCAGCCGATCCCCGGCGGCGCTGCGGCGCGTCCGTTCGTGACGCATCACAATGCGCTCGATCTGCAGATGTACCTGCGCATCGCCCCGGAGCTGTACCTGAAGCGCCTGGTGGTCGGGGGCTTCGAGCGCGTCTACGAGATCAACCGCAATTTCCGCAACGAGGGGCTCTCGACCCAACACAACCCAGAGTTCACGATGCTCGAGTTGTACCTCGCGTACGCCGATTACCGTGACCTCATGGACTGGATCGAGAAGGCGATCCGCGGCCTGGCGCAGACGATCCACGGCGCGGAAGTGCTCACCTACCAGGCGCGCCGCTACGATCTCGGCCGTCCCTTCCGGCGAGTCACGGTGGAGGAGGCGATCCTCGAGCACAACCCGGATCTTGAGCGCGACCGGCTGCGCGATCCGGCCTACCTGCGGGAGGTGTGCGCGCGGCTCGGCATCACTGCGCAGGCGCACGATGGTCCGGGCAAGCTGCAGATCGAGATCTTCGAGAAGACCGCCGAGCACACCTACATGGACCCGACCTTCGTGTGCGCCTACCCGGCGGAAGTGTCCCCGCTCTCGCGCGCGAATGATCAGGATCCGTTCATCACCGATCGGTTCGAGCTGTTCATTGCCGGCCGTGAGCTCGCCAACGGCTTCTCCGAGCTCAACGATCCGCAGGATCAGGCGGCACGCTTTCGCGCCCAGGTCGCGCGCAAGGATCACGGCGACGAGGAGGCGATGTTCTACGACGCCGATTACGTGCGCGCGCTCGAGTACGGCATGCCGCCGACCGCCGGTCTCGGTGTCGGGATCGACCGGCTGGTGATGTTCTTCACCGATTCGGCCTCGATCCGCGACGTCATTCTCTTCCCGCACCTGCGCCCGGAAGCGACCTGAGGCGCCCCGTGATCGGAGTGTTCGACTCCGGCGTCGGCGGGCTGACGGTGCTGAAGGCGCTGCTGCGGGAGCTGCCGGCCGAGCGATTCGTCTATCTCGGGGATACGGCGCGGCTGCCGTACGGCACGAAGAGTGCCGAGACGGTGGGCCGCTATGCGCTGCAGGCGGCCGAGGCGCTTGCCGGCTACGGACTGAAGTGTCTGGTGATGGCCTGCAATACCGCCTCGGCGGTGGCCCTGCCGGCGGTGCGGGCGCAGCTTGCGGCATTGCCGGTCATCGGCGTGATCGAGCCCGGCGCCGAGGCGGCCGTCGCCGCCTCGGCGAGCGGGCGCATCGCGGTGCTCGCCACCGAGGGCACGGTGCGCGGGGGCGCGTATCAGCAGGCGATCCTCAGGCGTCGCCCCGAGGCCGAGGTGTACGCACTCCCGGCGCCGCTGTTCGTCGCACTCGCCGAGGAGGGCTTGAGCGACGGGCCGATCGCCGAAGCGGTGGCCCATCATTATCTCGATGCGCTGTTTGCCCCCGCCGGGGGCGCGAGCGCGCCCGATACGCTGGTCCTCGGCTGCACGCACTTCCCTATGGTGGCCGCGGCGATCCGGGCTGCGGTCGGTCCTGGGGTGCGCATCGTCGATTCGGCCGAGACCACGGCGCGTCACGTGCGCGCTGCGCTCTGTCAGGCGGGGCTCGCGCAGGCCGGCGGGCAGGGCGGGCTGCGTCTGCTTGCCACCGATGCCCCCGAGCGTTTCGCGCGCATCGGGGCGCGCTTCCTCGAGCGGCCGATCGGCATCCGCGAGGTCGAACTGATCGATCTGTGAGCCGGGCGGCTCACGGCTCGAGCGCGTAGGGCAGTGCGAGCGGCTCGACCTCCAGGCGCTGCGCTTCGGCACGCTCGGCGTGCGCCTCGTCCGGCAGGGCCGTGACCGCCAGAAACTCCGCGCGCCCGTCCGGCAGCTGCGCCGACTCGAGCACCTCGAATGCGCGACCGTCGCTGAGCACCCCGCTCGCCCCCGGGGCGAGCACGAGCGGCTCGCGTGAGCGGAATCGCTGCGCGCGGCGTTTCACGCGCCCGCGATAGTGGGCGCGTGCGATGACTTCCTGACCGGTGTAGCAGCCCTTGTCGAACGCGATCGCATCGAGCGCATCGAGATTCAACATCTGCGCGACGAAGTGCTCGCTGGTGGGCGCGTACACCTGCGTGAGGCCGGCGCGCACATCGAGCAGCCGCCACTCTTGGCGAGCAGCCGGTGCCGGTTCGCTTGGTGTTTGATCCGCCGCGATCTCGAGCCAACGCGCCGGCGCCGCACCGATGCACAGGTAATGCGCGGCCTCGAGCCGCGTGCACTGGCCGGGCTCGGCCGCGAGCCCCTGCGGCGCAAGCCCCGCGGGCGTCCCGCTCGCCAGGTGCTCGGCCGGCGCCAGGGCGCTGATGCGCCATTCGGCCGAAACGTCGGTCAGCGTGACCTTGGCGCGCAGCACGTACCTCGCGAGCCGATCTTTGACGATTGTCACCAGTTCGCGCGGCAGCAGCGCGAGCAGTTCGTCCTCGGCGAGTGCCACGAGCCGCAACAGCGCGATCGTGCGCCCCTGTGGGGTGTGGTAGCCGGCGAGCAGCGTGCGCTGCGGGCCGAGGCGGGTCAGGTCGTTCGACACCTGTCCCTGCAGAAAACGCGCCGCGTCGGCGCCGCCGATGCGCAGCACGCCGAGATCCGTCAATGGGGTGCGATGCAGTTGTGAATTCATACGACTATATCTTAGCCGACGGGAGCGCCCGCAAGCTGTGCCGTGGCGGGCACAGCGCAATTCTGGCAAACTCACCGGACATGCAGGACGATTCGAATACCCCCCCACCGCCGTCCGCAACTGAAACCGGCGCAGGGGCCGCAGCACAGGCACCCGCCGCGCACGAGCCGCCGCCGACGCCCCGGGAGATCGGCGGACCGGCCGGCCCCGAGCCGACGCGCTTCGGCGACTGGGAGCGCAAGGGCCGCTGTATCGACTTTTGACCCCTCGAGCACTTATGGCTGAACGACCCACTTCGCCGCATCTGTCCGTGTACCGGATGCACCGCTACACGCTGCTCACCTCTGTGTTGAACCGCGCCACCGGGCTCGTACTCGCACTCGGGCTCCTCGTGCTGGTGTACTGGCTGATGGCCGTCGCCGGTGGGCCGCTCGCCTACGCGCGCGCCGCGGCGCTGCTCGGAGGCGGGATCTTCAAGATCCTCTGGCTCGCGCTGCTCGCGGTGTTCGCCTATCACCTGTGCGCGGGCCTGCGCCACCTGGTGTGGGACAGCGGCCGCGGCCTCGAGCGCGCGCAGTCGCGCGCCAGCGCCTACCTGGTGCTGATCGGCAGCGCGGTGTTGTTTGCGGCGCTGGCGGCGTGGCTGCTCACCGGGAGACACGCATGAGTCTGCGCAGTCCGCTCGGCCAGGTCCTCGGCCACGGCGCGGCCAAGGCCGGCGTGCACCACTGGTGGGTGCAGCGGCTGACGGCCGTCGCACTGGTGCCGCTCGCCGTCTGGTTCGTCGTCTCGGTGCTCTCGCTGCCGACGCTCTCCTATCCGGCGGTGAGCGCCTGGATGGGCGAGCCGTGGACGGCGGTGCTGCTGATGCTGTTCGTGCTGAGTGCGGCCTGGCATTCGCAGCTCGGAGTGCGTGTGGTCATCGAGGACTACGTGCACGCTCGTGGCATGCGCACCGTGGCGCTTGCGCTGCTGACCTATCTGCACGTGCTCGCCGCTGCCGCCGGCGTGTTCGCAATTATCAAAGTGGCGTTGGGAGGCGCCGCATGAGCACATACGAATTCATCGATCATACGTACGACGTCATCGTCGTCGGCGCGGGCGGCTCCGGACTGCGTGCCACCCTCGGCCTCGCCGAGGCGGGTCTGTCCACCGCCTGCATCAGCAAGCTGTTCCCGACGCGCAGTCACACCGTGGCCGCCCAGGGCGGCATCAGTGCCGCGCTCGGCAACATGGGCGAGGACGACTGGCGCTGGCACATGTACGACACCATCAAGGGTTCGGACTGGCTCGGCGACCAGGATGCGATCGAGTTGATGTGCAAGGAGGCCCCGGCGGCGGTCATCGAGCTCGAGCACTACGGCGTGCCGTTCTCGCGCACCGAGGAGGGCCGGATCTACCAGCGTCCCTTCGGCGGTATGACCACGCACTACGGCAAGGGCATCGCGCAGCGAACCTGCGCGGCGGCCGACCGCACCGGACACGCGTTGCTGCACACGCTCTATCAGCAGTCGATCCGCCGCTCCGCGACGTTCTTCGTCGAGTACTTCGCGATCGACCTGATCATGGAGAACGGGGTGTGCCGCGGCGTGGTCGCCCTCGACATGACCGAAGGCAAGGTGCACCGCTTCCGCGCGCACATGACCATCCTCGCCACCGGCGGCTACGGCCGGGCGTACTTCTCGTGCACCTCGGCGCACTCGTGCACCGGGGACGGCAACGCCATGGCGCTGCGCGCCGGGCTGCCGCTGCAGGACATGGAGTTCGTGCAGTTCCATCCGACCGGCATCTACCGCGCCGGCTGTCTGATCACCGAAGGGGCACGCGGCGAAGGCGGCTATCTCACCAACGCCAAGGGCGAGCGGTTCATGGAGCGCTATGCGCCGAACGCGAAGGACCTCGCCTCGCGCGACGTGGTGAGCCGCGCCATGACCATTGAGATCCGCGAGGGTCGCGGCGTCGGCGCCGAGCACGATCACATTCACCTGCACCTCGAGCACCTCGGTCCCGAGGTGATCCACGAGCGGCTGCCGGGCATCGCCGAGACCGCGCGCATCTTCGCCGGCGTCGATGTGACCCGCCAGCCGATCCCGGTGCAGCCGACCGTGCACTACAACATGGGCGGCATCCCCTGCAATTACCACGGCGAGGTGGTCCGGTTTCGCGACGGCGATCCGGACAGTGTCGTGCCGGGGCTGATGGCGGTGGGTGAGGCGGCATGCGTCTCGGTGCACGGGGCGAACCGGCTCGGCTCGAATTCGCTGCTCGATCTGGTGGTGTTCGGCCGCCAGGCCGCACGCCGCTGTGCCGAGCTGATCAAGCCCGGCACGCGCCATGCGGCGCTGCCGAAGGACGGCGCGGAGCTCGCCGTGTCGCGCCTGGATCGACTGCGCAACGCCAACGGCTCGCGCTCGACCGCCGAGATCCGTCTGGAGATGCAAAAAACCATGCAGCTCGATGCGGCGGTGTTTCGGACCGGGGAGTCCCTCGCCGAGGGGGCGCGCAAGCTCGGGGAGACCTACCAGTCCTTTGCCGACGTGCGGATCAACGACCGCTCGCTGGTGTGGAACTCCGATCTGCTCGAAACGATGGAGCTGGAGAACCTGCTGATGCAGGCGACCGCGACCATCCGCTCGGCGGTGAACCGCACCGAGAGCCGCGGCGCGCACGCGCGCGAGGACTATCCGAATCGCGACGATCAGAATTGGATGAAGCACACGCTGGTGTCGGTCGATGGGCCGAGTCAGGTGCGCTTCGAATACCGGCCGGTGCACCTCAATACGCTCACCGACGACGTCGAAACCGTTCCGCCGAAGGCGCGGACTTACTGAGCAAGGGTTTCCGATGGCTGAGTTCCGACTGCCTCCCAACTCGCGCATCCGCGGTGGTGTCACGCACAGAGCGCCCGCCGGGGCGCAGGAAGTGCGCACCTTTCGCATCTACCGCTTCGATCCGGACTCCGGGGAGAACCCGCGGGTCGACACCTTCGAGCTTGACGTCTCGGGGTGCGGGCCGATGGTGCTCGACGGACTGATCAGCATCAAGGCGAGCGTGGATTCCTCGCTGACCTTCCGCCGCTCCTGCCGCGAAGGCATCTGCGGCTCGTGCGCGATGAACATCAACGGGATCAACCGGCTCGCGTGCACCACCTCGATGCACGAACTCGGCCGCGAGATCCGCATCTACCCGCTGCCGCACATGCCGGTGGTGAAGGACCTGGTGCCGGATCTGACCCAGTTCTACGCCCAGTACGCCTCGGTCAAACCCTGGCTGCAGACCGAGACGCCGCCGCCGCCGGACCGCGAGCGGCTGCAGTCGAAGGAAGAGCAGGAGCAGATCGACCGCCCGGCCGCGTGCATTCTGTGCGCGTGCTGCTCGACCGCCTGCCCGAGCTACTGGTGGAACAGCGATCGGTATCTCGGACCGGCCGCGCTGCTGGCGGCGTACCGCTGGATCATCGACAGCCGCGATGAGGCCACCGGCGAGCGGCTCGATGCACTCGAGGACCCGTTCAAGCTGTATCGCTGCCACACCATCATGAATTGCACGGACGTGTGCCCGAAGGATCTGAATCCCGCCAAGGCCATTGCCGAAATCAAGAAAATGCTCATCGAGCGGCAGAGCTGATGGGCGTGTGCGCCCCGCTCGATGCCGAGGGACGGCGGTTGCAGTGGCGCTGCCGGCGGGGCATGAAGGAACTTGACGTTCTGCTCGAAGTCTACTGTAACGTGGCCTTGGCCAGCGCAGGGGCGCAGGAGCGTGCGGTGCTGACGAGGCTGCTTGAGCTGCCGGACCCTGAGCTGGCCCGTTACCTGCTGGCCGGCGAGGTGGCGGATGATCCGGCCATCGCCGCGCTCATCGAGCGGATCCTCGCGGCGGCTGGCGCGGCGCCCCCCGGTGGGGGCATGATGGGGGGTCCACCCCCCGATACCGCACCGGGCGTAGAGACTTCTGAACTTATCTAAAGATTCAGTGTCTATTCAGGTCGCGGTGCGGGCGGCCTTCGAACATTCAGGAACAGAGGGCGCGCAATGAGCGCCGATGTCAGTGATTTGAGCCTGGTTCGCCGGGTACAACGGGGCGACAAGGGTGCTTTTGATGCGCTGGTGCTCAAGTACCAGCACAAATTGGTCAAGCTGGTGACGCGCTATGTTCGTAACCCGGCCGAAGCCGAGGACATTGCTCAAGAAGCCTTCATCAAGGCCTACCGGGCATTGCCGCAGTTTCGCGGCGACAGCGCGTTTTACACCTGGTTGTACCGCATCGCGATCAACACCGCGAAGAACGCGGTGGTCTCTCGCGACCGCAGCCCTGTCGATTACGACTTTGACCGTGACAGCATCGATGAGTCCTACGATATGCAAGGCCGACTGAAGGATTCTGAAACCCCCGAGGGACTGGTGCTGACCGATGAGATCCGCCAGACCGTCAACGCAGCCATCGAACAGCTGCCGGAGGATCTGCGGACCGCCATCGTGCTGCGTGAGCTCGAGGGGCTTTCCTACGAACAGATCGCCGCCTCGATGGGCTGTCCCGTCGGCACGGTGCGGTCGCGGATTTTCCGGGCCCGCGAGGCGATCGACGGTCGCTTGCGCGAAGTGTTCGAGGGAGGACTGGGCCGGACGGAGGAACTCGGATGAACGAGGAACTCGACAGTCAGTTGTCCGCGATGTTCGATGACGAGCTGCCCGCGGGCGAGTGCGAGCTGCTCGCCCGTCGCCTCTCGCGCGACGAGGGTCAGAAGGCGCGCTGGGGACGCTACGCGCTCATCGGGGCGGTGATCCGCGCCGAGCGCGGAGTGGTGCTGCAGAGCGCAGTGGCCGGCCGGGTGAACGCCGCGCTCAGCCACGAGCCGCAGCTCGCCACGGGCACCGACGGGGTGCCGCTCGCCTCGGCCCCCTGGGTGCGCATGCTCTCGGGCGTGGGACTGGCGGCGGGCGTTGCGGCGCTGTCGATCCTGTGGTTGCGCGCCCATCATGGCGGTCCGCTGCTCGCGGCCGCGCCGATGACCGTCGCGAGCGTGACGGCGGCGCCGGTCGTCGACGGTGGGGTGCGCCGGCGCAGCCGCGGTCCGGACAGCTATGTGGTGCCCCCGAGCACCTCAGGTCTCATGACCCCCATGCCGCCCACCCAGTTGGCGGATTATGTCGTGGCGCACAGCGCCTATTCCTGGCCGATCAGCGGCGGCAGCCTGCTGTCCTCGCTGATGGTCAGTGAGGCGGCGGCGAGTCCGCCGGCGGCGCCCCGGCGCCGTACGGTCCGGGCGCTCGCCCGCCATGGCCATGGCACGTCGCGGCCGCACTAGCAGGGCGTTCGGCGCCTGGGCACTGGTGTGGGCGATCGGCAGCGCCGCGGCGCTCGCCGGCGAGCCGGCGGTGCTGCTCGAGCGGATGAATCACGCTCTGAGCACCCTGGACTATGAGGGTACGTTCGCGCACTGGGAGGGTGGGCAGGTGCAGATGCTGCGCATCGTGCACCGCATGAAGAATGGCGTGGTCTCCGAGCGGTTGCAGTCGCTCGATGGTTCGGGGCGGGAGTTCATCCGCATCGGCTCGAATCTGACCTGCTACCTGCCCGACAAACGCGAGGCGCTGGTCGAACAGATGCCCAAGGGCAGCTCGCTGATCGGCACCATGCCGGTGCTGAACAAAAACACCGAGCGGTTCTATCGGTTGCACGAGGGGCCGCGCGAGCGCATCGATCAGCACCTGACGCGCCTCGTGACGGTGATGCCGCGCGATGATTACCGCTACGGCTACCGGCTGTGGATCGACCGGCGCGGCCTGCCGCTGAAGATTCAGCTCTGGGACGCCCGTCACGGCGGGGAGGTAATCGAGCAGATCGCCTTCGCCACGCTGAAAATCAAGCCGAATATCCCGGATGCGGCGTTCGCGCCGCAACTGTCCACGGCCGGCTACCGCTGGCTGCGCAACCACCACACACCGCCGCCGAAGCAGGGCGGTCTGGTGTGGAATGCGCTGTGGCTGCCGCCGGGTTTTCACATGGCCACGCACGTGGCGCAGAGCATGCCGGGGACCCTGGGCCCGGTCGAGCACCTGGTGTACACCGACGGGCTGGCGTCGGTCTCGGTGTTCGTCGCCCGCCACGCGCAGCGCAAGCCGGCCCATCCGGCGGTAGAATCGGCGCATATGGGTGCGTCCTACGTGTTCTCCACATTCGTCGATGGGCATCGCGTGACCGCGGTGGGTGAGGCGCCGGCGCGCACCGTGCGCTCGATCGCCGACTCGGTGCGGGCCCAACCGGCCTCGTTCCCGGCACTCTCGGGCGGTGCGTTCGCCCATTCGGTGCCCCCGCCTTGAGCGCCCCGACGCTGACCTTGATCTCGCGGCGGGACTGCCTGCTGTGCGATGAGATGCTCGCGGCGCTGCGCGAGTTCGATGCGCAGGGGACACTGCCGCCGCTGCGCCAGCTCGACGTCGACTCCGACCCGGAACTGACTCGCCGCTACGGGCTGCAGGTGCCGGTGCTGCTGCTCGGGGAGACGCTCGTGTGCCGCTTCCGATTCGACCCCGCGGCGCTGCGGCGCCACCTCGGCGCCGGCTGAGCACACTGCGCCGCCGCGTCCCTCCGGACGGGGTGAAGTAGGTCATATTCGGCGCCGATCTGCAGGTATAATCCGCCCGCCGCTGACAATCTGGCGCGGCGGAACACGCGGCCCGGATTCATGCGGCTCATACGTAATTTTTGCATCATCGCTCATGTCGATCACGGCAAGTCCACGCTTGCCGATCGCTTCATCCAGTTGTGCCGCGGGCTCGATGCCCGTGAGATGCACGAGCAGGTCCTCGATTCGATGGACCTCGAGCGCGAGCGCGGCATCACCATCAAGGCGCAGAGCGTCACGCTCTTCTACGACGCGCGGGACGGTCAGCGCTACCAGCTGAACATGATCGACACCCCGGGGCACGTGGATTTCTCCTACGAGGTGTCCCGCTCGCTGGCGGCCTGCGACGGGGCGCTGCTCGTGGTGGATGCCTCCCAGGGCGTCGAGGCGCAGAGCGTCGCGAACTGCTACACGGCCCTCGAGCAGGGCCTGACGGTGGTACCGGTCATCAACAAGATCGACCTGCCCTCGGCCGATCCGGAGCGCGTCATGACCGAGATCGAGGAGATCATCGGTATCGAGGCGCACGATGCTCTGAAGGTCAGCGCCAAGACCGGCGAGGGCGTGGATGCGCTGCTCGAGGCGTTGATCCAGAAGATCCCGGCGCCGCAGGGCGATCCCGAGGCGCCCCTGCAGGCGCTGATCATCGATTCCTGGTTCGACAACTATGTCGGGGTGGTCTCGCTGGTGCGGGTCATGAACGGCAGCGTCTCGACGGGGGAGAAGATCCGAGTGATCTCCACCGGACGGGCGCACAGCGTCGATCGGCTCGGCCGCTTCACGCCGAAGCCGCTCGTCGCGCAGACCCTTGCCGCCGGCGACGTTGGCTTCATCGTCGCGGGCATCAGGGAAATCGACGGGGCGCCGGTGGGCGATACCATCACGCTTGAGAATCGGCCGACCACCGAGGCGTTGCCCGGGTTCCGGCAGATCAAGCCGCGCGTGTTCGCGGGGGTCTTCCCGGTGAACGCCGAGGACTACGAGAGCTTCCGCGATGCGCTCGCCAAACTGCGCCTGAACGACTCGGCGCTGCACTACGAGCCGGAAGTCTCCGGGGCGCTCGGCTTTGGCTTTCGCTGTGGCTTTCTCGGCCTGCTGCACATGGACATCGTGCAGGAGCGGCTCGAGCGCGAGTACCACCTCGATCTGATCACCAGCGCCCCGACCGTGGTGTACGAAGTCGAGCGCACCGACGGGGAGGTGGTCTACGTCGACAACCCCTCGAAGCTGCCGCCCTTGAATGAGGTCGAGCAGATCCGCGAGCCGATCATCGTGGCGAACATCCTGGTGCCGCCCGATCACGTCGGGGCGGTGCTGCAGCTGTGCACCGACAAGCGCGGCGTGCAGAAGAAGATGCTCTACCTCGGCACCCAGGTCTCGCTGCAGTACGAACTGCCGCTCGCCGAGGTGGTGCTCGATTTCTTCGACCGGCTGAAGTCGGTGAGCCGCGGCTACGCCTCGTTCGATTACGAGTTCTCGCATTTCCAGGCCGCCCCGCTCGTGAAGCTCGACATCCTGATCAACGCCGAGCGGGTCGATGCGCTCTCGATCATCGTGCACCGCGACAATGCCTATCACCGCGGCCGCGAGCTGGTCGACAAGATGCAGGAGCTGATCCCGCGGCAGATGTTCGAAGTCGCCGTGCAGGCGGCGATCGGCAGCGCGATCGTGGCGCGCGCCACGGTCAAGGCGCTGCGCAAGAACGTGCTCGCCAAGTGCTACGGCGGTGACATCAGCCGCAAGCGCAAGCTGCTCGAGAAGCAGAAAGAGGGCAAGAAGCGCATGAAGCAGGTCGGCCGGGTCGAGATTCCCCAGTCGGCGTTCCTCGCGGTGCTCCAATTGGGCCGCAAGTAGCGTGCCGCCGCGATGTCTGCCCCCACGATTCCCTCGCTGCCCGGCAACGGATTGGCGCACTCGAGCGCCCAGTGCTGCCGGTTCGTGCCCAAACTCGTCAATGGAGCCGCTATGCCGTCTGTCGTGATGCAGCTGATCATCGTTCTGTCCTGGCTCGCCATCCCGGTGGGCCTGGTGTGCGTGGTCGATGACTGGTTGCTCAAGCCGCGCCGGCTGCTCGCCGCCGAGCCGGCTCGCGAGGGCGTCTTCGTCGCCTGGTGCTACCGGGCGCTGCCGGTGCTGCTGGTGGCGGTGGTGCTGCGGATCTTCGCCGCCGAGGCACTGAACTTCAGCGCCGTGCTGCTGCTGATCTCAGTGGTCACCGGCATCGTGTGGCTGATCGATGCGCTGTGGCTGGTTCGGCGGCGTGCCGCCGCGGCGAGCGCCGCGGGCCGCGACCCGCGCGGCGAGCCGGAGCCGACCACCGTCGACTATGCACGCAGCTTCTTCCCGGTGGCGCTCGCGGTGCTGCTGGTGCGCTCGTTCCTGTTCGAGCCGTTTCGCATTCCGTCGGACTCGATGATGCCGACGCTGCTCGACGGGGACTTCATCGTGGTGGAGAAGTTCGCCTACGGGCTGCGCCTGCCGATCACGCACACCAAGATCCTCTCCACCGGTGAGCCGCACCGCGGCGATGTGGTGGTGTTCCGCTATCCGCTGAAGCCGAGCGAGGATTACATCAAGCGCGTGGTCGGGCTGCCGGGGGATCACGTCGTGGTGCACGATGATCGCCTGACGATCAACGGGCAGAAGATTCCGCTGCGCATCGTGGGCACCTACAACGACGGCTGCTACCAGAATATGCAGCTCGGCAGCGAGGACCTCGATGGTCACGTGCACCACGTGCTGCTCTGCCCGGTGCCGCTCGAGGTCACCGCCGATCCTCTGCCGAGCTGTCCGCGCTCGGATGCGCGCGGATACATCTGCGGCGGCAACCCGCCGCCCGATGCGCTGCCGCTGTACGAGCAGAAACTGGTCGAGATGGATGTCCCGGCCAAGCGCTACGTCATGATCGGCGACAATCGCGACAACAGCGATGACAGCCGGGTGTGGGGCTTCGTGCCACAGCGCAATCTGGTCGGTCGGGCCACCTACATCTGGTTCAATTGGGACATCGATCGCAAAGGTGGCCCGCTCTGGAGTCGGATCGGCAAGAAGATCAAATAGCGGAGGTTGAGCGATGCACCGAGAACGCGGGATCACTCTGATCGGCTGGCTGGTGTTGCTGACGCCACTGGTAATCTGTCTGTACGCCGGACTGCGCTTAGCGCCGGTGTACCTGAATTACATGAAGGTGTCGCACACGCTCGATGAGGTGAGCCACCAGTTCCGCAGCGGCGGCGGCAGCGTGTTTAAGATCCAGACCTCTATTTCGCGCCATTTCGAGATCGACAGCGTCAATTACCCCACGGTGCAGGACGTGAGCATCCGGCGCAGCGGCACGGGCTACCAGGTCGAAGCCGCCTACGTGTCCTATGCGCCGCTGTTCGGCAACGTCGAGCTGCGCGTGGCGTTCGACAAGGCGGTGCACGTGAGCGGCGGTGGATAACGCAGAGTGGCCCGAGCGCTGGGTGCGCATGCACCTTCAGCACACGCCGCGAGACGCGGCGCTGTTTCGTGCCGCACTGACGCACCGCAGCGCGTCGGGGGAGAACAACGAGCGCCTGGAGTTCCTCGGCGACTCGGTGGTCAATCTGGTCATCGCGCGGCATCTGTTCGCGCGCTTCGGCCAAGCGGACGAGGGCGATCTGAGCCGCCTGCGCGCCCGGCTGGTCAGCGCCGAGCCGCTGGCCGAGGTGGCCGCGGCGCTCGGCATCGGTGAGGTGCTGCAGTTGGGCTCCGGGGAGCTGAAAACCGGCGGTTTTCGCCGCCAGTCGATTCTCGCCGATGCCTTCGAGGCGCTGTGCGGGGCGCTGTTTCTCGATGCCGGGCTCGAGGCCGCCGCCGAGTTCATTCTCGCGTCGCTCGCGGCGCACATCGAGGCGCTGCCGCCGCCGGCGGCGCTGAAGGATCCGAAGACCCGCCTGCAGGAGTACCTGCAGGGGCGCGGGCTCGCGCTGCCGCTGTATGCGGTCGAGCGCGTCGAGGGCGAGCCGCATGCCCAGACCTTCGAGGTCAGTTGTGCGGTCGAGGACCTCTCGTTGTGCACGCGCGGCCGCGGCTCAAGCCGCCGGCGCGCCGAACAAGAGGCGGCAGAACGTATTTTGGACACGATTGGAAAACACTCCGATGAGCGATCAGCCTGAAGGCGCCGAGCCGCTGCTGCGCTGCGGCTTCGCGGCGCTCGTCGGCCGGCCCAATGTCGGCAAGTCGACGCTGCTCAACGCGCTGGTGGGCACCAAGGTGAGCATCGTCACGCCGCGCCCGCAGACCACCCGTCACCGCATCCTCGGCCTGGTGCAGCGCCCCGACGCCCAGATCGCCTTCCTCGACACCCCGGGACTGCACCGCCAGGCGCGCCGGGCGCTGAACAAGGCGATGAACCGGACGGCGACCTCCGCGCTCGCCGATGCGGACGTGGCGGTGCTGGTGCTCGAGGCAATGCGCTGGAACGGGGAGGACGACCTCGCGCTCGAGCGCATCGCGCACGCGCGCCGCCCGGCGATCGCCGTGGTCAACAAGGTCGATCAGGTCCGCCCGCGCGATCGGCTGCTGCCGTATCTGGCCGAGCTCAACGCGCGCCATCCGTTCATCGCGCTCGTGCCGGTCTCGGCGCTGAAGGGGCAGGGCGTTGAGGATCTGATCCGCACCCTCGCGGCGCAGCTGCCCGAATCCCCGCCGCTCTTTGCCCGCGACACGCTCACCGACCGCGGCACGGCGTTTCGCATCGCCGAGACGGTGCGCGAGAAGCTCACCCTGGAGTTGAACCAGGAGGTCCCCTACGGCGTTGCCGTCGAGGTCGAGCGGATGCACCCTGAGGAGGGCCAGCTCGCGGTCGACGTGGTGATCTGGGTCGATCGCGAAGGCCAGAAACCGATCGTCATCGGCGCCGGTGGGGAGCGCTTGAAGCGCGTCGGCAGTTCCGCGCGGCGGACGCTGAACGCGCTGCTCGGGGAGCGACTGCACCTGACGCTGTGGGTCAAGGTGCGCGAGAACTGGGCCGACAATGCGCGTGCGCTGAAGGATCTGGGCCTCGATTCATGAGCGCCCCGGCCCGCCGCGTCCAGCTCGCGCCGGCCTACCTGCTGCATCACCGGCCGTACCGCGAGAGCGGACGGATTCTCGAGGTTCTGGTGCGCGCCGAGGGGCGCTTGACGCTGTTCGCCCGCGGCGTGAGCGGGCCGAAGTCGCGCCTCGCCGCGGTGCTGCAGCCGTTTCAGCCGCTGCTCGTGTCCTTTACCCAGGGTCGCGACGCCGGGCAGCTCACCGGGGCAGAGTGCGTCGCGCCGGCCGCGCCGCTGCCGGCCGGGTGCGTGATGAGCGCGTTCTATCTCAATGAGCTGTTGCTGAAGTTGACGCTGCGGCACGATGCGGCCCCGGAGCTGTTCGACGCCTATGCCGGTGCACTGGCGCGGCTGCGGGCCCATGAGGCGATCGAAGCGGCGCTGCGCCGCTTCGAGCTCGAACTGCTGAGCGCCGTCGGCTACGGGCTCGATCTGGCCACCGAGGTCAGCGGGCAGGCGATCGAGCCGGAGGGGTTCTACCGCTTCCGGCCCGCCCAGGGACTCTTCCGGGTGCCCGGCGAGGAGCCCGGAGCGCTCGCCGGACACTCGCTGCAGGCGCTGCAGTGCGGGGACCTGGAGGCGGCGCGCACGCGTGCCGATGCCCGGGTGCTGCTCGCCGCGGCGCTCGCCGAGTGTCTCGAGGGGCGCGAACTGGCCACGCGCCGCGTGGCCCGGGCGATGAAGCAGGGGTCGCATCCGGCGGCCCGCTACGGGAAAATGCCGCCATGAGCCCCCGCTGCGGGGGTGCCTCGGTCCGGCGGAGAACCCCGTGAGCCATGCCCCGATCGCCCTTGGCGTGAACATCGATCACGTCGCGACGCTGCGCCAGGCGCGCCGCGGCCGCGAGCCCGACCCGGTGCACGCGGCGCTCGAGGCCGAGCGCGCGGGTGCCGACAGCATCACGCTGCATCTGCGCGAGGATCGCCGCCACATCCAGGATGCGGATGTGCGCACCTTACGCGGACTGCTCAAGACCGCCATGAATCTCGAGATGGCCGTCACCGAGGAGATGATCGGCATCGCCTGCGAGGTCCGCCCACAGCATTGCTGCCTGGTGCCGGAGAAGCGTCAGGAACTCACCACCGAGGGCGGACTCGAGGTCGCCGGTCAGTTCGTGCGAGTGCGCGAGGCCGTCGCGCGGCTCGGCGCGAGCGGCGTGCGGGTGTCGCTGTTCATCGATCCGGACCCGGCCCAAATCGAATCGAGTGCGCGCACCGGCGCCCCGGCGATCGAGCTGCACACCGGCGCGTATGCCCAGGCGAGCGGTGCGGCGCGGGCCCGCGAGCTCGAGCGGCTCGCCGCCGGCGCTGAGCTCGCGGCACGGCTCGGCCTCACGGTGCATGCCGGCCACGGGCTCGACTACCACAACGTGCAGCCCGTGGCCGCGATCGGCCCGATCGTCGAGCTGAACATCGGGCACGCCCTCATCGCGCGTGCGCTGTTCGACGGACTGCCCGCCGCCGTGCGCCAGATGCGCGCGCTGCTCGATGCGGCGCGCGCATGATCTTCGGCATCGGCATCGATGTCCTCAAGGCCGAGCGGATCGACGGGGTGCTCGAGCGACACGGCGAGCGTTTCATCGAGCGACTGCTGATGCCCGTCGAGCGCACCCAACTGGCGCGCACGCGCCGGCCGCAGCGCTTCCTCGCGATGCGCTTTGCCGCCAAGGAGGCGATCGTCAAGGCGATGGGGACGGGCTTTGCCAACGGGGTGTGGATCCGCGACGTCGGGGTGGTGCAGAACCGACTCGGCAAGCCCGAAGTGGTGTATTCGGAACGCGGCGAGCGGGTGCGCCGCGCGCTCGGCATCGGCGAGGGCCACGTGACGCTCACCGATGAGGCCGGACTCGTCGTGGCGGTCGCGGTGCTGCTGCGCGCCTCCGCGAGCGCACCCACGGAGTGAGAGGATCTACGGAATCTATGAACTGTCTGGTGTTCGACATCGAAACGGTGCCGGACGTCGCCCTCGGGCGGCGGCTGTATGGCCTTGAGGGGCTGAGCGACGCGGCGGTCGCCAAGGCCATGTACGCGCTGCGCCGTCAGGCCTCGGGCGGGGAGTTCCTCTCCCACGAGCAGCATCGGATCGTGGCGATCTCCTGCGTGCTGCGCCGTGGCGATGCGCTCAAGGTGTGGAGCTTGGGCGATGAGCAGGCCGCCGAGCCCGAGCTCATCGAGCGCTTCTTCGATGGCCTCGAGCGCTTCTCCCCGGAGCTGATCTCCTGGAACGGCTCGGGGTTCGACCTGCCGGTGCTCACCTATCGGGCGCTCGCCGCCGGGGTGCAGGCGCCGCGCTTCTGGGAGACCGGGGATTCCGATCCGGCGTTTCGCTACAACAATTACCTCAGCCGCTTCCACTGGCGCCATATCGACCTGATGGACGTGCTGTCGGGCTTTCAGGGCCGCGGGCGCGTCTCGCTCGAGCACATCGCGCAGCTGCTCGGCTTCCCGGGCAAGCTCGGCTTCTCCGGGGCGCAGGTGTGGGACGCCTATCAGGCGGGGAACCTCACCGGGATCCGCCGCTACTGCGAGACCGACGTGCTCAACACCTACCTGGTGTACCTGCGCTTCGAGTTGCTGCGCGGCCGTGTGAGCCGTGAGGCGCATCAGGGCGAACTCGAGCGCGTGCGCGCACTGCTGCGCGGCGCCGAGGAGCCGCACTTCGCACAGTTCCTCAAGGCGTGGGACGCGCTCGCATGAGCCGCTCGCGCCACGCGCGCCCGGTGCCGGCCGCGGAGGAGTGCGCCCGCGTGATGGCGCTGACTCACGAGGGCGAGGGGATCGTGCGCGAGGGCAAGACCGTCTTCATCCCCGGTGCGCTGCCCGGAGAGTCGGTGCGCTTCGTGCGCACACGGCGCCATCGGCAGCACGACGAGGGTCGACTGTTGGAGGTGCTCGAACCCGCCGCGACGCGCGTGACCCCGCGCTGTGCGCATTTCGGGGTGTGCGGCGGCTGTCTGCTGCAACACCTCTCGAGCGAAGCGCAGCTCGCGTTGAAACAGACCGAGCTGGCGGACAACTTCGAGCGCGTGGCGCGCGTGTCGTGTCCGCGCTGGCTCGCGCCGCTCGCCGGCCCGGTGTGGGGGTATCGGCGCCGGGCGCGCCTCGGGGTGAAGTACGTGCCGAAGAAAGGCCGCGTCGTGGTCGGTTTTCGCGAGCGCAGCGCGCCTTACGTCGCGGACGTGCATCACTGCGAGGTGCTCGCGGCCCCGGTGAGCGAGTGGATCGAGCCGCTCGCCGAGCTCATCGGGGCGCTCGAGATCCGGCAACAGCTGCCGCAGATCGAAGTGGCGGTGGCGGACAACGTCACCGCGCTGGTGCTGCGGGTGCTCGCGCCGCCCTCGGCGGCCGACCGGGAGCGGTTGCACGCGTTTGCCGCACGTCACGGCGCGCGCATCTACCTGCAGCCGGGCGGGCTCGAGAGCATCGAGCCGCTCGAGCCGGGCGCATCGAGCGAGCCGCTCTTCTACGCGCTGGCGCAATTTGACCTGCGACTGGAGTTCCAGCCGAGTGATTTCGTGCAGATCAATGGTCCGATCAATCGCGCGCTGGTGGCACAGGCGGTCGAGCTGCTCGCGCCGGCACCGGGCGATGCGGTACTCGATCTGTATTGCGGACTCGGCAACTTCACGCTGCCGCTCGCCCGCTCGGGGGCGCACGTAGTCGGGGTGGAGGGCGAGGCGGCATTGATCGAACGGGCGCGCACGAACGCGGCGCGCAACGGCATCACCACCGCACAGTTCCACGTGGCGGATCTGTCCGTCGCACCCGACCCGCAGGTGCCCTGGCTGCGCGGCGCGTACCGGCATGTGTTGCTCGATCCGCCGCGAGTCGGCGCCCGCGAAGTACTCGGCACGGTCGCGGCGCTGCGGCCGCAGCGCGTGCTGTACATTTCCTGCCATCCGGGCAGTCTCGCCCGCGACCTCGGCATCCTGGTGCACGAGCACGGGTTTACGCTCGAGGCCGCCGGCGTCATCGACATGTTTCCGCACACCGGACATGTCGAGTCGCTGGCATTGCTGTCCGGACCGTGAGGAGCACACCGATGACCCTCGGCCCGCTGATGATCGATCTGACCGGAACGGCGCTGACGGACGAGGAGCGCACCTTGCTCGCCCATCCGCTCGTCGGCGGGGTGATTCTCTTCACGCGCAACTACGTCGAGCCGCAACAGCTGACCGATCTGGTGCAGGCCATTCACGCGCTGCGCACCCCGAGGCTCTTAGTCGCGGTCGATCATGAGGGCGGTCGGGTCCAGCGATTCCGCCCGGGGTTCTCGGCGCTGCCGGCGGCCCGGCGCATCGGCCGCCAGTTCGATCTCGAGCCGCGCGCCGCTCTTGTGCTCGCCCGGGAGATGGGGTGGCTCATGGCCGCCGAGCTCGCCGCCTGCGGAATCGATCTGTCGTTCGCCCCGTGCGTGGACATCGATTACGGCGTGAGTTTCATTACCGACCGGGCCTTCCACAGCCGCCCGGAGGCGGTCAGCTCGCTCGCCGGCGCCTACGCCCACGGCATGCGCGAGGCCGGGATGGCGGCGACCGCCAAGCATTTTCCGGGTCACGGGGCGGTCACGGCCGACTCGCATGCGCAACTGCCGCTCGACCGGCGCGAGTGGGCCGACCTTGACGGTGACCTGATGCCGTACCGGCGCCTGATCGCCAATGGTCTGCCGGCGGTGATGGTGGGGCACCTGCTGTTCCCGGCGGTGGATGCGGCGCCGGCGAGTTTCTCGCCCCGCTGGATCGGGGAGGTCCTGCGCGGGGAGCTCGGCTTCCAGGGCGCGGTGTTCGCCGATGATCTGTCGATGGGCGGCGCGGTGGCTTATGGCGGGGTGCTCGAGCGGGCCGCGCGCGCGCTCGCCGCCGGCTGCGACATGCTGCCGGTGTGCAACGACCGCGCGGCGGTGCAGCAGCTGCTGGCCGGACTGAAGGTGACGCCCGCGCCGGCGTCCGCGGTGCGTCTGGCCCGTCTGCACGGCCGTGAGCATCTCGATGCGGTGGCGCTTCGGGCCTCGCGGCGCTGGCGCGAGGCGCAGGCGCTGCTGGCGGCCTGCACGGCCGCGCCGTTGCTCGAACTGGATCCCACCCAGCCCTGAAGCGCACGCGGGTGACAACTGTCACCCGCGTGCGGTGACGCATCGCACTGGGTTGCCGCCGTGCGAGGCGCGATGCTGCGTGCATGTCGCGGATTTACCTCGCCCTTGTGCTGCCGTAGAATGCGCTCACCGAGCCACGCGTTTGGTTCCGACCGGTCGGGGGACCGAGAGGAAAATGAGGGCGATGGAGGATGTCGGCCAACGTGGATTCGAATAACAACAATCAGCTGTTGGGTCAGCTCAAGATTGATCGCAGTCAACGCGAGGCGGTGCACGCCCCGCGCACGCTGTGGATCGCGCTCGGTGCGCTGCTCGCGCTGGCGTTGCTCGGTGCACTCGGGTACTTCCTGCTCTCCCGGCCGCGTGGCATCGCCGTCAAGATCGCGATCGCCGAGGCGCCGGCGGGCGCCTCGAGCGCGGTGTTGCAGGCGAGCGGTTACGTCACGGCCGAGCGCAAGGCGACGGTTTCGGCGGAAATCGCCGGCATGCTGACGCACGTGTACTTCCAGGAAGGGCAGTCCGTGCGTCGCGGCCAAGTGCTCGCGACGCTCGACGACAGCGCAACGCAAGCGGCGCTGCAGCAGGCGCATGCGCAAACGCTCGCGGCCGTGGCGCAGTTGCGCCAATATCAGGTGCAATGGGCCGAAGCACGACGCGATCTGGCGCGCGATCAGGCACTGATCGGTCAGCACCTGGTGTCCGAACAGGCGCTGCAGCAGGCGCAGACCCAGGCCGGCTCGCTCGCCGCCCAGGTGCTCACCCAACGGCGCGAGGTGTCCGTGGCGCGCGCGGCGCAACGCGCCGCTCAGGTCCAGGAGGACTACACGGTGGTGCATGCGCCGTTCTCCGGCGTGGTGGTCGACAAGCCGGCGCAGGTCGGGGAGATGATCTCACCGTTCTTCGGTGGCGGCGGCTTCACGCAGACCGGTATCGCCACCATCGTGGACATGAATTCCCTCGAAGTCGACGTCGACGTCAACGAGGCCTATATCGATCGGGTGCACGCCGGCCAGCCGGCCGTTGCCGTGCTCGATGCCTACCCGAACTGGCGCATCCGGGCGCGTGTCATCGCCATCGTGCCGACGGCCAACAAGAGCAAGGCGACCGTGCGGGTGCGCGTGGCCCTGCAGAGCAAGGATCCGCGCATCCTGCCGCAGATGGGGGTGCGCGTGTCGTTCCTGCAGCACGCCGGTGCCGCCGCGGCGCACTCGGACGTGCGAGCGGGGATGGTGTGGGTGCCGGCCTCGAGCGTGGTGCGCCGGGGCGCACGAACGGTGGTCTTCACCGTCAAGGGCACCGAGGTGCAGGCGCATCGGGTCACCGAGGGTCCGCGGCGCGCGGACCTGCAGGCGGTCGGCGGGATCGCGGCGGGCAGTGAAGTGGTTCGCGATCCTCCGGCGGACCTCGCCGGCGGGGATCGAGTCAGCATCCAGCGGGAGTGAACGCACATGGGCGCATTGGTTGAAATCCGGTCCCTGAGCAAGGTCTACGAGCGCGGCCGCCAGCGCATCGAGGTGCTGCATCACATCGACATGGACGTGCAGGGGGGGGAGTTCGTGGCGCTGATGGGCCCCTCGGGCTCGGGCAAGACCACGCTGTTGAACCTGATCGGGGGACTCGACAGCCCGACGGAAGGGTCGTTGGCGGTGGCCGGGGAGCGCATCGAGCGCTTGAGTCAGGGGCAGCTGGCGCGCTGGCGGGCGGCCCATGTGGGCTTCGTCTTTCAGTTCTACAACCTGCTGCCGATGCTCTCGGCGCAACGCAACGTGGAGCTGCCGCTGTTGCTGACGAAGCTCCCGAGCAAGGATCGCCGACGCAACGCGAGCGTCGCGCTGCAACTGGTCGGGCTCGCCGATCGCGCCACGCACAAGCCCGGGGAACTCTCCGGTGGACAACAGCAGCGCGTTGCCATCGCCCGCGCCATCGTGTCCGATCCGACGCTCTTGGTGTGTGACGAGCCGACGGGCGATCTGGACCGACAGTCGGCCGAGGACGTGCTCGGGCTGCTGCAGCAGCTGAACCGGGAGCATGGCAAGACCATCATCATGGTCACCCATGATCCGAAGGCGGCCGAGCACGCCGGGCGGACGTTGCATCTGGACAAAGGCACCCTGGTGGGGGGTGAGCTGGTCGCGGCATGAAATACCTGCACCTGATCGGAGCGGCGCTGCGCCGGCGCAAGGTGCGCACCGGCCTCACGCTGCTGTCGATCGTCGTCGCCTTCTTGCTCTTCGGGCTGCTCGAGTCGGTCAACAGTGTGTTCGGCGAAGCCGGGCAAACGGTCGGCTCGGCGCACCGGTTGATCACGATTTCCAGGACCGGGCTGTTCACCCCCATGCCGATGAGTCTCCAGGCGCAGATCCGCACCGTGCCGGGTGTCGAGGCGGTCACCGGCTACACGTTCTTCGGGGGCAGCTACCAGAATCCCAAGCAAGTCATCGGATCGATGTTCGCCGTCGGGCGCAATTTCTTCTCGCTGTATCCGGAGTTCAAGATCGCGCCGGCTGCGCTGCGCCAGTTCGATGCGACGCAGACCGGCGCCATCGTCGGGGCGGCGCTCGCGAAGCGCTATCACTGGAAGGTCGGCGATCAGATCCCGATCAAGGCGATGATCTACCCCCGGAAGAGCGGTTCGTACACCTGGACCTTCGATCTGGTCGGCATCTACCATGCGCGCTCGCCGTTCGAGGAGCAGGATTTCCTCCTGCGCATGCGGTATTTCAACGAAGCGGCGGCCTTCGGCAATGACCGGGTCGGGCTGTTCGCGGAGAAGATCGGCAACCCACAGCAGGCGAGCGAGGTCGCGGCGGCCATCGATGCGCTCTCGAACAACTCCGGGCACGAGACCAGGACGCAAAGCGACAGCGCCTTTGCCGTCGATTTCCTGAGTCAGTTCGTCGATATCGGTCTGATCATGCACGCGATCATGGGCGCAGTGTTCTTCACGCTCATGCTGCTGACGGGCAACACCATGGCACAGGCGGTCCGGGAGCGCACCGGGGAGCTGGCGGTGCTGAAGACGCTCGGGTTCACCAACGGCACGGTGTTGAGCCTGGTGCTCGGGGAGTCGGTCCTGCTGGTGGTGCTCGGCGGGGCGCTCGGGCTCGCCGCCGCCGCGCTCGCGGTGCACGTCCTGCAGCATCAGGTCGGCGCCGCACTGCCCATGATGCCGGTGGGCGGGTCGATCTGGCTGCGCGGGGGGATCCTGATGGTGCTGATCGGGGTGCTGGTCGGCGCATTGCCCGCGCGGCGCGGCATGCGGCTGCACATCGTCGATGCGCTGGCGGGGCGCTGAGGGAGAGACCCGATGCTGAAGCGAACGCTGTACGGATTGGGGGTGACGGTGGCCGTGATCGCCGGGGTCGTGCTCACCATCGCGCTGCCCTGGATGCTGATCGGGGTGCTCCTCGTGCTGCTCGGTCTATGGCTCGCCTTGACCCGACTCGGACGTCTGACCGGCAGCGTCACGGCCTCCGGCATCGCGACGCTGCCGCAGCGCTGGGGAAGCGCCTCGGTGGTCGTCGTCGGGATCGCAGGGGTGGTCGGCGTCCTGGTGGCGCTGCTCGCCATGGCGAGCGGCTATCAGGCGACCTTCCAGAGCACCGGCAGTGCGGATCGGGCGATCGTGCTGCGCTCCGGGGCGCTCTCGGAGAGCAGCTCGAACCTGGATCAGGCGAGCGTGATGCTCATCGGTCAGAAGCCGCAGGTGGCGCACGATGCCGCCGGTGCGCCCCTGATCTCCCCGGAGGTCGTGGTGGCCGCGTCGCTGTCCAAGAAGGGCTCGCGCCGTTACGGCTCGGTCACGATCCGGGGCGTGGGCGGCGAGGTCTGGGCGGTGCGCTCCGGGGTGAAGCTCATCGCCGGGCGGCGCTTCACGCCGGGGTTGCGCGAACTCGACGCCGGGCGCGATGCGATGCGGGAGTTCCGCCACACCTCGATCGGCTCGAGCGTCACCATCAACGGTCAACCCTGGAAGGTGGTCGGTGAGTTCGCCCATGCGGGGGCGCACGACTCGGAGCTCTGGGGCGATGTGAACATGGTTGCGTCCACGTTTCATCGGGGCGCGAGCGTGCAGTCCGCGACGGTGCGGCTCACCAGTGCGCAGGCGATCGGCGCGTTCAAGGCAGCGCTGGCGAGCGATCCGCGCCTGAAAGTGCAGGCGCAGACGACGCGCGCCTACTACGCCAAGCAGTCCAAGGGCATGACCCGCGTCATCCGCGTGCTGGCCACCGTGGTCGGGGCCATCATGGCCATCGGGGCCATGGCCGGGGCGCTGAACAGCATGTACGCGGCGGTTGCCGCCCGCACCCGGGAGGTGGCGACGCTGCGGGCGATGGGTTTTCGCGGCGGGGTGGTGGTGTTCTCCATTCTTGCCGAGACGCTGCTGCTCGCCCTCGGCGGGGGCATCGTCGGGGCACTGATCGCCTGGACGTTGTTTCATCATTTCACGGCCTCGACCATGGGACCGAACTTCAGTGCCGTCGTCTTCCAGTTCCGCGTCACGCCGAGGCTGATCGGCCAGGGACTGAAGTGGGCGCTCGCGATCGGATTCGTGGGTGGCTTGTTCCCGGCGCTGCGCGCCGCGCGCATGCCGGTCACCGACGGGCTGCGGGAGCTGTAGCGGACGGGCTGCCGCGCGATGCGCTGGGCGCACCTGTTGTGGGCGGAGTTGGCTCGGCGGCCGCTGCGTACGGGACTGACGCTCACGGCGGTGGGCGCTGCATTTGCGCTGTTAGGACTGCTCGGAAGTCTGACCGAGGCGCTGCGCACGGCCGGGCAGGGGGAACGGGCAGCCCATCGGCTCGTGACGGTGCCGCAGGTGCTCGGCGGGGCGTTGCCGCTTGCTCTTGACGGGCGGCTCGCCGCGATGCCGGGCGTCGAGCGGGTCACGTACAACCACTTTTTCTTCGGCAGCTGGCAACGGGCCGATCAGGGAGTGGGTGGGTTCGCGGTACCGTCGAGCTGGTTCACGGTGTTTCGCGGTTACCACATGCCGCCGCAGCAGTGGCGGGCCTTCGAGACGACCCGTTCGGGGTTGCTGACCGGCGCTTCCATGGCGCACCGATACGGGTGGCGGATCGGTGAGCAGATTCCGATTCGCGCCTCGACGTTCCTGCAGCGTAACGGGTCGCCGGTGTGGATATTTACGTTGTGCGGCATCTACCGCACTCGCCGGCGTGATCGTGAAAACACGCTGTTCCTACACTGGAGCGACTTCGAGGCGGCGCGCGCTCAGGGTCGCGGGACCGTGGGCGCGTACTTTGAGCAGATCCGCGACCCCCGTGCGGCCGCTCGGATTGCGCTCGCCATCGATGCGTTGTCGAGGAATTCCGGTCATCCGACCCGCACCCGCTCCTTCAGTGCGGAGGCTGCACACTATGTCGCGCAGATTTTCGACGTCAGTTTCATCGTGCGTGGCGTCGGCACGGCCGTTCTGCTCACGTTGCTGCTGGTGATCGGCAACGGGATGGCGTATTCGGTGCGTGAACGGGCGGGGGAGTTCGGACTTCTGAAGGCGCTGAGTTTCCGCAACCGGCAGCTCGTCGGCCTGGTGGTGGCCGAAGCGGCCGTGCTGTGCGCCGTGGGCGGCGTGGGCGGGCTGGCGGTGGCGGCCGTCGCGCAGGAATGGGTGCTGAGGTACTTCTGGCATCACTTTGGCGTCCCGACCGGGGCGGTGGGCGATATCGTCTGGCTCGAGGGTCTCGCGCTGATGGGCGTGCTGGTGGGCGCCGTGAGCGTGTGCCCCGCGTGGCAGGTGCTTCGCCTCAGGAGTGTGGGCGTGCCGATCACGCGCTGAACAACAGGGCCGCTTGACAGGCAATGGAATACTTGCCTATCATTTAGGCAAGTAAAGGCTTGCCTGATGAGCATGACGGAACACGACGGCACCGATCGGTTGTTCAAGGCTCTGGCCGATCCCAGTCGGCGCACGGTGCTCGACCTACTGCGTGCGCACGATGGCCGGACGCTCAACGAACTGTGCGAGCACCTCGACATGACCCGCCAGGGCGTCACCCAGCACTTGCGGGTCTTGGAGGCGGCCCATCTGATCGCCACGGTGCGCCGTGGGCGCGAAAAGCTTCACTTCCTCAATCCCGTGCCGCTGCAGGACATCTATGACCGCTGGATCGCGCAGTTCGATACCCCGCGATTGAAGGCGCTCGCGGATCTGAAGCGACGGCTGGAGAACACCCATGACTAGTTCGACCTTTGTCTACGTCACGTACATCCGCTCGACACCCGAGCGTATCTGGTTGGCGCTCACCGAAGATCGGGAATTCATGCGCCAATATTGGTTTGGGATGCACTGCAAGAGCGAATGGGTTGCCGGATCGCAGTGGGAGATGGTGAGCGCCGACGGGACCGTCTGCGACCGCGGGGAGATTCTCGAATCCGAGCCGCCGCGGCGGCTCGTGATTCGATGGTTTCACCAGCACAATGCGCAGCTCGCGGCCGAGGGCGAGGCGCGCTGTACCCTGGAGTTGGAGCCGAGCGGTTCGGCCGTCAAGCTGTCCATCACGCACACGATGCAGCGCGAGGGATCGAAACTGATCACGGCGGTGTCAAGCGGCTGGCCGAAAATCCTCTCGAACCTCAAGTCGTTGCTCGAGAGCGGTGAGGTGGCGCTGAGGTCGAAAGACTTCCCGACATGAGCGTCGCCGCCGCGAATCGCTGACTCGTGAGCGTCGGGGTCCGCGGGACGGCTCGACTCGGTCCGTCTTGCAGCGCTCGGCGAAGCACTGCGGTCGGGCAGGACGCAGGCGGTGCGGCAGGTTAGTGCTCCTGCGCGCGGAGATTCTGGCGACCGCAGATCATGGACGCCCGGAGGCGGCAGGGGAGAATGCGCAAGCTGAGGAGGCCGGCAATGTCGCCAGGGTGGAGGGGCCGCAGCGGGTGGCCGTGCTCAATTGCCTGCGCTGCGATCTGCTGCGACACAGCGGAGATCAGGAAAAAACGGCGTTGCCCGGACCGCACCATCCAGGCAACGCCCCGCGGTGACTCCTCAGAAGCTCGCGGTCAAAGTGAGATACCAGGTGCGCGGCGCGCCCGGGAAAGCAAGTACCGCGCCGGTCCCAGTGTTGTACAGACCGCCCGCCGTCACGTACTCGAACGCGTTGTAGCGCTTGTTGGCGAGATTATCGACCTCGATGGTCGCCTTCAGATCGCGCACCCCGTCCGCCCAGGACGTCGGGAAATCGACGCTGGTGGAGAAGTTCAGCAGCCCGTAGCTCGGGATGTTCACATTGCTGGTGTCGATCGTCTGGCCGGTGACCCCGACGTACGAATCCTGGTTGAACGAACCCGCGGCGGTAATATTGTTATTGTTGTCGAACGCGTACTGCGAGCCGGTGCGCAAATAGGTCAGTCGCGGCTCCACCATGATGCGGCCCACATGACCGATGTAGTACACGCCGAAACTCATGTTGGAGGTCGGCGTGTAGGGGATCGGCACGTTGTGATAGATGATCGTGCTGCCGTTCGGGTTCGTATTGCCATTGAGGTAATTGGTGAACTTGGCGCTCACGATGCCGATATTGGCGAACACGTACCAATTGTGCAGCGGGGAGGCGTCACCGAAGATATTGACGCCATCATAGGTCGAGGAGGCGTACGCCAGCAGCGCACCGCCGCTCGCGAGTGCCGTCGGGATGGTCTCGTGGGTGTAGTCGAGGTGTGAGTAGCTCACGTCCAGTTCCATGTCGGTCACCGGACCCCAGCGCCGCTTGTGGATCTTGAGGCCGACGATGGTGTCAGTGCCCTTCTCCAGGTGCACGTTCTGCGCCGGGATGACCACGTAGGGTCCCGTGCCGCCACCGTTCTCCGGATAGCGGTACGACCAGCCGTAGTTCGCGTAGAGCGCGAGCCAGCGCAGGGCACGCCAGTTCAGGCCGACGAACGGCTCGGCGCGCAGGAACGTCTTGTGCGCCGTCGGCGAGGGGTTCACGGTGAGGCAGTTCGGATCGGGATTGATCTGACTGAGATCGCCGCAGGGATTGTACTGAGTGCCGAGCGGGAAGACGGACGTCTCATTCGGATAGAAGTCCATCGTGTAGCTGACCGCGCGGACCCCCGGTGTGAGGCTGACGGTCGGAATCGGCTTGATCGTGTCCTGGAGGAACAGATCGGCATTGATCTGGTTGAAGATGTCGCTGTCGTACTGGCCGTTCGGCGCGCTCGGGGAGCCATACAGCGTGGGCGGCGGCGTCGGTCCCGGGGAGACGGTCTGGGCGAAGGTCTGATACGGGTAGTACAGCTGTTCCTGTGAGTAGTATGTGCTGTATTGCAGGTAACCGCCCGCCGAGACATCGTTGTAGGGCAGATTGAAGTCCACGCTCAGCTTGTCGCCGAACACGTGCGTCGAGGGGCGATTGATTTCCCAGCTCGACTGGTTCGGGGGCAGATAATCGTGCAGCGGCGTGAAGTGCAGCCGTTGCTCGTGGTAGAAGTACACCACGTTGTGCACCGAGGTGATCTTCGACAACGTGACGTTGAGCTTGCTCCAGAGCATCTCGATGGCGTTCGTGTCGAGCTTCCAGTTCACCGCATAGGGCAGCGTCGTGTAGAAGCCGGTGGTCTGCTGGCTGAACAGCGGTCCGGGGGTAGCCGGTCCGGTGAGGTAGACCCCGGGGATGGGGCTGACGGGGAGGGTGAACGGGCGCTGTGCGCTCGAGCGGGCCACGTAGGCGCCGATGCTGAAGTCACCGTTGCCATCGGCGAAGGGATGGCGGGTCTTGATGTAGTAGGCGTAGTTGTAGCTCGGGTTCTTGTAGCCGTCCGAGCCTTGCATGAAATTGTTCGCGTTGTTCCAGCCGCCGGCGATCACCGTGCGCCAACCATCCAAGTCGCCGGTCTGAACGTCGAATGAGACGTTCTTGGTCTGGTAGCTGCCGTAGGTGAGGGCGACGTCGCCGCCGAATTTCGAGCTCGGCTGCAGGGGCACGAAGTTCAACGAGCCGCCGATATTGGTCCACCAGCGGTCCTTCGGTTGCCCCGGCCCGTAGGTCACGTTGATGGTCTGCAGAATGGAGGTCTGGGGGATGAGCGTCGATTGCCACAGATCGTTCCCGGGATTGTTCATCGGGATGCCATCGAAGGTCGGTTGCACGCTGCCGTTGTCCGGGTTGCCGCCGGAGTAGCCGGCCCAGCCGATCTTGATGCCGTTGATGCTGATGGTGGATTTCTGCGAGCCGGTCGCCCCATAGGAGGACACGCTGACGCCGGGCACGAGCATCATCGCCTGGGCGACGCCGCCGACGCGGCTGCTGGCGCGGATCTGGTCCTGATCGAGCGTCTTGACGGTTTCGCTGCTGATGAAGTCCTTCTTGTGGCGCTGGATGCGCGCCGTGACCAGAACTTCGTTCAATGTGGCGATCGATGCCGGGCCGGCCGATGCGACCGGGGCCGGGTTCGGCAGCGCGGCGTGCGCGAGCGCTCCAGTGGCAAGCGCGCCGGTGAGCGCGGTGCGCACTGCGAGTTTGATTCGTGGGTGGCGTGTCTGGGTACTGCGGATGATGCCTGGTGCGGTGCTGGCCATCGATAACTCCCCGTCTAATGTTGTTTGACCGCCGGGGCCGCGACGTCCTGAGGGCAATGCGGTGGGCCGGCTGGCGGGGAATGCTGCGATGACAGTGTGTCAGTGCCGTGAAGGATTTGTGAAAGCGGGCACCCGCCGTGTGGCGGCGGTGTTATGTTGGAAGTCAGGACGAGAGTGTCGGGGGGCGAGCGCTTGCGGTGCAGGATTCAATCGGCAACAGGCCTCGCGCAGCGCCTGCCCTGGGCAGGCGCGGTGGAGGCCGTCCGCTCGGCGTCGCATCGGGGCGGCAGTGCCTCGGCGCTTGGCGCTGAGGTGCGGGCGGGACTTGAGCTTCTCAGGAATTCCTGACCAAATCCTGACGGGGCGCTCTGCGCGGCGCCCGTTCGGCGCGCAGAGCGCGCCGCTGCGAGGGTGGTCAAACGGCGACGGGTGCGCGCGCAGGGATGCGAAAATCAGCGCAAAATGAGGCGCTTACGGCCTGAACTTGGTGCGGATTCGCACTGCCGCGGACGCAGCCGGTTCGGGCCGTTCAGGAGTGGTGATGGACCGGCAGCACCAGGGCGATGACGCCGAAGGCCGGATGATCGAAGTAGTTGCGCTGGTAGAAGCGCACCCGGCGGGTTTCGTTCATCACGAACGTCGTGCCCGGCGGGGCGTCGAGGCCGGCCGGCGGGTGCTGCATCGTGTAATCGAGCGTCAGACCGAGGTGCAGGTACGTGCCGCGCTCGAAGTACACCAGACCGGAGAGCCCGGGGACCTGCACGCCGAGCTCGCTCAGATTGAAGCCGGCATGGGTGCCCCAGTCGCTCGCGGTCTGGATCCAGGCCGCGTGCGCCACCGGACGATAGTCGGCGCTGCCGCGGAGCGCATTCCAGATGCCCGTCAGCTTGTACTCCGTCGGCGGCACGATGCGCACCAGGTGGCCGACGCCAGTGCCGGCCGGACTCTCCGAGCCGCTGATGTTCGGTGCCATGTGCAGTTCGGCCTGCCAATCCTCGGGGCTGCCGAGCGTGCTGAGCGCGCGGAACACCACGATTTCGACGTAGTACTCGCGGTGCACCGGGGCAGGGGCTGCGGTCGGTGCGGGTGTCGTCGCCGGTGCGGCCGCGGTCGGCGGGGCGGCCGCACCGGCGTGGGCCGTCACGCCGGCCGGGTGCGCCTGCAGGGGCGCAGCCGGCGGAGCGGCTCGCACGGGGGATGTCCCGGCGAGGGCGAGCGCCGTGAACGCACACAGCGTGAGGGCGAAGCGGTGCATCATGGCCCGTAAGTGTAAACGAAGGAGGCTAGTTCGGCTTGCCCGCGAGCCGCTTCAGCAGCGCCGCGGCGAACTCAAAGCGCGCCTCCTCCTCCGGTAGCGCGCGCGCGATGCGCAGCTTCATCGCGCCCTCGAGCCGGTATTCGCGGGACGCCTGCTGCATCAGTTTGACCAGCGTCTGGGGCTGCACGGCGGTGTTCTCCTCGAATTGCACCATGCCGCCCTGGGGCCCGAGATCGAGGCGACGGATACCGAGGGCGCGCGCCGTGAGTTTCAGCTTGGTGATGCGGATCAGACGCTGCGCGGCATCCGGCAGAGGACCGAACCGATCGTAGATTTCCGCCAGCAGTGCATCGAGCGCATCGGCGCTCTCGGCCGCGGCGATCCGCTTGTACAGCCCGAGGCGCACCTGCACGTCCGAAATGTACGCCTCGGGCAGGAAGGCCGGCAGGCGCAGTTCGACCTCGGTGGCGGCCGCCAGCGGTTTATCGAGTACCGGCTCGCGCCCGGATTTCAGCGCCTTCACCGCCTCTTCGAGCAGTTCGAGGTACAGCGCCAGTCCGATCTCGGACATCTGGCCGCTCTGGGATTCCCCGAGCAGTTCACCGGCGCCGCGGATCTCCAGGTCGTGCGTGGCGAGGGCGAACCCGGCGCCGAGCTCCTCCATCGCCTCGATCGCATCGAGCCGCTTGGCGGCATCGCCGGAGAGCGCCCGGCGCGGCGGTGCGATCAGGTAGGCGTAGGCGCGGTGATGCGAGCGTCCGACGCGTCCGCGCAGCTGGTGCAGCTGCGCAAGTCCCATGTGGTCGGCGCGGTTGATGAGGATGGTGTTGGCGGTCGGCACGTCGATGCCGCTCTCGATGATGGTGGTGCACAGCAGCAGATCGAAGCGCCGGTGGTAGAAATCCACCATCAGCTGTTCGAGCTCGCGCTCGCGCATCTGTCCGTGGCCGATACGCACGCTTGCCTCGGGCACGAGCTGGCGCACCTCGGCGGCGATCTTCTCGATGGTGCGGATCTCGTTGTGCACGAAGTAGATCTGGCCGCCGCGCCGCAGCTCGCGCAGTACCGCCTCGCGCAGCGTCGGGCCGTGCCATTCGATCAAGAACGTCTTGATCGCCAGGCGCTCGGCGGGCGGCGTGGTGATCAGCGAGAGGTCGCGTAGCCCGCCGAGCGCCATGTTGAGCGTGCGCGGGATGGGCGTGGCGGTGAGAGTCAGCACGTGCACGTTGGCGCGCAGCGCCTGCAGCCGCTCCTTGTCGCGCACGCCGAAGCGTTGTTCCTCATCGACGATGAGCAGTCCGAGGTCCTTGAACTGCGCATGCGCATGCAGCAGCCGATGAGTGGCGATCACGATGTCGACCGTGCCGCGCTCGATGCCCTCGAGAATGGCGCGGGTCTCTTTGGCATTGCCGAAGCGCGAGAGTCCCTCGATGCGCACCGGCCAGTCGGCGAAGCGGTCGCGGAAGTTCGTCAGATGCTGCTGCGCGAGCAGCGTGGTCGGGGCGAGGATGGCGACCTGTTTGCCGGCCTGGACGGCTGCGAACGCGGCACGCATGGCGACTTCGGTCTTGCCGAAGCCGACATCCCCGCACACGATGCGGTCCATGGGGCGCTCGCTCTTGAGGTCCTCGAGCACCCGGGTGATGGCCTCGGTCTGATCCTCGGTCTCATCGAAGGGGAAGGTGGCGGCGAACGCGCGGTATTCCGCCTCGTTCGGCGTGAGATTCAGGCCCCGATGGGCCTTGCGTCGCGCGTACAGGTCGAGCAGTTCGGCCGCCGCGTCGCGGATCTGCTCCGCGGCGCGCCGGCGCGCCTTGCTCCACTGATCGGTGCCGAGCTTGTGCAGCGGCGCGCTCTCGTTCGCCGCACCGGTGTAGCGGTTCACCAGATGCAGCGACTGCACCGGGACGTAGATCCGATCGCCGCCCAGGTACTCGAGCACCAGGAACTCCCCGGCCTCGCCGGCGACCTCCATCGGCTGCAGTCCGACGTAGCGGCCGACGCCGTACTGTTCGTGCACCACCGGGGCGCCCGCGGTGAGGTCCTGCAGGTCCCGCAGGATGCTCTGCGGGTCGGAGGCGGCGCGGGTGCGCCGGCGCTCCTGCGGGGCGCGTGCCCCGAACAGCTGCGACTCGGCGATGATCGCCAGCGGCGGGACGGGCAGATGCAGTCCGGCCAGATCCGCCGCCACGGTGAGACTGAGCGGGGCGTGCCCGGCGAGGAACTCGTCCCAGCCGCCGACGAGTGTGACCGGGCGGCGCTGGCTGCGCAGCAACTCGTGGAGCACTTCGCGCCGGCCCGGGGAGTCCGCTGCGATCAGTGCACGACCCGGGAAGGACTCGAGGAAGCTCTCCAGGTGCGAGAGCGGACGTTCGGCGCGCGTATCGATGCGCAGGTCCGGCGGATCGAGCGTCGCGAAGTCGCGCTGCACGGCCGTCACGGCGGCCTCGGCCCCGGCGCCCAGGGTCACCGAGGCGAAGCGCTCGAGGGCCGCGCCGAGCACCTCGGGCTCGAGGAACAGCTCCGCCGGGGCGAGCACGGGACGCTCGATGTCATGCCGACGCTCCTCGTAGCGCGCCTCGATGTCCCGCCACGCTCGCGCGAGCGCCTCGGGCAGCGCGGCATCGTGCACGATCACGGCGTTGGCCGGCAGATGATCGAACAGCGTCGCGGTGGTCTCGAAGAACAACGGCAGGTAGAACTCCACGCCGGCCGGTGCCAGCCCCTCGCTGACGCTGCGATAGAGGCTCGAGCGGGTCGGGTCGCCCTCGAACCGGGTCCGGAAGCGTCGGCGGAACTCCTTGATCGCCTCGGCATCGAGCGGCAGTTCGCGCGCCGGCAGCAGCCGTACGTGCTCGATCGGCTCGAGCGAGCGCTGCGAGTCCGGATCGAAGCGGCGGATCGCCTCGATCTCATCGTCGAACAGGTCGATGCGCAGCGGCTCGGCGGCACCCATGGGGAAGACGTCGAACAACGAGCCGCGCACGGCGAATTCCCCGGGGCTGCGCACCTGGCTGACGCTGGCATAGCCGGCATCGATCAGCCGGGCACGGAACGGTTCGAGGTCGAGCTGCTCGCCACGCGAGAGCTGGAAGGAGCGCGCCTGGACGTACTGGCGCGGCGCGATCCGCTGCATCAGCGTGTCAGCGGTGATGATCAGACAGCCGTGCGTCAGACGCGGCAGTTCATACAGAGTTCGCAGCCGCGCCGAGATGATGTCCGGGTGCGGGGAGAACAGATCGTACGGCAGCACCTCCCAGTCGGGGAACGTGAGCAGCGGCAGATCGGTCCCGGCGAAGAACGCCAGCTCCGCGCTCAGGCGCAACAGTTCGCGCGCCGCATCGGTGACGACGACGTAGAGTTTCTGATCGGAGCGCGCCGCCTCGGCGAGCGCGAGCGTCGCGGCGCTGCCGCGCAGGTTCTGCCAGCGCAGATGGCGCTTGGCGGGGCCCGGGACGGGCGGATCAAGGACTCTCAATCTGCTTCCTGTCGGCACAGTAGGCGCCTCATGGGCGGTGCGACCTTCGCGCGGGGCTTGCATCGCCCGCCGGGTCCCGCCGCCGTTGCGCCGCGTCAAACCGCGACCGGGATGTCCACAACCAGGGGCCGCGGCGCGGCAGCGGGGACGCAGAAGATATCGATGCTGCGACTGCGCCCGCGCAGTTGCATCGAGGGCAGCGGGGTGGCGCCGACATCCAGGCCGAGCGCATCGAGGGAGTGCTTGATCGCCTCGGAGAAGAGCATCTCCCCGGCGCGGGCGCGCTGGCAGAGCCGGGCTGCGACGTTCACCGTGTCGCCGATCAGCGTGTAGCTCATGTAGGAGCTCGAGCCGATGTTCCCGGCGACCACGTCGCCTTCGTTGATGCCGATGCCGAGTCCGGCCTCGACCCCGTAGCGGCTCATCCAGGAGCTGGCAAGCGCCCCGAAGCTGTCGAGCATCTCCTGGGCGGCGCGCACCGCGCGGCCTGGACTGTCGGGCTGCTCGAGCGGCACGCCGAAGCCGAGCATCAGGCAGTCGCCGGCCATGTGGAACACCGTGCCGTCGTGGCGCAGGGTGATCTCGGTGAGCAGCGAGAAGTATTCGTTGAGGAGCGGGACCACCTGGCGCGGCTCGAGCCGCTCGGACAGGCCGGTAAAGCCGCGCAGGTCCGCGAACAGCACCACCGCATGGGTGCGCAGGTCATCGGCCGAGAGGAGGGTCTCGCGCAGTTGCACGTCCTCGAGGATCTTCTCGGCGAGCTGCGGGGACACGTAGCGGCGCACGGCACGGCGCAGCACCTCCTCGCGGCGACGGACTTCGGCCTGCAGGTGCGCCTGGGCAAGCTCACGGCGCACTGCGCCGCCACGAATCAGTTCCTCGATGCTGATCGAATTGTCCAGGGCCACGGGGGAGTTACCTGATCATTCTTCTGTGAAAGATGAGCCTACCATAATCCAATGTCGCCTGATGCATACAGGCCGAGCCGACCCCGTTCGGGCCGACGGACGGGGCCTCGCACGCTTTATGGTTAACGGCCCGGACGGGCGCGTCTTGAGGGGGGCGGGGGGTTATTCTGCCGCGGGAGCGTGCACGACGGCGTGCACGACGCGGTTGAATTCGAAGAAGACGCTGAAGTTGCGGTAGTCCCAGCGGGTGATCGGCGGCCGGCCGACGGCCGGATAGCGCTTCTCGGGGCTGCCGAAGCGCTGCTCGACCTGGCGCATGGTCTGGCTGCGGTGGGGGTGGGCAATGGCGGTGGGCGCAACGTGCACCTGGCCATTGATGACCACCGTTTCGGCTGCGGCCGTGGCGCTGACCGCGCAGGCCGCCAGCAGTGCCAATAGAACTCGAGCACGCATCGCAAGTCCTCCGGCGCCGGACTATACACCCCGGGCCGCGCGCGCCAAGGGCGCCGGTGGGTCGGCGGCGCAAAACTGTGATCCAATCACCAGCGGCTGCGCAGGCCCAAGCGCATGCGGGTCGCGCCGCGGCCCGCTCGGCCCGGGGGGCGCGAGCGCTCACGCCGTGGGGCGCTTCATGGTTAAATCCACAGATGTTCCACCCGCTGTCACTGTTCGTCGGTCTGCGCTACGTGCGCGCCCGCTCGCACAAGTTCTTCGTCTCCTTCATCACCTGGACCTCCCTTGCCGGGGTGTGCGTCGGCGTCGCCGCGCTGATCGTGGTGCTCTCGGTGATGAACGGTTTCGAGGGCGACCTGCGCACCCGGCTGCTCGCCCTCGACGCCGATGCACGCGTGGTGGTGAGCCCGTCGGCACACCGCGCCGCGCCGCCGCCGCCGGCCATCTGGGAGCACCTCGCCCGACAGCTGCGCGGCGTGCCCGGGGTCACCGGGGTGGCGCCGTTCGTGCAGTCCCAGGCGCTCGCGGTACGCACGCCACAGATGCTGCCGGTGCTGCTGCGGGGCGTCGATCCGGCGGCCGAGCCGCACGTGACGCGCCTGGCGCGGGTCAGCACGGCCGGCTCGCTCGCGGCGCTGAAACCGGGCGCCGATCGGGTGATTCTCGGGGAAGTGATCGCCGAGGAGTTGGGCCTCGGGCCCGGCGACCGCATCACGCTGCTGATCCCGGGCGTGAGCGCCGGTGGACTGCCGACCCCGACGCTGCATCGCTTCACCGTCGCCGGGGTGTTCTCGGTGGGCCTCGCCGACAGCGACGCGACGCTGGTATACGGCAACATCGATGACGTGCGCGGGTTGCTGCCCGGTGGCGGCCTCGACCAGGGACTCAGAGTGCGCTACCGCAATGCGCTCGATGCGCCGGCGATCACCGCCCGGCTGCGCGCGCGCCTGCCGCAGGGCTTCTCAGTGATCGACTGGACCGAGGACAACGCGGCGTACTTTCGTGCCATCCGCATCGAGAAGACGATGATGTCGCTCATTCTGCTGCTGATTGTGGCGGTGGCGGCCTTCAACATCGTCGCTATGCTGGTGATGGTGGTGACCGACAAACGCACCGACATCGCGATTCTGCGCACCCTCGGGGCCTCCCCGGGGCGGGTGCTGGCCATTTTTCTCATTCAGGGACTGACCATCGGGTGGCTCGGTGTCGGGCTCGGCGTCGGACTCGGACTCACCCTGGCGTATCACGTCAACGCGGTGGCGAGTTTCCTCGAGCACACGTTCGGCTTTCAGATCTTCAACTCCAGCGTCTACTACATCACCACGATCCCCTCGGTGGTCAGCTGGAGCAATGTGACCGTGATCGGCCTCGCGGCGCTGGCGCTGACGGCGGCCGCTACGGTCTATCCGGCCGTGCGCGCCGCGCGGGTCGCGCCGGCCGAAGCGCTGCGCTACGAGTGAGGCGCTGATGTTCGACCGTTATGAATGGTTGATCGGCACTCGCCACCTGCGCTCGACCCACCGGCGCGGCTTCGTGTCGTTCGTGGCCGTGATGTCGGTCTGCGGGCTCGCGCTCGGCGTCGCCACGCTCATCGTGGTGCTCTCGGTGATGAACGGCTTCCAGCGCGAGCTGCGCAGCCGCATCCTCGATGTGACCGCGGATGCGACGCTCATGGGGCTGCGCGGCTCGATCGGGGACTGGCGCTCCGTCGAGCAGCGGGTGCGCACCGAGCCGGACGTGCAGGCCGTCGCGCCTTACGTGCAGCAGCAGGCGCTGCTGACCCATGGGCAGTACATCGCCGGGGCATCGGTGCGCGGCATCGAGCCGGCGCAGGAGACGCACGTGACCGCACTGGCGCGGCACCTGGAGCACGGGGATCTTGCGGATCTGCGCGCGGGCGGCTATCGGGTGATTCTCGGGGTCGATCTGGCTCGCGCGCTGCACGTGCAGGTGGGTCAGTCGGTGGTGCTGATTGCCCCGGAGGGCATCGCGACTCCCGCCGGGCTGATGCCGCGCATGCGACGCTTTCGGGTCGCCGGGCTGTTCCACTCCGGGATGTATCAGTACGACCGGGAGCTCGCGCTGGTGAATCTGACCGATGCGGCGCGTCTGTTCGCCGTCGGGCCCGGTCGCGTGACGGGGCTGCGCATGAAGCTCTCCGATCCCTGGCAGGCGCCGGCCACGGTGCGCCGCATCGCCTACTCCCTCGGTGGCAATGGTTACTACGTCAGCGACTGGACCGATCACCTGGCGAACTTCTTCCGCTCCATTCAGATCACCAAATCGATGATGTTCATCATCCTCTCGATGATCGTGGGCGTGGCGGCCTTCAACATCGTTGCGACTCTGGTGATGATCGTGAAGGAGAAGCAGTCGGACATCGCGATTCTGCGCACGCTCGGTGCCGAGCCGCGCAACATCCTGGCGATCTTCGCCATCCAGGGTCTGCTGATCGGGGCGGCCGGCACGCTGCTCGGCGCTGCGCTCGGGGTCCTCATCGCCCATCATCTGCAGAGCCTGGTCGGGCTGCTCGAGCGGCTGCTGCACACTCAGTTTCTCAATCCGAAGGTGTATTACATGAGCGAGCTTCCCGCGTACGTCGAGGGACTCGACGTGATGCGCGTGTGCGCCGTGGCGTTCCTGCTGTGTGCGCTCGCGACGATCTATCCGGCATGGCGCGCCGCGCGCACCGCGCCGGCCGAGGCGCTGCGTCATGAGTGAGGTGGTGCTCGAGGCCCGTGCGGTGCGGCGCAGTTTCGTGGAGGGTTCAACGACCCTCGAGGTGCTCACGGGCGTGGCGATCGAAGTGCGCGCCGGGCAGCGCCTCGCCATCATCGGTGCGTCGGGTTCGGGCAAGACCACGCTGCTGCAGATCCTCGGCGGGCTGGATCGCCCGAGCCAGGGACAGGTGCTGATCGAGGGGCGGGACCTGCACGCGCTGAGCGAACGCGAGCGCGCCATGCTGCGCAACCGGACGCTCGGCTTCGTGTACCAGTTCCATCACCTGCTGCCGGAGTTCTCCGCGCTCGAGAACGTGGCGATGCCGCTGCTGGTGCGGCGCGAGCCGGTGGCCGAGGCGCGCCGCCAGGCGCGCGAGCTGCTCGAGCGAGTCGGGCTCGGCGGCCGTCTGACGCACCGACCGCATCAGCTCTCCGGCGGCGAGCGCCAGCGCGCCGCCGTGGCGCGCGCGCTGGTGACGCAGCCGAAGATCGTGCTTGCGGATGAGCCGACCGGCAATCTCGACGGTGCCAATGCGCACGCGGTCTTCGAGCTGATGCTCGAGCTGAACCGGGAACGGGGCACGAGCCTGATCGTGGTCACCCATGATCCGCGCCTCGCGGCGCGCATGGACGGTGTCTACGAGCTGCAGGGCGGACAGCTGCTCGCACAGGAGCCGCTCACGGCGCGGCCGCCCAGTGCCGCGCCCGATAGCGGCGCATGACCTCCCAGCGCCAGAGGAACTCCACGGCGCACCAGCCGGCGAGTCCGGCGACCACGGAACACACCAGGCACCCGAGCAGGAACGGCCGCCACAGCGGGCCGAGTCCGTACTGCAACCACTGCCAGCTCAGCTGGAAGGCGAAGTGACCCGGGGGCGTATCGAGCAGCAGCGCACCGACGCGGTAGGCGAGGTAATAGATCGGCACCATGGTGAGCGGATTGTTCACCAGGAAAATCGTGCCGTAGACCGCCGGGACGTTCAGCCGCCAGGTGAGGGCGATGAGGCCTGCGAGCAGCGAGTGCACCGGTAGTGGCACGAAGCTGATCGCCAGCCCGACGCCGAATGCGCCGGTGACCGAGCGGCGGTGGACCGCCCAGAGCCGCGGATCCATCAACCGGTCGCCGAACACGCGCAGCAGCTTATGCCCCTCGATGGTGTGGGGCTTGGGCAGGATCTTCTTCAAAAATCGGCGTGGCATGAGTGTGGCACTGTACCACGGCGCCGCGGCGGCGGGCCGCGCGGCGCGTTCCGGCGCCGGGCGCACTCCGGTATGATGCTCTTTCACGAATTCAATGGGGTCGTTTGATGTGGGAAATCGTGCAGGCGGGTGGTCCGCTGATGTGGCCGATCATCTTCTGCTCGATCGTCGCCGCGGCGATCGTGCTCGAGCGCCTCTGGACGCTGCAGGAGCGGCGCGTATTGCCGCGCGAGCTGCCGCAGAAGGTCTGGCAGCTGATCGAGACGGGACAGGTCACTGACAAGGTGATCGCCGCGCTCGAGCAGCACTCGCCCCTCGGGCGCCTGCTCGCCGTCGGCCTCTCCAACCGCCATCGCTCGCACGAGATGCTGATGGAGCGGCTCGAGGACGCCGGCCGGCACGTCGTGCACGAGCTTGAGCGTTTTCTCAACACGCTTGGCACCATCGCCGGTATTTCCCCGCTGCTCGGCTTGCTCGGGACCGTGACCGGCATCATCCGCGCGTTCGATGCCATCCAGCACAGCAGCATGGGCGATCCGCGCGCGCTCTCCGGCGGCATCGCCGAGGCGCTGGTGTGCACGGCCGCGGGGCTGTGCGTGGCCATTCCCTCGCTCATCTCCTACCGCTATCTGCGCGGCAAGGTCGAGGGCATCGTCGTGGAGATGGAGAAACACGCCCTGCGCATGGCCGATGCGCTCGAAGCGGCTGGCGATGCCGCCTCGGGCGGCGTTTGATCCGCCCATGAATCTCAAACCGCGGCGCCACGAGGAGCCGGAGATCAACATCGTGTCGCTGATCGACGTGGTGCTGCTCTTGGTGGTGTTCTTCATGCTCTCCAGTCACTTCACCCAGGAAGGGCGGCTGCACGTGGTGCTGCCGCGCGCCGCGGCGGTGCCGGCCGCGAGCGGCCGCCCGCAGACGCTGGTCGTGACGGTGACCGAAAACGGCGATTACCTGGTCAACGGCCGAGAGCTGCTCAACAACAGTCCGGACACGCTGCGCACGGCGCTCGCCGCCCAGCCGACCGCGGCCCGCAGCCAGGCGGTGCTGATCCGCGCCGATGCGCGCGCCACGCAGCAGTCGGTGGTGACCGCCATGGACGTGCTCGGGGAGCTCGGTTTCGTCAAACTCGACATCGCGACGATCAAGGCGCGTCTCGGGAGCGGCTCGTGAGCGTCCCCGAAGAGGGCGAGGATCGCGACGCGGCACGCGTCTACCGCCGGCTCCTCGGGTATCTGCGTCCGAACCTCGGCGCCTTCATCCTCGGCATTGTGGGCGGGGCGATCTACGCAGCGAGCTCGAGCGGCCTGGTGGAGCTCGCCAAGCGTCTGGGCAACCTGCTGCGCGATCCGGACAAGCGCATGATCGTGTGGCTACCGGTCGCACTCGTCGTGTTGTTCGCCGTGCGTGGCGTCGGCAACCTCGTGCAGACGTACTTCATGGGTTACGTCGGGCGGCGGGTCGTGAAGCGCTTGCGCGGGCAGGTCTTCGAGCGGGTGCTCGACCTGCCGGTGGCCTTCTACGATCGGCAGGCCGTCGGGGCCATGCTCTCGCGCCTGACGTACAACTGCGAGCAGGTCGGGCAGGCCTCGACCAACTCCATCGTCATCCTGGTGCGCGCCGGGCTGATCATCATTTTCCTGCTTGCGTGGATGGTCTGGATCAATCTGCGCCTGACGCTGCTCTCACTCATCATGGGGCCGCTCGTGGGGTGGCTGGTCACGGTGATCAACCGCCATTTCCGCCGCTACGGCCAGCGCATCCAGCATTCCATGGAAGACGTGATGCGCCTGGCCAAGGAGAGCTTTGAGTCCCCGCGCCTGGTGAAGGTCTACGGCGCCCAGGGGCATCTCGCGGCGCAGTTCGAGCGGGTCAACGAGCACAACCGCATCTCCAACATGAAGTCCATCCTCACCAGCGGGCTCGCCAACCCGACGGTGCAGCTGGTGAGCGCGGTGGGCGGGGCGTTCGTGCTGGCACTGGCGATCCGCGACACCGTCCTCGGGAAGATGAGCCCGGGGGATCTGGTCGCCTTCTTCACCGCGCTGTCGATGCTCGCCCAGCCGGTGCGCGAGGTGGTGGGTCAGTCCGGCCCGATCCAGCAGGGCGTGGCGGCCGCGCAGAGCCTGTTCGAGATTCTCGATCAGCCGAGCGAGCCGGAGACCGGCGATTACCGTCCCGGGCGGGTGCGCGGGGCGGTCGAGTATCGGGATGTGTCGTTCGCCTACGGGACGGACAAGGAAGCGGCGCTGCGCGGGGTGTCCTTCACGGCACCGGCCGGCTCGCAGCTGGCCGTCGTGGGGCGCTCGGGCAGCGGCAAAACGACCCTGGTCAACCTGCTGCCGCGCTTCTATGAGGTGGGTGCCGGTGCCATTCTCATCGACGGCCGCGACGTGCACGACTACGAGTTGAAGGCGCTGCGCGAGCAGATCTCGGTGGTCAGTCAGGAAGTGACCCTGTTCGATGACACCATCCGCAACAACATCGCTTTTGGGCGCGAGGTGTCTGAGCAGGCGCTGCAGCGTGCGGCCGAAGCGGCCCATGTGCTGGAGTTCGCCACCGCGTTGCCACAGGGGCTCGACACGATGGTGGGCGATCGCGGCGTGCTGCTCTCGGGCGGACAGCGCCAGCGCATTGCGATTGCGCGCGCGTTGCTGAAGGATGCGCCGATCCTGATTCTCGATGAGGCGACCTCCGCGCTCGATACCGAGGCGGAGCGGCACATCCAATCGGCGCTGGCGCATCTGGTGCGGGACCGGACCACGTTCGTCATCGCCCACCGGCTCTCGACCGTGGAGCAGGCCGACCGCATTCTCGTGCTCGATGCCGGCCGGGTGGTCGAAAGCGGCACCCATGCCGAGCTGCTGGCCCGAGACGGGTTGTACGCGCAGCTGTACCGGCTGCAGTTCAGCGACTGACGCGCCATGCAGGCGTGGCTCAATCGGCGCTGGTACGGCCCACCCGGGTCGTGCGCGGCGCTAGAGCCGCTGGCGCGGCTGTATGGGGCGGCCGTGGCCGTGCGCCGCAGACGCGCGGGGGCGCCCCGTGCGCTGCCCGTTCCGGTGATCATCGTCGGTAACCTCACGGTCGGGGGCACGGGCAAGACGCCGCTCACCGTCTGGCTCGCCCAGCAATCGAGCCGGCATGGGCTGCCGGCCGGGGTGATCTCGCGCGGATACGGCGGCAGAGCCGGCGGTGTGCGCGTGCTCGATGCCGCGGCCGATTGGCGCGAAGTGGGCGATGAGCCGCTGATCCTGGCGCGCCGCAGCGGCTGCGTGACCGCCGTCGGGCGGGAGCGGACGGAGGCGGCCCGCGCGGTGATTGCCCGTGGCGCAGGGGTGGTGATTTCCGATGACGGGCTGCAGCACCTGCGGCTCACCCGCCAGTGCACGATCGTGGTCGCGGACGGCGCGCGCGGGTTCGGCACGGGGCGGCTGCTGCCGGCCGGGCCGCTGCGCGAGCCGCTGCAGCGGCTCGCGAGCGCCGATGCGCTGGTGATCCATGGGGCGTCCGAACACCCCTCGCTGCGCGCCGCGGCCGCGTATTTTCCCCCGCACGTCCTGCGCATGGACCTGGTGCCCGGGCCGGCCGTGTCGCTGGCCTCGGGCGAACGGCGCGCGCTGGAGGCGTTTGCCGGCTCGCCCGTACACGCGGTCGCCGGCATCGGCCATCCGCAGCGCTTCTTCCGCGAGCTCGTCGCTCACGGCCTGGAGGTGCTCGAGCATCCCTTCCCGGACCACCATCCGCTCAGCGCCGCCGAGCTGGCATTCGGCGATGCGCGTCCGGTACTCATGACGGAAAAGGATGCCGTAAAATGCGCTCACCTGGCCGATCCGCGGCTGTGGTTCGTGCCGGTCGAGGCGCTCTTCAGCGAGACTGACGCCGCCTGCCTGCTCGAGCTGCTGCTGCGTACGGCCGCATCATTCGCCAGGCCCCCCGGAGGTTAGTTCATGGATGCCCGCCTGCTCGAAATTCTCGCCTGCCCGATGTGCAAGGGCCCGCTCCTCTACCGGCGTGAGGCGTCAGTGCTCGTCTGTCGCATGGACCGGCTCGCCTACCCGATCCGCGACGGCGTGCCGGTGATGCTCGAGGAAGAGGCGCGCCAGCTCGGCGCCGATGATCCGCTGCTCGAGCGCTGAGCGGCACGGCGGCGTGTTCCGCATCGCGATTCCTGTGCGTGCCGGCTCGAGCCGGCTGCCCGGCAAGGCGCTGGCCCCGCTCGCCGGCAAGCCGATGGTGCAGTGGGTGTACGAGAAGGCCTGCGCCGCGGGGGCGCGCGAGGTGCTGATCGCGACCGATGATGAAGCGATCGCGGCGGCCGCTCGGGCCTTCGGTGCGAACGCGCGGCTGACGTCGGCGCAGCACGTCTCCGGCACCGACCGCATTGCCGAACTGGCCCGGCTCGAGGGCTGGGCGGATGAGGACATCGTGGTGAACGTGCAGGGCGATGAGCCGCTGATTCCGCCGGCGATCATCGCTCAGGTGGCGGCGTTGCTCGCCGAGACGCCGCTCGCGGCGATCGCCACGCTCGCCACGCCCATCGAGTCGCTCGAGGAATTCCTGGACCCGAACGCGGTCAAGGTCGTCACCGACGCCCGGGGTCGCGCATTGTACTTCTCGCGTGCCCCGATCCCCTGGGTGCGGGACGGGGCGCCGGCGGGTCTCGCCACTCAGCGTCGCTTCGACGGGGCCCGCCGTCACGTGGGGCTCTATGCGTACCGAGTGGCGGCGCTGAGGATCCTCTGCGCGCTGCCGAGCTCGCCGCTCGAGGTCGGTGAGAAGCTCGAGCAACTGCGCGCGCTCGAGCACGGCCTGACCATCCAGGTGGCCGATGCTCTCGAGCGCCCCGGGCCCGACGTCAATACCGCCGAGGACCTGCGCCGGGTGGCGGATCTCCTCGGCTGACTCTGTGCGTCGGAACCTTATGATATCTTTAGGCTTGCAAGGGTCCGGCGGCTGGAACTTCGCCGCATCGACGTGCGTCCATTGAGAGAGGCAGGGGCGATGTTCGCCCAACGGACGTCCTGCAACGGGACGGGAAACGTATGCTCGAACACATGAGCGCATCATTGAGACTCCGGCGTGGGCTGCAGCGGATCGCAGCGTGCGCGGTTCTGGCGACGCTCACGGCATGCGCCACGACGCAATACGATCAACCGGTGGCCTACGCCGCGCCACCGCCGAATACGACCGTGTACGCCTATCCCATGCACGGTCAGTCGAGCGAGCGGCAGAGCCGCGACCGCTATGAATGCAGCGTTTGGGCGGTGCACCAGAGCGGCTTTGACCCCAGTGCACCGAACGTGCCCGTGTATGACCGGGTGGCCGTTCAGGGTCCACCGCCGGGCACCGATACGGCCCTGGGGGCCATTGCCGGCGCCGTCATCGGCGCGGCGCTCTCGGACCGCTGGGACCGGGGCTCGGGCGCGGTGTTCGGGGCACTGACCGGCGCCATGATCGGCAGCGCCGGCGATGCGGCCAATGCCCAGGCCAATGACCAGGCGATGGGGGCTGCGGCCCAGGCACAGGACCGCTCGATGGCGCGCCAGGCCATGGACTACCGGCGCGCGCTGGGAGCGTGTCTGCAGGCGCGCGGGTATAGCGTGCGCTAAAGGCGCTTTTTGGCATGGGCGCCACGCCCCGCCCTGTGCGGCCGACGTTCGCACCCCACGACTCTGCCTCGATCGGTTCCCGCCGGGATCGAAGGCCCAGCGCCGTAGCCTGGAGGGCGCTCATGGCCGGTGCACCGGAACACTCCACTGCGCAAAATTCCGCCTGCGGCGCGCAGATCGAAACCGGTGGTGTCGGCGCGCAGCAGGCCGGGAATCAACCTTGACGCGCGGGGCGTGCCGCACTTTCGCCCCGGCTCTCCACCCCGTGTTTTCCCAGAGGGACGCCGCTTCACGATCGCGTGAGGGCCTCTGACCTGCGTGGAAAACTGCGGTAAACGCAGGGCCTGCGTGTCGCGAGTGCAACCCGAACCGCCGAGGAATCGAGCCGCGGAACCGGCCGGTGCGCGGCGCACCTCGAACCCTATGCCCTACGCACAGGAGAGGGTGGGGCACGTCGGGCGCTCACCGGAGGGCCGGAGAGGGTCGATGCGGTGCGGTTGCGCCACATGCGGTGCTGCATCCCCCCTTGAGCTGAGATCACAGGCCGCGGGAAGGGGCCCAGGGCGCCCTGGAGCGTCCCCGTGCGGTTTCGGGGAGTGCTTGACAGCGTGCAACGCGGAACGTAATTTAAGTGGAAGCGTTTCCACAGTTGCGTTCTTTGGACGTGCGTTGCACGAACGCAACATCTTGCCAGTCGTCACAGTGTCATGAGGGGGGTTTGTACATGAGTCGCAAGACGTCGCGTAATGGATCGAAGAACGCCATAAAAAAGGGTGCTCGACTCGCCGGCCTCCGCCGCGCGACGTACGGGAACCTAGGTCTGTCCGGCCTGGCGCTCGGGTCGCTTTCTCTGGGCATCGGCGGTGTCGCCCATGCCCAGAGCGCCCCGACCCGAAAGCGCTCGGACCAGCCGGCGGCGCCCGCAAAGGCGGCCAAAATCAAGCGGCGCGGCTTCAACGCGACGCCGCTCGCCTCCGCCGCTTCATTTGCGCCGAATGGTGCGGGCCTGTATGCGCAGAACAGCACGCCGGCCGGCACTGTCGCGGCGGCTGCCAACGGCGAGACATCGACCATCCATATGGCCGGACAGTCATCGGCCACCACATTGGCACCGATCGTCGTGACGGGCATTCGCGGCTCCCTGATGCGATCCCTCGCGATCAAGCGTGAGTCGATTGGCGTGGTCGATGCGATTTCTGCCGAGAGCATCGGTCAGTTCCCCGACTCCTCGATCGGTGGCGCTCTGGCGCATTTGCCCGGCGTGACCGTCAATCGCGGCTCGATTACCTCCGGCTTCGTCGCTGGGCCGGCGACCGGATTGGCACAGGGGATCAACGTCAACGGCTTCGGCGGGTCGTTCAATACCGTCCTCGTGAACGGCCGCCAGATCGCCTCGGGCAACGGGCAGAACTTCGATTTCGCTTCTCTGGGGGCGATGTACGTCGGGCAGATCGACGTCCTGAAGACGCCCGATATGGCCTTGTCTTCGGGCAATATCGGCTCGGTCATCAACGTCAAGATGCTCACCCCGTTCGAGAATCCCGGACTACACGCCGGGTTGAACGTCGGCGGGACCGATTACACGATGAACGGTGGCATCCGCCCGGCGGTCGGCGGCCTGTTCAGCGACACCTTCGATCACAACAAGTTCGGCATCCTGATCGACGGCGACTATACCGATTACCACACGACTGCTCATCACAGCGACGTGGCGGGTTGGGAAGGCGTCACAGCGGGAAATTTTGCCTGCGCGAATCTTGGCGCCAATACGACCACTGCCTTCGGCAGCACCGGTTGCGCCAGTGTCGGGCCGGGCGCCAGCGGCAACGTTCAGGTGCCAGTGTGGTATCCGCAGCAGCTCAGCATGTATCTCGAGCACGTTGATACGCGCAGCAAAGATGGGCGAGTAGTGTTGCAGTGGCATCCCACCAATGCCGTCATGGTGACACTCGATGATAATTATTCGTCAACGGACGAATATGATCAGAGCTGGGGACGTACGACCTGGTTCGGCGCCTTCCCGAATTCGACGGTGGACAGCAACGGCACCATCACGAACTTCAATTACCCCGGCCCGACGGACCTGCAGGCGGAAATCGGTAACGCCTACATCGTGACGAATACCTACGGGCTCAATGTGCTCTGGAACGTGAATGCCGATTGGACCGTGGAGGCGGATGCGGACCAATCTGTGTCTAAATTCAACCCGAACGGAAACACCAATACAGTCGAGGGCGATGTCGGTTACGGCGACGCCACCAATGTCTATACCGGCGGCCTGGTGGCGAGCGGCAGCAATGCAGTGCCGTATTGGAGCGCCTACGGACCGAATGCGGTCGCCTCGGGTTCCGGCGTGGTCGCATCGCCGAATTACCTCGGTTTGAATCCGTATATCATCGGCTCGCACATTCTCCCGCTGACGACCAATGAAAATGCGGATCAGATCAATGAAGGGACGATTCGTGCGACGTGGGCGCCGGGCGACAGCACGAGAGTGACCTTTGGTGCCCAGTTCCTCGATGATGATTGGAACACCAAGACATTTAATACCTTCCAGAACAATTACTGGGAGCTGTGGTCAGGCTACGGTCCGGCTTCCGGCAACACTCAGGGCGTCACCGTTCCGTCATCATTGTTCACCGTGCTGCATACGGGAACCTGGATGCCGGGTTACAGCGGCAACGGCAATCTGCCGAATCAGTTCCTCTACTACAATCCGTGGTCGCTGCTGAGCTACTTGGAGACCCAGCCAGTCGATTCGCAGTGGAATCCGACTGCGGGTTACCCGCGCTACACGGGGGGCGTACCTACCCAGGTGTTGGTGCCGAACTCAGTGCAGCACGTGGCGCGCACGAATTACTCGCCATTCGTGCAGGTGAGTCACAATTTCCGGGTTGACGGCATGAAATTGATGACCCGGCTCGGCTTGCGCTATCAGCGTACCGAGGAGCAAATTGCCGGTCTGTCCGCGCCGCTGACATCGGTCGCCTGGCAGGGCGCGGCGGATCCGACGCAGTACGTGTTCGCGGTGGGTTCGCCGCAGTGGACACAGACCTCACTGTCGTACGGATATTTCCTGCCATCGCTGGATCTTGCGCTGTGGCCCACGCGTGATCTGGAAACCGCGTTCGACTTCTCGCGTACGGAATCCGCGCCGCCGAACGGCCAGATCATTCCGAACACGAGCTTTGGCGGACTGGTGAACGCTCTGACTGCGACCGGAAACAACCCGAGGCTGATGCCGTATCTGTCGAACAACTTCGACTTCCGCCTCACTTGGTACTACAAGCACGGCGACTACGCCGAGCTGCATCCGTTCTACAAGCAGGTGTCGAATTTCCCGACCTCGAGCGTGCAGAACGTCACGGTTCCGATCAATGATCCGGCGCCGTGCACTTACAACCAGAACGGCCACATCCTGTTCACCGATGCCAATTGCGGCAAGCCGATGGTGTTCGCGCAGACGACCTACACGAACAAGCTCTCAGCGGACGTGACCGGCGTGTCGGCAACCTGGCAGCAACTGCTTCCGTATGGATTTGGCATCCTGATCAACGGAACCTGGATGCACAGCAATGCGAACTTCGACAATTACAATCTGACGTCGAACCAGTTCGCCTTGACCGGTGTCGGTGACTCTGCCAATGGCACATTCTTCTATCAGAAGGGCAAGTGGCAGGCGCGCATGACGGTGAACTGGCAGGGCAAGCTGCTGCTCGGCCTCGGTCAGCAGAACGACAACAGTGCATTCGGAGCCGAGCCTGTGTACGAGTCTCCGTTTACGCAGCTGGATTTTTCGACCAATTACAAGGTCGACAGCCATCTGAACGTGTACTTCACGGCGAACAACCTGCTCAATTCGATCTATCACACGTATGGACGGTTCTCGAATCAGACGTTGAACCTGATCGACTACGGGACGTCGCTCTCGTTTGGAGTGCGCGCCCAGTTCTGATCCCATGAAGCCGATCAGGTCGGTCGTCATCGTCGGCGGAGGAACTGCCGGCTGGCTCACCGCAGGCATCATCGCCGCCCGCCATCAAGCTCGGATGAAGGCGGGCGGCTTCTCGGTCACGCTGGTCGAGTCGCCCGATATCCGTGCCATAGGCGTCGGGGAGGGCACCTGGCCAACGATGCGCTCGACGTTAGAGCGCATCGGGGTGTCCGAGACGGCGCTCTTTCGGGAGTGCGATGCGGCCTTCAAGCAGGGCGGGAAGTTCGTCGGCTGGACGACGGGTGCGCCCGGGGACGCCTACTATCACCCGCTGATGATCCCGCACGGCTTCTCGCGCGTGAACTTGGTGCCACACTGGTTGAGCGGCGCGCACGGCGGGAGCTTCTGCGATTTCGTGACGCCGCAGGGACGGCTGTGCGATCAGGGCCTGGCGCCAAAGACGATTGCACAGGGGGAGTATCGCTCGGCGGCGAATTATTCATATCACCTGGACGCGGGCAAGTTCGGGCCATTTCTCGCCAGACACTGCACCGAGAAACTGCGGGTTCGCCACGTCCTTGCCGACGTCACCGCCGTCAGGCAGAGCGAGTCGGGCGACATCACCGGTCTCGATTCGGCGCAGGCGGGGTGTATCGAGGGCGATCTGTTCGTGGATTGCAGCGGCTTTCACGCACTGTTGATCGGCCAGACGCTCAAAGTCGATTTCAAGTCGTGCCATGATGTGCTGCTCTGCGACACCGCGCTGGCGGTGCAGGTGCCCTACGAGACGCCCGATCAGCCGATGGCATCGGAGACGATTGCGACCGCACAGGCGGCCGGGTGGATCTGGGACATCGGGTTGCCGACTCGGCGCGGGATCGGCCACGTGTACTCGAGCCGCCACATGAGCGAGGAGGCGGCGCGCGAGGCGCTGCTCGGCTATATGGGGGCGCAGCACCGGGATCTGCCGGTGCGCAAAATTCCGATCCGCTCCGGGCACCGACAGATTTTTTGGAAGAACAATTGTCTGGCTGTGGGGCTGGCGCAGGGATTTCTCGAGCCGCTCGAGGCCTCGGCGATCGTCCTGGTCGAGCTTTCGGCGAAACTCCTGGCCGAACAGATGCCAGCGTGCCGAGAGGTGATGGATATCGTCGCGCGACGCTTCAATGAGGTGACGCTGTACCGCTGGGGCCGGATCATCGATTTTCTCAAGCTGCACTACGTGCTCACCCGACGCACCGATACCGCGTTCTGGCGTGATAATGTCGACCCCGCCACGGTACCGCAGCGGCTTCAGGACATGCTGACGCTGTGGAAGTTCCAGTCGCCCTGGTTCTTCGATGAGCTCGATCGGCTCGAGGAAGTCTTCCCGGCGGCGAGCTATCAGTACGTGCTGTACGGCATGGGTTTTCGCACCGAGGTGGTCCCGGAGGATCGGGCCGAATCCTCCTCGGACGCCGCGAAGCTGGTGACGGAGAATGCGCGGATGACCGCCGAGCTGTGTGCGCGACTTCCTAAGAACCGCGAGTTGTTGAACAGAATCCACCAATACGGGTTGCAGCCCGTTTGAGCGAACGCGAATCTGCCCATGACCCACATCGTACCGCTGAATATCGAGAAGTACCGTGACCTGAAGGTCGATGGCCGGCCCGCGGCGGCCCACGGCGACAGCCGGCACTTCGTGCAGGTGATCGTCGGGGAGTTCTCACACCTGCTGGTGCATTATCCGATCCTGTTCGGCAAGCACCGCGAGACCGGACGGTTCTTCTGCGGCGCGATGCTCGGGTTCATCGAGGGCGAGAACCAGTTTCTCCAGGATTGGCGCGAGGAGCCGGAGTTCTATCGGCCGCTCAGCCTGCAGCGTGGGCCGTTCTACGTCCATGGCCCGGAGCTCGCGATCGACTTGGACGATCCGCGGGTCGGCGCCGAGAGCGGTGAGCCGTTGTTCACCGCGCAGGGGCAGCCGAGCCGGTATCTGCAGCGCATCATCTGGGCCTTCCAGGATTTGCAGCCGGGTATCGAGCAGACTCAGATCTTCATCGCCCGGCTACTCGAGCTCAATCTCATCGAGCCGATCGACATCGAGGTCGAATTCGAGGACGGTACGCTGCGCCACTGCGACGGTCTGTACACCATCAACCAGGAATCGCTCGCGCGGCTCGCCGATGCCGTGGTGATCGAGCTGTTCCGGCGCGGCTACCTCGCGCTGATCTACATGATGATCGACTCGTTGAAGCAGGTGCGGGTGATGGCGCGGACGAAAAATGCGCGCCTGCTGAAGAAGACCGAGGGTCTGGTGCCGGCGCAGAGCGCACGCGGGGAGTGACCGCCTCGCGCCGCCGCGGATCGGTGGCGGATCAGCCGGTGCGCGGGTTCGTCGCGGCGATCCGCCGCACCGAATCGCGCCAGAGGATCTTCGTGGCCATCTCCCGCTCGACGGGCAATGCCGACCCGTAGCACAGGTTCAGCAACCGGTGCACGGCGTTGGTCGCGATCTCGACCCAGGGAATGAGCACCGTGGTGAGCGGCGGCGCGGCGACGGCCGAGAGGTCGATGTTGTCATAGCCCATGACCGAGATGTCCTTCGGCACCGAGATCCCACGTTGACTCAGGTACGAGAGCGCGCCGATCGCCATTTCGTCGTTCGCACAGAACAGTGCCGTGAACGACACCTTCGACTCGAGCAGCGTGTGCGTGCCGGAGCGGCCGCTCTCGGGCGTGAAATTTCCGTGCACGCGCGGCAGTGCTTCGACGTCGACACCGTACCCGGCGAGCGTCTCGTAGAACCCGCGCATACGCAGCGCACTGTCGCGGGATTCCTTCGGTCCTTCGATGACGGCAAGACGCCGGTGACCGGCTTCGCACAGCGTGCGCGCGGCGAGCGCGCCCGCGGCACGGTGATCGGGGTTGAAACACTGCTCCTGCAAGTGCGGCAGGCTGCGGTTCAGCAGCACGAAATTGCGCTGCAACCGGGTGATGTGTTCCGCATCGGACGAGGCGAGCGCCGTACCCATCAGCAGCAGCCCATCGCAGCCGCGATCGGTGAGGAATTCCGCGCCGGCGAGCGCTTCTTTGCGCTCATCGTGCGGCTCGAGGCCGAAGTTCACCACCATGTGGCACTGCTCGGCGTGCAGCGCGAGGAAGATCGCATGCAGGATCGGGGTGTAGAATGATCCGGAGACCACCGGGATGAACACGCCGATCATCCGTGAGTGACCCTTCTGCAGGACGCGTGCGGCATGCGAGGGGCGGTACTGCAGCGCCTCGATCGCCTCGGTCACCCGCTTGATGGCATCCTGGGAGACGGGGCCCTTGCCGGCGATGACGCGCGATGCTGTACCAACACCGACTCCGGCGAGCTTGGCCACGTCTTTGATGGTTGCCATCTGTATATAATATCAGAAGAATTCGTGCGCAGCCGGTCGCGACCGACCTGACACGTGCGTCAACGGACAGGCCGGAGGCAGTGCAGACAGCCGCGGGGAATGCCCCTAGAATTTGCCGGATTCAAGGGTTGGATGGGCAGGGCCACGGTGAAGATACTGTTCGTGTGTTTGGGCAACATTTGCCGCTCGCCGACGGCGGAGGGCGTGTTCCGCGCGCTGGCGGCGCGCGAGCTGCCCGAGGTGGCGCTCACCGTCGACTCGGCCGGCACGGCCGACTATCACGCCGGGGAGGCACCGGACGGACGCACGCGCGAGGCGGCGCTGCGGCGCGGGTATGACCTGTCCGGATTGCGCGCGCGGGTGGTCGAGCCGCGCGATTTTGAGCGGTTCGATCTGATCCTGGCGATGGACCGGCAGAACCTCGAGACGCTGAAGCGGCACGCGCCGGTGACGGCGCGCGGACGGGTGCGGTTGCTGCTGGAATTTGCTCCGCAGTGCGGAGTGCTCGAGGTGCCGGATCCGTACTACGGCGGGGTGAAGGGCTTCGAGCAGGTGCTTGACCTGATCGAGGCTGCCTCGCTCGGCCTGTGCGCAGCGGTGCGCAGCGGGGCGTTGGCGCCCTCGCGAGCACGCTAGCACCCATGCCCTCTGGGACGCGGAGCGTCCCAGAGGGCTGAGGCCTATTCCTCGCTGCCGCCTTGCCGGGGGAGTGTCCATTCCGGCGGTGCAGAGGTCCACACAACGTGCGGCTTGCCGTCCTGTCCGCCAGCAGCCGGCACTGAGACGGGCTCGACGTGCACCGCAGCCGGCTTCGGCTCCTCGTGCCACGTCACGACCTTCTGCTCGCGCACCGGAGCCGGGGGCGGCACACTTGGCGCCGCCTGGACTGGGGAACTCGCGAAGGTCGGCTCGGGCGGCCGGAACGAGGGAGGGGGGGACTCGAAGGCGCCGCGGGTGTCCCGCTCGGCCAGCCGCGCCTGCGGCTCATGCCGCTCGGCCGCGGCAAAGTCGGGGGAGGCCTCGCGGACGGCACCGCCTTCGTTCACGTGGCCTTCGCCCTGTGCGTTTTCACCCCGCGCCCCGCCGCCACGCCGGCCACCCCGGCGTCCGCGGCGGCGACCGCGCCGCTCGCCGCGCTCGGAGGCCGGCCGCTCGCCGCCCGCGCTGGCTGCGGGTTCGCTCGGGCCGCTGCCGCCCGTGGGTGCCGCCACCGGCGCTTCAGGCGTGCGCTGGGGGCTTAGATCGCGTTCCCGATCACGATCCCGATCGCGCGGACGTCGATCGGAACGATCGCGCCGGCCTTCGGCATTGCGACCTTCGGCGCTGCGTCCTTCAGGGTTACGACCTTCGGTGCTCCGTCCTTCGGCGTTGCGCGATTCGCCCTGCGGGCGGCGATGGCCCTCGCCGCGGTTCCCTTCACCGCGGCCGCCATCGTTGCGGCGGCCCGAACGTCCGGAATCTCGGCGCCCGTCACGGCCGCGATCACCGCGTTCGTTGCGGCGATGCGCAGTGCGCGGTGCCGGGGCCGGAGCGGGTGGCGGCGCACTCGTCGTCGGTTCGGTCTCCGCGGCAAACAGACCCTTCAGTCGCGTCCACAGTCCCTTGGTGGGCCGGGATTCGGCCGGTGCGCTCGGCGGGACCGGGTGGGGCGCTGCGAGGGTCACCGGCGCCGGCGTGCTCGGCATGATCGGAACGACCGCAGGCGCTTCGGCCGCAGGGCGCTGGTCACGGGCGCTGGTGGGCTCGGTGAGCTCCGGCGGTGCCGGGATCAGGTAGCTCGTCTGGCGGTTCTCCGGCAACTCCATCTCGTCGTCGCGCACGCGCTTGATCGAGTACTCGGGCGTCTGGATGTGCGGATTCGGCACGATGATCAGTTCCGCCTCGCTCTTGTCCTCGAGCGTGCGCAGCCATTCGCGCTTCTCGTTGAACAGGAACGTCGCGACGTCCACCGGCAACTGCGTGATCACCTTGGTGGTGCGGTCCTTGCGCAGCTCCTCGCCGATCAGGCGCAGGATCGCGAGTGCCATCGACTCGACGCTGCGGATGCTGCCGATCCCGACGCAGCGCGGGCAGACGATGTGGCTCGATTCACCGAGCGAGGGACGCAGGCGCTGGCGGGACATCTCGAGCAATCCGAAGCGCGAGAGCTTGCCGATCTGAATGCGCGCACGGTCCATTTTCATCGCATCGCGCAGTCGATCCTCGACTTCGCGCTGGTTCTTGCCCGACTCCATGTCGATGAAGTCGATGACGATCAGGCCGCCGATGTCGCGGATGCGCAGCTGTCGGGCGATCTCATCGGCCGCCTCGAGATTGGTGTTGAGCGCGGTGGTCTCGATGTCGCTGCCCTTCGTCGCGCGCGCGGAGTTGATGTCGATCGACACCAGCGCCTCGGTGTAGTCGATCACGATGCTGCCGCCGGACGGCAGCTGCACCTTGTGCGCGTAGGCCGATTCGATCTGGCTTTCGATCTGGAAGCGGGTGAACAGCGGGATGTCATCGACGTACTGCTTCAGACGGCGCTGCGCATCGGCGGGCATGAAGCGCTGCATGTACTCCTGGGCCTTCTGGAAGGCATCGTCGTCGTCGACCAGGACCTCGACGATGTCATCGGAGAGGTAATCGCGCAGCGCCCGCGTGACCGCATCGCTCTCGCGGTACACCAGGAACGGGGCCGGCTTGCCCTCGGCGGCCGCGGCGATCTGGTCCCACTGCGACTTGAGGTTATCGAGGTCCCACTGCAGCTCCTCGGCGCTGCGTCCCACCCCGGCGGTGCGCACGATCGCGCCCATTCCGTCGGGAATCTGCAGCTGGTTCATCACCTCGCGCATCTGGTCGCGGTCTTCGCCCTCGATGCGGCGCGAGACGCCGCCGGCGCGCGGGTTGTTCGGCATCAGCACCAGGAAGCGCCCGGCCAAGCTGATGAACGTGGTGAGCGCGGCGCCCTTGTTGCCGCGCTCCTCCTTCTCGACCTGAACGATGAGTTCCTGTCCCTCGAAGAGCAGTTCGCGGATGTTCATCCGCCCGCCTTGAGCCGACGGGCGGAAGTAGTCCCGGGTGACTTCCTTCAGCGGCAGAAAGCCATGCCGCGTCGCTCCGTAGTCGACGAAGCAGGCTTCCAGGGAGGGCTCGATGCGGGAGATTCGACCTTTGTAGACGTTCGCTTTCTTTTGTTCGCGGGAGGGTATGTCGATACTGAGGTCAAAGAGCTTCTGTCCATCGACCAGCGCGACTCGCAGTTCCTCTTCCTGAGTCGCATTCACGAGCATTCTTTTCATGTGCCCCTACTGTTGTACGGTGAGGGGCCGGCAAGCACACGGGAGGCCGCAGCGCGCGAGCGCCGCAGCGGCGAAGATTTCTGCGACTCGGCGCGTGAGCTCGAGTCTCTCTCATCACGATGCACGCCACGTCATAGGCGGGTGCCGGAAATCCTTCGACGGTCTCAACCGGAGTCGCCTCGCGCGGAACCTGTTTCAGCGGTTCTACGCCCGGGGCGTTCTTGTCGGCCCGATACGATGGCCTCTCTCATGGAGGTCCAACTAACATGCGGCGGGGGTACCCGCCAACCATTGGTGCGCCCGCGCAGCGGACGGCCGGCGGAGTATACTGCAACGATTGCTGTAGAAACAGTGTCTTACGCGGAAGAGTGCGGTGGCCGAGACGAATGTGACCGAGGGGCGCACCGCCGTGCGCTATTTGGACGTGGGCGCGGACGAGGCCGGACAGCGGCTCGACCGCTTTCTCGCCCAGCATCTGCCGGGGGTGCCGCACACGCGCCTGTTCCGCATCATCCGCAAGGGCGAGGTGCGATTGAACGGCCGGCGGACCACTCCGGAGGCGCGGCTGGCCGTGAGCGACCGGATCCGGGTGCCGCCGCTGCGCATCGAGGCGCCCGGGGCGGCGGCGGCGCGGCGGGGCCCGTCGGCGGATCTGATCGAGACGGTTCGCCGCGCCATCATCCACGAGGATGCGCGGCTGCTGGTGATCGACAAGCCGGCCGGCATTGCCGTGCACGGGGGCAGCGGGATCGAGTTCGGCCTGATCGAGGCGCTGCGCGCGCTGCGCCCGGAGGAGTCACTGGAGCTGGTGCACCGGCTCGACCGCGACACCAGCGGCTGTCTGCTCGTGGCGCGCACGCCGGCGGCCCTGCGCGCCGCGCATGCGGTGCTGCGCGAAGGGGTGAGCGACAAGCGCTACCTGGCGCTGGTGTGCGGGCGCTGGGAACTCGGGCGCAAGCGGATCGACGTGCCGCTGCACACCGAGACTCGGGTGAGCGGGGAGCGGACGGTGCGGGTGGGGGCCGGCGGCAAGCCCTCGGTGAGTGACTTCCGGCCGGTGCAGATCTTCGGGCGGCGCAGCCTCGGGGCGTCAATCGCCAGTCTGCTCGAGGTGACGCTGCATACCGGGCGGACGCACCAGATCCGGGTGCATGCGGCGTACGCAGGGCACCCGGTGGCCGGCGATCCCAAGTACGGCGATGAGGCCAGCAACGCCGCACTGCGCGAACGGGGTCTGAACCGGATGTTCCTGCACGCTCACAGCATGAGCTTCGAGTGGCCGGATGGGACGACCTTCAGTGCCAATGCGCCGTTGCCGCCGGAGCTCTCCGCGGTGCTCGGTCGGCTCGAGCGCTGAGGCCCGCGCCGGCGGGCCTAGGGCACCGGGCAGCCGGCGGTGCGCAGAGCCTCGGCCAGCCAGATCAACGGCAGCCCGATCAGCGCGGTGGGATCGATGCTCTCGATGCGCTCGAACAGCGCGATGCCGAGCCCCTCGGCGCGAAACCCACCGGCGCAGTCGAAGGGCTGCTCGGCGGCGACGTAGCGCTCGATCTGCTCTGGACTGAGGGTGCGGAACGCGACGGTGGTGGTGTCGAGGTGCACCTGGCGGACCGTACCGCCGGCCCCGAGCAGGGCGCAGCCGGTGAAAAAGCGCACCCGTGCGCCGCTTGCGGCCGTGAGCTGCGCGCGGCAGCGGGCGGCATCGCCGGGCTTGTCGAGCACCTCGGCCTCGAGTGCGGCCACCTGGTCGCTGCCGATGACGAGCGCCTGCGGAAAGCGGTCGGCGACCGCCTGCGCCTTGGCGAGGGCGAGCCGTGCGGCCCGATCGGCCGGCAACTCCCCGGGAACGTACGTCTCCGGGTCGCCCGGGGCGACGGCGGTGAAGGGGTGTTGCAGCCGCTCGAGCAGCGCGCGGCGGTAGACGGAGGTCGAGGCAAGGATCAGTTCAGGCATGGTGCGGGACGTCGGGCCGATTCGGCTCTCGGAAACAATGACTTAAGGATCCAGCGGCTTTTGACTTGCCGGGACCTGATACCTATTATACGCGCCCCATGTCGCAACCCTGGTCCACGCCGCTCGAGGTCGACCGGCTGTCCCGCGGGGCGGCTGCGCTCGATTTCGATGTGGAATTAGCGCAGTTGCCGCGGCTGAGTTCGCGCGTCGAACTGACCGGTGGCGCCGTGCGTGGCACCGTGCGATTCGGACGCGACTCGGGTCGGGCGGTGGCCGACGTGACGCTCGAGGGCGCTGCGCGGCTGACGTGCCAGCGCTGCATGCAGCCTATGACGTTGCCTTTGAGCGGGCACGTGAAGGTCGCGCTGCTCGCGAGCGCGGCCGAGGCGAGCACGCTCGAGGATGCGCTCGAACCGATGCTGGCGCCCGAGGGCCGCATCAGCGTGGCCGAGTTGATTGAGGAGGAAGTGCTGCTCAGTCTGCCGATCGTGCCGATGCACGAGGAGGGCGGGCAGTGTCCGTCGCCCGGGGCGCACAGCGCCGCGAGCGATGCGCCGACCGATGCGGTGACGCAGCGGCCGTTTGCGCGTCTGGGTGAGTTGTTGAATCAGAAGTGAGTTTCCGCGCCTTGTGCGCATGAGGACATTATGGCCGTTCAGAAAAGCCGCAAGACCCCTTCCAAGCGCGGCATGCACCGTTCCCACGACGCACTCTCCGCGCCGGCGCTCTCGACCGACCCGCAGTCGGGCGAGACTCATCTGCGTCATCGCATCACTCCGGACGGTTTCTACCGCGGCCGGCGCGTGATCGAGAAGCCTGCCGACGCCGACCAGGAATAACGCGAACGCGTGCCTGTGTTGCCGGTCGCCATCGATGTGATGAGCGGCGATCGCCAGCCGCGCGAGTACATCGCTGGGGCGCTCGCGGCGCTCGTCGAACAGGCGGACCTCACGGTGCTGCTGGTCGGGGAGCGCACGCTCATTGAGGCGGCGCTCGCCGGGCAGCCGACGGCGCTGCGCGAGCGCATCGAGATCGTGCCGGCCTCGCAGGTGGTCGACATGGACGAGTCGCCGCGCGCAGCGGTGCGGCATAAGAAAGACTCCTCCATGCGCGTGGCGGTCGAGCTCGTCAAGAGCGCGCGGGCGGCCGCGTGCGTCAGCGCCGGCAACACCGGTGCGCTCACTGCGATCGCCCACTTCGTGCTGAAGACGCTGCCCGGCGTCGAGCGCGCCGCCATCATCTCGGCCATTCCGGCCGCGCACGGCCACACCCAGATGCTCGATTTGGGCGCCAACGCCAAGGCGACCGCCGAGCAGCTGCGTCAGTTCGCCACCATGGGCGCGATCATCGCGCGCGACATCTACGGACTGACCGAGCCGCGCATCGGGCTGCTCAATATCGGCGAAGAGGACATGAAGGGACACGAGCTCGTGCAGGATGCGCACGCACTGCTCGGGACGAGCGGTCTGAACTACGTGGGCTTCGTCGAAGGCAATGACATCTTCTCCGGCGACGTCGACGTGGTGGTGACCGACGGATTCACCGGCAACGTGGCGCTGAAGACCATGGAGGGAGTGGCGGCGCTCATCGGGGCGCGTCTGCGCGAGGAGTTCAACGCGTCCTGGCTCGATCGGCTCGCCGGTCTTGCCGCGCGCGCGGTGCTGCGGCGCGCCGCCGCCAGTCTCGATCCGCGCCGCTACAACGGTGCGTGCATGGTCGGGCTGGGCGGGATCGTGGTAAAAAGCCACGGTCGGGCGGACGCGATGGCTTTCGGGAGAGCCGTGATCACCGCGGCGCGCGCGGCGCGTCAGGGATTGACCGAGCACATTGCCCAGGCGCTGGCTGCGCCGCAACCCATCGGGAGTTCGACGTCTTGATCTATTCGCGTATCGCCGGGACGGGTTCCTACCTGCCCGAGAAGATTCTGACCAATGCCGATCTCGAAAAGATGGTGGATACCACGGATGAGTGGATCCGGGAGCGGACCGGGATCGAGCGACGGCACATCGCCGCCGAAGGCGAGACCACGGTCGATCTGGCCGAGCGAGCGGTGCGCGCCGCACTCGATGCCGCCGGATGCAGGCCGGAGGATGTCGATTTCATTGCGTTCGGCACCACCACGCCGGACCTGTGGTTTCCGAACTGCGGCGTGCTGTTGCAGGCGCGGCTCGGGTGTCGCGGCGTGCCGGCGTTCAGCGTCGAGACCGCCTGCAGCGGCTTCATGTACGCGCTGGCGATGGCCGATAAGTTCGTGCGCGCCGGGGAGGCGCGCCGCGCACTCGCGATCGGTGCCGAGACGCTCTCGCGCATCACTGACTGGACGGACCGCTCCACCGCGGTGTTGTTCGCCGATGGCGCCGGCGCGGTGCTGCTCGAGCCGGCGACGGAACCGGGCATTCTCTCGACCCATCTGCATGCCGACGGGACGTACAAGGACATGCTCTACAGCGGCGGTGGCACCGATGCGAGGAAGACGCGTCGCGCGATCACGATGACCGGCAATGAGGTGTTCAAGGTTGCCGTCAGCACCCTCAGCAAGTCGATCGACGAGGCGCTCGCGGCCAATCATCTGGAGCGTTCCGCGCTCGACTGGCTGGTGCCGCACCAGGCGAACCTGCGCATCATTCAGGCGACTGCACGCAAGCTCGACCTGCCGATGGAGCGGGTGATCACCACGGTGCAGGACCACGGCAATACGTCGGCAGCCTCCGTGCCGCTGGCACTTGATTACGGGGTGCGCTCGGGCAAGATCCAGCGCGGCCAGTTGATGCTGCTCGAGGCCTTTGGCGGCGGATTCACCTGGGGCTCGGCGCTGATCCGCTATTGAGGCGAATTCGGACCTCGGGACGAAGGGTGTTACTACGCAGAGGCCCAAGCAAGCGAGGAACGCGTGCCTCGCAGCGGTGGGCTGAGGGGCCGAGCTCAACGGATGGGCGCTGGGCGCGGGCCTGCGAATGGTTTTCACGAGCCCGCCATGCAGAGCACCACTCCATACGCCGCGTTTCTTTTAGGCTCGAGGTCAGGTGACCCGCAGCCTCTCCCGCCTCACACGAGCACCAGAAGTCCAGCGCAACGTCCTCGCAGTAGAGAAAATGCCTGAACATCAGGTTCCTCAGCAGAATCTGCGGGTGAGTTCGGGCTCGGGTCGCGCGCCAAGTGATACAACATGATTTTTTATCGCTCGGTAGGTTCGAAAGCCGTAGGATCTTCTGAGATTCGCACTCAACCGGGTGTTCAATCCCTCGACGGCGCCGAGGGAGACCTGTTCGCGAGCCTCGAACCCGTTGCGAGGCGCACAAGCTGATCGCGGACATCAACGAGGCGCGTGAACTCGCAGAGCTCCGCAAGCACCGCGCGCAGCGTGCCGCCGCCGAGCTCCTGGGCATTGACGATCTCTTCCGGCGCCGACTCGCGCAAACGCGGGCGACGAGTGGGCCGAGGTGCTGATGAGCCGCTGCGAGAGGTCCTCCACGGTGTTGACGTCGAACCGCCCGGTGGAAGACTCACCGACGCTCCTCGGAGACGTCGTGGTGGTCACTCCGCTCCTCGATCGACTGATGCATCGCGGCACTCTGCTGAAGTTCGACGGCAAGTGCGGGCGGCTGAAGGAAGCGGCCGAGCGGGTGGCCAAGCGGGCCGCCGCCGGGTACTCAACCCGGCCTCTCGCCGCGGTCACGTGGGGGATTTTGACCTGGCCACGGGTGGGGGAATGTGAGGTGGCCGCCAGGGGGCTGGTATCGGGAATTGTTCGGGCCCCCGGTGGCGGCCGGTCTCCTGAACGGCGCCGATCTCGCCGGGTACCGCGCAGGACAGGTGTTCATCCGGCGCTCGATGCACGTGCCTCCACCGGTCGAGGCGGTGCGCGTCGTCCTCGGCGACTTCTTCTTCGTCTACGTGCATCCGTACCTGGATGGCAACGGTCGCATGGGCCGATTCCTGATGACTGGCGTCCGGCGGCTGGCCATGGACCGTCGTAACGGTGGAGACGCGCGACGCATGCCTGGCGGCGCTCGAAGAGGCGAGCGTGCGCCAGGACATCGTCCCGTTCACGCGCTTCCTCGCCGAGAGCGCGACCGCATCGGCGCGTCTGCATCGCGCAAGACGAAATAATCGCCGCGGGTACCTCACCGAGCAGGGTTTGACGGCGGATTCAGGCAGGTCCGTTGAACGGTTGAAAGCCAGAAACGGTACTGTCGCTCGCGAGCGTCTTGCTAAGCCATTGATAAATAACCAAATTGGCCATCTGCGTCGTAACGCCCGACGAAAAAAAAACGCCGCGCAAAGCGCGGCGTCTTCGTAGGAGCGCTGTCGCTCTTACTTGGAGATCGAACGCTTGAACATGCGGTCGATCTTCTCGTTGGTGGCGTCGATCGCCGCCTTGTTCGACTGCGCGAGCGAGAGTGCCTCGTTGGCAGTGCTCTGAGCCGCAGCAGACTTCTGGTCGGCAGCGTTCTGCGCAGCCTCGGCGGCGCTGTTGGCCTTGTCGGCGGTGCTCTGAGCGGTGGAGACCTGGCTCTGCAGCTGGGCAACCTGCGACTTCAGGTTGGCGATGTCCGACTTGATGGGGGTCAGGTTCTGGCAGCCGGCGAGACCGACCACGAGTGCCGCGGCCGCGGCGACCTTTACTACGCTCGCGTACTTCATAAAGTCCCCTTGGGGTTGTTGATTGAGGAAGTCTTGAAAATGAAAACGAACCGAGGTGGAGCAGCCCCCACGACTCGACTTCACAAGTCCAACAAATTTGTGCCGGGAATGCAACCCTGGACATGCTGATTTTATAGGATTTTGGGTTTGTACGGATGCGCAGCGCAGTGCATATGAACGGAGGCTGAATAAAGGGCGCGTGCGCCGTGTCGCGGCGAGTTGAGCGGTGGCGCGAAGGCCTGATGAAATGCACCGACCGGTCGGTGCCGTTGCGGCCGGGGGACAGAGTCGGGGCGGGCAGAGGCGGGTGATCCGGCGCCGGTTTCAGCCGTGCGTGGCGAGGGACTTGCCGGACGCGTCGTTATGGATATAATCACAGCCTTGTACAAAAGAACAGGCGGCACCATGTCTGATCTCACCCCCCGTCAAATCGAAGTTCTGCGGCTGATCCAGCGCTTCATCTCGCACTCGGGGATGCCGCCCACCCGTGCTGAAATCGCCCGTGAACTGGGGTTCCGTTCGGCCAATGCCGCCGAAGATCACCTGCGTGCGCTGGCGCGCAAGGGGGTCATCGCGCTGGTGCCGGGCGCCTCGCGCGGCATCCAGCTGAAGGACACCATCCGCGAGCAGATCGGACTGCCGCTGATCGGGCGGGTCGCGGCCGGCCGGCCGATCTTCTCCGAGGAGAACATCGAGGCGCGCCTGGACATCGATCCGGGCGTGTTCCAGCCGCGGCCGCATTACCTGCTGAAGGTCACCGGCATGAGCATGAAGGATGCCGGCATCCTCGATGGCGATCTGGTGGCCGTGCATCGCACGCCGGAGGTGCGCAGCCGACAGATCGTCGTGGCGCGCCTGGAGAACGAGGTCACGGTGAAGCGCTATCGCCAGGAAGGTACCGTCGTCTGGCTGCTGCCGGAGAACAGCGACTTCGATCCCATCCGCGTCGATCTGAAGGAACAGTCGCTGTTGATCGAGGGCATCGTGGTCGGCGTATTGCGCCGCGGCAAGAGCCACGGCCTCATGTAAATGACGGGAGCCGGCGTGCATGAGCGCCGATGGACCGCGGCGCACTGCGCCGCCTTCGAGTGCCGCACGCGCAGACCCGCGTCTTGAGCAGCTGCTGGCGCATCCGGCGCTGTGGCGCGCCGGGTCGGCTGTACGCGGTGCGGTCTGGTCGAGCGGGTTCGCACCGCTCGATGCGGGTCTGCCCGGGGGCGGTTGGCCGCGCAGCGGACTGATTGAGATTCTTCCCATGCGGTTTGGTCAGGGCGAGCTGCAGCTGCTGCTGCCGGCGCTGGCGTCCCTCACGCGCCGGCCCGAGGCGCGCTGGTGCATCTGGGTGGCTCCGCCGCTGCAGCCGTTTGCCCCTGCGCTGGCCGCGGCGGGTGTTGCGCTCCCTCGGCTGCTCATCGTGAGCGCCCGAGGAGCGGCCGCTCTCTGGGCCTTCGAACAGGCGCTCGGTTCCGGCGCCTGCGATTGCGTGTTTGCCTGGACGAGGCATGCGCCCGCGCGGCACATCCGCCGCCTGCACCTCGCGGCGCAGCGTGGTAACACGCTCGGGGTGTTGTTCAGAACGCGCGAGGCGGCCCGCGAGGCCTCCCCGGCGATGCTGCGGGTCGCGCTCGAGCCGCGCGGCGACGGCGCACGGGTTACGCTGCTGAAGAGCCGCGGCGGGGCGCGCGGCGCGCTCGATCTGACCTGGGCGACCGATGCGTATGAACCGCAGAGGATGCCGTGAGGGCGCCGAAAACACTGGACCTGTTTGCCCCGGAGCATCTGCCGCGCCGCGCGGTCCGTCCGCCCGTGCAGCCCGTGCAGCCGCAGGGGGCGCCCGAGCGGTCCACGCGGCCGTCGCAGGCACCGTTGTGGCTCGCGGTGCATCTGCCGCGGCTCGCGCCGGAGTCAGATTCGGGTGTGCCGCGGGTGCTGCACTCGCTCGCCGTACGCGCCCAGCGCTTCACACCCCGCATCAGTCTTGCACCGCCCGACGCGGTGCTGCTCGAGGTGCGCTCCAGTCTGCACTTGTTCGGTGGCGTGGACGGGCTGCGCCGGGCGATGGCCGGGGAGTGCGCCGCACTCGGTCAGCCGGCCATCCTCGCCTTCGCGCCGAGCGCGTCGGCCGCACTCGCCGGCACGCGCGCCGGGCGGGCGTTCACGGTGTTGGAGGCGGGACAGCTGGCCGGTTCGCTGGCGGCGTTGCCGCTCGCGGCGCTGCGCTGGCCGCCGCAGCTGATCGAGCGGCTCGCGCGCATCGGCGTGCGCACCGTCGGGGCGGCGCTGCGTCTGCCGCGCGCCGGGTTCGCGCAGCGCTTCGGTGCGACACGGCTCGCGGCGCTCGATCAGCTGACGGGACGGGCGGCCGATCCGCGCGAGCGCTTCGAGGCACCGCAGCGGTTTCGTCGCCGCCGCGAGCTGCCCTGCGAGTCCGACAGTCACGCGCTGCTCGCCGTGACGCTGCGCGCGCTGCTCGAGGAACTGGCGCGCTTCCTGGCGGCCCGTCAGAGCGGCGTGCTCGCGCTCGAGTGCCGGCTGTGGCATCGACAGGCGGTGCCCACCCGCTGCGTGCTGCGGCTCGGCGCACCGCTCGCCGATGCCGCGCGGCTCGCCGCGCTGCTCGAGGAGCGGCTGCGCAGTCTCACGCTGCCCGAACCGGTGCGCGCCTGCGAGCTGCGCGCCGGATCGCCCGTGCCGCAGCCGATGCACACCGGCGGCCTGTGGCGGCCGGGAGAGCGGGGCGGACTCGCCGCAGCGCCGGGTGTGGAGCTCATCGAGCGGCTGCGGGCCCGCCTCGGTCCGGAGGCACTCGAGACGCTCTCACTCGTGGCCGACCGTCGCCCCGAGGCCGCCTGGCGCGCCGGTCCGCCCGCGCTGGCACCCGATGCCGAGTCGCAGGCGACGATGCGGGCCGTGCCCCGGCCGCTGTGGCTGCTGCCGGCGCCGCGGTTGCTGCACCAGCGCCGCGGGCTGCCGCGCTGGCACGGGGCGCTGCATCTCGAGGGTGAGCCGGAGCGCATCGAGACCGGCTGGTGGGACGGCCGGGAGGTCGCCCGGGATTACTACAACGCCCGCGATGGACGCGGCCGGCGCCTGTGGCTGTTCCGCGAACGCGAGCCGCCGCATCGCTGGTTTCTGCACGGCGTGTACGGATGAGCGGTGCAGCGGATTCGACGCGGTCCTGCCAGCCGCCGCCCTATGCAGAGCTGCATTGCCTGAGCAACTTCACGTTCCTGCGCGGCGCGTCGCATCCGCAGGAACTCGTCGCCCAGGCCGCCGCGCTCGGCTACCGTGCGCTGGCCCTCACCGATGAGTGTTCGCTCTCGGGCGTGGTGCGTGCGCACGTGGCGGCCAAGGAGCACGGTCTGCATCTGATCATCGGTGCGGAACTGCGGCTGGCGTGTGGCCTGCGTCTCGTGGCGCTCGCCACCGACCGGCAGGGCTACGGACGGCTCTGCCGCCTCATCACACTCGGCCGGCGTGCCGCACACAAGGGCAGTTATCACCTCACGCGCGAGGATTTGGTCGCGACGCTCGAGCGCTGCCTGCTGCTGTGGTTGCCCGGCGAGCGGCCACAGGCCGAGCAGGCGCACTGGCTCGTCGGCCAGTTCCCCGGCGCGGTCTGGATCGCCGTGGAGCTGCTGCGCGATGGCGCGGATCGCGCGCGGCTCGAGGCGTTGCGGCGCATCGGGCGCACCACCGCGCTGCCGCTGGTCGCCAGCGGCGATGTGCACATGCACGTGCGCGCGCGCCGAAGGCTGCAGGACGCGCTGACGGCCGTGCGCCTGAACGTGCCCGTCGCCGAGGCCGGCTGGAACCTCTATCCCAACGGCGAGCGCTATTTGCGCGAGCCTGAGCGGCTCGCCAAGCTCTATCCGCCTGAGCTCATCGCCGAGACGGCGCGCATCGCGGCGCGCTGCACGTTCTCGCTCGATGAGCTGCGCTACGAGTATCCGCGCGAGCTGGTGCCGGCCGGCGAGACCCCCGCGAGCCATCTGCGTCGGCTCACCGAGGCCGGTGCGCAGCGCCGCTGGCTTCAGGGCGTTCCGCCGGCCGAGCGCGCCGCCCTCGAACACGAACTGGCACTGATCGCGGAACTCGGCTACGAACCGTACTTCCTCACCGTGCACGACCTCGTCGATTTCGCGCGGCGCCGCGGCATTTTCTGTCAGGGCCGTGGCTCGGCGGCCAACTCGCGGGTGTGCTACTGCCTCGGGGTGACCGCGGTCGATCCGCAGCGCGGCGCAGGGCTGCTGTTCGAGCGGTTCATCTCCCGGGAGCGCAACGAGCCGCCCGACATCGACATCGACTTCGAGCACGAGCGGCGCGAGGAGGTGATCCAGTACGTCTACGCCAAGTACGGCCGCGAGCGCGCCGCGCTCGCCGCCACCGTGATCCAGTACCGCTCGCGCAGCGCGCTGCGTGATCTGGGCCGGGTGTTCGGGTTCGAACCCGCGGCCTGTGACCGGCTCGCCCGGGTGATGCAGTGGTGGGACGGGAGCGAGGCGCTCGCCGAGCGGTTGCGCGCGGCAGGGTTTGATCCGGAGAGTCCGCCGCTGACGCAGCTGGTGCCGCTCGCACGCGAGCTGCTCGCCTTTCCCGGCTTCCCACGTCACCTCTCGCAGCACGTCGGCGGGCTGGTGATCAGCGCCGGGCGGCTCGATGAGCTGGTGCCGATCGAGAACGCCGCCATGCCCGAGCGCACCGTGGTGCAGTGGGACAAGAACGACCTCGATGCGCTCGGTCTGCTGAAGGTCGATGTGCTCGCCCTCGGCATGCTCAGCGCGCTGCGCAAGGCGATCGACCTGGTCAACGGTCTGCGCGGCACGCGCCATGCGCTCGGGTCACTGCCGGCGGAGGATCCGGCCGTCTACGAGATGATCTCGCGCGCCGACACGGTCGGGGTGTTTCAGATCGAGTCGCGCGCACAGATGGCGATGCTGCCGCGGCTGAAACCGCGCTGCTACTACGACCTGGTCATCGAGGTGGCGATCGTGCGTCCGGGGCCCATCCAGGGCGACATGGTGCATCCGTACCTGAGGCGCCGCCAGGGACGCGAGCCGATCGAGTATCCGAGCGACGCCGTCGAGTCGGTGCTGCGGCGCACCCTCGGGGTGCCGATCTTCCAGGAACAGGTGATGCAGCTGGCGATGGTGGCCGCGGGGTTCACGCCGGGGCAGGCCGATCAGCTGCGCCGCGCCATGGGCGCCTGGAAGCGCAGCGGCGGCCTCGGGCATTTCCGCCCGATGCTCCTCGAGGGCATGGCCGCGCGCGGTTACTCGAGCGAGTTCGCCGAGCGGGTCTACCGGCAGATGATGGGGTTTGGCGATTACGGCTTTCCGGAATCGCATGCCGCGAGCTTCGCGCTGCTGGTGTACGACTCGGCCTGGCTGAAGTGCCACGAGCCGGCGGCCTTCACCGCCGCGCTGCTGAACAGCCAGCCGATGGGCTTCTACGCCCCGGCGCAGCTGGTGCGCGATGCGCGCGCCCATGGCGTCGAGGTTCGTGCGGTGGACGTCGAGGCGAGCGAGTGGGACTGCACGCTCGAGCGCAGTGGGGCGGCGCAGCCGGCGCTGCGGCTCGGTCTGCGCCTGGTGAAGGGGCTGACGCGCACCGGCGCGGCGCGGCTCACCGCAGCGCGCGCCGCGGGACCGTTCAGCGCGCTGTCGGACCTCGCCCGGCGGGCCGGACTCGAGCGCACCGACCTCGAGGCGCTGGCGGGCGCCGGGGCGCTCGCCGGCTTGAGCGGCAACCGCCATCTGGCCTTCTGGGACGTCGCGGGCGTGGAGCGGCCACTGCCTCTTGAAGCGACGAACACGCCGGCCGCTGCGCACGATACCGCGGCCCCGGCGGCCGATGCGGCGCGACCGCTCATCGCCGCGCCGAGTGAAGCGGAGAGCATCGCGGCCGACTACGCCTCAGTGGGCCTGACGCTCGGCCGGCATCCACTGGCGCTGCTGCGCGAGGCGCTGCGCGGTCGCGGGGTGAGCAGCGCCGAGGAGGCCGGTGTGCGGCCGGAGGGAAGCGCCGTGCGCGCCGCCGGCATCGTGTTGATGCGCCAGCGTCCGGCGGCCGCCGGCGGCGTCACCTTCCTCACGCTGGAGGATGAGAGCGGACAGGTCAATGTCATCGTCTGGGAGCGCACCGCGCAGGCCTATCGCGAGGCGCTGCTCGGAGCACGGCTGCTCGAAGTGCACGGGCGGCTGCAGCACGCCGAGGGCGTCACGCACCTGATCGCGCGGCGGCTGTTCGACCGCACGGGGCTGCTCGGGGCGCTGGTGACGCGCTCGCGGGATTTTCACTGACGGGCGCAGCGGCTGCGCCGCGGCGTTATTTTTCCCGCCGCCGCCGCCTCCGCCCGCCCGCGCCGTCCGCGTCGATCTCGTAGTCATCGAAGTCGCTGGTCAGCTCAGCGGTGTGCTTCTCCTCGAACATCCGCTCAAGGCGACGCCAGGCCGGCTCTGCGCTCTTCGGGCCGCGGTGCTTGGCGAGATCGAGATCCTTGATGACCTGATCGAGATCGACGTCACCTTCCTCGACCTCCGCTTCCTCCTCGTCCTCGAACTCTTCCGATTCGGATTTCTCGCTCATGGGACACGCCGAACTCCCGCCCGGGGGAAGGTGCGCAGATTTAATCACAAGCGGCGCCCGGCGCAATGGGTCGCTCAGTGAATCAGATCATCCAGTCGGAAGATGGGCAGGAGCATTGCAAAAACGATGCCCATGACGAACAGTCCCATCACCACGATCAGCAGCGGGCCGAGCAGTCCCACCATGGCCGCCATGATCGCGTCGAGCTCGCGCTCCTGACTGGCCGCGGCCTGGATGAGCATCGCATCGAGCTCCCCGCTCGACTCCCCGCTCGAGATCAGGTGGACGGTCATGGGCGGAAACAGCTTGCTCACCCCGAGCGAGCGGCCGATCGGCGCGCCCTCGCGCACCCGCTCGGCCGCCTGCAGCACCGCATCGCGCATCGGCACGCTGGTGACCACCTCCCCGGCGATGCGCAGCGCATCGAGCACCGGCACGGCGCTCATCGAGAGGATGCTGAAGGTGCGCGTGAAGCGTGCGGTGTTGAACCCGCGCACCAGCTTGCCGGCGAGCGGCAGGTCAAGGACCACCCGATCGAAGCGGCGGCGGGTGGCGGGGTTGCGCAGCGCGCGCCGCCCGAGCACGAGCGCGAGCCCCGCGCCGAGCACGAGCCAGATGCCGTGCACGCGCAGGAAGTGGCTGGTGCCGATCAGGATGCGGGTGATCAGCGGCAGCTGGGCCTTGTTCGCCTGGAACACCGCGACCACCTTCGGGACCACGTACACCATGAGCGCGGTCACGATCAGGAAACACATCACCGACAGCACGATCGGGTAGAGCATCGCGGCGAGGATCTTCTGGCGGATCTCCTCGCGGCTCTCGGTGTAGTCGGCGAGGCGCTCGAGCACGGTGTCGAGGTGTCCGGCCTGCTCCCCGGCGGCCACCGTGGCGCGGTAGATCTCCGGAAAGACGCGCGGGAACTCGGCCAGTCCGTCGGCGAGGGTGTGGCCCTCCATCACCCGCGAGCGCACCCCGAGCAGGATGCTCTGCACGCGGGGCTTGTCGGTCTGCTGCGAGACCGCGAGCAGCGACTCCTCGAGCGGCAGTCCGGCGCGCACCAGGGTGGCGAGCTGGCGGGTGAGCAGCGTCACGTCCGCCGCGGCGACCCGTCGCAGCGTGCCGAAGCCGCGCTGCCGGCCGGCCTCGCGCTCGGCGACTTCGCTCACCGTCACCGGCAGCAGCTGGCGCTCGCGCAGCTGCTGGCGGATGTGGCGCGGGGTGTCGCCCTCCAGGATGCCCTTGCACTCCTTGCCGCCGGCATCGAGTGCGGTGTATTCGAAGGCGCCCACCTCAGTCCTCCCGCGTCACTCGCAGCACTTCCTCGAGGGTCGTCTGCCCGCGCAGCACGCGCGTGCGGCCGTGGTCGCGGATCGAGGGGGTGGCGTGGCGCGCGTGCCGCTCGGTCTGCTGCTCGCTCGCCCCGTCGTGGATCATGGTGCGCAGCGTCTCGTCGACCACGATCAGCTCGTAGATCCCCGAGCGGCCGCGATAGCCGCCCATGGCGTCCTCACCGGGGCGGTAGAGCGTCGGGGCCGGGCCGCCGGGGGCGAGGTTCAGCAGCCGCCGCTCGGTTTCCCCGGCGGTGAAGGCCTGCTTGGTCTGCGGGTTCAGGACCCGCACCAGGCGCTGGGCGAGCACGCCGACCAGGCTCGAGGAGAGCAGGAACGGCTCGATGCCCATGTCGCGCAGGCGGGTGATCGCCCCGGCGGCGGTGTTCGTGTGCAGCGTGGAGAGCACCAGGTGGCCGGTGAGACTCGCCTGCACCGCGATCTGCGCGGTCTCCAGGTCGCGGATCTCCCCGATCATGACCACATCAGGGTCCTGGCGCAGGATCGCACGCAGCCCGCGCGCGAACGTCATGTCCACCTTGGTGTTGACCTGGGTCTGGCCGATGCCGTCGATGTAGTACTCGATCGGATCCTCGACCGTCATGATGTTGCGCGTGTCGTCGTTCAGGCGCTCGAGGGCCGCGTACAGCGTCGTGGTCTTGCCCGAGCCGGTCGGCCCGGTGACGAGCAGAATGCCGTGCGGCTTGTGGATGAGCTCATCGATCAGCCGTTCGGTGTCCGGGTCCATGCCGAGGGCGGTGAGCTCGAGCCGCCCGGCCTGCTTATCGAGCATGCGCAGCACCACACGCTCGCCGTAGCCGGCCGGGATGGTCGAGACGCGCACGTCGACCGCCCGTCCCGCCACGCGCAGGCTGATCCGCCCGTCCTGCGGCAGGCGCTTCTCGGCGATGTCGAGCTTGGACATGACTTTGATGCGCGAGACCACCAACGGGGCCACCGCGCGCTTGGACTGCAGCACCTCGCGCAGCACCCCGTCGACCCGAAAACGCACCACCAGCCGGTTCTCGAACGGCTCGATGTGGATGTCCGAGGCGCCTTCCTTCACCGCCTGGGTGAGCACGGCGTTGATCAGGCGGATGATGGGCGCGTCATCGTCGCTGTCGAGCAGATCGGCCTGCTCGGGCAGATCCTGAGCGAGGTGGGCGAGATCCTCGGTTTCGTTGAGGCCCTCGACGGCCTGCATCGTATCGGAACCGGCCTCGTAGACCTGCTGCAGCAGCCGATCGAACTCCTCGGCCGACACCTTCACGAGGCGGATCGGCCGGCCGAGCACCCGGCGCGCCTCGGCGAGGCCGAGCGGTGAGGCCTGCTCGCGGTAGACGCATTCGGCGCCATCCTCGCGCAGCGAGCGCACGAGCACGCCATGGCGCTTGGCGAAGGCGAACGGCAGGCGCGGTTCGGATGCGCTCGAGCGGAGCGGCAGCGGCAGCGGTTCGTTCACGGCTGCGGTGGAGGCTGCGCGGGGGAGGCGGCCGGGGCCGGCGAGGGCTTCGCCGGGGCGCTCTCGGGCGTCGCCTTGCGCGCGGAGGCGGGCGGTGAGGCCGGCAGCGGCGGCAGGCGCGGGGTGGGCTCCCCGTAGAGCAGCGGCGGGAACTGCTGCGGCGGCAGTGCGCCTTCCTGCTCGAGCATGTAGCGGTAGTTCGCGCCGCTCTCGCGTGCCGCCTCGCGCTGATTGCGCATGATGGTCGGCTTGATGAAGATCATGAGGTTGCTGCGCTGGGCCTGATCGTTGCGGGCCTTGAACAGCCAGCCGAGCACCGGGATGTTGCCGAGATAGGGCATGCCGTTGTGGTTGCGGCTCTGGGAGTTCTGGATCAGACCGCCGAGCACCACGATGCCCTTGTTCTGGATCAGCACGTTGGTGGTGATGCTGCGCTTCTGGGTGGTCGGGTCGACGGTCGAGACCGAGTTCGGCAGCACGCTCGAGCTTTCCACCGAGATCTTCAGCATCACCGCGTGGCCGGTTGCCGAGATGGTCGGGGTGACCTTCAGGATGGTGCCGACTTCCTCGCGCTGCACGGTCTGGAACGGCGTGACCGTGCCGCTGGTGACCGTCGAGGCATTGGTGTACTGGCCGGTGACGAAGGGGACCTCGTCGACGGACTTCAGCACCGCCTCGTGGTTGTCCATGGTGACCGCCGAGGGGGTCGCCACGATGTTCGTCGAGTCGTTGCCGCGCAGCGCCCGCAGCATCGCGGCGAACGAGATGCCGCCGGCCGAGACCGTGCCGATGCCGATGGTCGTGCCCTCGAGCAGCGAGGTTGTCAGGCTGGCCGGGTTCTTGGCCGCATCGACCAGATCGACGATGCTGGTGCCGCCGACCGGCTCGACGAAGCCGCCGAGAGGGAGCTTGTCGACCTGGGAGTAAGCGGCCCAGTTCACGCCCAGATCATTGGTCCTGTTGACGTCGACCTCGGCGATGATGGCCTGGACCAGCACCTGCGGGCGGCGGATGTCCAGCTGCGCGACGATGCTCAGAATGGTGCGCATCACCTTCGGCGGCGCGGTGATCACCAGCGCGTTGCTCTGCGTGTCGGCCCAGACGAGCGCATTCTTCTCCGCGGCCGCCTGCACGGTGCCCTTGACGTTCCCGGCGCTGGAGATCTCGGCGAGCTCCTGCATCTGCTCCTTGAGCTTCGGGGCGAGCACCTTGGCGCTGGCGTAGTGCAGATAGAGCACGCGCGTATCCCCGCCGGCGGCCGAGGGGGTGTCGAGTTCGGCGACCAGCGCCCGGATGCGCAGCCGCTCGGCCGGATCGCCGCTGATCAGCACGCTGTTGGTGCGCGGATCGGCCACCACCTTGAAGGTGCGGCCCATCTGCGCGGCGGCCTGTCCCTGGTAGAGCTGATTGACCACCTGGACCACCTGGGTGGCCGAGGCGTTCTGCAGCGGCATCACATCGACGTCCTGGTTGCCGACTCGATCGATGCGCTTGACGATGCGCATGATGCGATAGACGTTGCTCGCCCGGTCCGAGATGATCAGGATGTTCGAGGGCGGATAGGCCGCGAGGTGTCCCCACTCGGGCACCAGCGGGCGCAGGATCGGCACCAGCTCCGCGGCGCTCACGTTCTTCACCGGGATGACCTGGGTGACGAGCTCATCGGAGGTGGAACTGACGCGCTTGGGCAGATCGATCTGCGGGCTGACGCGCTCGTTGGCGTTCGGGATGATCTTCACCACGTGCGGACCGGCCGGCACGGCGATGTACCCGTACACCTCGAGGATCGAGAGAAATGCCTGGTAGAACGCCCCGGCGGTGAGCGGCGTCGAGGAGTACATCGTGACCTGGGCATTGACCCGCGGATCGAGGATGAAGTCCTTGCCGGTCGCCGCGCTCACCGCCTGGATGATCTGGCGGATGTTGGCGTCCTTGAAGTTCGGAGTGATGCTGCCGGCGCCCGGCGCGCCCGCCCGGGCGAGCATCGGCACGAGGGCGAGCAGACACCAGAGGAACTTGCGCAGATCTTTCACGAAGGACTTCCTCATCGGGGGGGCACGCGCGCCGGGTGCGGCGAGCCGAACGGTACGGCGAGCGGGGCGGCCGGGGCGCTCGGCTGCGCGGGGGTGAGCGTCTGGGCGGCCTGTTCGACCTGCGCCAAGTTGAGCGTGAGCACGTGTTGGGCGCCATTGCGCAGTACGGTGACCGTCGCCTCGCTCGAGGAGCCGAGCGTCGCGAAAATCTGCCGATCCTGGTTCGGATCGGTGAGCGGCGTGCCGTTGATGGCGAGCACCAGGTCGCCGGGCTCGAGGCCGAGGCGGGCGAAGGCGGCCGGATCGCTGCCGGGGTAGACGCGGTAGCCGAGCGGGTGTCCGCCGGAGAGCACCAGCTCCGGTCGCAGCAGCTCGGCGATCACTCCGGGGCGCTGGGACACCAGCGCGCGCATGCGCGCGGCGAACTGGGGGGCGCGGGTCTCCCCGGGGGGCAGCGTCGCGGCGCTCGGCGGGGCGCTGGCGGTGAGGGATTGCTGCGGCAGCGCCAGGGAGCGCAGCACGCCGTGCCGGCGCAGCAGCACCTTGCGCGCGAGCACCGCCGCGAGGGTGGCGCCGCCCGGGATGCTGTCCCCGACGGCGTACACTCGGGCGCTCTGCGGGCTCGGACCGAGGATGGCCAGGCCCTGCTCGGGCGTGCGGCCGGCGATCACGCCGGTGAGCACCAGCGGCAGGCGGGTCTGGGGGGCATCGCCGCTCAGCGGCCCGCTGCCCTCCGGGGCCCTGCCGAACAGGTGCGCCGCAACGATGCCGGCGACATCCGGGGCGCTGGCGTGCGCATGCCAGGGACGCCGCACCGGCGCCGCCGCGCCGTCCCCGCCGGCCAGGTCGCTCACCAGCAGCGCGGCCTGCCCGGCCACGGCGAGCGCGAGGACGCCGACCAGCACGCCCGGCGCGCGGTGGGCGAGCCATCCGCGCCAGTGATCACGGGATCGCAGTCCTTCCCGCCAGGACGCGCTGTTCATGGGTGCTTCGGCATGCTCTTTGGCGTTTAGACCGGCAGACGCCCACTGGGTGCGGCGGCGGCAATGCAGGAATGATACGGGGCGCGCGGTTGCGCTCACAAGCGCTTGTTTCTCTTTGAGACCCCGCGTGCCGAGCGGTGCGGATCGCGGCGGCGGCGGGCGGTGCCCTTGTGTTGCGCGGTGACGCCCCCTATAAAGACTCTATGTCCGATCCCCAACCGACCCGTCCCGACTCCGGGGTGCTCGTCGAGGAGGCGCAGCCCGAGGTCAAGCAGCCACCGCTGTTTCGGGTCGTGCTGCTGAACGACGACTACACGCCGATGGAGTTCGTGGTCGATGTGCTGGAGAAATTCTTCAGCCTCGACCGACCGGCCGCGACGCGTATCATGCTCGAGGTGCACACCCAGGGTAAGGGAGTGTGCGGGGTGTTCACCTTCGAGATCGCCGAAACCAAGGTCGCGCAGGTCACCACCTACGCGCGTGACAACCAGCACCCGTTGATGTGCACGCTGGAAGAGGCGTGAACGGCAAGAGGCTCGATTACCGTGTTGTCGAACGAGCTTGAATACTGTCTGAACGATGCGTTTCACCAGGCGCGCGAGGCGCGCCACGAGTACCTGACGGTCGAGCATCTGCTGCTGGCGATCCTCGACACCCCGAGGGTGCGCGAGGTGCTGCGTGCCTGCGGGGCTGACCTGACGCGACTGCGCCAGGAGCTGAAGGAGCACATCGAGCAGTCCACCCCGCGGGTCGCGGAAGCCGGGGAGCGCGAAGTGCAGCCGACGCTCGGCTTCCAGCGCGTGCTGCAGCGCGCGGTGTTCCACGTCCAATCGAGCGGCCGCAAGGAAGTGGGCGTGGCGAACGTGCTGGTGGCGATCTTCAGCGAGAAGCAGAGTCACGCGGTGTTTCTGCTCAACCGCCAGCACGTGACGCGCCTCGATGTCGTCAACTACATCTCGCACGGGCTCTCGAAGCTCGCCGAGGAGAAGGGCAGCGAGGAGGCGGTGAGCGAGGAGCGCGAGCGCGAGAGCGAGGGCGGCAGTGCGCTGGAGAAGTACACCACGGACCTGAACCGCATGGCGCGCGAGGGGCGCATCGATCCGCTCATCGGGCGCAAGCTCGAAGTCGAGCGCACCATCGAGATTCTCTGTCGCCGCCGCAAGAACAACCCGCTCTACGTCGGGGAGGCGGGCGTGGGCAAGACCGCCATCGCCGAGGGCCTGGCGCGTCTGATCGTCGAGGGCCAGGTGCCCGAGGTGCTCACCGACTGCACGATCTACGCCCTCGACATGGGCGCGCTCATCGCCGGCACGAAATATCGCGGGGATTTCGAGAAGCGCCTGAAGGGCGTGATCGGGGATCTGAAGCGCCTGCCGGGGGCGATCCTGTTCATCGACGAGATTCACACGGTGATCGGCGCCGGGGCTGCCTCGGGCGGGGTGATGGATGCCTCGAACCTGATCAAGCCGGTGCTGACCAACGGCGAGCTGCGCTGCATCGGCTCGACGACCTATCAGGAGTACCGCGGGATCTTCGAGAAGGATCACGCGCTCTCGCGGCGCTTCCAGAAGATCGACGTCACCGAGCCGTCGGTCGCCGAGACCGTGGAGATCCTCTTGGGCCTCAAGGGCCGCTTCGAGGAGCACCACGGCATTGCGTACACGAACGAGGCGCTGAAGGCCGCCGCCGAGCTCGCCGCGCGGCACATCAACGAGCGGCACCTGCCCGACAAGGCCATCGACGTGGTCGATGAGGCCGGGGCGCGCCAGCGCCTGAAGCCCCCTGGGGAGCGGCCGGCGGCCATCGAGGTGACGCACATCGAGGACGTGGTGGCGCGCATGGCGCGCATCCCGCCAAAGAGCGTCTCGAGCTCCGACCGGGAAGTGCTGCGCAGTCTCGAGCGCAACTTGAAGCTGGTGATCTTCGGTCAGGACCGGGCGATCGAGGCGCTCGCCGCGGCGATCAAGATGGCCCGCTCCGGGCTCGGCGATCAGCGCAAGCCGGTCGGCAGCTTCCTCTTCGCCGGCCCCACCGGGGTGGGCAAGACGGAAGTCACCCGCCAGCTGGCCATCACCCTCGGGGTGGAGTTTCTGCGCTTTGACATGTCCGAGTACATGGAGCGCCATACCGTCTCGCGCCTGATCGGCGCACCGCCGGGTTATGTCGGGTTCGACCAGGGCGGGCTGCTGACCGAGGCGGTGACCAAACATCCGCACTGCGTGCTGCTGCTCGATGAGATCGAGAAGGCGCACCCGGACGTGTTCAACCTGCTGCTGCAGGTGATGGACCACGGCACGCTCACCGACAACAACGGCCGCAAGGCGGACTTCCGCCACGTGATCATCGTGATGACCACCAACGCCGGGGCACAGGAGATGGCCCGGCCGTCGATCGGGTTCACCCAACAGGACACGGTGAGCGACGGCATGGAGGCGATCCGGCGCCTGTTCAGCCCGGAGTTTCGCAACCGTCTCGATGCCATCATCCAGTTCGCCAGTCTCGATGCGCTGACCATCGAGCGGGTGGTGGACAAGCTGATCCTCGAGGTGGAGATGCAGCTCGAGCAGAAGGGCGTGTCGATCACGCTCGATGATGCGGCGCGCGGCTGGATCGGCGCGAAGGGCTACGATCCGAAGATGGGCGCCCGTCCCATGGCGCGCACGATTCAGGAGTACATCAAGCGTCCGCTCGCGGAGGAACTGCTGTTCGGACGCTTAGTCGGGGGGGGCCAGGTGCGAGTGTCCGTGGCCGAGGACGGCTCGCACCTGGATCTGCAGTGCACGGCGGCGGAGCGGCCCGAAGTGACCGCCTGAGGCCGCCCGGCGGCGCGCTCAGCGTCCGCGGTAGACGATGCGTCCTTTGGTCAGGTCGTAAGGAGTCATTTCCACGGTGACCTGGTCACCGGTGAGAATGCGGATGTAGTTTTTGCGCATCTTGCCGGAAATGTGCGCGGTGACCACGTGGCCGTTTTTCAGCTTCACGCGGAAGGTGGTGTTCGGCAGTGTTTCCACCACCTCACCCTCCATTTGGATGGCGTCTTCTTTGGACATATGACCCTTTGCGTTGCGAGGGCGCGAATTGCAGCACAAAAGACTGCAGCTGTGCAATTTCGCGCCGCTCAGGGGGCCCCGGACGCCCCTGGGGGCGCCTGCGGCACCCAGCGCTCGAGCAGCCCTTGGAACTCGGCGCGGGGCAGGGTACGCGCCCCGAGACTGCTCAGATGGGCCGAGGGCATCTGGCAGTCGATGAGCGCGATGCCGCGCTCCGCCGCGCTCGCGGCCAGATGGGCGAGGGCGATCTTCGAGCCGTCGCGCGCCCGGCTGAACATCGATTCACCGAAGAACACCGCCCCGAGCCATACCCCGTAGAGGCCGCCGACGAGTGCCCCGGCGTGGCGCACCTCGATGCTGTGGGCGAAGCCGAGGCGATGCAGCTGCACGTAGGCGGCGCGCATCTCTGGGGTGATCCAGGTCCCCGGGCTGCGCGCGCGCGGCGCGGCGCAGGCGTCGATGATGGTCTCGAAATCTTGATCGAAAGAGATTTCCAAGTCATTGTTTCGCATGGCTTTCACCAGGCTCCGGTGGCGACGGAAGTCCGCCGGGAACAGCACCGTGCGCGGATCGGGGCACCACCAGAGGATGGGCTGGCCGGGCGAATACCAGGGAAAGATGCCGCGCCGGTAGGCCGCCAGCAGCCGCTCGCTCGAGAGGTCCCCGCCGGCGGCGAGCAGCCCAGGCGGATCCGCCAGCGCCTGCTCGAGCGGCGGAAACCACTGGCGCGAGGCCTGCGGGTCGAGCCAGGTGACGCGCCTCATGGGCCGTCCTTGCGAAACGGGACGTGCGCGCGGACCTCCCCGACGTAGCCCTCGACGCACTCGGCCTCGCGCGCCAGGTACGCCCCGATCGCCTCGCGGAAGCGCCGGTCGTGGATCTCGTGCGCCGACCAGGTGAGCGTCGGCTCGAAGCCGCGGGCGATTTTGTGCTCCCCCTGGGTCCCGGGCTCGAACCGCTCGATGCCGTGCTCGATGCAGAACTCGATGCCCTGGTGATAGCAGGTCTCGAAATGCAGGCTGTGGTAGTCCCCGGCGGCGCCCCAGTAGCGCCCCCAGAGCGCCTCGCGGGAGCAGAAGAACACCGCGGCGGCCACCGGCTGCGACCCGTGCACGGCGATCTTCACCATCAGCGCATCGCCCATCGTGCGGGCGATCTCCGCGAAGAACGCCCGCGTGAGGTAGGGCTCGTGGCCGTGACGCCGGAACGTCTCGCAGTGAAAGGCATAGATCTGATCGAGCAGCGAGGGCTCGAGCTCGCGACCGAAGCGGGTGAGGAAGTGAATCCCCGCCTCCTCGACGCGGCGGCGCTCGCGGCGCGCCTTCTTGCGCTTCTCGGCGGTGAACCCGGCGAGGTAATCCTCGAAATCGCGGTAGCCGCGGTTGCGCCAGTGGAACTGGCAGTCCCGCCGCAGCAGCCAGCCGGCGCTCGCGCAGGCGGCGCGGTCGGGTTCCTCGACAAACAGCGCATGGATCGAGGAGCAGCCGTGCGCCGCGGACAGCTCGGCGAGCGCCGCGAGCAGCCGGGCGCGCACCGCAGCGGCGTCCAGATCGGCGCGCACCAGCAGGCGCGCGCCGCTCGCCGGGGTGAACGGCACGGCGACGGTGACCTTCGGGTAGTAGTCGAGGCCGTGGTGCGCGTACGCCTCGGCCCACGTGAAATCGAACACGAACTCCCCGAACGAGTGGCTCTTCAGGTAGGCGAGCGCCGCGCCGGCGAGGCCGTGCTCATCGCTGAGGGTCAGCGGGCAGGGCTGCCAGCCGCGTGCGGCGCCGACGCAGCCGGCGTGCTCGAGGGCGGCGAGGAATTCGTGGCGGATGAAGGGATTGCGCTCCCCGGCGAGGGCGTTCCACGGGCCGGGGGCGATCTGATCGATGCTCGAGTGGACGGCGAGCTTCATCCGCTACGGTGTGTGGCCCGCCTCCAGCGTCTCGAGGTAGCGGTCGGCATCGAGTGCGGCCATGCACCCGGAGCCGGCCGAGGTGATCGCCTGGCGGTAGATCGGATCGGCGACGTCCCCGGCGGCGAACACCCCCGGCACGCTGGTGGCGGTGGCGTAGCCATCCGTGCCGCTGCGCACCTGCAGGTAGCCGGACCCGTGCATGGCGAGCTGGCCGGTGAACAGACCGGTATTCGGCGCATGACCGATCGCGATGAACACCCCGGTGACCGGCAGCTCGCGCAGCGCGCCGCTGTGCACGTGCGCTAAGCGCACACCGGCAACGCCCTGGGCGTCGCCGAGCACTTCATCGAGCGCGTGGTCCCAGACCAGCGAGACTTTGCCGGCCTCGGCCTGGCGCACCAGCCGATCCTGCAGGATCTTCTCGGCGCGCAACCGATCGCGCCGGTGCACGAGGGTGACGTGCGCGGCGATGTGCGAGAGGTAGAGCGCCTCCTCGACCGCGGTATTGCCGCCGCCGATCACCGCGACGCGCTGGCCGCGGAAGAAAAACCCGTCGCAGGTGGCGCAGGCGGACACCCCGCGGCCGCGGAAGCGCTCCTCGGAGGGCAGGCCGAGGTACTTCGCGCTCGCCCCGGTGGCGATGATGAGCGCATCGCAGGTATACACCCCGGCATCGCCCGTGAGGCGCAGCGGCCGCCCGCTCAGCTCGCAGGCGTTGATGTGATCGTTGACGATCTGGGTATTGAACCGCTCGGCGTGCCGGCGCAGCCGTTGCATCAGGTCCGGACCCTGCAGGCCCTCGACGTCGCCCGGCCAGTTGTCGACGTCGGTGGTGGTCATCAGCTGCCCGCCTTCCTCGACGCCGGTCACCAGCAGCGGGGCGCGGTTGGCGCGGGCGGCATAGACCGCGGCGCTGTAGCCGGCCGGTCCAGAGCCCAGAATGATCAGTCGGTTGTGCTTCGGTTCGCTCATGCGTGTCGTTTCTCAGCAGTCGGCGCAGGGCCCGCGGCGCACGCGCACCGCGGCGCGCGGGGCAGGGCTCTCAATAGTATCAAGGGTAGCCTGGCGGGTACTGCGCTAAAATCGGGCTCCTCGTTCTGCCCCGGATTGTGGAGCCGCACCCATTGAGTGAGTCCCAGGCGCTCGCGCGCCGCACGCCCCGTTTCACCGCCGCGGTCACGCGCGCGCTGCGCGAGAGCGCCGTCATCGCCCTCGGTGCGCTCGCGCTCGTGGTCCTGATCGCGCTGGTGAGCTACAGCCCCCAGGACGCCGGATTTTTCTTCAGCGGTGCCGGCACCACGGTGCACAACCGCATCGGCCCGGCGGGCGCCTGGCTCGCCGATGGGCTGTTCGGACTGTTCGGTTTCCCGGCCTACTGGCTGCCGCTGATGCTCGGGCTCACCGCCTGGCGCCTGCATCGCGGCGCGCACGAGGAGCCGCTGAGTCGCGCCACGCGTCTGGTGCGCGCCGGCGGGCTGTCGCTCCTACTGATCGCCAGCTGTGCGCTGACGGCCCTGAACTGGTCGCAGGGCGCGCTGCACGAGGGCGCCGGTGGGCTGCTCGGCGCGCTGCTCGGCGGCGGATTCGGCCGGGCGTTCGGCTACCTCGGGGCGACTCTGGTGATGCTGGTGGCGTGGATGGCGGGCCTGTCGCTCGGTCTCGGGGTGTCCTGGTTCACCGCCATGGATCGCCTCGGGGCGTGGGCCTGGGCGGCCATCGCGTGGTTGCGCGCGCGCCGCTCGGTGGCGCGCGAGGCGGCCGTCGGCCGCGAGCGCCGCCAGGCGCGTAAGGAGGCGGTCGCCGTCGAGGTCAAGCGCAGCGCCACGCGCACTCCGCCGCGCATCGCCACCCCCGCACCGCGCATCGAGAAGAGCGAGCGGGTCGAGAAGGAACGTCAGGTTTCGCTGTTTGATGCGCCGAAGTCCGGGGAGTTGCCGCCGCTGTCGCTGCTCGATGACCCGCCGGCGCGCGAGGCGTTGTACTCGCCCGAGGCCCTGGAGGGTCTCTCGCGTCTGGTGGAGATGAAGCTGAAGGACTTCGACATCGAGGCCGAGGTGGTCTCGGTGCAACCCGGCCCGGTGGTCACCTGCTTCGAGCTGCGCCCGGCGCCGGGCATCAAGGCGAGCCAGATCACCAGCCTCGCGAAGGATCTGGCGCGTGCGCTGTCGGTGCTGAGCGTGCGCGTCGTCGAGGTCATTCCGGGCAAGAACGTGATGGGTCTGGAGATCGCCAACGAGAAGCGCGAGATCGTCACGCTCGGGGAGATCATTCGCTCCAAGGCCTACGACGAGGTGCACTCGCCGCTCGCGCTCGCCCTCGGCAAGGACATCGGCGGGGCGCCGGTGGTGGCGGACTTGGCGCGCATGCCGCACCTGCTGATCGCCGGCACCACCGGCTCGGGCAAATCCGTCGGCATCAACGCCATGGTGCTCTCGCTGCTGTACAAGGCGGGCCCCGAGCAGGTCCGGCTGATCATGATCGATCCGAAGATGCTCGAGCTATCGGTGTACGAGGGCATCCCGCACCTGCTCTCCCCGGTGGTCACCGACATGAAACAGGCGGCCAACGCGCTGCGCTGGTGCGTCGCGGAGATGGAGCGGCGCTATCAGCTGATGGCCGCCGTCGGGGTGCGCAACATCACCGGGTTCAACCGCCGGGTGAAGGACGCCAACGATGCCGGCAAGCCCATCATCGACCCGGTGATGATCGCGCGCGCGGCCAACGATCCGAGCATCGATCAGAGCCAGATCCCGACCCTCACGCCGCTGCCGTACGTGGTGGTGGTGATCGATGAGCTGGCCGACATGATGATGATCGTCGGCAAGAAGGTCGAGGAGCTCATCGCGCGCCTGGCGCAGAAGGCGCGCGCCTCGGGCATCCACCTGGTGCTCGCCACGCAGCGCCCCTCGGTCGATGTGATCACCGGTCTGATCAAGGCCAACATTCCCTGCCGCATCGCCTTTCAGGTCTCCGCCAAGGTCGACTCGCGCACCATCCTCGATCAGATGGGCGCCGAGACGCTGCTCGGGCACGGTGACATGCTCTACCTGCCCTCGGGGACCGCGCTGCCGACGCGCGTGCACGGTGCGTTCGTCTCCGACCAGGAGGTGCACCGGGTGGCCGAGGCGCTGAAGAAGCTCGCTCCGCCGAACTACGTCGAGGAAGTGCTCGACGGTGCGCAGATGCCCATTCCGGGACTGTCCGCAGAGGACGGCGAGGGCGGCGCGAGTGCCGATCCGGAACAGGATGCGCTCTACGACGAGGCGGTCCGCATCGTCACGACCGAACGCAAACCGTCCATCTCCTACGTCCAGCGGCGATTGAAGATCGGCTACAACCGCGCCGCGCGGTTGCTCGAATCGATGGAACTGGCCGGACTGGTCGGCCCCCTGCAATCGAACGGGTCGCGCGAGGTGTTGGTGCCGGCGCGCCCGGAGGACTGATTCCATGAGCACACGAGTCTCCCGGATGGCGCTCGCGGCCGTCCTCGGCGGCCTGCTGCCGGCGCTGCTGCCGGCTGGGGCTGCACCGGCCACTGCCGGCACGACGGCGCCGACGCCGCTCGATCGATTCCTCAGCCGCCTGCACACGCTGCGGGTGAGCTTCCGCCAGACGCTGGTCGATGCGCACGGCGCGCTGCTGTCGCGCGCGAGCGGTACGCTCATCGTCGAGCGGCCCGGCAAGTTCCGCTGGAGCATCCATCCACTCCCCGCAGCGCACGGAGCGGATGCCGCTGGCGCCGGACAGCTGATGGTGGCCGACGGGCGCAACCTGTGGTTCTACGATCGGGATCTGGCGCAGGTGACCGTGCAGCCGGTGAGCGCGGCGCTGTCGGCGACGCCGGCGATGCTGCTGTCGGGGACCGTCGACGTCCGCTCGCACTTCACGGAGCGCCCGGCCGGGGTGCGCCAGGGACTCACCTGGGTGTTCGTCGCGCCGCGCCAGGCCTCGCAGGCGGATTTTCGCAGCGCGCTGTTCGGGTTCGCGCACGGCACGCTCAAGCGGATGATTCTCGAGGACACGCTCGGGCAGGAGGCCACCATCGTGTTCGAACACGTCGCGGTGAACGCGCCGGTGCCGGCCGCCACGTTCGACTTCACGCCGCCGAAGGGCGTGGATGTGATTGGCACGCCCGCGCGGTGAGCGTCGGGGAGGCACCTCGACCCGAGGCGACCCGGCCGCTGGCGGACCGGATGCGCCCCAGCACGCTCGATGAGGTCGCCGGCCAGGCGCACCTGCTCGCGCCGGGCAAGCCGCTGCGTCAGGCGATCGAGTCCGGGCGGCTGCACTCGCTCGTGCTCTGGGGACCGCCGGGCACCGGTAAGACCACACTGGCGCGGCTGATCGCCCAGAGCAGTCACGCACAGTTCATTGCGCTCTCGGCCGTGATGGCCGGCGTGAAGGACATTCGCGCCGCGGTGGATGCGGCCCGTGCGGAACGCGAGCGCAGCGGACGCTCCACGGTGCTCTTTCTCGATGAGGTGCATCGCTTCAACAAGGCGCAGCAGGACACGTTTCTGCCGTACCTGGAGGACGGCACGCTCACCTTCGTCGGTGCCACGACCGAGAATCCGTCCTTTGAAGTGGTCAGCGCGCTGCTGTCGCGGGCGCGCGTGTATGTGTTGAAGCCGCTCGGGGAGGAGGATCTGCTGCGTCTGTTGCGCGCGGCACTCACCGACGCGCAACGCGGTCTCGGTGCGCTCGCGCTCGAGGCCGATCCGCAGGCCCTCGAGCTGATGGCGCGTGCGGCGGACGGCGACGGTCGTCGTGCACTCAACATGCTCGAGCTCGCCGCCGGTCTCACCGAGGCCGCCGGCCCCGGCGCACACCTCACGCTCGAGCGCGCGACCGAAGTGGCGAGCGGCACGCGTCGGCGGTTCGACAAGGGCGGTGAGCAGTTCTACGACCAGATCTCCGCGCTGCACAAGGCGGTGCGCGGCACCGATCCGGATGCGGCGCTGTACTGGTTCGCGCGCATGCTCGATGGGGGCTGCGATCCGCTCTACATCGCGCGCCGCGTGGTGCGCATGGCGGTCGAGGACATCGGGCTTGCTGACCCGCGCGCCTTCACCCTGGTGCTCGACGCCTGGGAGGCCTACGACCGCCTCGGCAGCCCCGAGGGTGAGCTTGCGCTCGCCAACGCGGTGGTGTATCTCGCCTGCGCGCCCAAGAGCAACGCGGTGTATGTCGCGATGGGAGAGGTCAAGGCCGACATCGAGCGCTTCGGGACCCTCGAGGTGCCGCTGCGCCTGCGCAATGCGCCGACGCGCCTGATGGAGAACCTCGGCTACGGCCGCGGCTACCGCTACGCGCACGATGAGCCGGGCGGCTATGCCGCCGGGGAGCGCTACCTGCCGGATGAGCTGCCCGATCGGCGATACTACCGGCCCGTGCCGCGCGGCTTGGAGATCAAGATCGGCGAGGCGCTGGCCAAATTGAGGAACCTGAAGTCATGATCGATCCGAAAATGGTGCGTTCCGACCCCGAGGCGGTGGCTCACAACCTCGCGCGGCGCGGGTATGCGCTCGACGTGGCACGGCTGCGCACCCTCGAGGAGCAGCGCAAGGCCGCGCAGATCGAGGCCGATCGGGTGCGCGCCGAGCGCAACGCCACGGCCAAAGCGGTCGGCATGGCCAAGGGCCGCGGCGAGGATGCGAGCGCGCTGCTCGCGCGCGGTGAGCAGCTGACCGGTGAACTCGCGGCGGCCGAGCAGGCGCTGAACGCGGTGCAGGGCGAGCTCGAGGGCTGGCTGCTGACGCTGCCGAACCTGCTGCACGAGTCGGTGCCGGCCGGCGGCGGCGAGGACGACAACCTCGAGGTGCGCCGTTGGGGGGAGGCGCGCGCCTTCGAGTTCGAGCCGCTCGATCACGTGGCGATCGGCGAGCGGCTCGGCGGCCTTGATTTCGAAGCGGCCGCGCGCATCTCCGGGGCCCGCTTCGTGGTGATCCGCGGGGAACTCGCCCGACTGCACCGGGCGCTCGCGCAGTTCATGCTCGACCTGCACACCCAGGAGCACGGCTACACCGAGGTGTACGTGCCGTACCTGGTGCAGAGTCAGGCGCTGATCGGCACCGGACAGCTGCCGAAGTTCGAGGAGGACCTGTTCGCGGTGCGCGGCGCGCAGGGCTTCTACCTGATTCCCACCGCCGAGGTGCCGGTGACCAACCTGGTGCGCGAGCAGATCATGCCCGCCGAGGCGCTGCCGCTGCGCTTCGTGTGTCACTCGCCGTGCTTTCGCTCCGAGGCCGGTTCCGCCGGCAAGGACACCCGCGGCATGATCCGCAGCCACCAGTTCGACAAGGTCGAAATGGTCCAGATCGTGCGCCCGGAGGATTCCTACCGCGCACTCGAGGAGCTCGTCGGGCACGCCGAGCAGGTGCTGAAGCGCCTGGAGCTGCCGTTTCGCACCGTGGCGTTGTGTGCCGGTGACATCAGCGCGAGCAGCGCCAAGACCTATGATCTGGAAGTGTGGCTGCCCTCGCAGCGGCGCTATCGGGAGATCTCCTCGTGCAGCAACTTCGAGGCCTTCCAGGCGCGGCGCATGCAGGCGCGCTGGCGCGCCCCGCAGGGTAAGCCGGAGCCGGTGCACACCTTGAACGGCTCGGGACTTGCCGTCGGCCGGACGCTGGTGGCGGTGCTCGAGAACTACCAGCAGCCCGATGGCACGGTGCTCGTGCCGGCGGCGCTGCGGGCCTACCTCGGCGGGCGCGAACGGCTCGGCGCGTAGGCCTTGGGGCGCGCCGCCGCGCGCCCCAAGGCCGCTGGCCGCAACAACGACTCCGGGGGGGAGATGACCGCACTCAGTAAATCGCTCAAGCCGCGCCATCTGGAGATGATCTCCATCGGCGGGATCATCGGGGCCGGCCTGTTCGTCGGCAGCAGCGCCTCGATTGCCGCGGTGGGCCCGGCGATCGTGCTGAGTTATCTCATCACCGGCACGCTGGTGCTGGTGGTGATGCGCATGCTCGGGGAGATGTCCCTCAGCATGCCGAACGTCACCTCCTTCACCGAGTTCGCGCGCGCCGGACTCGGGCCGTGGGCGGGTTTCATTGCCGGGTGGCTGTACTGGTATTTCTGGATCATCGTGGTGCCGGCCGAGGCCATTGCCGGGGCCAACATCCTGCACGTGTGGATGCCGCAGCTGCCGACCGGACTGCTCGGCTGCGTGCTGATGGGACTGATGACCGGGGTGAACCTGATGTCGGCGCGCTCCTATGGGGAGTTCGAGTTCTGGTTCGCCTCGATCAAGGTGGCCGCGATCGTGGTGTTCATCGCGCTCGCCGGGGCGTTCGTGCTCGGTTGGAGCGACCCGCACGGCGCGAGCCTGCACAACCTCGTCGCCCATGGCGGGTTCATGCCGCGCGGCGCGGTGTCGGTGCTGGCCGGGGCGGTGACGGTGTTCTTCTCCCTCACCGGGGCGGAAATCGTCGCGGTCGCGGCGGCCGAGTCCACCGATCCGTCGCGGGCGATTTCCCGGCTGACCAGTTCGATCATTCTGCGCATCCTCACGTTCTACGTCGGCTCGGTGTTCCTGATCATGGCGGTCGTGCCGTGGAACCGCATCCGCATCGGCCAGTCGCCGTTCACACTCGCGCTGATGCACATGCATTTCCGGTGGGCGGGAATCGCGATGGACGCGATCATCCTCACGGCGGTGCTCTCGTGCCTGAACTCCGCGTTCTACGTGTGTTCGCGGGTGCTGTTCGTGCTCGCCGAGCGCGGTGACGCGCCGCAGGGTCTGATCAAACTGAATGCGCGGCGCGTGCCGGTGCGCTCGGTGCTGCTGTGCAGCGGCGCCGGCGTGATCGGCATTCTCGCGGCGATCAAGGCGCCGCAGAGCGTGTTCGCTTTCCTGGTGGATGCCTCGGGCGCGCTCATGGTGTTCGTCTACGGGCTGATTGCCCTGGCGCACCTGCGCATGCGTCGCCGGCGCGAGCGGGCCGGGGAGCCGGCGCCGGCGCTCACCATGTGGTTCTTTCCGTGGTCGAGTTATCTGGCGATCGGTGCGATGCTGGCGATCCTCATCGCCATGCAGTTCACGCCGGGACTGGGCGCGGATCTGCACGTGAGCCTGATTTCGCTCGCGGTGGTGAGCGCCCTCTACCTGGGGCTGCGCGTCTGGCGAGGCCGGCACGCCGGGTCGGACCCGGACCGGCGCGAGGGTGAGGCCGCGCCGCGCCTGGAATCGGCCGACGGCCGCAGCGATGCGTGAGAGGGTGCACGGCGGCGGATCCGCCGAGCCGAGCCTGAGGCACGGTCGGCATAGCGACTATCCCTGGTAGGACTCCCGGGCGCCGCCCGTAGAATCCCGGGCATTCGCAGTCGGCATCCGCGACGGACCCTTGCGGGTGTCCCGGTGTGCTCTGGCGGCGCAACTTCTGATCCGCGCGCCGTGGCTGTTCAACCATCGCACCCGCTACGCGCACTCCCTGCCCGAGATCTCCGGCACCCAGATCACCGTGACGCGCACGACCACGGTGGTGCACCTGGATGCGCTGCCGCCGATCGTCAACAATCAACCGCGCCAGCTGTTCGATCAGAGGCCGGGCCTCGTGCTCGCCGAGCAGCAGAACCCGGTGAACCTCAATCTCTCCTACCGCGGGCTCGGCCATCCCCAGGAGAGTGAGTACATCCGGGGGATGCAGGATGGCATCCCGATGGAGATGGATGGGATCGGCTACCCGACACTCTGTTACCGGCCGAACTTCCAGTCGATCGAGCAGGTGCAGATGATCCGCGGCGGGTCGGGGCTGCTCTACGGCCCGGAGCCGGAGCCGGTGATCAACTTCCTCTCGCGCCCGTCGGGTAAGAAGACCGAGGCGAGCACCGAGCAGGTCTTCGGCAGCGACGGGCTGTACTCGACCTACAGCGCCCTCTCGGGGCCGGCGGGGCGGTGGGATTACCGCGCAGACTTCTCGCACCGCCTGAGCCGCGGACCGCGCGCCAATGGTGACGACACGGTCAATCAGGGCGATCTGGCGCTCGGCTATCATTTCAGCCGTGGGCATCGGCTCTCGCTCGCCGTACAGGCCTATGCGCTGCAGAGCGGCATGGCGGGACTGATGAGCGGGGCTCAGTTTCGCGGCAACCCGGACCCGACGAGCACGCCGGATGATTGGGATTGGGCGCATCGCTATACCGCGGTCCTGACCTATCACGATCAGCTCGATCCGAGCAGCCTCTTCGTGCAGAAGGCGTGGGGCGGCGATCAGGACCTCGTGACCCGCGCCGATACCGGCGCTGGCACAGGCACTGGTATCGCCACCGGCGCGACGCTCGCCCGCCAGAGGTGCCATTACACCGGCCTCGACGCGCGATTCCTGCACCACTGAGGGCAGGGCAGTGCCTTCACGGTGGGGTACACCGCCGACATCTCGGACAGCCCGTATACGCAGCTGAAGAGCCCCGATGCGCTCATCGCTCCGTACGGATCGAGCGGTTCGCTCTTCTACAACGACTCGCGTCGTACGCGCTATGCGGCAATCTTCGCCGAGAATCTCTATCGCGTCGGGCGGTTTCACGTGGTCACCTCGGCGCGCCTCGAGCACGAGCAGTTGAGCACCCGCGAGACGGCCGCGCCGCACCCGAATCTGGTCAACGCGACGGATCGGCACACCGTGCCGTTGATCGGGATCGGCAACGGCAATGACTTCGGCTGCGGCAACGAGACGTACCTGAACGTCGCGCAGGGGTATCGGCCGGTGCGCTACCTGGATATCGCCAGTCCGTTCAGCGAGTTCTCCGCCGGCAACGACCCGGCGACGACGCACGATCTGACGTACGAGGCCGGGGTGCACGGCTGGCCCGTCATCGGGTTCTGCTACGACGCCAGCGTGTTTCAGATCAACGCCACGAACCAGATCGAATCCGAGCAAGTGACGCCGACCGAGACCCTCAACGTCAACAGCGGCGATCTGCGCAGTCGCGGTGTCGAAATCGCGAGCGCGTACGATCTGCTGCGCCTGTGGCCGGCCGCGCCGCGCGCACGGCATCTCACGCTGTTCGCCAACCTCAGCATCCTCAACGCCGAGTTCACCTCGAGTCGCATTCCCGGACAGACCGGCAAGGTTCCAGCCTACGCATCGCACGACGTGCTCAAGGGCGGGGTGACGCTCCGGGGCGTGCACGGAGTGAAGCTGAGCCTCTTGGTCGATGCTGTCGGGGCGCAATACTTCCAGAGCCGCGATACGGCGATCGGCACCACGGCAGCCCTCTTCCCCGGCCGACACCATCGCCGATCTCACCGGTCAATATGCCTGGGGTCCGCACGGGCGAGTCGAGGGCGGGGTTACGAACCTCGGTAACCACCGGTACTACTCGCGCGTGTTTCTCTTCGGCGGTCCGATCGAACCGGCATCGACGCGCCAGTACTACCTCGGCGTCGCCCACCACCTGTAGGCCGAAGTGTGCAACTGCTATCATGCGCAGCGCATCCCCGCCGCGTGGGAGTCTCGGGAGGCCTGCGATGATCACCGGCAGCTCGGTCCGCAAAAGCGCTCATCCGATTGACCGTCAGTTCCTCGACCGCTGGTCGCCACGGGCGATGAGCGGTGAGCCGCTGTCGCGCGAGGAGCTACTCAGCCTGTTTGAGGCGGCACGCTGGGCGCCGTCGTCGGGGAACCAGCAGCCCTGGCGCATGCTGTTCGCCCGGCGCGATACGCCCGAGTGGGCCACGTTCTTCGGGCTGCTGGCCGGCGGTAATCAGGCCTGGTGTGAGCGGGCCGCGGCGCTCGTCGTGTTCGTGTCCAGAACGCTCAACAGCTACACCGGTCGCACGTCGGTGACGCACTCGTACGATACGGGCGCGGCGTGGGGATATTTCGCGCTGCAGGGGTACCTGAACGGCTACGTGGTGCACGGCATGGAGGGGTTCGATTATGAGCGGGCACGACGCGCGCTCGGGATTCCGGAGGAGTTCCGGGTCGAGGCCATGGCAGCGGTGGGGCGAGCGGCGCCATCGGACGTGCTGAGTGTGCAGCTTCAGACTCGCGAGACTCCGAGTGATCGTCGCGTGCTCGAGCAGACCGTGTGCGAGGGGGCCTGGGCACTGCCCGGGTAGTTCGCCGCAAAGCCGCCCGGCTGCGCGGAAGATCTTCTGCGCGCTGGGCGACCCAAATCGTAGGGTGCAGTGACGGCTCGCCTCAGGGGTCGTGGACGCGCCGATGGGGCATTAATTTGCTAGGATCAACACCGCCGCGAGAGTCCTGAGGAGAGGTGGCAGAGCGGTTGATTGCACCGGTCTTGAAAACCGGCGTCCCTTCACGGGGACCGTGGGTTCGAATCCCACCCTCTCCGCCAGTTCTGTCTGGATCTGTCTGGCGGAGATGACAGAGTCTGACAAATCAGCGACTTGAGCTGTTGCCTGTCTCGCTGCGTCCGGCCAAAATGCCATTCGCGGCCCAAAAGTACGCACAGAATCCGCACGGCAATGGCATCGATTACGCACTACGGCGAGGGCTGGCGAGCGCATCTGTTCGTCGCCGGCCGGCGCGAATCCCGGCTCTTCAAGCTTCGTCGCGAATCGGAGCGGTGGGCGGCCAAGCGCGACGCTGAATTGCGCGGCGGGGGCATCGCGATGATCTTCGCCGACGCGGCCGAGCGGTGGCTCACCTGGCGACTACCGGGACTGAGCAACGCGAACAGCCAGCGCACGGTGGAACAGTAGATCCGGGATTACGTGCTGCCGGAGATCGGCAGCCGGTGGCTCGACGAGCTGCGACGGGGGGATCTGCTCGATGTGGTGCGCCGCGTGTCGGCGGCCGGGAAGGTGGAGACCGCGCACCGGCTCGGCCAGCGCATCCGCGCGATCCTCGATCATGCGGTGGATCACGGCGATATCGAATCGCATCCCGGTGCGGGACTCTCCCGGGTACTGCCGGCGGTCGACAAGACGCCGATGGCGGCGGTGACGCCGGCTGAGCTACCGGCGCTGCTCTCGGCGATCGACACCTATCCGGAGCCGGTGACCCGCCTGGGATTGCTGCTGCTGGCGCACACGTTCCTGCGCACCTCAGAGCTGATCGGCGCGCAGTGGTCGGAGATCCGCGACCCCGAGACCTGGGTGATCCCCGAGGAGCGGATGAAGCGGCGCATTTCGCACGTGGTGCCGCTCTCCGGGCGGGTTCGTGCGATTCTCGCGGAGCTGCGCGCGATGACGGAGGAAGAAAGTCCGGCTCTGTTGAAAAACGAGTGGGTTACGCCGCGACGTAAGGGTTGATGCGGGAGAAGTCGAGCTTGTCTGCGATCATGAAGATGACCATGCGGATGGTACGGAACCGGCCGTATCCGCGGGCCTTGCGCTTGGCGGCCTGGAAGAGCCCATTGATGGCCTCCAGGAACCCGTTGGTCTGGCGCGAAGTGACCCAGGCGAGGATGCCGTCGAGATGAGCGCGGATCATTGCGGCGACTTCTTTCATCGGCTCGACCTTCGAGCGCAGCACGTTGCTGCACCAGCGGTTGAGCAAGAGGCGTGCAACGTGTGGCT
>JAJZDW010000034.1 GCA_021851405.1 Pseudomonadota bacterium
CGAAGCCGACCCAGCCCGGCTCAGGCTGACGAATGAAATGCACGGTGAGATCGACGTTAGCGAAGAACACTCTGCTGGGGCGTTCGCGAACGACCAGTCCATTGGCGGTGTCGGCCAGTTTCACAAAACCCGCAACCGGGGGATCAATTTCGCCCGCAACCAGTGGATAGCGCGTACGAACCCAACTTCGTCCGCGGCCTGGACGGGCCTCGATGTCTTGACGGACGTCCAAGGAGTCAATAAATCCGCCACTCCACTCCGACGAAAGCGTCTTAGTGAGCATCGCATCAGGCGGCGGCAGTGGTGTCCATTCGGTGCCCCGAACGTGCTCGGTGCCCGTGCTCGCGAGGCGCCAGATCCGCGCGAGAATACTCGTGCGATCGCCATGACGCATGCGGGCTTCGATCAGTTCAATGGACCGTCCGGGCCGCACCACAGTGACATCGATCATGATTTCACCGGAGTGAATGACGCCCAGCACGTCAAAAGAGACGCGAGACACCAATTTATCGCTCGGCAGGCAGCGCTCGATTTCCGCCAATACCAGTGCGGACGCAGGCGCCAAATGTTGTTCGCCCGGCTGCCAAGCACCTTGAGAATGCAGCGTCGAGACGAACCGGTGCTCGCCGACGCGCACATAGAACGCATCAGGGTATGCCTCGCCCGCTTGGCCGAGGTGGAGGTTGGTGGAGTCCGCCATCCACATAGTGTACCGCGTCTGCTTGCCACGCAGATCGGTCCCCGCACGTGCGTGCACCGATCCGAGACGGGCAGAATTCCTGCCGTGGTGCGGACAGTCTGTCCGCACCACGGCGAGCGAGATTCGGATCGGGCAACGGACCGTCGTGCAGAGCTGTCGTCTCGCCCGGATTTTTTCTGCTACCACGCGCGATCCCCACGTGACGCCCCATGACCACTTCGGTCAACTGACTCGCCGCATGAGACCCGTTACGACGAGCTCCCGTGGTGCCGCATCGTGGGGACCACCGCTGCAGGCGGCATGCACGGCATTGCAATTGAAGCCCCCCTTAGGGATCGCCACCCCACTTCTCGGTCTCCTCTCGGATGCGGTGAACCTCAGGCGCCGACCCCACCATATTGATATTCTTGCGCACAGCCGAACAGCAATGACGGCACGGATGCCGGCACGAGGAGTCAGCAGATGATTGATCACTACTCTGATCATGCGGCGAACGAACGTACGTTTCTCGCCTGGGTACGCACTGCGATCGCGGTGATGGCGTTCGGCTTTCTGGTGGCAAAATTCAATCTGTTTCTGAAAATCGCAGCGCAATCCCTGGCGCGCATCCCTGGGCAAAACGTCGTCGTTCCCGGCGGCGGGTTTGGCGACGTTGCCGGGTTGATCTTGATCATTGCCGGCACGGTGATGGTCGCGATGGCCGCCGTACGGTTCATCCGCACCGCCCAGGCAATCGATTCCCCGGAACGACGTCCCGGCGGGGCACGCATGGACCTCGCACTCTCGGCGCTGATGGTCATTCTCGGCATTGCGCTCACCGTCTATGTCTCGCAAGCGTTGATTGCATAGTCCGGGCCATTCCACGATCAGTCGTGCAACGGACGGTCACCTCGTCATCGGGCGAGTGTGCCCCGGTCGCGATGCCGCAGATCCTGCGCGGACGTTGTTTAAATAAAAAAAAGGGGCCGGCGAACGGGACGGTAGAGGCCTCGTCGCGTATCGCCGTGGACCCCAGTTGCGATGACCGAACGGCTCACGGAACTCGCCGCTCGATGGGACATATCCCATTCCAGACATTTCCGCCGGGACTACAAAACTCAGCACATCTTCGCTAACGGGCTGGCCCATGGCGTCAGGTAGTCCTCCGCCGTGCGTGACTGAACAGTTGGCGCGGCGAGGTTCTTCAGCGCGTCCCCGCGGCGTTCGATACCGCGACCGGCGTTTGACGGCGCAGCACTCCAGACGAAATCACGGAGTACTCGAGGACCGACGAGCCGCCCGTACTTCGGCATTCATCACGCGGATCGCGGACCCGGTGCGCTTCAGCGGGAATTCTTGCTGCGCCACGGGTCTCCGTGATGAGGCCGCCAGGGGCGGCAGGGATCTCGACGGATCAGCTCGAGGCCCAGGCCCACCGCAATGGCCTACTGCAAATTCGGACTCTTGGAGAATCTACGGAACGGTCACTCTGTGCCGAGTTCGATGACGCTGCGTGCTGCGGCGGAACGCTGCGCGGCCTCGATGATCCGAAGTCCCGCCACCGCGTCCTCTGCGGCCACCGGCGGCAGCGCTGCATCCCGGAGCATTGCGGAAATTCCCGCGTAGAACTTCTGGTATGCACCGGGCTCACTTTGGACCGGGTGCGGGTGTACCCCGTCCGTCACAACTCCCCACGCTTCGGGTGACTCCGCGCCCCAATCCGGGCCGTCAGGGATCTTCCCACTTCGAAGTGCCGCTTCCTGCGGATCCGCATCCTGTTTCACAAAGGCACCGCGTTCCCCGAGGACTCGCAGGCGCGGACCGATGTGCGCGGCCACGGCGCTCGTCCATAGGTGTGAGCGCACTCCATTGGCATGGGTGAGCGCAACGAAGACGTCATCGTCGGTTTGCGCGCCCGCACGCCGGGTGTCCAATTCCGCGTAGACCTGAGTCACCGGCCCGAAGAGGGTCAGCGCCTGGTCGATCAAATGGGTCCCCAGATCGTACAGCAGGCCCCCCGCGTCCTCCGCGCCGCTGCGCTCACGCCAGCCGCCTTTCAATTGCGGGCGCCACCGCTCGAGCCGGGACTCAAAGCGCAGGATGCGGCCCAGCACTCCGTCGTCCAGCAACCGTCGCAGCGTCAAATATTCGCTGTCCCAGCGGCGATTGTGGTACGGAATGACTGCCAATCCCTTGTCGCGAGCACACTGAATGACGCGGCGAGCTTCCGCAGCGGTTCGGGCAAACGGTTTATCCACCACAACCGGGAGCCCCGCCGAGAGCGCCTCAAGAGCAAGCGGCGCGTGATACCGATTGGGCGTCGTGATCACGACGAGGTCATGATCTGCCGCATGGTCCCATAGTGAGTGCACCGCAGGTGCGATACGCGCCGCGGGATATAAGCGGCGCGCTTGTGATGCGCGCTCGTCATTCGACGTGACTATCGTGGCGAGCATCATGCCGGGTGTGGCCGCAATCAAGGGCGCATGAAAGCTCGCGCCCCCGAGACCAAAGCCGATCAATGCCACACGAATGTCGTGCTCAGAGGTGTGATCGATCATGCACGCCGACTCTCAGACGCGGGCGACCATCGTAATACAATTCGGGGCGGCACACGCGCCGGCCCCGCCCCTTCTTCATTCAGCACCAGACTCAGGTGCTGCGTCTCGGACCGGACCGCTCCAACCCTTGATCCGAGGGATGCTTTCGCAGTCAGGCGTCCCGATCTGCGATGCCCATGAAGTTCGAGGTCACAGATCATCTCGACGGCATTCAGAACGGCGGTAGATGCTGTCGGTTCGGTTTCGCTGCTTTTTTGGAACCGACACCGTCGCGGAAATCTGCGGATGCAAACACGCCCGGTGCCAGGAAGGAGCGGCAACGCCGGCGGCGAGTCCGCCGGAGCGACATCGCGGGGCATCGACGGATATAACCCGGTTCGCACCTCGCCCGGCGCGACAACTTTTGACGCCCAATTCGACCTGACTCACGAGGATCTCGGCAGTCCGCTCCGGACACTGACGTCGCACGGGTCAGCCCAGAGCGTCTCCGCCGGGGCGCTGACATTGAGGGTGGGAATCGGTCGGGCCTCGCGCACGGCTTCTGCGTGCCGATGAGTCGTGCGCTGCGCGGCGGCACGGTGCAGAGTCGCCGGTATCCCGAAACATCCCTGCGGAAACCGCGCACCCAATGGGGGAGAGGTCTGGCCTACACTGCGCTGCGGGTTCAGAGGGCCGCACCGCAGCGGCGAGCAGAAAGCGAAGGCATGAGCCAAGCCGATACCGGGTACGAGCGGAGCGTCCTGCCGGTGACCCGATCGGATCTGATCGGGAACGGTCGAGGGCATCGATGAGGCGAGGTGAAGCGCGGCTCAGCCGCCTGCGTCCGATTCCGAACGGCGTTCGCTGGGCGCCCGTCGCTCTGGCCCTTCTGATCGGTGTGTTCAGCGCCAAGGCCTCGGCCGAGCCGGTTCCGGACACCTGCCGGATTCACTATCCGAGCGATGCGCGCATCCCCTGGACTTGTCTGCGCATCCGGCGCCAAACGAACGTCAAGCGCCTGTTCGGCACGGATTGGCAAGGGGTCCTTCGGTTCAATCGCATCGACCGCCGGCACATCTACCCCGGCGTGCGCCTGAAGGTGCCCAAGGACCTCCGGCAGGTCGCTCACTTCACCCCGCTGCCGCAGACGTACGCGCCGGCCGCTCAGATTCCCAAGTTCATTCTCGTCGACCTCTCGGAACAGTTCCTCGGCGCGTACGATTTCGGCAAGCTCGCGATGTCGTTCCCCATCACCTCCGGGGACAATGCCGTGGCACGGCGGCGCACGCCGATCGGAACCTTCCACATCACCGCCTATGACCGCCTGCACGTGAGTTCTCTCTACGACCTGGCGGACACCCACACACCCTACCCCATGCATTACGCCCTGCGCTTTCTCGTCACGCTCAATGGGGTTGCAGTCTGGATCCATGGCCGGGACGTTCCGGGCTATGCCGCCTCCCATGGCTGCATCGGGCTCTACGATGAGCAGATGCAGAAGGAGTATTACGGCACTCCGCGCACTCCGGTCCTGGAGGACGCCCGGACGCTCTATGAGTGGGCCATTGCACCGCATCCTGACGACGGACGGTTTCATGCGCTCACGCATGGGCCGACGGTCGAGATCCTCGGGCACGCTCCCAACTTCCCGCCCCGCGCCGTCAGGGCTGCGCCTGAGGCTCGGGGGCGCGTCTCCCGCCAGGTCCCGAAGCGCGCCGTGACCACCGGCGCGCACCTCACGCAGCACTGTCATGCTGAAGGTCACGCGGCGTCGGGGTTGCGTTGCCGCGGATCACCCCCACACTAGTGTCATCAGACCTCAGTCCGACCGGTGGGTGCGTCCGGGAAAACCACCGAGAAGGGCAATCTGCACTAGGTTCGAATGCCATCGACCGGATAAGATGAGGCATTGGGGAGGTGCGCATCCGCGCACACAGGCCAGGATCTGGCCGGGAACTCGGGGAGGTAGGCGCGGGCCGAGACGTCCGTATCCGGCGCGACGCAAGCGTGCCGTCTGCAAGCCGATCGCAACGTAGCCGTCGTGCCGCTCACCCTCCAGGGCAGCGGCAGACCAGAATCTCTTGAATTCAACAGCGACAAACGAGGCGCACAGATCGGCCATGATCCACTCCCGACTTCACGCGCGGCGTGCCGCCCTCTCAAGCGCTGCCGTGCTGCTCACCGGCTCGCTCTCCGTCCACGCGGCGCCCGTCGCACCGCCCTCAATGCGACAACTGGCGCAGCGCATCCATACCCAGGCACCCAATCTCGGCATGCGGGCCATCACGACGTCACTCGAGGCGTACCGGCGCGTCCGGGCCGAGAAACTCACCGACAAGCCGCTCGTGACGATCGTCGATTACTCGGTGCCGTCCGCACGGCGGCGACTCGCGGTCGCGGACGTCAAGTCCGGCAAGGTGCTCTTCTACACCTACGTCGCGCACGGCAAGGGCAGCGGACTCGATTACGCGACCCGCTTCTCCAATCGTCCCGGCACCGATGCCAGCAGCCTCGGCGTATTTCTCACGGCCAGCACCTACTATGGTAAACACGGCTATTCGCTGCGGTTGAAAGGGTTGGACCCGAAATTCAACGGCGACGCATACCGCCGCGACATCGTCGTCCACAGCGCGTGGTACGTCAGCAAGGCGTTCGCGCGGGAGCACGGCCGCATGGGCCGCAGTTGGGGTTGCTTTGCGCTCAGCCGCACCGTGGAGAGCGCCATCGTGCACCTGATCCAAGGTGCGACGGTATTGGTGGGCTATTACCCGGATCCGCAGTGGCTGCACGCCTCGACCTTTCTCAAGACGAGCGGCTGACGGCCGGGCGATCGGGCCAAGGCACGCCGATGGAGCGAAGGATCACCGGATTTCATACCGATGAGCATGGGGACTGGGTTGCGGATCTGGAGTGCGGGCACACTCAACACGTCCGGCACAATCCGCCCTGGATCAACCGTCCCTGGGTCGTGAGCCCGCAAGGCCGCGCAAGGACGCTCGGTGAGGCCCTGAACTGCAAAACATGCGACCAGGCGGACGCGGGCCACTCCGCGTAGCGCTCGGAATTTACGCAGCCCGGCTCGGACTCAACACATCGCGGACGGCCGGTGCAGCGGTTGCACCGGATCACTCCGATGGGACGCCCTTGGGCGCCGGGTCCTGCGCCGCGGCGTTCAGCTCCGGTTCCAGCGCCTGCATCTGCACGCGCGTAATGGGCAGCGCCAGTTCCCCACCGTGCTTGGCGATGATCTGGGCAGCATTGAGCAAAACGTCCTCCTGGATGTCCAGTGATTCACCCCACTGCACCGTTCCAGCGAAGCAATAGATCATGATGTCGAGGGAGTGGGTGCCGTAGTTGGTGAAGTTCACCATCTGACTCTGATGATGATCGATCCCGGGATGATGGGTGATGTAGGTGCGCAGCTCCTGGAGGATCGCGGGCAACCGGTCGATATCGGCGTAGCGCACCGGGATGGTCTGTTGAATGCGCCGAGCCTGCATGCGTGGCGGCGTCTCGACCACCTGGGTATTGAACAGATAGTTCGGCACGTAATACGGACTGGTATCAAATCCGCGCACGCGCGTCGAACGCCAGCCGATGTGCTCGACGGTACCGGAGATGTTCATCGCCGGCAGGGTGATCCATTCGCCGATTTTGAACGGCTTATCGAGGTAGACCACCATGGCGCCAAAGACGTTGGAGACGACGCCCTGGGCGGCGAACCCGATCGCGATCCCGGCAACGCCACCGACGGTGAGCAGGCTGCTGATCGGGAAATGCAGCGCGCGCAGCACCATGAGCGCAGTCAGCACCAGCAGCGCCAGGCGGGCCGCCTTGCCGATCAGGTCATAAATCATCGGGTCGAGTTCATGCGCGCGCGGACGGCGGAGGCGCGGATACGCCTCGAGCAGGTTCCAGACTGCCCAGGCGACGACCACGATGATGGCGGCCTGAAGGGACGGTCCTAGCGCGTGCGCGAGTGCTTGCGCATGAATGCGCTGGTTGATCAGCACGGCGATGAGGTACGCGCCGCAGAGCAGAATCAGCACCGCCAGCGGAGAGAGCGTCGAGCGATACAGCGCCTCGCGCATCGCTTCGCTGTGGCGCGCGGCGTGCGCGATCAGCCGCTGACCGAGCACCCGCAGCAGCACTGAGAGCAGCACGCTGGCCACAGCGATGATGCCGCCATGCACCACCAGAGTCTGATACGAGCCGGCCCATTTCGGAGGAATCATCGGCAAACCTCGAAGTTTCACACCGCGGCGGTGCCGCAACCCCTGTAAGGCGCGTGCGCCGCATGCGCAGATTTCAGCAGACGGACCAGGTGAGTCTCGCGCACGCCTCCGGCCTGCGCAAGGCAACTGACCGACTCGCCGCGGAGCATCGACCGACCGAACGTCGTGATGTTGCGACGATGCACGGCTTCGGGAGCCGTGTGATGATCCGGTCCATGACGGCCCGATATCCGCGCAAGTGCCACTGCACGCATGACCCGCGGGCCGCGGGAATCGAGCACGCCGCGCAACGGGTCGCGCGCTGCGCAGCGCCGATTCGCCACCGGCGCTTATAATGGGCGTCGAGCATCGGCCCGCCTCCTCGGCGCGCATCGGGGCGTGGCCTGAACCGCGCTCGGCGGCCACTGCTCGAACACTCCGCCGCAGTCGGCGTACGGCGGAGCGCTGCACATGGTCCGATGACCTCCCGCTGCAAGACGAGGCCTCCAGTTGAGCGACGCACACGCTGAGAGCCCCCTGGGCGCCCCCTTCGAGGAGGCGCGCTTGTGCGCGCTGTTCGACGTGTTCCTCCAGCGGCTGCAGGATCCGGACGGCGGCGAGGCGCTGTACGCGCTGCACGCGCCCGATGCACCGGTGCGCTGCGGCGGCGGCATCGGCGCGGCGCACTCGTTGACGGCCGAAGCGTTCGCCGCAAGCCACCGCGACATCAACCGAGATGGCGCGGCGCAGCTGCCGCGATTTACCACCGGCCCGCTGTGCCAGCAGCAGGTGAGCGCGCAGGGGGTGGTTGCGTGGTTCGAGGTCCAAGAAAGTTGTGCGCAGCGCAGTTTGTACGTTGCGCTCGGGGTACGTGCCGCGGCCGAGGAACTGCGCATCGTGTGGTGCACGCCGTCCGAGAAGATACTGCCGTGGTCATTCGAGGACGGCTGGGCGCAGTCGCTCGCGGATTATCCGTGGTTGCGCCGCGGCGAACCGGTGGCGGCGCGCGCGCTGCTCGATGCGGGTTACTTCCGCAGATACTGGCGTCCGCCGCTGGCAATCTCGACACTGCCGGATGCCCGCTTCAGCTGCCACATGAGCTCGGCATGCTGCCGTCACGACTACGAAATCACGTTGCCGCCCGAGGCACAACTGCTGATCGACGCGCTGCCCTGGCAGCGCCTCGCACCGCAGCTCGCCGGAACGCGCCTGCCGGTGCGCGCCGACGGCACGCTGCAGCTGAAAGCGCCCGAGGAAACCTGCCGATTTCTCGACACGGACAGCCACTGCCGGATTCACCAGGCCCTGGGCCGCCAGCCCTTTGGCGCCTGCTGCATCTTCCCATTCTCATTCGCGCGCACCCCGGACGGGATCGCGGTCGGACTGAGCCCGATCTGCGGCAGCGTTCGACTCGGACTGGGTATTGCCCCACAGGAGCGGATCGAGGATCTGCGCGAGCGGCTGGTCCACGCCGAACCGCGCTCGAGCGAGATCTTTCGACTCACCCCTGAGCGCACCATTCCCTGGCAGCCGTTCCGCGACATCGAGAAGGGGCTGTGCGATTGCCTGGCCGCTGAACATCTGCCGCTGCGCCGCCGACTGTACGTCGGTGCCCGGCTGCTCGGGGCGCTAGCCGAAGGCAGCCCGATCGAAATCGCGACCTGGCAGGACGAGCCGGTGCCACCGCTGCGGGACGATTTGCGCGCCGCCATCCACGGCATGCTCGCTCGCCTGCTCGGTTGGAACCGCTCGGTCCTGCGTGAACTGCCGAGCGACATCCCGGCCGATCTGGCGGGGCAGGAAGCGAGCGAGCCGGCGATGCTCGCCGGCATCCTGCGCAACACGCTCTTTTGCAAGGTGTATTCGTATCCGCTCGATCTGACCAGCGCGCACAATTACCTGATCGTGCTGTATCTGCTGGCTCTGCTGATGCAGCGCGCGAGCGGCGGACCGCTGTCGCAGCGGATGTGGCGTGAGCTCGGCTCGCTCGGCGTGCACGGACTGCTGAAAACCATGCTCAACGAGGGCATGCCGGAGAACTTCCGCACCCTGCTCGGTCGCAGCGAATTCGGTGTGTGGCTGCTCGCCGCCTGAGCGCGCCGTCAGTGCCGGCCGGAGTGCCCGAAGCCGCCCGCGCCGCGCGCACTCTCGTCGAATGACTCGACCACCTCGAGTGCCACCTGCACCACCGGCACGATGAGCAGCTGCGCGATGCGCTCGCCGGGCTGGATGATGAAGGTCTCGGCGGCGCGATTCCAACACGAGACCATCAGCTGCCCCTGATAATCCGAATCGATCAGCCCAACGAGGTTGCCCAGCACCACGCCGTGTTTGTGGCCGAGACCGGAGCGCGGCAGGATCACCGCCGCCAGAGCAGGGTCGTCCAGGTGGATGGCCATGCCGGTGGGAAGCAGCTCCGCGCGGCCCGGTGTGAGCGCAAGCGGCGCATCGAGACAGGCGCGCAGGTCCATGCCCGCGGAGCCTGCGGTGGCGTAGGCCGGCAGCGGGAATTCCCGACCCAGCCGCGCATCGAGGATGCGGATCTTCAGCGGCCGCACGGCAGCGCCGCTCACGCCGACACTGTGCCCGGCGCTTCGCGCGCCTCGGCGTAGGAGGTCGCGATCAGCTGCACCAGCGCACGCGCCAGCGCAATCTTGGGTCCGGCGCCGAGGTCGCGGCGCGCCTCGCGCCACAGCACGATCAGGTGATTGTCCTCGCAGTCGAACCCCTTGGTGTGACTGACTTCATTGGCCGCAATCATGTCGAGATTCTTCCGCACCAGCTTGGCGCGCGCATTGTGTTCCACGGCTTCGGTTTCGGCGGCGAACCCGACCACGAACGGCCGGTTTGGCCGGGCGGCGACGCTCGCCAGCACATCGATGGTGCGCTCCATTTCGAGCTGCAGCCGCTCGTTCGTCTTTTTGATCTTCTGCCCGGACGGGTGCGTCGGCCGATAGTCGGCGACCGCCGCCGTGGAGATGAAAATGTCGGCGCCAGCGACTTCGGCTTCGACCGCCGCGTACATCGCCTCAGCGCTCTCCACGTCCACCCGCCGCACGCCGGCGGGCGTCGGCAACGCCACCGGTCCACTGACCAACACGACCTCTGCGCCCGCCTCACGCGCGGCCTGCGCCACGGCAAAGCCCATCTTGCCGGAGCTGCGGTTGCTGATGAAGCGCACCGGATCGATGCGCTCGCGGGTCGGTCCGGCCGTGATCAGGACACGGCGGCCGCGCAGCGGCCCGGCTGCTGGCAGGAGCGCATCGAGGTGCTCGGCGAGTTCGTTCGGCTCGAGCATGCGGCCCTCGCCGACTTCCCCGCAGGCCTGCGCGCCCGCGGCCGGGCCGAGGACCTGCACGCCGCGCGCGCGCAGCCGCTCGATGTTGGCGACCGTCGCGGCGTTGGCCCACATCAGCCGATTCATCGCGGGCGCCACGGCAATGGGCGCGGCGCTCGCCAAGCACAGCGTGGCGAGCAGGTCATCGGCACGCCCCTGGGCGAGCCGCGCGAGGAAGTCCGCGGTGGCCGGCGCCACCAGCACCACCTCCGCCCAGCGCGCAAGCTCGATGTGGCCCATTGCGGCTTCCGCCGCGCTGTCCCACAGATCGGTGCGCACGGGCCTACCCGAGAGGGCCTGGAAGGTGAGCGCGCCGACGAACTCGCGAGCCGCGGCGGTCATGACCACCTGCACGTCCGCGCCGCGCTCGCGCAGCCGCCGCACGAGTTCCGCGCTCTTGTAGGCGGCGATGCCCCCGGTGACACCGAGCAGAATGCGTTTGCCTTGCATGCCCCCGATTATCCGGCCCGTCTCCCCGCGGACGCAAACCGCGCATGCGCATTTGTGCACGAACGGAGAGGTTGTTCGCCTGCCCAAGCCGCTCGCCGGGCGCGAGGATCGAGTGCCGCGCACCGGAGTTGCCCCATGTCACTGAACGCATCGGTCCCGAGACTCGCCATCCGTGATTGGCCGCGCACCGAACGGCCCCGCGAGAAGCTGCTCGATCGCGGTCCGCGGGCTCTCTCCGACGCGGAGCTGCTGGCGCTGCTGATCGGGTCGGGCACTCGCGGCTGCTCGGCGGTCGAACTCGCCCGCGGCCTGCTCGGGGATTTCGGCTCGCTGCGGGCGCTGCTGCTCGCGGAGCGGTCCCGCTGGACGCGCAAGGGCCTCGGCCCGGCTCGCTATGCCACCGTCCAGGCCGCCGTGGAGCTGGCCCGTCGCCACCTGCAAGAGGAGCTGCGCTCAGGCCTGCCGCTGACCACCCCGCAGGCCGCGTTCCGCTTCCTGCAGGCGCAGCTGCGCGACCGCCCCTATGAGGTGTTCTGCTGCCTGTACCTTGACAACCGGCACCGGCTGATCGCATTCGAGGAGCTGTTTCGCGGCACCGTCGATTGCGCACAGGTCCATCCGCGCGAGGTGCTGCGCCAGGCACTGCTGCATAATGCAACCGCGCTGATTCTGGCGCACAATCACCCCTCGGGCGGCCTGGAGCCGAGCCCGGCGGACGAGGCCATCACGCGCCGGCTGAAAGCCGGCCTGTCCCTCATGGACATGCGCGTGGTGGATCACGTCATCGTCGGCGGCAGTCAGTGCTACTCGTTCGCCGAGCACGGCCTCCTGTGAGGGAGGCTTGCCGGAGCGCCGGACTGCTGGTATAAAGGCCGGCTCCTGCGGGTAGGTGACCCCTTCCCGTGCCAAGTATTTGATTTGTAAGGTCGTTGCATATGTCGCGCGTCTGCGAGATCACCGGCAAAGGGCCGGCCGTCGGAAATCGCGTCTCCCACGCGAACAACAAGAAGCGTCGTCGCTTCCTGCCGAACCTGCATACCCAGCGGTTCTGGCTCGAGACTGAGAAGCGCTGGGTGTCGTTGCGCATTTCGGCGCACGGCCTGCGCACTATCGAGAAGAAGGGCATCGATCAGGTCGTGGCCGACCTGCGAGCCCAGGGCATGAAGATCTGACGGTAGGAGTTCACCCATGCGTGACAAGGTCAAACTGCTCTCGAGCGCCGGTACCGGCCACTTCTACGTGACGACCAAGAACAAGCGCCTGCATCCGGACAAGATGGAAGTGCGCAAGTTCGACCCGGTCGTGCGTAAGCACGTCGCCTACAAAGAAGCCAAGATCAAGTGATCGGGCGGCCGCGGGCCCTAAGCCCGCGGCTCGATTCCGCGCAGGTGGCGGTGGGCCGAGATCCACGCTCCGAGCCAACCCAAGACGATGCCGCCGCCCAACAACGCGGCCAACTCCCGCCCTTGGAGTCCGCTCAGCGTGAAGGCGCTGCCGTAGAGCTGCGCTAGGTGCGCCACGGGGGCGCGCAAATCGAGCACGGCCCCTTCGAGCACCAGCCAGGCGAGCAGCGCCCCGCCCAGGCCGTAGATCATCCCCGTGTAGAGAAACGGTCGGCGCACGAACGCGTTCGAGCCGCCGACGAGCTTGGTCACTTCGATCTCGGCGCGCCGATTGAGGATCTCCAGACGGATGGTGTTGCCGATCACGGCGAGCACCCCGGCGCCGAAGAGAATCGCGGCGATCGACACCAGCCGATGCAGCACCGCCAGCATCGCATCGAAGCGCATCACCCACTGCGCATCAAGCTGCACCATACTCACTTCCGGCCAGCGCGCGAATGTCCGCTGCAGCTGCTCGAGCGCAACCGCCCCGCTCGAGCGCGGCTGCGGCACCACGCGCAGCACGTTCGGCAGCGGGTTGCTCGGCAGCGCATCGAGCGCCGCCCCGAATCCGGAATATTTGCGAAACTGCCGCAGCCCGGCGGCGGCGGAGATGACCTGCACGCGCGCAACTCCGTGCACCGCACGCGCCTCGATGGCCAGCTGGCGCGCCCGCTCGATCGGCACGCTGCTGCGCAGGTACACCGACATGTCGACCGCCCGCCCGAGTCGGCCCGTAGCCGATTCGGCATTGCGCACCAGCATGCCGAGCGCCGCCGGCAGCGCCAGCGCGAGCCCGATGACCAGCAGCGTCAGCACCGTGGCGAGCGGTGCGCGGGCCAAACGGCCCAGCGCGCCGAGCAACGCCTGGGTGTGCCGGGTGACGAGTGCCACGGGTGTCATGGGCCCCTCAGCGACTGGCGACGAGCGAAGGCAGCGGGTCGACGCCGCCGGCGGTGAGCTGCCCGTTCGCGAGTGTGATCTCGCGGCCCACGAACTCGCGCACCACATGCAGATCGTGCGTGGCCACCAGCACCGTCACGCCGACCTCGCTGAAGCGTTTGAACAGGCGCATCACCTCGAGCGCCAGATCCGGATCGAGATTGCCGGTCGGTTCATCGGCAACGATGATCGGCGGCTTGCCGACGATCGCCCGGGCGATACCGACGCGCTGCTGCTCCCCGACGGACAGCTCGACGGGGAGCATGCGCTCCTTGCCGAGCAACCCGACCTGGTCGAGGGCCGCGCGGACCCGCTTGTCGATTTCCTTCAGCGGCGCCCCGGCGACCACCAGCGGCAGCGCCACGTTGTCGAAGACCGGGCGGTCGGCGAGCAGTTTGTGATCCTGGAAGACCATACCGATCTGGCGGCGGAACGCCGGGATGTGCCGTGCCTGCAGCGCCCCGATGCTGTGTCCGTTGACGCTCACCGTGCCCCGCGACGGACGCTCCAGCAGCGCGATCAGCTTCAACAACGTGCTCTTGCCGGCGCCGGAGCGGCCCGTGATGAACACCAGTTCGCCGCGGCCGACGAAGAAGCCGACGTTGCTCAGCGCCTCGCGACCATTCGGGTAGCGCTTGCTGACGCGCTCGAACTGGATCATGCCGGCGCCTCAGCCCCTTCGAGGCGCGAGCCCTCGACCAGCGCGGCGGCAAACGCCTGTGCGTCGAACTCGCCGAAGTCTCCCGGTTGCTCGCCGATGCCGATGAAGCGGATCGGCAACCCGAGGCGGCGCGCAATGGCGATGACGATGCCGCCCTTGGCCGTGCCGTCGAGCTTGGTGATCACCAACCCGCTCACCCCGACCGCCTCGTGGAATTGCACCGCCTGTGCGAGTGCGTTCTGACCCTGGTTGGCATCGAGCACCAGCAGCACCTCGTGCGGCGCCTGCGGATCGCCGCGATGCAGGACCCGCTTGACCTTCTTCAGCTCCTCCATCAGGTGCGATTGGCTGTGCAATCGCCCGGCCGTATCGGCGATCAGCACGTCGGTGCGGCGGGCCCGCGCGGACTGCAGCGCATCGAACACCACCGCGGCCGGATCCGCTCCGGGGTGCTGCGCCACGCAGCTCGCGCCGGTGCGCTCGGCCCAGATGCCGAGCTGCTCGATGGCGGCGGCGCGGAAGGTGTCCCCGGCGGCGAGCATGACGCTGCGACCCTCGTCGCTGAAGCGGTGCGCCAACTTACCGATCGTCGTGGTCTTGCCCGAGCCGTTGACGCCGACCACCAGGATGGTGAAGGGCTTGTGTGCCGGCTCGATGCGCAGCGGCTGCGCGCAGGGGGCGAGGATCTCCTCCACCGCCGTGCGCAGCGCAGCGATGAGGGCATCGACGTCGGTGAGTTCCTGGCGCGCCAGCCGCTTGTGCAATCCGGCGAGAATGAATTCGGTGGCTTCGACGCCCACATCAGCGGTCAACAGCCGCGTCTCGAGTTCCTCGAGCAACTCATCGTCGATGCGTCGGCCACGGAACAGATTGGCCAGATCGAAGCTGAGCTTGCCGCGCCCGAGCCGCTGCGTCAGGCGCTTCAGGAAGCCCTGACGCTGCGTCCCGCCGGCCGGGGCTTCTTTGGGTTCTCGTCCGAACATGACTGTAGGCTAGTGTATCTTAGCGGCCCGGTCCGCAGGTTCGAAAGACGGCCCTTGAGCATTCCGACCCAGACGCACCGGCGCGGCGGCGCCGCGCGGGTGCTGCGTATCATCGGCGGCGCTTGGCGGGGACGGCGGCTGCGCTTTCCGGATGCGCCCGCCATCCGCCCCACGCCCGACCGTGTCCGCGAGACGCTGTTCAACTGGATTGCGCCCATGGTGGCCGGTGCGCGCTGCCTGGATCTGTTCGCCGGCAGCGGCGCACTCGGCCTCGAAGCGCTCTCGCGCGGCGCGGCGCACGTGACGTTCATCGAACGCGACCACCGCGCCGCGCGCGCGATTGAAACCTGCCTGGCGGAGTGGGACCCCGAGCGGCGCTGCGACTGGCGCATCGTCAGCGCCGATGCGGCTGACTTTCTCGGCACGCCGGGACACCCATTCGATCTCGTCTTTCTCGATCCACCGTTCGCCTCCGGAATGCTGCCGGCGGTCGCCACGCAGCTCGAGCGCGGCGGCTGGCTCACCGCTACGGCCCGCATCTACCTCGAGTGCCCGGCCGCCGAACAGCCGGCGGTGCCGGCGAACTGGACGCACGCGCGCGAGAAGCGCTCCGGGCAGGTCGGGTATCATCTGTATTCGCGACACAGGGGGATCGCCGCCGAATGAACCGTCAGGCCGTCTATCCGGGCACTTTCGACCCGATCACCAATGGTCACCAGGACCTGGTGCGCCGCGCCGCCAGCATCTTCGAGCGGGTGATCGTCGCCATCGCCGCCAATCCCAACAAGGCACCGATGTTTCCGCTCGAGACGCGGGTCGACATGGCACGCCGCGTACTGAGCGACCTGCCCAATGTGGCAGTCCTCGGTTACTCGGGACTGACCGTCGATTTCGCCCGCAAACAGGGTGCGCGCGTCATCGTGCGCGGCCTGCGTGCGGTGTCGGACTTCGAATTCGAATTCCAGCTCGCCAACATGAGCCGCCACCTGGAACGGGACATCGAGACCGTGTTCCTGACCCCGCAGGAGCAGTTCACGTTCATCTCCTCGACGCTGGTGCGCGAAATCGCCGTATTGGGCGGCGATGTGAGTGAGTTCGTGCACCCGATCGTCGAGGTGGAGCTGAAGAAGCGCCGCAGCCCCTGAACGCTCAGCGCTGGCAGGCCGGGCAGTAGTAGCTCGAGCGGCCTTGCTGGACGCGGTGACGGATCAGCGTCGCGCACACGCGGCACGGCTGTCCTGTACGTTCGTAGACGAAGAGCTTCTGGCGAAAATACCCCGGCGAGCCGTCCGCGCCGACGTAATCGCGCAAGGTGGTGCCGCCGACGCGGATCGCCTGCGCCAGCACCGTCCGCACCGCTTTAACCAGGCGCTGCGTTTCGGCGCGCGTCAGACGCCGGGCCTCCCGACTCGGGCGCACCCCGGCGCGAAACAGCGCCTCGTTGGCGTAGATGTTGCCCACGCCCACCACCAGCCGGCTGTTCATCAGCAGCTGCTTGACCGCGAGCCGCCGGCCGCGGGTGAGCCGCCAGAGGTACTCCCCGGTGAACGCCGCGTCGAACGGCTCAGGCGCCAGATCGCACAGTAGCCGGTGCTCGAGCGGATCACCCTCGACGTAATGCAGACTGCCGAAGCGGCGCGGGTCGTTGAAGCGCACGATCCGCCCTGAATCCAGGCACACGTCGTACTGGTCGTGCGCGCGACGCGGCTCCCCGGCACTGAGCACGCGCAGGGAGCCGGACATCCCGAGGTGCACGATCAGGCTGCCGCGCTCGAGCGCGATCAGCAGGTACTTCGCACGCCGTCCGACCGCCTCGATGCGCAGACCCGCCAGCACCCCCGGCAGCGTCCGCGGAATCGGCCAGCGCAACCGCGGCTGATACAGCTCGAACGCGACGATGGTCCTGCCGAGGACGTGCGGCTCGATGCCGCGGCGCGTGGTCTCGACTTCGGGAAGTTCCGGCATGAACACTCGCGGCCGGGCGCAGGCCCGCAGCGGGACGGGGGGCGTCCAGCGTAACGGGCGGGCGCGCCGGCCGGAAGAGGCGTCGCGCTATTCGGCGCCGCGCCGCGGCAGCATGCGCCGCAGCACCGAGTCGCGCATGACGTAATGGTGCATCAGTGCCGCCGCGGCATGCAGGCCGGCCACGATCACCAGGAGGTCCGCCAGATCGCTGTGGGTTTCGCTCACGGTGTGGATGACCCCAGGGGTCGCAAAGGCGGGCCGGTGGAAGGTGAACCAGTCGAACACGTGCAGGCCGTGCACCCAGGCGCGCGCGACACCGAAGGCCACCGTGAGCACGAGCAGCAGGTACAGGCCGTAATGGACCCCTTTGGCCACCAGGTTCTGCACGCCCTCATCCGCGGCCGGCAAGTGGCGGCCGGCCGACGAGCGCCAGCCGATCCGCACCAGGATGACCACGCCGACCAGCAGGCCGAGCGTCATGTGCACCGAGAGCGCGGTCAGGCGCGGCGCGCCCTTGGGGAAGAAGCTGAGCGACTGACCGAGTGCCCAAAGCGCGATCACGAGCAGTGCTGTGAGCCAGTGCAGCAGGATGCTGAAGCCGTCGTACTTCAATTCGGTTTGTGCCGTCATCGCCGTCGTCGCCGTCGTCGCCAAGTCGGTCCCCTTCGTGCAGCAGTAGCAGGTGATTGGTTCGCAAAATCGAGGGCCGGCAGCTTAGCCGCCGGGGCTCAAAAGTTCCTGAAAATTGACACGGTTTGGGCTCCGCCCGCCACCGCAAATTCTTCTTGATCTTAATCTTGGCTATAAAAATACCCACCGGATCGAACTTCAGGAGTGATTAGCACTCAAAAGATACGAGTGCTAAAATCGGCCCCCAGCGATCTCGGAGTCTCCATGAGTACAGCGACTGCATTGGTTGCCCGGCCCTACGAGTGCACGCTCGCCGGTCCCGTCGGCAGTGTGGATGCCTACGTGGACAGAGTCAGCCGCATCCCCATCCTCGACCGCGAGGCGGAACATGCGCTCGCCGTCCAGTTCCGCAGCGATGGCGACCTCGATGCCGCCCGCAAACTGGTGCTCGCTCACCTGCGCTTCGTGGTGCACATCGCGCGCGGCTACCGGGGCTACGGCCTGCCGTTCGGGGACCTCATCCAGGAAGGCAATGTCGGGCTGATGAAGGCCGTCAAGCGCTTCGATCCGGCGCTGAACGTGCGCCTGGTGTCGTTTGCCGTGCACTGGATCCGCGCTGAAATCCACGAATACGTGCTGCGCAATTGGCGGCTGGTGAAGATCGCCACCACCAAGGCGCAGCGCAAGCTCTTCTTCAACCTCCGGCGGATGAAGAAGAACCTGACCTGGCTGTCCGCGGAGGAAACCGCGGCCGTTGCCCGCGACCTGGGCGTCACGCCCGGGGAAGTGACGGAAATGGAAAAGCGCCTGGCGGCGCACGACATGGCATTCGATCCGGCCCCGGATGCGGACGAGGAGGAGTCGTACAGCCCGGCCGCCTATCTGCCGGCCCCCGACGCCGACCCTGCCGAGCAGGTCGAGGACGCCGAATGGGAGAATGACGCCTCGCTGCGCCTGCGCGGTGCGCTCGAACGGCTCGATGAGCGCAGTCGCGACATTCTCGAGCGCCGCTGGATGCGCGAGGACAAGGCGACGCTGCACGAACTCGCCGGCCAATACGGCGTATCCGCCGAGCGCATCCGCCAGATCGAGGCCAATGCCCTCGGCAAGCTGCGCGGCATCATGACGCCGGAGCCCGTGCCGGCCTGAGACGGCAGCGCCGGCGCGCGTTACGGCTGATACGCCGCTTCGACCGCCGCCGCCACCCGCGCGTGTACGCTCTTGTCGAGCGGATCGGGTACCAGCGCGTCCTCCTGGGTGAGCGGGGCGATCTCGGCCAGCGTCTGGGCTGCCGCCATGAGCATCGCATCGGTGAAATGCGTCGCCTGGGCAGCCAACGCGCCCTTGAACAGCCCCGGAAACGCCAGGACATTGTTGATGCCCTTGCCGTCGGCAGCAAATGCCGCACCGTGTTCGCGCGCCACGTGCGGCTCGATCTCCGGATCCGGGTTCGAGAGCGCCAGGATGACCTGGCCGGGACGGATCCACTGCGGACGGATCAGATCCTTCACACCCGTGGTCGCCACCACGATGTCCGCGCGCTGCATGATTTCTTCCAGACTCGCCCCCTCGGCCCCGAGCGTGCGGATGCGCGCAATCGCTTCGGGATTGCGGTCCGCACCGAGCACCCGGGTAACGCCGTAGGCACGCAGCAGCCGCACGATGCCGGTGCCGGCGGCGCCGAGGCCGATCTGCCCGACCGTGCTCTGCGTCAGGCTGCGCCCGGCACGCCGAGCGGCGTTGATGAGCGCCGCCAACGCCACCACCGCCGTGCCGTGCTGATCGTCGTGCATCACCGGCTTGCCGAGCCGCTCGCGCAGCTGCGACTCGATCTGGAAGCACTCCGGTGCGGCGAAGTCCTCCAGCTGGATCGCACCGAACGACAGATGGATCCCGCTGATCAGCTCGACGATCTTCTCCGCCCGGGTCTCCTCGAGCAGAATCGGCACGGCCGAGAGCCCCACCAGATCGGCAAACAGCGCCGCCTTGCCCTCCATCACCGGCAGTCCGGCCAGCGGGCCGATGTTGCCCAGTCCGAGAATGGCCGTGCCGTTGGTGATCACGGCCACCGTGCTGTCGATACTGGTGAACTCGCGCGCAAGCGCCGGGTTCTGCCGGATCGCCAGGCACACGCGCGCCACTCCCGGGGTATACACGTCACGCAGCGTCTGCTGGGTGTTGATCGGCAGGCTGGCCACGGTGCGGATCTTGCCGCCACGGTGACGATTGAAGACGCGGTCGGATTTGCCGATAAAGCGGGCATTGGGCAGCTGGTCGATGCGCTCGTAGAGATCGCTATTGGCCTGCTCGTCCATCTCCAGGGTGATTTCCCAGAGCGTGTGACCCGGCACGCGCCGCACCGCCGAGAGGTGCTGAATGGTCAGCCCAGCATCGGCGATGACCTGCAGCACCTTGGCGAGGCTGCCCGGCTGATGAACGGTTTCGACGATCAGAATCTCGGGTATCTTCATAGGTATTGCGGTGCGCCGCCGTCTCGCGGTGGCTGAACTATAAGCGCCCCATCTGAAATATGGCTTAAAGAATCTGATGCGACCTGGGCTGAAGCTGCTGCTGCTCGTGCTGGTCACGCTGGTGCTGCCGTGGGACGGGGTGCGCTACGCGCGGCAGATGGAGGCGGCGCTGCGCCAGAGCGAACAGCAGGACCTGCACTCGCTGGCCGCCTCGCTGGCCGCCTCGCTCCAGGGACGCGTACATCTCATTTACCGCTTCCCCAATCAGGGCACCGCGCCCGGTCCTGACGATCTGATCCCGGTCGTGTTGCCCGCTGCGGTCTATGCCGACGGTTACGCCGCCGGCTGGCCGACCCACAGCCGGCTCTGGCGCCGCTACGGACGGGGCCCGCATCGCTTCGACATCCTCACCGGCGTCCACGGCCGGATGCTCTATGTGTTGCTGCACGTGACCGATCCGCTCCCGGTGTTCGGCGCTCCGCACGCCAACCCGCTGCGGCGCAGTACCCGGGGGACGCGGATCTGGATCGGTTTCGCGGGGCCGCAGGGACATCTGCACGCGGAATTTCTGACCCTCACCGGCCCCGGCCCGCTGATCGCACACCGCATCGTGCGCGGGGAGTACGGCCGGCGACGCGCGGTGGTCGATCCACGCATCGTCGGGGCCCTCCAGCTGCGGCCCGGTGGCTATGCCCTTGAACTGTCCATCCCGCTGTCGATGCTCGGCGGTCCGTTCGGCGTGCTCGTCGATGAGCGCAGTGGCCGCGGCGGCCCGCCGCTGCGTTACGGGATGCTCGGGCCGTCCGACCGGCGGCCGCGCGGCGGCCTCATCCTCGCCTCGGCGCAGTTGTCGGCCTACCTGCGCCGCCTGGTGCGGCCGGGACTGCGGGTCGCAGTGTGCACGCCGTCCGGCGCTCGGCTCGCCGCCGCGGAAGAGCCGATCGTGCCCACCATCCCCGCGCCGCAACCGGGCCTGCTGACCCGACTGTTCCGCCGCCTGAGCGGACCGGAGAGCCGCACCCGCATCACGGCGGTCGCCCCCATCCGCGCCGGCGGCGGCCGCGGCGTGATCGGCCGTCTCAAAATCACCCAGACGTCCGACCGCTGGGCGCAGCTGCGTGACCATACGCTCGAGCAGATGTTGAATCTCACGCTCGCCACCAGCGCACTCGCCGGTCTGATCGCCACGGGGCTGGCGATCCAGATGGCGCTGCGCGCCTGGCGGCGCCGGCGCTGAAAAACACCCACGCCGGCTCTTGCGTCGGACGAGCTTCTCGCGCACCATTCGCGCCGCGTCGCAGGGTGCGCCAGCACCGGCGTCGCCCCGCGACGGCTCAGGACCCTCTGGAGGCGTGGCCAGCGAAATGAAGCAGCGTACAGCGTCGCGAGAACGCGATTCCCGACCCGCTCTGTGCAGCGTCAATTCGTATCTGGAGAAGAACTTCCCCGACTTCTTCGCCGAAGCGCGATTCCAGGTCGGTGACGACGACTACTTTCTCTATGCCCGGTTCGGCCAGTATCTGGCGCGCACCATCGAGCAGAACCGCGCGCCGCGCCAGAAGATCAACCGCGGCTTCACGGTGCTGAACAAAATGGCTCGGGCGTCGGCGCGCCATCCCGGCATTCGCCAGATCCTGGTGTCCGGCCCCCTGGAATACATCGTCGATGCGCCCAAGGCTCGGGCCCTCGCCCGCAAGCGCCTCTCGCCCGTCGCACAGGGCTATCTCGAGAGCCTCTGCGAGTAGAGGGCGTGAGCACCTCGAGCGGCACAGCCCCGGCGGACGAAGCTCACGAGGTCACTCGGTTCTGGTTCGGTCCTCTGCCGCACGGCCTGCAGACGATCCGCGAGCGCGAGAAGCTCTGGTTCGGCGTCTCGACCGGCGAGCAACAGCAGGGAGCCATCGACGAATTGATCCGTGAGCGCTTCTGCGACCTGATGCAGCGTGCCGCGGCCGGTGAACTCGCCCGCTGGGCGGGCGGCCCCCATCGGCGCCTGGCCCTGATCCTGCTGCTCGATCAGTTTCCGCGCAACGCCTATCGGGGGACGGCCCGCGCGTTCGCCACGGATGAGGCGGCGCTCGCGCTCGCACTCTCGGGCATCCAGGCGGGCGCCGATGCGACCCTCTCGCCGCTGGAGCGCGTCTTTGTATACATGCCGCTGCACCACGCCGAGCGGCTCGACGTCCAGGAGGAATCCGTCTCGGCTTACCTGCGCCTGTTCGATGAGGCGCCGATCGAGCTGCGGCCGTTTCTCGCCGGCGTACAGAGATTCGCCGGCCGCCACCTCTCGATCATCCGCCGCTTCGGCCGCTTCCCGCACCGCAACCAAGCGCTCGGGCGCACCAGCACCCCGGAGGAACTCGCCTTCCTGCGCCACCCGGAGCGCTTCAGCCCCTGAGCCCGGCCGCCGACACCGCGCCGCCGCGCCTCATCCTGGTGCACTCCGGCGGTGCACCGAACCAAATTGATGCGGGGTTGCCGCGGCGGCTGCGCACCAGAGCGCCTCACCGCCGTCAGAGCGCGATGCGACGCTGGCACGCCTGTTGCATTGCCTCGAGCACCCGATGCTCTGATTGCCGCAATGATGCGCCTGTCCCGCCCCCCTCCGACCCGCAGCCTGCGGGTGTTCTGTGTCGCCGCGCGGCACCGCAGCTTCAAATTTGCGGCCGAAGAGTTGTATCTGACGCCCTCGGCGGTGAGCCATCAGATGAAGGAGCTGGAGGAAATCCTCGGCGCACGGCTGTTCGAGCGCCGCCCGCGTTCACTCGAGCTGACGCGCGCCGGTGAGGCGCTGCTCGCGGACGTCGAACCGCTGCTCGAGGCGCTCGATCGCAGTCTCGCGCAGGTTGCCCGTGGCGCGGCGCGGCGCAGCGTACGCATGGTGCTGCCGCCGTTGTTCGCCACCGAGCTGTTCATTCCGCGCCTCGGCGCATTTCGCGCGCTGCATCCGGACATCAACATCCAGATCGACTCGCACGATCCGCGTCCGCAGCTGCATCCGGCGAGCGCCGACGTGTCAGTCTTGCTCACCGACTCCCCGCCGCAGGGCCTGCAGTGCACGCGGCTGTTCACCCTATCGCTCACCGCGGCGTGCGCACCGCAGCTGCTGCCCGACGTGGCACGACTCGGCGGAGAATTGTTTCGGGAGCTGACGCTGATCCTGCACAAGGCCTCCGCTGGCGCGTGGAGCGCCTGGGCGCAGGAAGTGGGCATCGGGCCGCCGGAGCCGGCGAGCGTACTTGAGCTCGATGCCATGCACGCGGTCGTGCACGCCGCCGAACGCGGACTCGGCGTGGCGCTGGTGCCGACAGCGCACTGTGCGGAGCGTTTTCGCTGCGGGACACTCGTACCGATCTTCGCCGTCGATTTGCCCACGGCCGATGCGTTGTATCTGGTCAGCCGCACCAAGGACGCCGACAAATCCGACGTGCGCATGCTCGCGGCGTGGATCCTCGAGCAGTTCGGTGCGCCGTCGCAGGCGGCCTGATGTTGCTTGAGATGCGCTCATGCATACCGAAATTCTTTTCGTTTGTCGCCCCGGCACGTCCCTCCTATCCTTCACCTGCGCTCACCGAGCGCATGTCTCGGACACCAACCGACAGGAGAGTGAACATGACGCCACACAGCCGCACACTTCGCGCGTTGCCTCTGGCGCTGTACGCCGCGATGTCACTCGCGAGCACGACGACCGCCTGGGCGGATGCGCAACCCCAACCGTTCGTGCTCACCGCTTACGGAAGCGCGCCCGGTGGGGAGGATCTGCTGCGCGGGCGCTATCCGGCAGCGGTGCAGCAACTGCGCGTCACCGGCAGAAGTGCGCTCGAGCCGGCCGCGGTCAGCGCCAACAGCTGCGTCGCCTTCGCCATGACGCAACGCTGGCGCGCCGCGCAAGACGCCTGCGACGCAGCGGTCCGTGACGCACGTAATGCCCGCCTCAACGCGGCACCGTGGACGGAGTCGGCGACGATCAGCTCGGATCGGGCCTTGGCCGCGGCATACTCGGACCGCGCGGTGATGCGCTGGATGGACGGCGATGCGCACGGTGCGCACGTTGATCTCGAGCGTGCACGCAGTTTCGCGCCGCAAGCCCGGTTCGTCGTGAAAAATGTTCGGGCGCTTCGCGCCCATCCGAACGCAGTGCTCGCGCACGGCAGTTGACGGATCCGGGAGACGGGGCGGACTCTCCCCCCCCTCATGAGGACGTCTCGTCTCCCGGAATCCACTTACTCCCCCGCGATACCGAACGGGTCCGGGAGACGGAACGCACGCTCACCCCCCCTCGAGCACGGTCCGTCTCCCGGAATCCACAGCGTACCGGGAAGACCACAACAGGGAGCAGGGAGCACAGGGAAGTTTTGCGGGTCCGGGGGACGAAGCGAGCCGTATTCCCCCCCCCTCACGGCCGAGCTTCGTCTCCCGTCGCCCCCGGGGCGAAATCCGGATCCGTCAAGCGCATCGACGTGACGGGACCGAACTCTGCGAGCTGTGCGGCGATGCGCTGCGCATCGCCGATCACCACCAGCGTTGAGGACTCCGGCCGTGGAAAGGTCTCGGCGATGACGGCCGCTGCGAGCGTTGGATCGACCTCGGCGAGCCGCGCCGGGTACTCATCGATGTCCTCGACGCCGAGTCCGAAGAATTCGAGATCCGCGAGCGCACCGGCCCAATCGGCCGCAGTCTCCAAGCCGAGCGCGTACTGCCCGAGCGTGTAGGCGCGCGCCGAGGCGAGCATCTGTTCGCTCACCCCGTCGCGATGCAGCCGCTCGAGGGCCTGCTGCGCGAGCCGGATGGCCGGTGCCGTACTGGCGGTGGCGACGAAGGAGCGTATCGCGAACTCTCCGGCCACCGTGCCGCGCATGAAGCTCGACCGCGCTCCGTAGGAAAGGCCCGATTTGATGCGCAGTTCCGCGTTGAGCAGCGAAGTGAAGCGTCCGCCGAACAGCGTGTTGACCAGATCGAGCGCGGCGCGGCGCGGGTATTGGCGCGCAACGCCCGCCGCGCCGATCCAGAAGTGACTCTGCGTGGCGCCGGGCGCATCGACCAACAGCACTCGCCGCTGCGCGGTGGTGCGCGCCGGCGGCAGCGTCGGACGCACCGCGGCGCGCGACCAGGTGGCCAACGCGCCGCGCACCGCCGCCTCGGCCCGCCGAGTATCCAGATCGCCGGCGAGCACCACGATCAGCCGGTCGGCGCCGAACTGTGTCCGGTAGTAGGCGCGAGCGTCGTCGTGTGTGACCTGCGCCAGCGAGCGCTCGCTGCCGTACACGGGCAGCGCATAGGGGTGGTCGCCGAACAGCATCGCTCGGCCATACGCATCGAGCAATTCCGCCGGCTCGGAGTCCTTCACGGCCTTGATGAACTCGATTTGCCGCACGCGCAGCTGCTCGAATTCCTCGGCCGCCAGCTGGGGTGCACGCAGCGTCGCGGCGAGCAACTCGAGCATCAGGTCCTGATCGCGGGCGAGAAACTGGCTGCGCACCGCGATCGCCTCCGGTCCGGCCACGGCGCTGAAGCTGCCGCCGGCACCCTCGAGAGTTTCGGCGAACGCGTAGGCATTGCGCGGCCCGGCGCCCTTCTCAAGCAGCGCCGCGACCAGCGAGGCGACCCCGGGGCGCGCTGGCGGATCGGCCGCACTGCCGCCGCGCAGCAACACCTGTCCGGCGATCAGCGGCACCTCGCGGCGCGGCAGCAGGATCAGCGTCGCCCCGTTGTCGAGAACGAGGCGTTCGTGCTTCGGCACACCCACCATCAGCGCTCGATTCGCGAGCGTGCCCCGAGTGGCACCAACATACCAACGGTGCGCCGTTGCGGCGCAAGAATGTCGGCGGCCACCGCCTGCACCTGTTGCGGCGTGACGGCCGCCAGGCGCTGCGGCTCGGCGAACAGATCCCACCAGCGGCCATGGAACACCGCGTACTCCCCGAGCAGGTGCGCCTTGCCGTCGATGGTCGCCAGCCGCTTCCAGAACCCCACGATCGCCAGATTGCGGGCGCGCTCGAGCTCGGCGGGGCTGACTCCCAACTCGGTGATACGCGCAAGTTCTGCATCGAGCGCCACGAGCGCCTGCTGCGGCTCGATGGACTGCGGCAAGGTGAGCGACAGCCACAGCAATCCCGGATCGAAACCCTCCTGCCAGTGTCCACCCACCTCGATGGCCATGCGCTGCTCCTCGACCAGCGCACGGTGCAGACGCGAAGCGTTGCCTTCCATCAGCACCGACATCAGCAGATGGACGGCGCTCGCACGCTCATCGGTGGCGGATGGCGCCTTATAGGCGCACTGCAGCAGAGGCGTCTGCACTTTGCGGCGCACGATGATGCGCCGCTCTTCGAGCTGCGGCGGCTCGCGCTCGTGCACCGCCTCGGGTGGTGCTTGCGCGGCAATCGGTTCGAAATAGCGCTGCACCAGACGCAGCGCCGCGTGCGGATCGAGGTCCCCGGCGAGCGTCAGCGTCAGGTTGTTGGGGGCGTAGTAGGTCCGGTAGAACGCCTGCAGATCCTCCAGTCGCCAAGCGCGGATGTCCTGCGGCCAGCCGATCGTCGGGAAGCGGTACGGATGTACGCTGAAGGCCTCCGCCTGCACCCGCTCGGAGAGCAGCCCGTGATTGTTGTCCTCGACGCGCAGCCGGCGCTCGGAGGCCACGACGCCACGCTCGCTTTCGATCATCTCCGGCAGAAACGCAAGATGGGCGACCCGGTCGGCCTCGAGCTCCAACACCAGCTCGAGCGCGCTCGAGGGGAACCAGTCCTCGTAGACGGTGACATCATCGCTGGTGAACGCATTGTTGGCGCCGCCCTGCGCCTCCATCAGCCGGTCGAACTCCCCCGGCGCGCGGGTCTGCGTGCCGTTGAACATCATGTGCTCGAAAAAATGGGCCAGGCCCGTGATGCCAGGCCGCTCGTTGCGACTGCCTGCCCGCACCCACAGGTTCAGAGCGACATTGGGAATGTGGTGTACCGGCCAGACGATCACCTGCATCCCGTTGGCGAGCGTGTGCGCCAGCACCCCATCGCCGCCCGCCGGCGCCGGGTTGCGCAGCACGGGGGAACTCGCAAGGGCAGTTCGTCTCATGGCCGCAGTGTACGCCCCGCTCCGGCGGGTGCGCCCGCGCCGCGGCCGTCTACGTCCTCCGGAGGACGCGCGGCTCTGCCCGTCGGGGGATCGCGCCGGGGCCGGACGCGGCCAGGCTCACGCTCACGTCAGCTCTTCGGTCCCCGTCCCGGCCGTCGCCGGGCGGGCTGGCGTGGCCGTCAGCTCCGCGACGATGCGCCGCTCCGCCCACGTGGGCCCGGTCAGGCGGTCGAGAAATCCGCAATGCCCGCCTCGCGAGGTCACCGCGACGCGCAGCCACGCCGGCCGCGCCAGGTGGCGTAGGTCCTGTGCCGGGATGATGGGATCGTCGAGTGAGGTGATCACCAGCGAGGTCGTCTCGAGCGTCGCGAGCCGCTCGCCGGTGATCGAGTAGCCGAGCAGATACTCATCGAGCGTCTCGAACTCGGTGTAGCGGCGGATCAACTCGTCAGTCAGGCGGCGCAGGTTGTTGATGCCGCGCAGCTCGCGCAGATCGTACTGGTGCGGCCAGACTGCCTCCTTCTTGCTCAGCGACCGCCACCACTTGCGGGCGAAGTAGCGCGCATAGCCGGTGAATCCTTCCTCGAGCGCACGCAACGTCTCGTGCGGATCGAGCACGGGCGAGACGGCCACGACGGACTGCAGATCGAGCCGCGCGCTGCGGGCCTGGGCGGCCGCGCGCAGCAGGAAATTCCCCCCGAGCGAGAAACCGACGAGGCGCAGCGGCTGCCCGGTGAGGCGCTGCACGGCGCGCAGAGCACCGCAGACTTCCGCGAGCCGGCAGGAGTGGAACAGGCCGGCGTTGAGGTGATGGGTCTCGCCGTGATCGCGCAGGTTGAGCCGAAACACGTCAAAGCCGCGCTCGTAGAGCTGTTGCGAGAGCGACAGGACGTAGAGCGACTCGGCGCTGCCTTCCCAGCCGTGCAGCACCACGACCGGCGGGCCGCCCGGGGAGCCGCTTGAGCGCCAGCACTGCAGCCGCACCTCATCCCCGCAGTCGAGCAGAAGTTCGTGCTGGGCCGCCAGCAGGGGTTGCGCGCGGCGCACGATCGGGCCGCGCCGCAGAGCGACGCTCGCCAACATGGACTGCAGGTGGCGGTTGCGCAGCCACCAGGGCGGCTGAAAGTCATCCACCGGCACCTGCTGCTCGACTGGCGTCGGCATGACCACTTCCGATTCTGCGGCGTTCCGCGCTTCCGTCTGTATCACCTGCCGCCCCCGCCGGCCTCTGAACGATCGGGCGCGAGTGTAACGCAATCGACCGAAGCTGCGCTCGGGACGCCCCGCGACCCGAGCGCCAGCGCTAGGATTTGCGCGCGGTGGCGAGGAAAACCGAGTATTCGCGGCCGTGGTGCTCGAGGGTGCAGCAGTCCTGGACCGCGGCGTCCTGAAAGCCGGCCGCGACCAGCCACGAGCGCAGCGCGCTGCGCTCGAAGCCATGATGCACCGGCACGCCGGGGCCATGGAACGAACCGTCCTCGGTGTCGAGGTCCGCCAGACACACCCAGCCGCCGAGGTTGAGCATCGAGTGGAATGCGCCCAAGAGTCCCGGCACGTCCGCCACGTGATGCAGCGTCATCATGCTGAAAATGAGGTCGTAGTGCGTCGCGGGCAACGGATCGCGCGTCAGATCCAGGTCGATCACCCTCAGGTCGGAGGCCTCGGCGGCCGCAATCTTGCGCTCGGCGACGGCGCGCATGCCCGCGGAGCTGTCCGCCAGGGTGATCTGTCCGACCACCCCGCGCAGCGCGAACGACAACAAACCGGTGCCGGCCCCGTACTCCAATGCCGTCATCGCGGGGTGCAGTTCGACCGCGCGACGCACGGCCGCGGCCACCTGCTCGGCGCGCCGGACCTTCTGCGCGTCGTCCCACTGCTGCGCGCGTGCATCAAAATCGGTCAGTCGTGCTTCGGGCATCGGCAGAGCTCCTGCATCAGATGGTGCAGCGGTCGGAAGAGGGGCGGAATCTTTTCAGATGTGCCGGGCACCGTCTACCCGCCACGGCGCGTTTCCTGCGTTATGCTCGGTTCGCGGGCCCAACAGCCGGGCCGAACCAGGTGACCCCATGCACACGCCCCCTCCGCCTCATTGGAGCCGCACACGGCGAGGCACTGCGGCGTGAAGACCCTGATCCTATTGCGGCACGCCAAGTCCGACCATCCGCCCGGGCTCTCGGACCGGGACCGCCCGCTCGCCGCACGCGGCACGCTCGATGCGCCGCGCATGGGCCAACGACTGCACGGGCGTGGCATCCGGGTCGATAGGCTGATCTCGAGTCCGGCGGTACGTGCGCTCGCAACCGCACGACTCGTGGCCGCAGCGCTTGAGTACCCGCCGCGACGCATCAGGGTGGACGAGCGGCTCTATCCCGGGGATCTCGCGCAGCTGCTCGACGTCATCCGCGCCCTCGAGGAGAGCGCACTTCAGGTGATGTTGGTGGCGCACAACCCGGGCCTCAGCGAGCTGGCGCAGCGGTGCGCGGCCCAGATCACACACCTGCCCACGTGTGCCGCGGCCGTGCTCGAGTACGATGGAGCGTGGGGTGAGTTCGCCGCAACCGGGTTGTCGCGCGTGACGCTCGAGACGCCGAAACGGAACTAGTATGACGACACGTTAATTACGAAACATAATGTCGACGCAGCTTCCGATCGGCGTCTTTGCGCGTGAATGTCCACTCGATGCCGCATTGGGCGGTGTTGCGTCGTCGTTCCCACGCCGCCACCT
>JAJZDW010000074.1 GCA_021851405.1 Pseudomonadota bacterium
GTACGACTCGCGCAGCAGGTACGTCGGGCGGGACGTGCGGTTCGGGACAGCATCGATGTGCATGGCTACATGATGCCGCAACTGCCGTCCGTATGCAAGCCGAACCCATCAAATTACATGGCTACATACTGCACCCGGAAAACCCCGCTTCGCTCGCTCAATCTACGGAAATCTCAGGGCTTTGGTCGCCTCACCCGTATGAGGACGGGAGATAACTCCAGGCTAACGGTCCGCTGAGCGCACACAGGCTCGAGGCAGAACCGACGCCTCTGGTTCTCGTCGGCCAACGCCAGCGAGGTGAGCCGCCCCGGACGGGATTCCGCACCCTCCCGGCGGCTGCACCGCCGCCGAGCGCCTCGCCCGCGGTGGGCATCGATGAGACGCGCGCCGAGGCCGTCGAAGTCCCGGGTTCCTTCCAGCGGGTGCAGTGGACGCGGTTACCCGGTGGAGCGACGCCGCATGGGTTCGTCCCGCGAGGCCGATCCCGAGAAGTCGGATTCCGAGGCTCTGCTGTTGATCCGGCGGCGCTGCGGTGTCGCCTCGAATGCCGCGACGCGCCCCGTCATCACAGCGGACGGAAGCTCTGCGCTCCCCGGTGCTCCGGCTCCGGCTCATCGTTGGGCGTGGTGGAGGATAAGGGTACGGGTGCAGATGGCGGCGCGTTCGAAACGTAGACCAGTGGCGCGCAGAGCGAGGCGCGACCCGCGTCCCACTCGGCGGCAAACGGAGTCGCAAAGGCGCCCTGCAGGCGACTCCGGTGCGTATGCCAGGCGTCGGACATCGCCGAGGCGATCCGATCGATCGCCTGTTCCGGCTTTCGCCAGGCACGCGGTCACGCCAAAGCGCAGTAAATTCTCGCGTCAGGGGTAGTTGCGGTACTTTGCGCCGGAGACGAATCTCAACGCCATCGTGCGATCGTATCGGCTCTCGCCGGTTCGCATGTTGATGTGTGGATACACCGATGTCGTCACCACGTCGTCAAGCAGCGCGAGCCGGCGGTCCGCGGCAACGGGGTGGGTGTAGAGCATTGCGAAGTTCTTCAGGTGCGCATCGCCATTACGCACCATGAGCGAGACGGTTCGGTACTCGATGAAGGCGTCCAGGCTCGCCGGAGCCTGCGTACCGCTGTAGTGGGCGATCATGCGCGTGATCGTCTCGTAGCTCTCGGTGTACTTGTAGTGGCCCTGGTGGTCCCGCGGCTTGCCCACCAGCGCCGACATGTCCTCGAAACCAAGGCGCTCGGGTGCGAGGTCGAAGCGACGCATCACGAAGAGCGCGCCGTCATCGGAGAGCCAGAAATCCGGGACCGTGAGGCCGGCCCGGCGTGCCGCATCCATGCACAGACATTCGTTCTGCGTGAGCCAGTCGTATTCCATGGCGGTCGCCGTCACGGTCAGATCAGGCTGCACGTCCGTCTGGCGCTCGGGGGTGGTCTTGTCTGCATCGGGCATCATCACCTTAGGCTGGACGCCGGAGATGCCTGACTCGAAATACGTGTCGACCAGGATGGGCGTGCATGCCAGAGCGGCTGATGCCGGTCCTGAGTCGTTTGGCGACACCTGGCATTTCGTCGTTGATGCTGGCGCGACCGAGCACCCACGCTATCCGGGCAGTGGAGTGAGGTACACGAGTGGGCTCCCCGCGGTAAGTTTCAGCAATGGTCGATATTTCGTTGGCGGAGCACCCGGTGGAGGTGCACGCGGTGGGTTTGGGGCCCACTTGGCACGTACACGTCGTTGGAGCGTTGGCGTCATGGTTGATCTAGGCTTCCGTCGGTCTCGAAGAGAGACAGACGCCCCCATCCTTCACGGCTGGGGAAACATCCCCGGCGCGATTAGAGGTGGGGTGTTCGCCACGTACCGCATTGGGATTGTGGCGGCTCATGCCTCGGTTACTGACGGGACGCACGACCAATGCGTGATCGCAACATTTGGTTTCGGCGCGAACTTTCACCCGATTCCGCGCCTCACGCTTTCCTTCGGGCCGGAAGTCAAGTGGACCGGCGCGCAATACGCGATGACTTTGCTTCGGTGTAGATTCAGCGCAGTGCGCTATTGCGGGGTTTCCAGTTTACCGAGTCGGCACCGGAATGAGCATGCTGGGTGGCGAGGCGGGCGCTGGTTACGAGTTCACCAAGCATCGGTCCTTCGCGGCAAGTGTGCATTATGGGCACCTACGGGGGAGCTGTTGCGAACAGCCCCGTGACAACTGATAAGACCCAGCGCGTTGGCAGCGCATTCGTTTTCTATCGATTCTGAAGGCGCACCTCCAGTGACGTTGACACATTGCGATGACCTAGTTACAGTCGATCTTTGAGGCTGTGGTGGCCATACAACAGCACGCCAAGCGCAGCAACGAAGGTCAGCGCAGCATTGAGCGAGCCGATGTGATTCGCGATCTCGGCCGGCCTTGGGCCGCCACCGCGCGTGATCCTAAAAAAAGCGCGTACCGATAGATCTGGTGAGCACGACGCCCGCCGCACTCCGAAAGATTAGCTCCGATACGAGAAGCATTTCTGGCGCCCCCATCTCTGATCGGACTTCAGAATTGGATACGCATTGTGAACTCGGTCATTCCATTATTTAGACGCCTGCGAAATAGGGGCGACGTGATACTTGCGGACCATGCGGTTATGCAAGGGAAGCTGCGGCTTCCAGAGGTGACGTTGATATGCGTCGATACCGCGAACCCTAAGCAGGCTCTTTTCGCGGTGGAACGTTCGATGGAATTGGTTGACTTCGGTGCAGCGGTGCTGGTCACGCGTCGAGATCACGGCCTGTTACCGCCGCCAGGCCTGCAGCTTGTCGTGGATACAACGATTCGGACAATGCAGGATTATTCTCGGTTTATGCTTCGGGGACTGTCCCCACTCGTGAAGACGAGTCACTGCCTAGTCGTGCAGTGGGATGGTTTTGTTCTGGACCCCTCGATGTGGAGCAACGACTTCCTTAGGTTTGACTACATTGGTCCGATTTGGGAGCGTTTTCGTAACGACGAGCGGTGCAGCTGCACTGGAGGATTCACACTGCGCTCGCAGCGCCTTCTCACTGCGCTGCTCGACGAGCGTGTTGTGTCCCAAAGTCCGGAGGATGTTTGCATCGCGCTGGAGTACCGTGAGTATCTCGAGCGGAATCACGACATTCGTTACGCGGACTTTCAAGATGCTCGGCGCTTTGCCCTAGAGGACATCTACGAGACTCCGTCGGCATTTGGGTTTCACGGTGTGCATAATCTTCTGTGTCTCCTTTCCTCAGTAGAACTTGACGAGTTCATGGCGCGCGCGCCGGAAAACCTCTTTGCTGGATTCCGTATGCGTCGATTCATCAACCACGCACTGAAGGAGCGTGAAATAGCTCTAGCATATAGGGCTTTGGTTCGGAGGAAGTCTAGTCGCAATCTCGATTTGAGCGACCTGCGGCTCTGGCTGCGATTGAGTCGTGCGTACCTGCTCCAAGGCTGGTCGCAAAAACGGCTAATGGAAAGACCGTAGGACAGACCCTTTTTCCCTCTATTGAATTCCGAGTCGAAGATGCGACCTGACGTGGCACGGCTTCCCGGGTACTCCACGGGCCGTAGCCGACCGAGGGCCTGGCGCCTTCGAGCCGCCGGTGGAGCCACCGGGGGAATGCAGTCCAGGTAACACTGGGCGCGAGCTGCTGCGGTACGATTGCGTCTCCCAGTAGATGATTGAGTTGGAATGGTTAGGGTAAACGTGATCTCGTTGCGGCTTCAAACCTCTGATGCAGGCCTACAAGGCTCATCCCGGCTTGTTCGATCACCCCGAGTATCGTCTTCTGAGCAAACAAAATCAGAAAGTCGGCCTGGTGAATGAACTAATTGCCTTAGGTAACGGCTTGGGTCTTCGCCCGGAACGACTCGATTGTTACGTGCCAGCGGTTTCGAGGTTTAAGCCGTTGGCATCTTGGGGTCTTCGGTGAATGACTTGATTGTGAAGCCCCACGTACCGTGATTGCCCGTGGGAGCGCAGCTCCGGCCGTAGGTCGTCGGCCTTCAGCCCCGCGCGATCCGCGCTAGGAGTTCTTCACGATTCTCATTCGGAGGCCATGCCCCAGCGTCCTGCTCCTGGGCGAACCACGCCTGCATGCCAGTGTCATCCACAGCGCACTCTCCCCGGGAGGATTTCTACACCACACTCGGGGAGTGGTCGCGCAGGGACTCAATAGCCGCTTGGGCCATGGGCGTACTTACTAATCAGTACTTAACTTAGAGACTATGCATACGCATAGCGTGTCTCAGGATGTCGAAAGAACGAGCGCACATGCTCTGGTGTCTTCTGGAGATAACGCAGGCGACCAACGACAGCACGCA
>JAJZDW010000035.1 GCA_021851405.1 Pseudomonadota bacterium
AGCAAACACCCCGAGACCCCACAGAGATGCCGACCGCGCGCGTCATCAGATGAACAGGACCCGCATGGGTTCTTTCTGGGTGTTTCAGCCGGATATGGTTCCGCCTCTCCTGCGCCGTCAGAGTCCGTGCTGAAACCACCCCGCAGGACCGCCTGTGGCGCCCTGAGAGCCGAGATCCGCCCCGATGCCATCCGGAAGCCCTGCTTGCCCGGCCAAAGCCCGTCCGGAAAGGCGGACGGAAATGCAGGGGGGTGATGGGTGGAGATTCCGGCCAGACCGTCACCCCGCCTGGGCCGACGCTGCACCTCCGATCATGGCGCTACCTCTTCCGCTGCATTTCTTTTGAGTCGTTCACACGGTAACCGGTCAGCCGGTGGCGTATTGGCTCAGGCTGGGAAATCGTGTAAGTCAGAACGCATGGGATGGGCAGCGAAGCGCTGCTTCCACAGGCGCGGGGTGAGTTCTGCGACGCCGCTGGCGGGATGCACGCCGATGCGCTGCAGGACATCGACGAGGTAGGTGTAGGGATCGATGTCGTGCAGGCGACAAGTGACGATGAGAGACTGGACGATGCCGACATGCTTGGCGCCGAGCTCGGTCCAGCAGAACAACCACGACTTTCTGCCCATGGGGATCACACGCAACGCGCGCTCGAGATGATTGGTATCGATCGGCACGTCGGGATCAGTGAGAAAGACCTCGAGGCCGGCGCGTCGCTCGCGCGCATAGGCGAGCGCTTTGGTGAGCGGGTTCGCAGGCGTGAGCCCCTGGCGCTCGAGCTGGGCATCGACCCAGTCGAAGAAGCGCTCGACGAGCGGCTTGCCGTGGGTGAGGCGATGCAATTGCTTGGCCTCGCCGGCCAGGGCGAGCGTGCGGATCTGGTCCTCGATCGCATAGAGGGCTTTGATTTGCTCGAGCCCTTGGTGGACTGCCGGTGGATCAGCCGCCTCGGCTTCGAACAGACCTCGCCTGGTGTGTGCCCAGCATTGAGCGTGAGTCACCCCGGTCTTGTTGGCATAGCGCTCGTAGGCCGCGTAGCCGTCGGTGATGAGCACCGAGCCGGCCGCGGGCGCAAGGCCCAGGGCCTCTCTGACGTATCCGTGCGAGCGGGACGGATGGAACGGGAAGCAGACCTCATCGAGTTCCCCGTACACGGGCCAGAAATACCCGGTCTTCATCTTGCCGTGACCGGCTCGGCCGGCCTTGATCGGGGTCTCGTCCATCGCCTTCACGCGCGAGGCGCGGATCGAGGCGAACTGCGCGGCGTGGATTGGTTCCAGCAGCCCGATCGTGCGCTGGGCGATCTGGGTGAGCCAGGGGCGGCTGACCGTGATGCCAGCCGCTTCGAGCCGCTGGTGCTGACGATACAGCGGCAGGTGCCAGGCAAATTTGTCGACCAGGAGGCCGGCCGCGAAGCTCACATCCGCCCGGCTGCCCTCGAAGATCGCCGCCGGGGCGGGCACGGTGTGGATCGCCTCGGTGGCTTTGAGCTTGACCACCGGGCGGCGGTACTTCAGCACCTGGTAGCTGCCTGGGCGCTGCGCCAGGCGGTAGGTGATCTTCTCCCCGATGATCTCGTACTGATCGGCCGGCAGTCGCCGCACCGTCTCGGGCATCAGCACGATGGTCTGCACCGGCACCTTTGACTCATCGAAGAACTTCAGCTCCTCGCCCTCGGCGCCGTCCGCGGCCGCCACCCGGCGGGTATGCGCCGCGATCGTCTCGCGTTGCTCGAGCGGCGGCTCGGGGACCGGAAACACCTCACCCAAATGCAACTGCGCCGGATCGGGCTCAGGGATGAACCGTTCGCTTGTTTGACCGAAGATCTGACGGCGGAACCACTCGAGCTGGTGTTTGAGCGCGGCCACTTCCTCACGCAGCGCCGTGATCGCATGAGCCTGCGAGCGCTCGAGCGCGGTGAGTTCCGCCCGACCGTCCGTGACCTCTTGCAGCGCGCTCGACATGCGCGGCATCATAACATGACAGCGCACACCAAAGCGCTTCGTTTACAGGTTTTTGCTCGCTTGCAAGGGCAACATGAAACGCTTGCGCACCCGCTTGCCCTCCAGTCCCTCGATGAGCAATTTCAACCCCGTCCAGTCCATCTCCCGCGTGCGTACCGCGGACCAGTCGCCGATGAACTTCCCGCTCTCGAGCCGCTTGCCCCAGATGCAAAAGCCGCTGCGGTCGAAATACAGGCACTTCAGCTGCGAGCCGCGCCGGTTCACGAAGACATACAAGGCGCCATCCAGCGGGTTCAACCCCATGGCATGGCGGGCGAGGGCCTGCAGGCCGTCGTAGGACTTCCTCATATCGCAGGGCTGCCCGTACAGGTGCACCCGGATCTGTCCCTCGGCAAAGAACATCAGCCGCGCGCAATGCTCAACACGATCCCGCCGCCGAGCTCAAGGCGGATATCAAACCGTGATGTGCCTGCCGATCCGAGTCCACCGAGGTCAATGAACGAGGTCGTCGACGGGGTGACCGCTTCGGGCCTGCCCCTGGTTCGGCTCGCGCCGCCCCTACCCCTCTTTGGCTCCGCCAACGCCGCGCGCCAGCGGCGGAATAATCCCGCGTTGATCCCTTCCCGTCGGCAAAACTCCGCCGTCACCAAGCCGCTGCTCGTCTGCCGCCGGAACAGCTCCCGCCACATCGCCGCGCTGCGCTTCACTCGTCTCTTCGTCATCGCTCGCTCCAGTGATCAACACCAGAACGACCCTATCCGTGCCACCCCACGCGCCGCAATCACGCCGTCGGCTGACCGCTTACTTCACACGGCCTAGAATCCACATGCGTGTCGTCTCTTGAGTTATATCCTCCAGAGTTAATCGCGCGCGAGTTACGGCCGACCAGACAGGCAAAAATACGTACAAAAACAAATGCTTGGACTGAGTCGCGACGAATGAGCGTGGCTGAAATGACGAATTTGCGCGTGGTTGAAATGACGAAGGCCGCGTCACCGAGGTGTGGCTGGAATGACGTGCTAATCCACAGGGAGGCGCAAGTTATCCACAACGGCATGCACGCCGTCGGTAGTGGGGATCGGCGGCCGGCCGCCCCGCTCCTCGGGCCGCCCTCCGATCGCTCTCAGTGACCTACGGTCCGCAGGGTCCGGGATAACCGAGAACTCTCCATGCAGCACATCTCCCGCCACAGCGGCGTGTACGCTGTCAGTGGTCGCGATCGGTTGCAGGCCCCGCCGCTCTTCTGGGCGCAAGGCGCCATTGATGAGATCTTTGATCTGCGCGACAGTGCCGCGCGTCGCCCGCGGATAGAAGGCCACAGACCCCTGCTCGGTCAGCACAACTCTGTAGTCCGGCAGGTCGTTTCGCTTGACAAACACCCGCATCTTGCGGCGAAACTCTCGCGAACTGGCCGTGCTCCCGGATTTCTGACGGAGCACCTCGAGACTGACGCGCCAACGGCACTGGTAGCCGCAGTGTTTGCGCGCGAGCTCGTAGACTCGCCGCGCAAGAGGCGAGCGAATGTGGAAATACGCAGGCGAGAGAGTGAGTACCTTCGCAGACTGTACGGATCGATATAGCCACTCGGGCAGCGTCACCTCCACAGCCACCATGCGCCCGTCCGTATCGCGCTCGACCACGCGCCACGAGTCCACGAGTCCGAACCCCGTCCGCTCACGCTGTCCAGCCGTTTCGACGTTTGTTTCGACTCGAGTCCCGGCAAGACGCGCGAGCGTCTCACCCATGAGTCGGTATGCCTCACCGCTGGTTTGGCGCTGTGTGGTGGTAAAGAAATCATGCGCCGTAAATCGGACCGTGCGGCTCACATCTGCCCGGCCCCGATTCAGCGCCTCCATGAGTTGACTAACGGCGTAGATCCAGACGTCCTTATCATGGATTGTCGCCCGACCGTCGGGACCGGCTTTCACCACGACCTTTATTCCGCCGCGCTCGTATGTCCGCACACACGTATCTCCAGCGCGCAGCGCAAAGATCGGATGTTCCATCGAGGCGATATCGGCCTTCGGCACCCAGTCAAGGACGTCCGCGATGAAGTACGCAGCGGGAGGTGCTGCCGTAGGTGACGGCTCCTGACCGCCCCCGCGAGCAATGTCCGTCATCCGCTCGAGCCGGCGCATCAGACGCCTCTCGCGCGGCGAGCGAGCTGCTCCGCCTTCGTCGGTCGCCCCCGCTTCGGGGGCGCTGCGCCGCCCGCGGGCGCTACAGACACCCGAGGAAGGAACGGGGGTGCGTCGGGCGCTGCCAGGTGAGCTACCAGTGCAGCGGGCGCAGGCGCGGCGCGGCGCGCCTCAAGCCATGTGAAGACATCTCTGGTAATCCAAATGAGCCTCCGGCCGCCGGTCCTGACAGGCGGCGGGAGCTTTTCTGGCGCCCGCGAAGCATTGTTCTTGACGGTTTGTGGGGCGGCGTGCAGAAGCGCCGCTAAGCCTTCGACACCGAGCGTCGGGGGAAGGGAGGAAAAGTCCATGGGCGTGGCCTGATGCCGCGTAGCCACTTCGGCTACAGGGCTTCTCCCCTGGGTGGGCCCTAGTGGTACCCAGTGTTCCGCTCCACCACAAAACCGGTAATATATGCGCCTTGACTGTGGGGAAAATTACCGGTTTTGTCTTATGTCACCCAAACGTAGCCGTCACGTCATAGATCGAGAGCAGGCCCGTCGCGACTACCAACGAGCCTTTCGCCTCCGCAGTCGCCACGTCGGTAAGGTCCGCCTCGAGCTTTGGGTCCTTCCCGAAGCCCGCAGCGCCGCAGCCAGATTCGCAGTAGCCGCAGGCCGACCGCGCGGTGACATTCTCGAAAAATTGCTGGCGTTACGTGATCGTGACGCCCGTGCCGAGCCAGGATTCGACGTTGATGCGTATGCGGACGCCGCCACCCGGCGGCAACCGCGAGGTCGATCGCGCCCGGGCAATCACGCCGGCCGCGTGCGAATGGAGTTATGGGTGGAGCGCCCCGCCCTGCGCGCTCTGCGCTCCCTGGCCGCGCTGGACGGGCTCGATCATGGTGAGCTAGCCGGAAAGCTGCTGCTGGAGGCCGCCAAAGCCAGTGCAGAGTATTTGCCAGCGAGCGTTCCGGCCCGCCACCACGGGCGCTATCGCCCCTCCTACAGGCTGAGCTAGGTCGCAGAAGGCATCACAACGCCGCAATCGCGCTTTCTTCTGGCACCGCGGCTTGGCACTAATCTGGCACAGTGACTGTGCCATTTCGTGCGACCTTGTGGCACTCACTGGCACCTAGTACCAGCCGTTTTTGTTTTAATTTCCAGGACTTAAGTGGTGGGTGCTGAGGGATTCGAACCCCCGACATTCGCCGTGTAAAGGCGACGCTCTACCAACTGAGCTAAGCACCCGTGCCTGTGCCGGGTCACGGAACGCCGCGCCATGCTGCTGCGAGCATGGCGCGGCGTGCATCATCGATCAATGCGCCGGCGGGACCTGCTTGCGACCGTTGCGTCGGCCGCGCCGCACGTCGGCGGCGACGGGCGCCTCGGCCGCCGGTGCCGGCGTCGCCGCCTCGTGCGCCAGCGGCACAGGCTGCTGCGTCAACGCCAGCGCGAGCACTTCATCGATCCACTTGACCGGCGTGATCTCGAGATTTCCCTTGATGTTGTCCGGGATCTCGACCAAATCTTTGCGGTTCTCGTCCGGGATCAGCACCGTCTTGATGCCGCCCCGGTGCGCCGCGAGCAGCTTCTCCTTCAGCCCGCCGATCGGCAGCACTTCCCCGCGCAGGGTGATCTCACCGGTCATCGCGACATCCGAGCGCACCGGGATGCGCGTCAGCGCCGAGACCAGCGCGGTGCACATGCCGATACCGGCACTCGGACCATCCTTCGGAGTGGCCCCTTCGGGGATGTGCAGGTGCACGTCGAGCTTCTGGTAGAACTCGCTCTCCAGACCGAGCACCTGGGCGCGGCTGCGCACCACGGTCATCGCCGCCTGGATCGACTCCTGCATCACCTCACCGAGCTGCCCGGTGTGCTGCAGCTTGCCCTTGCCGGGCACCACCGCCGCCTCGATCGTGAGCAGCTCCCCGCCGACCTCGGTCCAGGCGAGCCCGGTGACCTGTCCGACGCGGTTCTGGTCCTCGGCCTTGCCGTAGCGGAACCGGCGCACCCCGAGATACTTCTCCAGGTTGCGCGGGGTGACATTCACCTGCCGCTCGTCCTTCTTGTGCAGCAGCAGCTGCTTGACCGCCTTGCGGCAGATCTTGGCGATTTCGCGCTCCAGATTGCGCACCCCGGCTTCGCGCGTGTAATAGCGCACGATGTCGAGCAGCGTCGCATCGGAGACCTTCAGCTCCTGGTCCTTCAGGCCATTGCTCTTGATCTGCTTCGGCACGAGGTAGCGCCGCGCGATATTCATCTTCTCGTCTTCGGTGTAGCCCGGCAGACGGATCACTTCCATGCGATCGAGCAATGGCGCAGGGATGTTCAGACTGTTGGCCGTGCAGACGAACATGACCTCCGAGAGATCGAGGTCGACCTCGAGGTAATGGTCGTTGAACGTCGAGTTCTGCTCCGGGTCGAGCACCTCGAGCAGTGCCGAGGACGGATCGCCGCGAAAGTCCATCGACATCTTGTCGATCTCATCGAGCAGGAACAGCGGGTTGTGCACGCCGGCCTTGGACATGTTCTGCACGATCTTGCCGGGCAGCGACCCGATGTAGGTGCGCCGGTGACCGCGGATCTCGGCCTCATCGCGCACCCCACCCAACGACATGCGCACGAACTTGCGGTTCGTGGCCCGCGCGATGCTCTGACCGAGGGAGGTCTTGCCGACACCCGGCGGTCCGACCAGGCACAGGATCGGACCCTTCAGCTTCTCCACGCGCTGCTGCACGGCGAGATACTCGACGATGCGTTCCTTGACCTTCTCGAGCCCAAAATGATCCTCGTCGAGCACCTGCTCGGCGCGGGCGATGTCCTTGATGATCTTGGTGCGCTTCTTCCAGGGCACCTTGACCAGCCAGTCGATGTAGTTGCGCACCACGGTCGCTTCGGCCGACATGGGCGACATCATCTTCAGCTTGTTCAGCTCACTGGTCGCTTTCTCGCGCGCCTCCTTCGGCATGCCGGCGCGCGCGATGCGTCCCTCGAGGTCGGCGAGCTCATTGCCGCCCTCGTCCATCTCGCCGAGCTCCTTCTGGATGGCCTTCATCTGCTCGTTGAGGTAGTACTCGCGCTGGCTCTTCTCCATCTGCGCCTTGACGCGACCGCGGATGCGCTTCTCGATCTGCAGCACGTCGAGCTCGCCTTCGATGGCGACCAGGATGTGCTCGAGACGCTTCTTCACGTCCAGGATCTCGAGCACTTTCTGCTTTTCGGCGAGCTTGACCGACATGTGCGCCGCGACGGTGTCCGCGAGGCGCCCGGCCTGCTCGATGCCGGCCAGTGCGGTGAGCACCTCCGGCGGCACCTTCTTGTTGAGCTTGACGTACTGCTCGAACTGGGAGACCACCGAGCGGGACATGACGTCCATCTCGCGCTCGTCGTAGGACTCCACGTCGGGCAGCGCCTCGATCTCGGCCGAGTAGTACTCGCCCGGGTTCAGCCGCTCGATGCGGGCCCGGTCGACGCCCTCGACCAGGACCTTGACCGTGCCGTCGGGCAGCTTCAGCAGCTGCAGGATCGTCGCGACGGTGCCGATCCGGTACAGATCGTCGGCCTTCGGATCATCGATGTCGGCCTGCTTTTGCGCCACCAGCATGATGCGCCGGTCGGCGCGCATGGCGACTTCGAGCGCCTCGATGGACTTCTCCCGGCCGACGAACAGCGGGATCACCATGTGCGGGTAGACGACCACATCCCGCAGCGGCAGCACGGGGACGCCCCGCGCGGGTGCCGCGGGCTCAGTAGAGGTGTTGGATTCAGACACGCTCGAAGCCTCGAATGATTGAGCTGGCGGGCGGGCGCGCCCTGCGCGCCCGGGCGCAGAGATCAGTGCCCAGCGGCCCGCCGGGGCTCCTCGGTTCCGGCCGGACGGCCTTCCTCGGAGCGATACACGACGTACGGGGCGCTAGCGCCCTCGATCACGGTCTCATCGACCACGACCTTGGCAACATCCCGCAGCGTCGGCAAGTCATACATGGTGTCGAGCAGGACCGTTTCAAGGATGGTTCTCAAGCCGCGCGCACCGGTCTTGCGCTGCATGGCCCGACGGGCCACGGCGCGCAGCGCCTCGTCGCGAAACTCGAGCTCGGAACCTTCCATCTCGAACAGGCGCCGGTACTGCTTGGTGAGCGCGTTCTTCGGCTCGGTGAGGATCGACACCAGCGCCGCCTCATCGAGCTCATCGAGCGTGGCGACCACCGGCAGACGGCCGACGAACTCCGGAATCAGGCCGAACTTGATCAGATCCTCCGGCTCCGCGTCGTGGAACAGATCGCTGCCGTGCGGGCGCTCCTGAGCGGTGCGCACCTCGGAGGTGAACCCGATGCCGCTCTTCTGCGTGCGGTTCAGGATGATCTTCTCCAGGCCCGCGAACGCCCCGCCGCAGATGAACAGGATGTTGCTGGTGTCGACCTGCAGGAACTCCTGCTGCGGATGCTTGCGTCCGCCCTGCGGCGGCACCGAGGCGACGGTGCCCTCGATGAGCTTCAGCAGCGCCTGCTGCACGCCCTCGCCGGAGACGTCGCGGGTGATCGAGGGGTTGTCGGACTTGCGCGAGATCTTGTCAATCTCGTCGATGTAGACGATGCCCGTCTGCGCCTTCTCGACGTCGTAGTCGCACTTCTGGAGCAGCTTCTGGATGATGTTCTCGACGTCCTCGCCCACGTATCCGGCCTCGGTCAAGGTCGTGGCATCGGCGATCGTGAACGGCACGTTCAGCAGCCGGGCGAGGGTCTCGGCGAGCAGCGTCTTGCCGCAGCCGGTCGGGCCGATGAGCAGGATGTTGCTCTTGGCGATCTCGACCTCGTCCTTGGTGCGCGCACCGGCGGTGCGCGTCTGCAGACGCTTGTAATGGTTGTACACGGCCACCGAGAGCACCTTCTTGGCGCGCTCCTGACCGATCACGTACTCATCGAGTACCTTCTTGATTTCATGCGGCTTCGGCAGCTTGTCGCGGGCGCGCTCGGCACGGTCCTCGAGTTCCTCGCGAATGATGTCGTTGCACAGCTCGACACACTCGTCGCAGACGAACACCGAGGGGCCGGCGATGAGCTTGCGCACCTCATGCTGGCTCTTCCCGCAGAACGAGCAGTACAGAAGTTTGCCGTCGTCGTGGCGGCCGCGGGAATCGTCACTCATTTAAAAGCCCTCAAGAGGCATGGTCTTCAATCATCTTGCGCAGACGTCGCGAACTGCGTCCGAATGCCCGCGGGTTTCCCGCAAGAGACACCGTTCTTATAGCACGCAGCGCCGCCGTGAGGCAAAGCACTACCGCACGGCCAAGTCGTTGTCTCAGCGGGATTTGTTTGACAGATTTCACGTCTTGGCAACGCGGGTCGCGCCGGGGGCATGGGACGCACCGCGGCAGCGTTCCGTGCACGCCTGGGTGGGGGCGCTCAAGCGGACTTTCCAGCCCCCGCGCCCAAGTCGCCGCGCTTCTCCAGAACCTGATCGACCAGGCCGTAACGCTTGGCTTCCTTCCAGTCCATGAACCGATCGCGGTCGGTGTCGAGTTTGATCTGATCGACGCTCTGACCGGTGTGCTTGGCGAGGATGTGATTCAGCCGGTCGCGCGTCTCGAGCATTTCCTTCGCATGGATCTCCATGTCGGCCGCCTGGCCCTGAAAGCCGCCGAGCGGCTGGTGGATCATGACGCGCGCATGCGGCAGGCAGAAGCGCTTGCCGGCCGCACCGGCGGCGAGCAGCACCGCCCCCATGCTGGCGGCCTGGCCGACGCAGATCGTGCTCACATCGGGCTTGATGAACTGCATGGTGTCGTACATCGCCAGGCCCGCAGTCACCACCCCGCCCGGGGAATTGATGTACAGCGCGATGTCCTTCTCGGGGTTCTCCGACTCAAGGAACAGCAGCTGCGCCACGACGATGTTGGCGACATAGTCATCGATCGGGCCGACCACGAACACCACCCGCTCCTTCAGCAGTCGCGAGTAGATGTCATAAGACCGCTCGCCGCGGGCGGTCTGCTCGACGACGATGGGCACCAAATTCAATGCGCGCTCGTTCATGCTCGGGTCTCCACGGTTCTCTCATTACGCGGGCAGTCGGAGCCGGAGGCAAGTCCGGCCCCGCGAGACTCGCCAGGACGTGCGCCGCGTGCGGCGAGCGCCCCGGGGAGTTGCGCGCAGGCTAGCGGGTCTGGTTTTCGCGGCCGAAGCCGGTCAATTCCTGGAAGGACATCGGCTGGTCGTTCACCTGGGCGCGGGCGAGGAACCAGTCGATCACCTGCTCCTCGAGCACCGCGGACTCGATCTGGCCCATCGCCTCGCGGCTCTTGCGGTAGGCGCTGCGCGCCTCGTCCGGATCCGGGTAGCTCGCCACCAGGTCCTCCAGGCGCGTCTCGACCCGTGAGCGCTCGACCTGCAGGCCCTCGCTCTGGATGATCTGCCCGAGGATCAGCCCCAGAGCGGCGCGTTTGCGCGCCGGGGCCTCGAACGGCTCGCGCGCGGGCATCTGTGAGATCTCCCGCACGCCCATGTTTCGGGCGGCATCGATCTGCATCTGGTTCACCTGCTCCTCGAGCAGCGTACGCGGCAGCTCGATCGGATTTTGCGTGTAGAGCGCATCGAGCACCTGGCTGCGCAGCCGACCGCGCACCAGGTCCGAGAGCTCCCGTTCCATGCTCTTGCGCACCTCGGCGCGCAGCGTCTCGAGCCCGCCGTCCTCGACGCCGAACGCCTGGCAGAACGCCTCATCGACCTCGGGCAGCGACTGCGCCTCGACCCGCTTCACCGTCACGGTGAGCTCGGCCGCCTTGCCAGCGAGCGCCGCGTTGCTCGTCTCGGCCGGGAAGTTCACGGTCACCCGGCGCGTGTCGCCCGCGCTCGCACCGTTCAGCGCCGCGTCGAGTTCCGGTCGGTTCTCCGGCCGGCCGAGCAGGATGGTCACGTCCTGGCCGTCACCGCCCTCGAACGGCTTGCCGTCCATCAGGCCGGTGAAATCGACGGTCACCCGATCGTTCTCGGCCGCCGGACGCTCCACGACGGTGAACACCGGGCGCTGCTTGCGCATGCTCTCGATCATCGCATCGATGTCGCTGTCGATGACCTCGGCGCTCGGCCGGGAGATCGCGGTCCCCTCGGGCGATTTCACCTTGATCTCCGGCATGATCTCGAAGATCGCCGCGTACTTCAGCTCCGCCCCCGGGGAGACGGCGATCGGCTCGATGCGCGGCCCGCCGGCCAGGGTGAGGTGCTGCTCGCGCAGCGCCTGTGCCAGGGAGCTGCGGATCAGGTGATCGACCACCTCCGCATGCACCTGCTCGCCGAACTGCTTGCGCACCACCGGCATGGGCGCCTTGCCCGGTCGGAAGCCTTTCAGACGCGCCGAGCGCGCCACCTTCTTCAGGCGCTGCTCGAACTCCTGGTGAACCTCGTCGGCCGGGACGGCCACTTCCAGGCGGCGCTCAAGAGCCCCGCGGGTGGACAACGAAACCTGCATTCGTGAACCTCGAACCAATTGGGATGTGCAGCGGCGCTGCGCCCGATCGCACCGTGTCCGCGGCACCCGGGCCCGGAGCGGCTCCAGCGGAGGGCATCAAGCAAACCGGATGACGGTCGGGCGGCAACCCTGCCGGACTGGGCATTTTGCCACAGCGCTCGGGCCATGACACCTCTGCTCGGTCGTATTGGTGCGAAAGGAGAGACTCGAACTCTCACGGGTTACCCCACTGGATCCTAAGTCCAGCGCGTCTACCAGTTCCGCCACTTTCGCGCCCCGCCGCCCCGCCGCGCTCGCGCGCCGCGGGGCGGGCGGCGATTATAGCCGCCGCAGCCGCTCGATCTGCTCGGCAATGCCACCGGCGACGCTGCGGCGCAGCACCCGCGCAATGTCCGCATCGAGATCGCTGTTCTGCTGGCGCAGCGCAGCGGCTGCGACCACCACCATCGAGCGCAGCTCAGCGAGGCGGGCGAGGGCCTCCTCGAGCGCACTGCGCGTCTCGACGCGCGCGGCAGGGATTCGTGTCATAACCCGTGGCGACCTCGCGGAATGCTCGACTGTACTTTTTTACAGTTTACGGCCGAATCCTGCGATGTGCAATACATTTGTGCGTTTCGCGTGACTTTTGAACGGTCGCGAGCTACATTCGTGTCCATGAGGACTCGTCCGCTTCCGCAGCAGCGCTCGGCCGGCTTCGCGGTCCGGTTGCGCGAGCGTCTGGAGCGCTTCGGCACCGCCGCCGCGCTGGCGCTGGCCATCCAGCGCTCCGAAAGCGCCGTGCGCAAATGGGTGCGCGGACAATCCGAGCCGAACGTGACGGACCTGCGTGCGATTTGCGAGGTCACCCAGACCCAGCTCGAGTGGCTCATCACCGGCCGAGGAGTTGCGGATCAGGCCGAGGGCCTGCGCGAACCGGACACCCCGTACGGCGCCGACGCCCAGCCGCTCGACCTTGCGCTGCTCGAGCGCGTGTTGGAGGCGATCGATGCGCACCTGCGCATCGGCGGCGCCACCCTCCCCGCATTCAAACACGCGGCGCTGGTGGCCACCTGCTACGACCTGTCGCGCGAGTCCGGCAGCCCCGACGCCCAGGTGATTGCGCGCCTGGTGAAGCTCGCCGGCTGAACGCCCCGGCCATGACCGTAGTGTCCACCGCGCCCTTGGGAATATACGTAGAGACGTGCGGCCCGACGCCGGCCCACTATTTAGTATGAACCAGCGTAACGTCTACCTCGACGAGGCCAACCGCCGGCTGCAGGAGCGGCTGATGCACGTCTCGCGCCTGGCCGCCGTCGGGGAAATGGCCGCCGGTGTCGCGCACGAACTCAATCAGCCGCTCGCCGCGGTCGCCAACTACGCCCAGGCCTGCGAGCGGCTGCTCGGGCTGCCCGACCCGGACCTCGAGGAGGTCCGCGACGCGCTGCGCCAGATCACCGCCCAGGCGGTGCGCGCCGGGGACATCATCAGCCGGCTGCGCGGGCTGACGCGCCCGCGCGACTCCCTCGGGGAGCTCACCGACGTCAACGCGCTGATCCGTGAGCTGGCCGATCTGATCGAGTCCGATGCGCGGGTGCACGAGTCGAGCTGCCGGTTCGAGCTCAGCGAGGGACTCGGGCCGCTCACGCTCGATCGGGCCCAGATCCAGCAGGTGGTGTTCGCACTGGTGCGCAACGCACTCGAGGCGCTCGATGAGTGTCCGCTCGGGTCGCGCGAAATCGTGATCGGCACCGCACGCGCCGCCGACGGGGACGTTCTGATCGAGGTGCGCGACAACGGACCGGGGATCTCCCCGGACATCGCGCAGCGGCTGTTCGATCCGTTCTGCACCACCAAGACGGCCGGCACGGGACTCGGTCTGGCGAGCAGCCGCACCATCGCGCGCACCTTCGGCGGCACGCTCGATCACCGCCCGAATCTCCCGAGCGGCGCATGCTTCGTGCTGCGCCTGCCCTGCCCGACGAGGCGCTGATGCGCAGAGCCGGGGCCGAGCGCGCCGCGGCCCGGCCCACCCTGGTGCTGCGGCGCTGAGCGGCCATGGAATCGAAACTCTCCGCCGAGCTGATGCGCAGCGCACTCGCCTCGGCGCCCGATGCGATGCTCATCGCCGATGCCACCGGGCGCATCGTGTTCGCCAACCGGCAGATGTGCGCACTGTTTGGCTACTCGGCTGCGCAAATCGGCGCGCTCCTGGTGGAGGATCTGCTGCCCGAGCGCCACCGTGCGCTGCACCGCGCCCACCGCGGCAGCTTCATGCGCGAGCAGCGCACGCGGCTGATGGGCATCGGGCTCGAGCTGCTCGCGCGCCGCAAGGACGGGGTGGAATTTCCGGTCGAGATCAGCTTAAGCCCCATCCACGACGATGAGCGCGATCTGGTCGCCGCCGCGATTCGCGACATCACGGCGCACCGGCGCATCCAAGCGGCGCTGCTCGAGGCGCGCCAGGCCGCCGAGCGCGCCACGCAGGCCAAGAGCCGCTTCCTCGCCACCGCCAGCCACGACCTGCGCCAGCCCCTGCAGTCCCTGGCGCTGCTGAACGGGGCGCTGACGCGCATGGTGCGCGACGCACAGGCGCAGGAGGCCCTGCAACACCAGGACATGGCGATCGAGGCGATGTCGCGCCTGCTGAACGCGCTGCTCGATGTGAGCAAGCTCGAGTCCGGCGCGGTGCACCCGCAGCCGCTCGACATGCACATCGGGCCGCTGTTCGCCGAGCTCAAACAGGAATTCGCATCCCTGGCAGCCAACAAACATCTGACGCTGCGCGTCACGCACGGCGAGGAGTGCGTACACAGCGATGCCGCACTGCTCAGTCAGATCCTGCGCAACCTGCTCTCCAACGCCCTGAAATACACCCTCGCCGGCAGCGTCTCGCTCACCTGCGCGCGCGCGGGCGCCGCGATGCGCATCGAGGTGAGCGACACGGGCATCGGTATCGAGCCGCAGCAGCTGCCGCACATCTACGAGGAGTTCTATCAGATCGAGCGCACCGATGGCGCGCGGCGCGAGGGCTATGGACTCGGCCTGAGCATCGTGCGGCGCCTGGTCGAGCTGCTGGGCATCGGGCTTGAGGCACACTCGAGCCCCGGCCACGGCACGGTGTTCACCCTGACGCTGCCGCCCGGGGAGGACGCTGCGCCGTCACTGCCGCCGCCGCTGCCACCGGTGGAGTCCGCCCGCAGCGAGCAGCACCGCTGCATCCTGCTCGTCGAGGATGACGCCGCGGTGCGCAACGCCACCGGGCTGTTGCTGCGCGTCGAGGGCTACACGGTGCGCCCCGCAGGCTCCCTCGGCGAGGCGCTCGAGTGCATCGGCGCCGGCGCGCACATCGATCTGGTGATCACCGATTATCACCTCGGCGCCGAGGAGACCGGCACGGACGTGATCACCCGAGTGCGCGCGCGGCTCGGGGAGGCGCTGCCCGCGGTGCTCATCACCGGGGACACCTCAAGCGCGGTGCGCGCACTCGAGAGTCCGCGGCTGCGCCTGGCGAACAAGCCGATCCGGGCCGATGAGCTGCTCGAGCTGCTGAGCACGCTGCTGGCGCGCAGCGACGCCGCGGCGCCTCAGTCCGGCGCCTGAACGCTCGCCACGTAGCCCGCGGGCGCGAGCAGATCGGTCAGGCGCTGCGGCGCGAGCCGGGCCGGATCGAACTGCACGAGTGCCTCGCCGGCCTCGAAACTCACCTCGGCCGACGCCACGCCCGGCTCGCGCTCGAGCAGCCGTTTGATCGACTGCGCGCAGCCGCCGCAGTGCATCCCCTGAACCTTCAACCGCACCGATTGCATACGTCCACTCCCGACATTTCCCATGCGCACGATACGCCCTGGAGCCTGCTCCAGGGTCAAGCGGGCACGGGGCGCATCACGTACACTGACTCTCGGGACGCGCCGGCAGACGGTGCCGCGGCGCGCCGGCCCAACCCCTGCGGAGACCCTGTGCCGAGAGATCTGATCTGTGCACCGCGTGCGGTGCGCCTGGCCACCGCCGCGCTCGCCGTGCTGCTGCTCGGCCCGCTGCCGGCGAGCCGTGCCGCCGTACGCGCCTCGCCCCTGCCGCCCCCGCCGCCGGCGCTCGCCGCGCTCATCCACTCCGGGGCGGTGAAGCTGCTCAGCCGCTTCGCCTCCGACGTGCCGGGACTCACCGGCTACGTGGTGCGCTTCCGCGGCACCACCCAGGTGGTCTACGGCTCGCGCGGCTACCTATTCTCCGGCGAGCTGATCTCCCCGCAGAGCGTGGACATGAACGCCTTGTACCGCCAGCGCTATGCGCCGGTGGACGACGCGGCCGCGATCACCCGCCTCGAGCGGGCCGGCCACCTGATCCGCGAGGGTGGCGCGCACGCCCCGCTGCTCTACGCCATCATCGATCCGAATTGCAGCTTCTGCTATCGGTTCTACCACATGGCCGAGCCGCTCATCGGCGCCGGCCGCCTGCAGGTGCGCTGGGTGCTGGTCGGGTTCCTCGAGCGCACCAGTCAGGCGCGCGCCGCGGCGATCCTCGCCGCGGCAGATCCGGCGCGCGCGCTGCGCTTCGATGAGGATCACTTCGACGTGGCGCACGAGCACGGCGGCATCGCCCCGGCGCAGCACATCGCACCGCAGATTCTCACGGCCCTGAAGCAGCACCTGGACGCGATGAGCGATGTCGGGGGCGACGGCACGCCGACTCTGCTGTACCGGGCACCGAATGGCACCTGGACGGCGCAGGTCGGTCTGCCGACACAGCACTGGCTCGAGGCCTACGCCCCGGCGCAGCGGCGCTGAGCGCTCAGCGGCGCGCGGTCGCACGCCAGCGCCGCAGCAGCAGCGCATTGGACACCACGCTCACCGAGGAGAGCGCCATCGCGGCGCCGGCCAGCACGGGGTTCAACAGCCCAAGGGCGGCCGCCGGCAGCCCGATGACGTTGTAGAAGAACGCCCAGAACAGCCCCTGGCGGATCTTGCGATAGGTGGCGCGGCTGACGGCGATGGCATCGCCCACCAGACGCGGATCCCCGCGCATGAGCGTCACCGCCGCGCTCTGAAGGGCTGCATCGGCCCCGGTTCCCATCGCCATCCCGACATCGGCCGCCGCCAGCGCGGGGGCATCATTGACGCCGTCCCCGACCATGCCGACGCGGTGCCCGTCCGCCTGCAGCCGGCGCACCTGCTCGGCCTTCTCCGCCGGGCGCACCTCGCTCAGCACCCGCTCGATGCCGAGCGCGGCGGCCACCGGCGCCGCGGCGCTCGCATGATCGCCGGTGAGCAGCACGGTGGCGATGCCGATCGCGTGCAACCGGGCCACGGCTTCGGCGGCCTCGGGCTTGAGCGCATCGGCGCAGGCGAGCAGCCCGAGCCAGCGCGGTGCGCCGGTGACATCCGCGACCCACATGAGCGTGTTGCCCTGGGCTTGCAGCGGCGCGGCGGTGGCCGCGGCCGCCGCGATCGGCACCGCCAGATCGTGCATCAGCGCGGCGTTGCCCACCGCGAGGCGCCGACCGGAGAGCTGCGCGAGCAGCCCCTGGCCGGGACGCGCCTGAAACGCCTCGAGCGCCGGCAGGAGGAGGCCTTCGGCCGCGGCGCGCGCCAGCACGGCGCGGGCGAGCGGGTGTTCGCTGCCGCTCTGCGCCGCCGCGGTGAGCGCGAGCAGCTCCCGCTCGGGCAGCTCGGGACTCTCGATCGCCACCACCGCCGGATGCCCGGCGGTGAGCGTGCCGGTCTTGTCGAACACCACGGTGTCGAGCCGGTAGGCGGCCTCGAGCGCCTCGGCGTCGCGGATGAGAATGCCGGCGCGCGCCGCCACGCCCGTGCCCACCATGAGCGCAGTCGGCGTGGCGAGCCCGAGTGCACAGGGACAGGCAATCACCAGCACCGACACCGCCGCGATGAGCCCGGTGCCGAACTGCCCGGCGAGCCCCCACCAGAGAAGCCAGGTGAGCACCGCGACGGCGAGCACCGCCGGGACGAACACCGCCGCGACCCGATCGACCAGGCGCTGCACGGGGGGCTTGTGCGCCTGGGCGGACTCCACGAGCGCGATGATGCGCGCCAGCACCGAGTGCTCGGCGCTGGCCGTGACCTCGATGCGCAGCAGGCCACTGCCGTTGATGGAACCGCCCGTGACCGGCTCGCCCACGGTGCGGCTCACGGGCAGGCTCTCCCCGGTGAGCAGGCTCTCATCGAGCTCGCTCGCCCCGGCGCGCACGATGCCGTCGAGCGGGATGCGCTCGCCGGGCCGCACGATGAGCAGCTCGCCCGGCACGAGTGCCTCGAGCGCCACCTCGATCTCCTCACCCTCGCGCAGCACGTGCGCGCGCGCGGGGCGCAACGACATCAATTCGCGGATCGCGAGGGTGGTGGCCCGTTTGGCGCGCGCCTCGAGCCACTTGCCGGCACTCACCAGCGCGATCACCACCGCGGCCGAATCGAAGTACAGCGCCGGGTGTGCGCGCGTCAGCATCAGCCCGAGGCTGTAGAAGAACGCCGCCGAGGTGCCGAGGGCGACCAGCAGATCCATGTTGCCCGTGCCGGCGCGCAGCGCCTTCCAGGCCCCGCGGTAGAAGCGCGCCCCGATGATGAACTGCACCGGTGCGGCCAGTGCGAGCTCGAGCGCCGCGGGCAGCGCCACCCCGAACATCGGCAGCAGCAGCGGGGCACTCAGCAGACCGGCGGCACCGAGGCGCAGGCTCTCGAGCCGAAAGCGACGGGCCTGCTCGGCCTGCACGCGCGCCTCACGGGCCGCCCCGCCGGTGAGCTGTGCATCGTAGCCGGCGCGCCGCACGGCCTCGAGCAGCGCCGCGGGCGCAGCGCCCGCGGTCTCGACGGTCGCCCGCTCGGTGGCGAGGTTCACCGCCGCGCCGAGGACCCCGGGGACGGCGCGCAGCGCCTTCTCCACCCGCAGCGCGCAGGTGGCGCAGGTCATCCCGGAGAGGGCGAGTTCATGGGTCTCCTGGGCCACCTCGTAGCCCGCCGTGCGCACCGCGCCGAGGAGTTCCCCGACGTTCACGCGGTGCGCATCGAAGCGGACGTCCGCCCGTTCGGTGGTGAGGTTCACGGTCGCCTCGACGGACGGCAGCGCGTTCAGCGCACGCTCGACCCGCGCAACACAGCTGGCGCAGGTCATGCCCTCGACGGGCAGACTCACGTGCTCGGCAGTCACATTCTCGGCGGGAACAGCCACGCTCGGCTCCTGCAGACGGCCTCCGGCACCCGGAGGGGATGGGCGCCATGCTACGGCCTGGAGCCGGCTCCAGAGTCAAGACTCGCCCCTGCCGCCGCCGAATCGAATCCGAAGGCAGATCAAACCGTATGCGGATTTATGGGCCGGGGTGGAGGTCTGCGCGCAATGCGCTCGCACTGGCTTCGATGAGTTCGCGCCCTGCTGGGGTCAGCTGCACCCAGGAGGCTCGGCGATCGTCGTCGGCCGCGGTGATTTCCACCAGACCGGCACGTTTGAGCGCGGCACAGAGCCGGCTCGCACGCGATTGACCGAGTCCCAGTCGTTCACGCAGCTCACCCATCTTCACCGCGGCCTGCGGCCGAGTCCCCAGCAATACGAGGATCGGCTCGGCAAAGCCCGGGAGACGGTTGCCGCTGCCGGCCCTGAGGCCGAGCAGCGCCCCCAGCAGTCGCTGCAGCTCATCGGCGGAAGGGGAAAGCCGCCGTGACATCGCTACCGAACCTAGCAGGTCACCCGGAGGGCCCGCGTGATCGGGGTCTCAGTATAGCCCTTGATACCCGGTCCGCGAGCCGCGCCCGCGACGCTTGCATGCGCGGCCGGGGCCGCTACCATGCCCCGGCCGCGGCGCAGGGACCGCAGGAGCCCACACCCCCGTCACGATGAGCGAACATTCTCACACCCCGAACCCCGAAACGCCGAGCGCTCAGGCCCCCGCCGAGACCCGTCCGGTCTGGTGGGTGCGGGTCGTCTCGCGAGTGCCGCTGGCGCTGCTGTACGGGGTGGCGAACGTGCTCGGATGGCTGGCGTTTCGGGTCTTCCCGTACCGCGACGCGGTGGTGCGCGAGAACTTGGCGCGCGCCTTCCCGGACTGGGACGGCGCGCGCATGCGCGAGGTGCGCCGCCAGTACTACCAGGGCTTCGCGGACATGCTGGTCGAGGTGATCAAGTCCGCGACGCTCTCCGCGGCGCAGATCCGCCGCAGGGTGCGCATCGTGAACCTCGAGGCCCCGCGCGAGCACCTCGCCGCAGGGCGCTCGGTGCTGCTCGCGGCGGCCCACCAGTGCAACTGGGAGTGGATGCTGCTCGGGCTGTCGCTCGAGCTCGGCTATCCGCTCGATGCGGCCTACAAGCCGCTGGTGGACCGCTGGGCCGAGCGGGAGATGAAGAAGGTCCGCAGCCGCTTCGGCTGCCGCCTGGTCCCGGCCAAGCAGCTGCTCGCGGACATCCTGCAGCGCGGCGCGGTGAGGCGCGCGGTGGCCATGGTGGCCGACCAGGAGCCGACCACGAGCGAACGCAAGCACTGGACGCGCTTTCTGAACCGCGACACCGCGTTCTACATGGGTCCGGAGGAAATCTCGCGCGTCACGCGTTTCCCGGTATTTTTCATCGCCATGCGACGCGTGCGGCGCGGTTACTACGAAATGCACTTCGTGCCGCTGAGCGGCGCCGGGGAGCGGCTCGAACCCGGCGAACTCACCGAGCGCTACGTGCACGCCGTCGAGGCGCAGATCCGCGCCGCCCCGGCCGACTGGCCGTGGTCGCACAAGCGCTGGAAGCTGAAGAAATCCCTCTACGCCGGGCGCTAGGCCCGGCGCAGCTCGCGCGGCAGCCCGAAGGTGATCGTCTCCTCGCGCCCGGAGACCTCGCGCGGCACCTCCGCGCCCCACTCGCGCAGCTGCTCGAGCACCGCACGCACCAGAACCTCCGGTGCCGAGGCCCCGGCGGTAAGCCCGACGCAGCGCTTGTCCTCGAACCACTCTCGCTGCATGTCCTGCGGGCCATCGACGAGGTAGCCCGGCACGCCGGCCCGCTCGCCGAGCTCGCGCAGCCGGTTGGAGTTGGAGCTGGCGCGCGAACCGACCACGATCAGGATGTCGCAGTCGACGAGCAGCTTCTTCACCGCATCCTGGCGATTCTGCGTCGCATAGCAGATGTCCTCCTTGCGCGGGGTCGCGAGTTCCGGGAAGCGCCGCTTCAGCGTCCCCACGATCTCGATGGTGTCATCGACCGAGAGGGTGGTCTGGGTCACGAACGCGAGGCGGGACGGGTCGGTCACCTCGATGTGCTCGGCCTCCGCGGCGCTGCCGACTAAGTACATGCGCCCGCCGAAGCTGGTATCGAAGCGGCCCATGGTGCCTTCCACCTCCGGGTGGCCGGCGTGCCCGATGAGAATCACCTCGAGTCCCTCGCGCGCGTAGCGCTGCACTTCCATGTGAACCTTGGTGACCAGTGGACAGGTGGCGTCGAACACCTTCAGGCCGCGCTCCTGGGCCTCGTTCTCCACCGCATGGGACACCCCGTGGGCGGAGAAGATCACGGTGGCGCCCGAGGGCACCTCGCGCAGCTCCTCGACGAACACCGCGCCGCGCTCGCGCAGCCGCTCGACCACGTGCCGGTTGTGCACCACCTCGTGGCGCACGTAGATCGGCGCGCCGAACAGGTCGATGGCCCGCTCCACGATGTCGATGGCCCGATCGACGCCCGCGCAGAACCCACGCGGATTGGCCAACAATACTTGCATCAGGTCTCCTCCTCGCCCGACGGGGCGCCCGAACGGCGCCCGTCGCGCAGCAGATCGATCAGCAGCAGCGCCGCGCCGATCGTGATCGACGAGTCTGCCACATTGAATGCCGGGAAATAGTGTCCGTGCCAGTGCGCGCTGATGAAATCCACCACGTAGCCGAGGCGCAGCCGGTCGATGAGATTGCCGAGCGCCCCGCCGAGGATCAGCGCGAGCGCCGCGCAGAGCAGCCCCTGGCGGCGCGCCTTGAGGCGCCCGAGATACCCGACGATCAGCACCGCCACCGCGAGCGCGAGCGCGGTGAGCAGCCAGCGCTGCCAGCCGGACTGATCGGCGAGGAAGCTGAAGGCCGCGCCGGGATTGTACGCGAGCGTCAGATCGAGCACCGGCAGCACCGGCGTCGCGACGTGAAAGCTGAGGTGGCGCACCACCCAGGCCTTGCTCGCCTGATCGAGCGCGATGACCGCAAGCGACAGCCACAGCCACACGCGGCCCGTGAACGATCGGACCTGCGCCGGCGCCGTGCCGGCCGATTCTGTTGGTGATGGGATCATATGAAGTGCCGCTCCTCGCCCGGCCCCTCGACGTTACTGATGCAGCGGCCGCACAGCTGCGGATGCACCGCGTGGGTGCCGACATCGGGCCGGCGCTGCCAGCAGCGCACGCACTTGGCGTCCTCGGTCGGCTTGACCGCGACCCACGCCGCCTCGCGGCCGCTGAGCGCCACCGCCGCGCCCGGGGGCGCCGAGGCGGCGCGGTGCACCCGCGCGTGCGAGGTGATCAAAAAGAAGCGCAGCTCCTCGCCGAGCACCGAGTACCGCTCGTACTCGCCCGGCCCGCAGTACAGGTCCACCTCGGCATCGAGCGGCGCGCCAATCTGCCCCGCATCGCGCAGCTTCTCCAGCTCGCGCGTCACGTCGGCGCGCAGCGCGAGCAGCGCCGGCCAGTCGATCTGATCGGCCGGCATCGGCGCCAGCGCATGCCAGGTGGCCAGGAACACCGACTCCCCGTGCTCCCCGGGCAGGTACTGCCAGATCTCCTCGGCGGTGAACGAGAGGATCGGGGCGAGCCAGCGCACCATGCTCTCGGCGATGTGATACAGGGCCGTCTGCGCCGAGCGGCGCGCGTTCGACGTCGCGCTCAGCGTGTACATGCGGTCCTTCAGAACATCCAGATAGAACGCCCCGAGCTCGACGCTGCAGAAGTTGTGCACCTTCTGGTAGATCAGGTGGAACGCGTAGCGGCGGTAGGCGTCGCGGATCTCCTCCTGCAGCGCCGCGGCGCGCGCGAGCGCCCAGCGGTCGATGGCGAGCAGCGCCTCGGGGGCGAGCAGATCGCGCGTCGGATCAAACCCATCGAGGTTGCCGAGCAGGTAGCGCACCGTGTTGCGGATGCGCCGGTAGGAGTCCGACATGCGCTTCAAGATCTCGTCCGAGACGCTCATCTCGTTGGCGTAGTCGGTCGCCGAGACCCACAGGCGCAGCACATCGGCCCCGAGGCTGTTCATCACCTTCTGCGGGGCGACCACGTTGCCGAGGGACTTCGACTGCTTGCGCCCCTGCTCATCGACCGTGAAGCCATGGGTGAGCACCGCGCGGTACGGGGCGCGCGCGTACAGCGCCTCGGACATCAGCAGGGAGCTGTGGAACCAGCCGCGATGCTGATCGGAGCCCTCCAGGTACAGATCGACGGGCGCGGCGATCTCGGGTCGCTCGTGACCGACGCACTCGAAGGACAGGCCGGAGTCGGCCCACACGTCCATCACGTCGGCGACCTTCTCGTAGGCGCTCGCCTCGGCGCCGAGCAGTTCGGCCGGATCGAGCGCGAACCAGGCCTCGATCCCCTCGCGCTCGACGCGCTCGGCGACCTGCTCGATCAGCTCGGCGGTGCGTGGGTGCAGCGCGCCGCTGCCCGAATGCACGAACAGCGGGATCGGCACGCCCCAGAGGCGCTGGCGCGAGATGCACCAGTCGGGGCGCACCTCGATCATGCTGCTGATGCGCTGCTCGCCCCACTCGGGCGTCCACTCGACGCCCCTGATGTCGCGCAGCGCATGCGCGCGCAGCCCGTTGGTGTCCATGCCGATGAACCACTGGGGGGTGGCGCGGAAGATGACCGGGGTCTTGTGCCGCCAGCAGTGCGGGTAGCTGTGCGCGAGGGGCACGTGCGCCAGCAGCCGCCCGCGCGCGCGCAGCGTCTCGATCAGCACCGGGTTGGCCTCATCGACACGCAGGCCCGCCACCAGGGGCGTCTCGGGCAGGAAGCGACCGTCGCTGCCCACCGGGTTCACCACGGCGAGTCCGTAGCGGCGGCCCACCGCGAAGTCCTCCTGGCCGTGCCCGGGCGCGGTGTGCACCGCGCCGGTTCCAGCCTCGAGGGTCACGTGCTCGCCCAAAATCACCGGCACGCGGCGTGCCTGGAACGGGTGCTCGAGCTGAAGCCCCTCGAGCGCGCGGCCGTCGGTTTCGGCGAGCACGTGCGGCTCGTGCGCCCCGTAGCGCGCGAGGCAGGCTGCGATCAGCTCCGTGGCGAGCACCAGCCGCCGGCGCACGCCACCGATCTCGGTCTGAAGCAGCGCATACCGGAGAGTCTCCCCGAGCGCGACGGCCTGGTTCGCCGGCAGCGTCCAGGGGGTGGTGGTCCAGATGACCAGCTCGACCGGCTCTGCGCCCAGGGCGGTGGCCGTCAGACCGAAACGCCGGGCGAGATCGGCGAGCTCGGCGACGGGGAACCCCACGTCGATCGCCGGAGAGGTGCGCTCGGCGTACTCCACCTCCGCCTCGGCGAGCGCCGAGCGGCAGTCGAGGCACCAATGCACGGGCTTGACGCCCTTGTAGACGTGTCCGTTGCGGATGATCTGCCCGAGGGCCCGGATCTGCTGCGCCTCGTAGCGCGGGGACATCGTGAGGTAAGGCCGCTCCCAATCCCCGAGCACCCCGAGGCGCTTGAAGTCCCGCCGCTGCAGCTCGACCTGCTCGGCCGCATAGGCGCGGCAGGCGGCGCGAAAGGCGGCCGCATCGAGTCTGCCACCGGCCCGGCCGTGTTTCTTCTCCACCTGCAGCTCGATCGGCAGGCCGTGGCAGTCCCAGCCGGGAATGTAGGGCGCATCGAACCCCTCGAGGGTGCGCGCCTTGACGATGATGTCCTTGAGGATCTTGTTGACCGCGTGCCCGATGTGGATCGCGCCGTTGGCGTACGGCGGTCCGTCGTGCAGCACGAAGCGCGGCCGGCCGCGGGCGTGCTCGCGCAGCCTCGCGTAGATGCCGCGCGACTCCCAGTCGGCCACCATCGCCGGTTCGCGCTGGGCCAGGTCCGCCTTCATCGGAAAGCGCGTTGCGGGCAGGTTGATCGTGTGCTTGTAATCGGACATGAGCGTGCCGTTGCCGTCCCCGGCTCTCGGCCGGATCAAACTTCCAAAATCGTTCGGGCCGCCTCGGCATCCCGGTGCATCTGCGCCACGAGCGCCTCGAGGGTCTCGAAGTGCGCCTCATCGCGCAGCTTCGCCACGAACTCCACTTCGAGCTGCCGGCCGTACAGGTCGGCGGAAAAATCAAACAGGTGCACCTCGAGCAGCAGCCCCTTGCCGCCCACCGTCGGGCGCCGCCCGAGGCTGGCGACCGCCGGCCGCGCCGCGGCGCCGATGCCGTGCACGCGCACCGCGAAGATGCCCTCGAGCGGCGCACGCCGGCGCCGCAGCGCGAGGTTGGCGGTCGGATACCCGAGGCGCCGGCCGAGCCGCTCCCCGCCGATCACCCGGCCGCGGATCGTGTAGGGACGCCCGAGCAGCCGCGCGGCCCGTCCGAACTGTCCGGCCGCGAGCGCCGCGCGCACCGCGCTGCTGCTGACGCGCTCCCCCTCGAGCATGACGGGCGGCAGCACGTCGGTCTGAAAGCCGAGCCGCCGGCCCGCCGCACAGAGCCGCTCGGCGTTCGCCTCGCCGTGTCGTCCGAAGCGAAAGTCGTGCCCGACCACCACCACCGGAGTGCGCAGCTGCTCGGCGAGCAATTGCGCAAATCCCTCGCCCGAGAGGCTGCGCAGCGACTCATCGAAGCGCAGGACCCAGAGCACCTCGAGGCCGAGCGCCTCGAACACCCGCCAGCGCTCACGGAACGTGGTCAGCCGTGCCGGGCAGTCCTCGCCGGCCAAATACTCGCGCGGCATCGGCTCGAACGTCAGCACCATCGAGGGGCGAGCGAGCCGCCGGGCGTGCGCCGCGACACACTCGAGCAACGCCTGATGCCCGAGGTGAATGCCGTCGAAAGTCCCGATCGTGACGACGCAGCCCCGCTGACGCTCGCCTACACCATTGAGTCCGCGAATCAGCTGCATCGGCCGACTGAGCCGTCACTCCCGCACAAAAGGGTGTAAGAATACCGCAATCCGTCCCCCCGGAGCAGGCGGATGCGCGCGGCCCTCCCCGAGCGCGGCACCGTTGACAATGGACGGGCGCATCCGCAGACTACCGGCCCCCCGAGTTCGGGGTCCAGGTGATACGGAGCGATTGTGGCCAACACGAAGTCCGCCGAAAAAGCGGCCCGCCAAGCCGAAGAACACCGCGCGCGCAATATTGCGCTGCGCTCGCGCATGCGCACGATGGTGCGCAATGTGACCGCCGCCATTACCGGCGGTGACAAGACCGCCGCGCAGACCAGCTACCAGACCGCCGTGCCGGTCATCGACAGCCTGGTCAACAAGCGCATCATCCACCGCAACAAGGCGGCTCGTCACAAGAGCCACCTGGCCGCGCGCATCCGCTCGATGCCGTGAGCCGGCGGGCGGTGCGCGGCCCACGGCCGCCCACCGCCCGACCCTCGATCCCGCAGCGGCGCTGCAGCTCAGGCCGGCTCGTCGCCGGCCTGTTCGGCGTGTTCGGCCTGGGCGTCGCGTTCCGCGGCCGCCTGTTCCTGCAGAAACGTCATCACCGCCTCGCACAGCTCGCGCGTGCCCTGCCCGGTCGCCCCGGAGATCAGGAACCGCGGGCCGCGGTAGCGCAGGCGGCGCACGATGTCGCGTGCGCGCTGCTCGGCTTGCGGTGCCGGCAGCAGATCGGACTTGTTCAGCACCAGCCAGCGCGGCTTGACGGCGAGCTCCGGACTGAATTTCTTCAGCTCCGCGATGATGGCACGCGCCTCGGTGACCGGGTCGACCGCCGGATCGAGCGGCGCGATGTCAACGATGTGCAGCAGCACTCGGGTGCGCTGCAGGTGCTTCAGAAAGCGGATCCCGAGTCCTGCGCCCTCCGCCGCCCCTTCGATCAGGCCGGGAATGTCGGCCATCACGAAACTGCGATGCTCACCGACGGCGACGACGCCGAGGTTCGGGAAGAGCGTCGTGAACGGATAGTCCGCGACCTTCGGCCGAGCCGCCGACACGGCCCGGATGAGGGTGGACTTACCGGCATTGGGCTGACCGAGCAGGCCGACGTCGGCCAGCACTTTCAGCTCGAGCTCGAGCAGGCGCTTCTCGCCCGGGAGTCCGGGGCCGTACTGACGCGGGGTGCGATTGGTGCTCGACTTGAAGCGCTGGTTGCCCCAGCCGCCCTTGCCCCCGCGGGCCACGGCGAGCACATCGCCTTCATGGGCCAGGTCACCGAGGGTCTCGCCGGTGTCCGCATCCCGCACGAGCGTGCCGATCGGCACCGGAATGTACAGATCCTCGCCGCTGCGCCCGGTGCAGTCATTGCTCGAACCGGGCTCCCCGTGCGGGGCGCGCCAGAGCCGCTCGATCCGAAAATCGACCAGGGTATTGATGCCGGGCGCGGCGCGCAGGTAAACGCTACCGCCATGGCCCCCGTCGCCGCCGTCGGGACCGCCGAAGGGAACGAACTTCTCCCGGCGGAAACTGGTGCTGCCGCGTCCGCCGTTGCCGGCTTGGACCCGGAGTTTCGCCTCGTCAACGAATTTCATGACTGTGGCCCAGACGAAAACCCCGGCGCGAAGGCCGGGGCATTCAGGGATTCGAGGCGGCGCCGGGCGCCGATCCTCAGGCTTGCGCCGCCGCCGTCTCGGGCAGCACGCTGACGAAGGTGCGCTGCTCGGCACCCTTACGCTGGAACAGCACGGTGCCGTTCACCTTGGCGAACAAGGTGTGGTCGACGCCGAGGCCGACGTTCGCGCCGGCATGCATATGCGTGCCACGCTGACGGACGATGATGTTGCCGGCGATCACATGTTCACCGCCGAAACGCTTCACGCCCAACCGCTTGGAATGGGAGTCGCGGCCGTTCTTGGTACTGCCGCCTGCCTTTTTATGTGCCATATCTGCCGTCTTCCGATCGAATTAGAAGCGCGTCAACCCGCGCTGATGGCCGTCACCTTCACCTCGGTGAAGTGCTGACGGTGAGTCTTCTGGCGCAGGTAGTGCGCGCGGCGCTTGAATTTCACCACCGAGACCTTGCGGCCCTTGCCGTGGCGAACCACGGTGGCGGTCACCTTACCGCCCGCGAGCAGCGGCTTGCCGAGCTTGATCTCGGCGCCCTCGCCGACCAGCAGCACCTGGTCGAATTCGACCGTGGCACCGGGCTCGGCGTCCAATTTCTCGATGCGCAGCACCCCGTCCTGGGTTACGCGATACTGCTTTCCACCGGTGGCGATCACTGCGTACATAAGCTATTGAACCAGAACGAGGGACTTGACGAAGGGCGGGCATTCTAATGGGCCGCCCCGTCCCGGTCAAACGCTTGATGCGCTGACCCTGAAACGCCGCGCGCGAAGGCGCGCGGCGTCCGTCCCACCCGCTCGCGGCGCCGGTGTCGGGGGTCGCTTATTTCATACGCTTAAGCGTGCGGCATACCCTCTGGTCGGCTAGGATGCGCCGCTGAATCGAAAGTTCCTCACTAATGACCCTTGAAGAAATCCGAGCGCTCGTCGCGGCCGATCTGGCCGCTGTCGATGAGGTGATCCGCCAGCGCCTGAAAAGCGCAGTGCCGCTGGTCGACCAGATCGCCGAGCACATCATTTCCGGTGGCGGCAAGCGACTGCGGCCGTTGCTGGTGGTGCTTGCGGGGCGCGCCTGCGGGCACCAGCCAGGGCACATCGAGGCCGCGGCGTTCATCGAATTCATCCACACCGCGACGCTGTTGCACGATGATGTGGTCGACGGCTCCTCGCTGCGCCGCGGGCGCTACACGGCCAACGAGGTCTTCGGCAACCAGGCGAGCGTGCTGGTGGGGGATTTCGTCTACTCGCGCGCCTTCCAGATGATGGCCTCGCTCACCTCCCAGCCGGTGATGGAAATCATGGCCGAGGCGACCAACGTGATCGCCGAGGGCGAGGTGATGCAGCTGATGAATGCGCATGACCCGCAGACCACCGAGCAGCGCTACCTAGAGGTCATCTATCGCAAGACGGCCAAGCTGTTCGAGGCCGGCGGGGAAGTCGCCGCCGTGCTCGCCGGCGGTCCGCAGCCGCTGCGCCAGGCGCTCGCGGCCTACGGCCGGCACCTCGGCACCGCCTACCAGCTGGTCGATGACGTACTCGATTACCGCTCCGACCCGGCCGAGCGCGGCAAGAACCTCGGGGATGATCTGGCCGAGGGCAAGCCGACGCTGCCGCTGATTCATGCGCTGCGCCGGGGCACCGAGGCGCAGCGCGCGGTGATCCGTCAAGCCATCGAGCAAGGCGGCGCGGAGATCGAACCGATCATCGAGGCGATCGAAGCCACCGGCGGACTCGATTATGCCGCCCGCCTCGCCCAGCAAGCCGCTGACCAGGCGCTCCAGTCGCTGCAGGCGCTGCCCGATACGCCCTACAAGCGCGGTCTGGCGGCGCTGGCACACTTCGCGGTGGAGCACACCACCTGATCGGCGCAACGGCCATCGTGTAATTGGCGTTGAAGCGCGGACGCCGCTTCAGTACACTTCGCGGCCCCGCCACCGTGTGCCTCCACCGGGCGGCGGGTTCCTTCGCTCGGGGTGTAGCTCAGCCTGGTAGAGCACTACGTTCGGGACGTAGGTGTCGCAGGTTCAAATCCTGTCACCCCGACCAGAAATTTCCTTGTGACTCAAGGAATTAGAAGCCCCGGACGCAGGGGACTTAATCTTTCTTGCGCAGCCTGGTGGCAATTTGG
>JAJZDW010000036.1 GCA_021851405.1 Pseudomonadota bacterium
CAGTTATGCACATAAAACACGTCGATAATCCACCAATCCGTCATCGAGAACCGCTTCTGCCTCTCCAAAGTACGCTACCCGGGTAGAACAGCTGCCAAATCGCGCCGTTCGCGAATGATGCGGGCTAATGATATTGCTCCAGGTCCACGCGCAGTGCATCCCCGCCGTTAAACTCGAACGTGATGCACCAGGGTCCATTGACGTGCACAGAGTAGCGCTGGGGCTTGCCGTGCAGGGAATGGAAATCAAACCCGGGCACATCCATCTCCTTCGCCGTGGCGGCGGCATCCAATCTGTCCAGCCTGCGCAAGATGCGCTCGCATGTAAGCTGCCTTCCGACCGTGATCGAGTGCCCACTCCACGGCGCGTTGAGCAGAAAGCGGATGAGCAAACATGATGTCGCCTTTTTTGACGGCGACATTGGGTGCAACGATCCTCCGATCGCGTCCAGCCCACGGGTAAAATTCCGAGAAGAGAATTTTGTGAACGGCCAGCACTTCCGTGTACTGGATCTGGCGCCGGTCCGAGAGGTATTCCGGTGCCTCTGGAAGATGAATCACAAACAGCGAATGTTCGACTTCCTTGACGATCCGTAGATCGTGCTCTCCTTGCTTGTTGCGCAAATATCCCGTCTCTGCGTAATCCTCAAATGGATCGAACACCCAGCTTTTCCCTGAGATACCTGACCTGCAGGGGCACGAAATTGTCTGCGGTCAGAACCCCCCCCCCCGTGCGCCGCAGAGCGATCATCAAGCCCTCAATTTCGTCGAGCCTCACATCGTCATCCGCAACGCATGTGATGGCATCGGCCGGTGCATCAGCCTTCGTTTTTCGGTAAGTCACGCCGTGCCGTCGGGCGAGGTCACGCACAAATCCCGCTGTCCCGCTCGCCGGCAGTGCCAATGGCTGAGGCTTCATAAGTATCAATTTTTTTGATCACTCCGGATGATTCAGCCGGATATTGACCCCGCCAGACTGCTCTTGATGGAGCAGCGCGTCCTGCGCGTGGCCGAGGCCGCGCGAGGCGTGCGTCGCGACGTTCATCGCGTGCTCGGCCGCGGTGCGGTTGAAGAATCCCTTTCCGGCCTTCTCCGCCCCGACACCCTCTGCGGCGGTGCCCGGCGCAGTCCCCTGTGGGTCCGCGATGCCGTCTTGGCCGCGGCCGGCGGTGGCCCCTGGAGGGCACACTGCCGGCCGCAGGCCCGCCGCCCGCAGGGTCGCCTGTATTCGCGTCTACGCCGTGATGCTGGCCGGGGTGAGCTTTGGCTTTGCTGAATCCGCGCCGCCAGCCCCTGTGGCGTCACGGGCGCTTGCGGCGCCTGAGCCTGCTGCCCCGCCCTGGGCCGGTCCCGGACCTGCGCCAGTGCCGCTCCGCAGAGGCTCCGGAGCCTCCAACGAGGCTGCCGACAGGTCCGCGTGAATTCGATCCCGTCGTCCGCGCATCCCCAGGCTCCACAGACCGGAAGCGGTTTCCCAATGCTCGTTTCTCAGGCCGGTGACGGTTGTGTCAGAGTCCATGACCATTGTCAGCTCTCATCTGGGCCATCCAGGGTAGATCCTGATGCGCGGATGACTCATCGATTTGTGGCGGGGGGATCAGCCTGTGGCGGCACCGTTTCGACCACCGGGCAGCCTGTCTAGGCAATCACCAGTTTGCTCAGAGATATCGCCAGATCCAGGGTGTTCTTCAGATCTTCCTGGTATGGCGAATCAGAATGGCGGCCGCCAACTGAGTCCTTTGAATCTCGCGTAGTCACGATCCGCGGTAATCCATTCGCAACCGGACTCGATGGCCAGCGCCGCAAACCAGGCGTCTTGCACAATGTTACCTGTGGCCTTGGAATTTTGGCACAGGGTCTCGAATATCGACCAGTGGCGTTCGCCGGGCACAATCGCCGTCGCGATGGGTTGTTCGCGAACAACGCGACAAAACTCGAAGACGTCATCCAAGGAGGTGGGACGCGCGAAAATTCGTCGATGCGTACAGATACGGACGACGCTGGCGAGCACCTGAGGCGCGACGCCGTAAGCCGCTGGCCCGTTGATCACCGATTCCAGCCACGCCTTGTATCGCGGATGATCCTCGGCGTCTGAACGAAAGGCGTAGATCAGTACGGTGACGTCGCAGAGAATCAATCGCGCCCTTCCATCCGCTCGAGTAGGCCGGCGCTGTCATTCAAATCCACGCCCGGCAGGACGCCACCCCCGGCGTGACACTCAGGAAGCGATACGACCGCGTGCTGCGGGCGATTCAAGGGGCGGTGCAGCGCAAGCCGCAGTCCTTGCTCGATGAGCGAGGTGAGTGTGATGCCGCGGCGGGCTGCTTCCTGTCGGGCACGTTCCATGAGCGCTTCGTCCAGACGTACCGTGGTTCTCATATGTCAAAGCATATCGAGCATATGTCAGTATGTCAAAACACTTTTTGGGAGCAGAGAGTCGGGAGTTCGAATCTCTCTGCCCCAATCATTTCTTTACCTGTTCATTGCGGACAGATAGGTGACGAATCATTCCGAGAACATGGGTCACACCGTGACTTTGACCGGATGATCTGCGCATTCTCCTCATTCTGTTTCGTGGTCGAAGAACCCCAACTCGTAGTGCATGCAAGACACCGGCCCGATCAGGTCGGCGACTTCGCGGATGCGCACCTTGGCGCTGGCGGCAACTTGGCTGAGATTGACCTTGCGTTTGCCGATGCAAAAATGCGCCCGCGGGCGGTGATGATGTCGGTGCGATCATGGAAGGCATACTCGGGCTCGGGCAGACTCTGGTAGGGGCGTGGGGAGGCGCTGGAGAGCGCGGCGGGGAACGTCATGCCGATCGCCGGGTGAGGTCGCTCGAAGTGGTACTCCTGGACGAAGCGGTCGAACGTGGCCTGCTGCAGGAAATGGCGTCTGGCAGGGCAGGGGGCCACATTCTTCAGCGTCAGCTGCACGCGCTCGTGGCGACACCGTTCTGGTGAGGTCTTTCGGGCTTGGTACACTCGATGCTGATCCCGAGGCACAGCCACCACACCGAGAGCGTGCTCAAGCCGAAGAACGCGCCGCGCCCGGCCAAGGGTGCGTCGTTATCCGAGCGGCACGGGAGCCATCTTCTCCTCCGCAAGCAGCCGAGCCACAAACCGGAGTCGTTCGTCCACAGTGCGACCGTCCCGCCACGGCATGTGCACGGCACGTGCGTACCGTCCGCAGATACCGGAACGTGTCACCTATCAGCCCGAAAGGGCAATCAGTCGCAGCGCCCCGGTTGACTGCCGAGCCGTACGGCGACACTGCTCATCCGCCGAGCGCGATGACCACCCCGACGACCACGAGAAATACCGCGAACACCCGCTTCAGCGCGGTACTCGGAATGGTGTGCGCCACATGCGCGCCGACCGGCGCGAGGGTCATCGAGCCCAGCGCCGCGATGGCGGCCGCCGGAAGATACAGATAGCCCACGGAACCCCACGGCAGGGCGTGTCGCGGGGCGTGCACCGACAGGGCGTACGCCCCTGCGCTCGAGATTGCGATCGCGAGGCCGCACACCGCGCTGGTGCTGACCGCCTTGACGGGCTTGACGCCGAGCGCCATCAGCAGAGGAACGGTCATCGATCCGCCGCCGATGCCGATGACGGCCGAGATCGCACCGATTCCCACACCGGCGGGCAGCAGCCAGGGCGAACGTGCCACGCGACCGGAGTCGGCGCCCTCTGGCGTGCCCTTGCGGCCGAACACCATGCGTCCCGCGGTCAGTGCGCAGAACGCGGTGATTCCCCAGCGCAGGGTTTGAGCCGAGAGCCATTGGGCGACGTGCGCCCCGGCAATGCCGCCGATCACCATGCCGGGCGCGAGCCATGCCCAGCTCGGCCAGACCACCGTGCCGCGGCGGATGTGCGCCGTTGCCGAGGATGCGAGGGTCAGAACGATCGTGGCCATGGAGGTGGCCACCGCGACGTGCATCACGTCTGCTTTGGGCACCCCGAGCGCCGGCAATGCCAGGCTGAGTGCGGCGACCACCAGCAGTCCGCCACCGATGCCGAGCAGACCGCCGAGAAAGCCGGCCGAGGCGCCGGCGAGCAGGAGCACTGTGATGGAGAAGAACATGGAGCTCGTGATGGCGTCAGAGGCCGGAGCACCAAGCGTAGCGGAATCGCGCGCGCTCTGCCCCCCCCCTGGCATCGTGAGCCGCTGCGTGGGCGGTCACTTCAAATCATGCGTGTAGACGATGAAACCGTGATGGGCTGCAATCTGGTCATAGAGCGCACGCCCCGCCTGATTCGTCGTTTGGGTGTGCCAGTAGACGCGGCTGGAGCCCTGGTGTTGGGCAGCAGCATAGACGGCTTGGATCAACCGACGTCCGACGCCGAGCCCGCGAGCATCCTCGGCCGTATACAGGTCCTGGAGATAACAGACGTCATGCAGACGGGTCGTGCTGCGATGGTATAGGGAGTGAGCCAGTCCCACGATCGTGGCGTCGGCTTCGGCGATCAGCGCGCAGATCGGCTCGGCGGGATCGTGGAAGCGCTCCCAGGTCGTGGCGGTGATTTGCTCCGGCAGTGCGGTGGGGCCGCAGCGCCCGTAAAAATGGTTGTAGCCATCCCACAGCGGACGCCACCGACCATAGTCGGTGCGACGCACGGGTCTGACGATCAAGCGATGGATGATGTCGGCACGATGTCGGGGGTCGTCGCTCATGAGGATTTCGTGTGTTGCGGTCGGTAGGGCATTGAGCGCAGCGGCTCGGGGCCGGCACCGGCGACCGGCGCCGTGTCGGCCATCCTAGCGTATTGAACAGGATGAACTGCGCGGCACCTTGGGGAACGACCCGCGGACGCTCAAACACGAACGTCCGAGGCAGGCGGCGTCCCTGCCGCCCGGATCGCGGCCGCAGTGGGGTGACCCAGGGGGCCTCGATGATCTGAGACCGGTTGACGGGTCCGGCCGGAGCCCCTCGGAGCCGCCCGTGAAAAGACCCTGCCGGGCGACCGAAGGTCGCCCGGCAGGGTCCGGTGGCAGTGGCCTACTGGCAGGTTCCGGTGCTGGAGGGGCAGGCCGGGTAGGCCGGCTGCGTCGGGAACGCCGGTAGCCAGTGCGGACGCGGCGGCACGATCACCGGTGCGCGCTGGATCTCCTTCAACAGCACGTGCACGGCGGTCTGCAGCTGCGTGTCCTCGCCGTGGCGCGCCAGCAGTCCCGGGTTCACGTGCACGGGGATGGAGGGCACCACGCCGATGTTCTCCACCGTCCACTGCGAGTCGGTGCTGTACATGGCGATCTCCGAGACCACCTGCTGACCGCCATCCAGAAGCGTGAACTGGTTGTCGTAGCCGCGCACGCCGCCCCAGGTACGCGATCCGATCGTCGGTCCCAGGTGATACTTCTGGAAGCGATAGGCGAAGATGTCTCCGTCGGAGGCCGAGCCGTGATTGATGAGCGCAGCCAGGTGACCGATATAGGCGTTCTCCGGGCTCTGGTAATGCGCTCCGTGACGGTTCGTCCAGGCAGCGACCATCTTCTGCGTCAGCTGATTGAACAAGATGGTGTCGATGAAGCCGCCGAGGTTCCAGCGGTCATCGATGATCATCCCGGGCTTATTGATCTGGCTGTAGTACTGGCGGACGAACTCGTGCAGTCCGGTCGCCTCCATGTCATTGAGGTACACATAGCCGATCTTGCCATCGGAGAGCTTGCTGACTTCCCGGCGGTTGTGATTGATCCAGTGCAGCAGGTGCAGCTTGCCGCTGTTGATCACCGGCTTGACCAGAATGGTCCAGGGCTTTCCGTCTGGCTTGGAAGCCAGCGTCAGGCTTACCGTCTGGCCGAGCGTGCCCTGCAGCAGAGAGTAGGGATTGGTGGGCTCACGAAGGGGCATGCCGTTGATCGCGAGCACGTAATCCCCGCGCTGGACCCGCAGACCGGGCTGCGCCAGGGGCGCGTAATAGCCCGGAACGGTGTTGTCGCCACGGAAGATGCGCTTGAGGTAATAGCGTCCGGACGAACCATTCAGGGCGAACTCGGCGCCGAGACCGGCGGTCGGCTGCGGCGGGCTCTTCCAGCCCATGTCCCCGCCGAAGATGTACATGTGGCTCTCACCGAGTGAGCCGATCATGTTCGCCATCACGTAGTTCAGGTCTTGGCGGTCCTGGACCAGCGGCAGCAGCGCTCGGTAGTGCTGTCCAATGGCGGCCCACTGGGTTGCGATGAGCCTCGGGTCGGCGAAGTAGTCTCGAACGTTGCGCCACGCTTCGCCGAAAATCTCGGTCCACTCCGCGCGCGGATCGACCTGCATCTGCATGTTCGCGGTATCGAGCGTCTTGGTCGGCGCCTGCTTGCTGAAGGTCGCCGGGCGCAGATCCCATTGGGTACCGATCTGGTAGAGCAGGGTGGATCCGTCGGCCGAGAGCGCAAAGCCGCCGCCGATGCCCTGTGCGAGAGTGAGGCCCTTGCGCTTGGCGAGGTTGTAGGCACGTAGCTGCGGCGCCTCGCCCGGGATGGCGCCGCCGAGCACCGGTACCGGCTCGGTGGCGTAGAAGACCGTGCCATGAAATTCAGCGACCTGAATGATGTTGGCGGCCGGCACCGGCACCTGAACGGCACGCTCGATCAGACCGGGGAAATCGATCTTGACGCGGTGTGCGGCCTTCTTGGCCTTGACGCCGCCCTTCTTCTTACCCTTGTGCTTGCCGGCTCCCTTCTTGTGCGGGCCGTGTGCCGAGTGATGGCCAGCCGTCGGCTGCTGCGTGCGCGGCGCAAACGGCGAGGGCGTCTTGGCCTGCAGGGTCGCGACGTAGAGGCCGTCCGGCACGACACCGGAAGCGCTGAAGTTGTAGCTCGACAGGACCGGGTTCACCAGGCGCGCGGACACGAAGTACAGGTACTTGCCGTCATGCGAGAACGCCGGATGGCTGTCGCTGAAGTTGCCGCGGCTGACTTGATGCAGCTTGCCGCTCTTGACGTTGTAGATGAACAGCGCGCGCAGATGATTGGGCAGGTGCTTGGAGAAGGCCACCCAGCGGCTGTCGGGCGAGAAGGCCACGTCCGCAAACGCACCGATAATCATCTGTCGATCGGTGCTCACCGCCTTGCGTGCGCCGGTCTTGACGTTCACCAGCCACAGCTGCTGGCGGGAAGTGCTGTAGGCGATCCAGTGGCTGTTCGGACTCCACTGCAGGGGCCCCGAATAGCTCAGCGCGCCGTTGGGCGCGAGCACGCGCGGGGCGCCGTGCCCGTCGGCCGCGCGCACCATCAGCGCGCTGTCCTGGCCGTCATCGCTCAGATAGGCGATCCATTTGCCGTTGGGTGACCAGGCGGGATCCTTGTCATTGCTCGCCACGCGGGTGCTGAGGTCCGTGGTGTGACCGTACTTCACCGGTACGGTAAACAGCGCGCCACGTGCGCTGAATACCGCAATCTTGCCGTCCGGCGCCACGTCGGCGGCGCGGATCATCTTGGCCGCCGCGAATTCATACGGAAGCGTATGCGTGCCGCCGAGCGGAACGGTGACCGGCACCTGTGTCAGCTGGTGCGTCGCGAACGAGTACACGTACAGCCGGCCGCCATCGGACACGGCGATACCGCTGTTGCCCGCACTCGGCCAGTCGACATCATAGGTCGAGAAATGGGTAATTTGGCGCAGTGCGTCCGTCTTTAGGTTCTTCGCCCACAGGTTCAGCACACCACCGGGGCCGCGATCCGAGGCGAAGTACAGAGTATGGCCCACCCACATCGGGTAGGCGTCCTCGCCCTTCCAATGCGTCAGGCGGGTGCTGGCGCCGGTCTGCAGGTCGTAGGTGTAGATGTCATCGGCCTGGCCGCCGAAATAGTGCTTGCGGTGGAAGGGGCGCAGGACGCGCGCGAGCTTGTTGTATACCACCGAGGTGCCGGCGGCATTGAAGGAGAGCTGCCCGGTCCAGGGCATCGGTAGCGCCGTCGGCAGGCCGCCCGTGAGCGGCACTTCGAAGGCGCGCTCGATCTGCGGATTGAAGCTCTCGCGCCGCGACAGGAATACCACATCGCGGCTGTCCGGAGTCCAGCCGATCACCACGTTGTCGGGCAACGTGGTGATCCGGCCATTCATCGGCTGATTGACCGAGCGCCAGGTGAGCTGTCGGACGGGTCCGCCGTCGATCGAGATCACGTAGACATCGGTATTGCCACGGTACCACCCGGTAAACGCCACCCATTGGCCATTCGGCGAGATCCGCGGATGGGAGTCATAGCCGGAGTCGGCGGTGAGTCGTATGGCCTCGCCGCCCTGGACGGGCACCTTCCACACCGCTCCGCCGGCTTCGAAGACCACGGTGTGGCCGTGCAGGCTGGGGTAGCGGATCAGCGCCTGTATCGGGCCGCTGGTGGACTGGGCCTGGGCGGCCTGGGCAAGCGCAATCAAGGACAACGCGGCGCCGAGCGCGCCGGCGAATCTCTTCAACGTCATGAAGCAATCCTCAATGTCAGATCGGGAGGACGATTGGCCGTCCCCTCGGTGGATCCCGTCGATTAGAGTTGATCTAATATGGCGGATTCTGCGCGCCTCTTGGGTGGGTGGCAAGTGTGCGCAGACGCTGCCGTGGACGTCTGTTCGGACGTCGTCCAGACGTGCCGGAAACCGGCTCGTGTTGGAGATCGCCGCGACGTGTGCCAGGAAAAATTCCCGTGACGCCTGCACTCCCGGGGCATGCCCCGGGAGTGCAGCGTGGTCAGCGGCCCGTCGGTCGACGGAGGGGCTTGCCGGCCTGGCGGTTGATGATCCAGCGGTCGATCACGTGATTCAGCTCGGTGAGCGGCATGGCGCCGTGCTCGAGGATTGCGGCGTGGAAATCCTTGATGTTGAATTTCGCGCCGAGCGTCTGTTCGGCCTTCTTGCGCAAGTGGAGGATGTCCATTTGGCCGATCATGTAGGAGAGTGCCTGGCCCGGCCAGGCGATGTAGCGATTGACTTCGGTGTTGATGTTCTGGGTGCTCAGCGCCGTGTTCTGTTCGAAGTAGTGCACCGCCCGCGCGCGCGACCAACCCTCGGAGTGAATGCCGGTGTCGACCACCAAGCGTACCGCGCGCCACATCTGCCAGTCGAGATAGCCGAACTTGGAGTACGGATTGTTGTACAGCCCCATTTGATCGCACAGCGACTCGGTGTACAGCGCCCACCCCTCGCCATAGGAGCTGTAGTAGTCGAAGCGGCGGAAATCGGGCAGTCCCTTCAGTTCCATGGCGATCGGAATCTGCAGCTGGTGCCCCGGTCGGCCCTCGTGGCAGACCAGCACCTGGATGTCGTATTTCGGTCGGCTCTGCGGCTTGTACAGGTTCACGGCGATGTAGCCCGCAACACTGCCGTCACCGCTCGGCGGCACTGAGTATGCCGGGTAGGTGTCCGGCGCGAGCGACGCCGGGATGGCGCGCACGCCATACGGCACGCGCGGCAGGATCCAGACCGGGAAGTACTTCACGAGCAGCGGATTGACGCGCATGGCCGCGGCGCGATACGCCTCGAGCAGGTGGGCCGGATGCTTGTAATAGAAGCGCGGGTTAGTGCGCAGGTAGTGTACGAACTGCCGATAGGTGCCCTTGAAGCCAATCTGGTCGAACACGTGCTGCATCTGCGCACGGATCTCGGCGACCCGCTTCAGGCCGATCTGATGGATCGCGCGCGGCGTCAAATCGGTCGTGGTGTACTTGCGCACCATGTAGGCGTAGTACGCCTTGCCGTTGGGGAGCGCCTCGGCGGCGATGCTCGTGCGGCAATGCGGCAGGTAGTCCTGGTCGAAGTATTTCTGCAGCTTGCGGTATGCCGGCGTGACGACCTGGGCAATCGCGGTGCGCGCCTCGGCGCGCAACCGGGTCTGCTCGGCGGCCGGAATGATCGAGGGCATCTTGCGAAACGGCGCGTAGAACGGACTTGCCGTCGGGTCGGTGACGATGTTGGCGGCGATCTGAGCCGGTACGCCCTGCATCACCACCCGCGGTTCGGTCATGCCCGCGACGACGCCTTGCTTCAGCAGCGCGATGGTCTGATCCATGTACGGCATGAATGTGCGCAGGCGCTCGAGGTAATGGCGGTAGTCGGCGCCGGTCCGAAAGCGCAAGGTGTGCGTCAGGGTGCGCAGCGTCTGGATGCCCCACAGCTCGTTCATGGGCATCAGGTAGGTCTTCAGGTCATAGCCCTGGACCCGCATCTCGTAGCGGTGCTTGAACAGGTCGTAGCTGATGCGCTGTTCGGGATCCAGTGCGCTGCGGCGGATGGCCGCCAGGTCCTGGAGTGTCTGGAGGTCCTCCTGGTGTTCCCGCGCCAGCGTTGCGAGGCTCATGTCCGCCCATTGGCCGTCGTACTCGTGGAAGCCGTCGCCCGAGGCTTCGAGCGGATGCTCGCGCATCTCTCGTTGCCACTCGGTGCGAAACAGCTGGTGCAGCGCGGTCGCGGCGGGATGGGGGGTGTCGGTGCCGGCCGCGGTGGCCGCGAACCCAGGCGCGGCACACGCCAGCAGAGCGCAGAATCCGATGACTTTGAACGTGCGGAGCATGAATCCCCCTGGCTCGGATTGATTTTTCTCCAGTGTACCGGCTTCCCCGCGCGCTGACACCCGCTCTTGGCTCGACCCGGCCGCGGGGCGCATTGTCCGGTGGGGGGAAATTCCGGTAGCGTGACCAAGCGTCATCTTTTTTTGCGCCGGGCGGGGGGCTACGCGCCGCCCTCAGCGCTCTATAGACTCTGGAGGCCCGCGATTGTGCGGAGGTCGTGAGCGAACATGACGAATGCGACCGTAGTGGTCGGATGGCGACAGCGCTGGAATCGCAGTCTTCTGCAGTTTCTGGGGCGCCGCGTCCGCTCGTCGGTCGAGGTCGAGGATCTCGCCCAGGAGATCTACCTGCGCCTGTTGCGCGCCCCAGACCTGCTGCAGGTGCGCAATCCCCAGGCCTACCTGATGCGCGTCGCCGGCCACGTGGTGGCCGAGTGGCGGCGCGAATACCCGCCGACGGAGACGCTCGGAACCGATGAGGACGATGCCGTTGTCGATGAGTGCCTGCCTGAGCTGACCGTCGATGCGAGGTTGTCCGAGCAGCGGTTGAACCAGCAGCTGGAGCGGATGTCCCCGATGATGCGGGCCGTGGTGCTGCTGCGCCTGCGCGATGAACACTCGTACAAGCAGATCGCGCAGGAGCTGGAACTGACGCTGCGCCAAGTTCGGCGCTACCTGGCGCGCGGCTACGAGCAGCTGCGTGCCGTAATCGATGAGTGATCCGATGCGTTCAACGCACGACAGTCGGCGGTGGAGCGAGGAGGCGGCGCACTGGTGGGTGCTGCTGCACGGGGAAGGTGCGACGAGCGCGCAGCGCCGCGAGTTCCTCGCCTGGGTGGCGCGCTCCCCGGAGCGGATCGAGGCGTACCTGGAGGTCGAGCGGCTGGTGGGCACGCTGCGCGCCGGTACCGTCCACTGGCCGGATACCCCGGTGGAGTCGCTGATCGAAGCGGCCCGGGCCTCGAGCCATCCCGTGGCCCTCACGCCGACCGCGGCCTCGCCGGTGCAGATCCGCGGGGGGGCGGACGGCGCGCCGCGGCGGATCCGAGTGCGGTGGGTGGCGGTGGCCACCGCTGCGGCGGCCCTGGCCGCCGCACTCGGTGCATGGCTGTGGATGCCGGGCGGGGCGCAGATTTACCGCACGCGTGCGGGTGAGCAACGATCCGTCCTGCTGGCCGACGGTTCGCGGGTCACGCTGAATTCCGCCTCGATCGTCGAGGTGGAATTGCACCGGCATCGCCGCGTGCTGCATCTGTTGCGCGGCGAGGCGCTCTTCCAGGTCAGCCACGATCCGGCACGCCCGTTCGATGTGCACGCCGACGGCGGCGTGGTGCGCGCCATCGGCACCGAGTTCAACGTCGATCTGCGTCCGCACTATGCGGCGGTCACCGTACTGCAGGGCCGGGTGGCGGTCATGAGCGACCAGCAAGCCCGCCTGCCGGTGCTCTCGGCCCCATTTGCGCCTCCGCCGGACGGTGCCGCGCGGGTACGCCCGCAGCTCGAGCGCTTTCCAGCGCCGGCGGGAGCGTTGATCCTCGGCGTGGCGCAGCAGGTGCTCATCACGCCGCACGGCATGAGCGCACCGCGCCCGGTGAGTGACTTGACGGCGACGACGGCCTGGACGCGCCGGCAGCTCGTCTTTGAGCACCGTCCGCTCGGCGAAGTGGTCGATGAACTCGACCGCAACGGCCGCCAGCACATCGTGATCGCCAGTGCGCGGCTGCGCGCCCGTCAGGTGACCGGCGTGATCCAGCTCGATGACCCCGGGTCGCTGCTCGAATTTCTCTCCGACGTGCCGGGCGTGCAGATTCGCCGCAGTTCTGACGGCGCACGCATCGTGACGCTGCGACGGATACGAGCCAGTCACGTGAGCAACGCTCACCCGCACGTGAATTCGCCTCGCGACTGAAGACTCCGTCGGTTGCTATTTTTTCCAAGGGGAGGGGGCCAACCGTGGCGGGAAGCGCTCTACTTAACAAAACGAGCATCAAATGCCGCCACGTCGTCATCGGGGAGGTTCTATGCACCGTCGAGGTTTTCCGCTTTGTGCGCTCGCCACGCTGCTGTGCCTGATCGGCACCGCACCGCTCGCCAGCGCCGCTCCGGCCCGCACCTTTCAGCTCGCCATCAGCAGTCAGCCGCTCGCCGCGGCGCTGCAGGAGTTGGCCCGCCAGAGCGGCATTCAGATCATCTTCTTCTCGAAGTTCGCTGACGGCCATGAGGCGCCGGCCGTGCGTGGCACGGTCACCATTGACGATGCGCTGCATCGCATGCTCGGCGGCACACACCTGACGTACCGGCGGTTGAACACCAATGTGATCGAAATCCGCCCCCCGAGTGTGCCGGTCGCCGGGACGCTCGCGCACCAGAGCGACCCGCCGCAGATGTTCGCCGCCGCGTTTACCCCTGGCGGTTCGCGCAGTGACCCGCCGAGCGATCCGGCGGGCGATCCGCCCGCGGACCCGCCGCCGAGCGATACGGTCGTGAACCTGCCGCGGGTCCGCTCCGCGCTGCACACCGTCATCGTCACCGGTACGCGGGAAGTCGGCGTCACCGAGGCGACCTCGCTGTCCCCCATCGACGTGGTGACCCCGACCCAGCTGGCTGCAACCGGCGCGACGAATCTGAACGCCGCGTTGAGCGTGTTGCTGCCGTCGTTCAATTTCCCGCAGTCGACGATCACCGATGCGACAGATGCCTCGGAGCCGGCACAGCTGCGCGGCCTGTCGCCGAACGAGACGCTCGTGCTGATCAACGGCAAGCGCGTCCACGACACCGCGATCACGAACGTCGACGGTGAGTTCGGCCGCGGTTCCTCGCCGGTCAATCTGGCAGCCATTCCCATCAATGCGATTGACCACATCGAAATCCTGCGCGACGGTGCGGCTGCGCAGTACGGCTCGGGCGCGATCGCCGGCGTCATCAATATCATTCTGAAGCGCGGTGGCCGGGGCGGATCGTCATTCGCGTCGGTCGGCCAATACGTCAGGGGCGATGGCAGGACGGTGACGGGCGGCGTTGATGACGGCGTGGCATTGGGCAGTCATGGCTGGGTGCGCGTGAGCCTGGACGGTACCCACCAGGAGTCCACGAATCGCGCCAACCCCGACTACCGGTTCCCGGGCGACCCCGAGTACGGCAAGACCACGGTGCATTACGGACTGCCGGACCAGCAGACTCTGCAGGCCGCGATCAATATGCAGTACGACTTTAGCCCCGAAGTCCATCTGTACGGCTTCACCATCGTGAACCACAGCAATACCTGGGCGGGCGGATTCTTTCGCGCGTTGTCGCAGTATCAGAGCAGTCAGCCCGCTGCGGTTGCGGTCTACCCGCACGGCTTCCTGCCAATTGAAGCGAGCAGCCTGTTCGATGACCAGGAGGTGCTCGGCGTGCGCGGCAGGGTGCTCGGCTGGCATTACGACATCAGTGCCGACACCGGCGGGAATTCCTGGAAGCTCAACACGGCAGACACGTTCAATTATTCGCTCGGCAGCGCGTCACCCACTGATTTCTATATCGGCATGAACAAGATTCGCCAGAGTGTGGCGAATGCCGACTTCAAGCGCGTATTCAATCCCAGCTGGGTCAAGGACGGGCTGCTGGTCGCCTGGGGCCTCGATTACGAGAGCGACGAGTTCACCGTCTTCCAGGGCGATCCGCAATCCTATGCCGGCGCTGGCGCCCAGGTATTCCCGGGCTACACGCCGCTTGATGCCGGCTCGCACTCGCGCAACAGCCGGGCGATCTATCTCGATCTGGAGAGCAACTGGACCAAGAATCTCTCGACAGAATTTGCGGTTCGGCGCTCACAGTACAGCGACTTCGGTGGTGCGACCACGTACGATCTGTCGGGTCGTTACGCGTTCAACAAGGTGATTGCCCTGCGCGGGACTGCCGCATCGGGCTTTCTGGCGCCGACGCTGCAGCAGGAGTACTACTCGAATACTTCCACCTTATTCCTCAACAATGTCCCATACAACATCCGCCAATTTCCGGTAAGCAACCCGGCTGCTCAGGCGCTCGGCGCACAACCCCTGAAAGCCGAGAAGTCGCATAGTTTCTCCCTCGGAATGGTGGTCACGCCGCATGACGGCCTGTATGTGACGCTCGATGCCTACCAGATCGCAATTGCACACCGCATCGTCCTGAGCGGTGATCTGACCGGTGCGGCAGTGCAGAACTATCTCGCCTCGGTCGGCATCCCGTTCGTCGATGGCGGTGCGTTCTTCTACAACGGCGTCGATACGCGTACGCGCGGAGCGGATCTGGTGGCGCACTACACCGTGCCGCTCGCGGCGTCGCGGCTGGCGCTCAGTGCTGGGTTCAACTACAACAAGACCCAGATCACCAGTATTGCCCCGAATCCGCAGCAAGATGCCCTGCATGGATTGGTGCTGCCGATCGTCGACCGACAGGAGCAGGGCTTCCTCACGTCGGCCACGCCGCTGACCAAGACGTTCATTCTGGCTGATTGGGACGTCGGACACTGGGTGGTGCATGGGCAGATCACCCGCTACGGGCAGTGGAACGCCATCAGCAGCAACGGTCCGAAGTATGATCAGACCTTTGGTGCGCGCTACATTCTCGATGCCAGCCTCACCTATCATTGGTCGGGGTGGCAGCTGACTGCCGGCAGCAACGACATCGGGAATACGTACCCGCAGCAGAATAACAGCCTCAATAATTTCACCGGCATTTTCCCCTACCCGTTCTCGTCGCCGTTCGGCTTCAACGGCGCGTACTACTACGGGACCGTGGCCTACCGCTGGAACTGACGATCGTGATCTGCAACACTGAGCAATTAGTGAACGAGGCAATAGGATGAACGTGATGCACATGCGCAAGGCTCATCTGATGTGGATGGCGGTCGCGGCCGTCGCGGCGTTACCGGCGGCCTCATCGGTCGCTGCGACGGCGGGCGTGAGGAATGTGATTCCGGCTCGGGCGCTGGACTCGAGCGCGCCACCGGCCACGGTGGCCGCACTGGCGCATGACCGGCCGGTGCTGGCGCGACACGCCATGGTGGTCACGTCGCAGCACTTGGCTACGGAGGTTGGGCTTCAGATCCTCAAGGAGGGTGGCAACGCGATCGACGCGGCTGTCGCCGTGGGCTATGCGCTCGCGGTGGTGCACCCGTGCTGCGGTAACATCGGCGGCGGCGGGTTCATGACCATTCATCTCGCGAGCGGCCGCAACGTATTTCTCGATTTCCGGGAGAAGGCGCCGCTGAAGGCGACGCCGACGATGTATCAGAACGCGGCGGGCAATGTGGTTCCGGGGCGGAGCACGAAGACGTGGCTCTCCGTTGGTGTTCCCGGAACGGTCATGGGCCTGGATGCGGCGCTGCACAAATACGGCACCATGAGCCGGCAGCAGGTCATGGCTCCGGCGATTCGCCTGGCGCGCGACGGCTACGTGCTCGATCAGGGTGATGTCAAGATCCTGGATACGCACATCACCGGATACGCCAAGCAGGAATTCGCCAGACACCCGAACGTCGCGGCGATCTTCCTGAATCACGGCAAACCGTACGTGGCCGGCCAGCGGCTGCGCCAACCGCAGCTTGCGCGAACGCTCGAACTGATCTCCCGCGACGGCGATCGCGCGTTTTATCGTGGACCGATTGCCCGGGCGGTAGTTGCGGCAAGCCGCGCGCACCACGGTATCCTGTCGATGAAGGACTTCAGGGACTACACGGTGCAATGGGCCGATCCTGTCGAGTGCAGCTATCGCGGGTTTACGGTCGTATCTGCTCCGCCGCCGAGCTCTGGGGGCGTGACGATCTGCGAGATTCTGCAGATTATCGAGCCATATCCGTTCTCCAAGTGGGGCTACGGCTCTGTTATGAGCATCCACTATTTGGCAGAGGCTGAGCGGCGCGCGTTCGCCGACCGCAACTCCTATCTCGGCGATCCGGCGTTTGTGCACAACCCGATCAGCTGGCTGCTGTCGGCGCGGCATGTGGCGAAATTGCGTGCGAGCATCAGACCGGATGCCGCCACACCGTCGGCCGAGATCAAGGGAAATCTGAGCGCCACCGAGGGTACCGACACGACTAGTTACTCGATCGTGGATCGGCACGGAAACGCTGTGGCGGTGACGTACACCATCAACTATCTGTTTGGCCTCGGGCAAATCGCAGGAGATACTGGATTTTTCCTCAATAACGAGATGGACGATTTCACCTCTAAGCCGGGCGCGCCGAACTCCTTTGGCCTCGTTCAGGGCAAAGTGAACGCGATTGAGCCTGGCAAGCGGCCTCTTAGTTCGATGACCCCGACCCTCGTGCTCCGCGGCAAGCGGCTGTTCATGGTGACGGGAGCGCCCGGCGGGTCGACGATCATCTCGAGCGTGCTCGAGAGCATCCTGAATGTCGTCGATTTCGGCATGAATATGCAGCAGGCGGTGGATGCGCCGCGTATGCACCAGCAATGGTATCCAGAGGCCGTATTCGTGCAGCCGGGACTGATGCGCCCGTCTGTCAAGCGACGCCTCATGCGGATGGGGTACGAGTTCAAGCAGATTAAGTTCTGGGGCGCCGATGAGGCGATCCTGGTCAACCCGTACACCCAGTTGCTCGAGGGCGCGAACGATCGGCGCAGCCCGGCCGGCTTGGCAGCAGGCTACTGAGCGAGGGCGGCGAGCCGGCCGTTCAGGCCGGCTTGCCGCCGATTTCTCCGGCGAGCACCGCGCGCAGCTGCGTCAGATCGTGGATGCGCTGGGCGGTCTTGCGCAGCGCCTGAATATCGACCTCGTGCGCCGAGTACAGGGCGCGGTATTCGAGTTCGGCGACGCGCAGGGCGTGAAGGGTATTGCGCCAGCGTTCCGCGAGCGTCTGACGTGCCGCGGCCGAGAGGGCCGCCTTCCACCGGCTGTGTGTATCGAGTCTCATCTGTCCTCCTCCTGCAATGCGCGCGCATCATCGCGATCCCGTGTGACAGTCCCGGGACAGTCCGTTCACAGCTTTATTACAGTCACGCTCCAGCTTGGGGAGCGCGCTCTGTCGGGTCTGAGGCGGCCTCTTGAAATGAACAGTAGCTGCCTCTACAATATCAGCCTAGGCAGATATATGTTCAGATATCTCTTACGGGGGATAGGCGCGGAGACGGGCGTTGGCGAACATCTACGACATTGAAACTTACGAGCCGAGCGAGAGCATCGGGTATCTCATGACCCGCGTGAAGGTCGAGATGCTCGCGGCGCTCGATCGAGAGCTCGCCGCGGATGCTCACCTGTCCGCGCTGGGAGTGACTTCGGCGCAGTTCGTGGTGATGGTGCGGCTGGTCGGGACGGCCGATCGCAAGTCGGCATCCGACCTCTGCAAGGACCTGTCCTATGACGCCGGCGCGATGACTCGGATGATTGATCGGCTCGAGAAGAAGGGACTGGTGCGCCGGATGCGCTGTGTGAAGGATCGCCGTCTGATTTATCTCGAAGCCACCGAGGCTGGGCGCGCGGCGTATCCGCGCATGCTGGAGATTTCCGTGGCGGTGCAGAACCGCTTTCTGCGCGGGATGGAGCCACAGGACGCGCGCAGATTGAGAGATTACCTGGCCCGCATGCTGCACAACGCGGGTTGAATCGCCCATTTTTTCGGCAGACAGTTGCCTAGGCATACATCGCCGCGGCAGCGAGAAGAGGATTCGGCGGACACCGCCGGGAGCAAACGCATCATGACGAGTGCCAAAGACAGGACGAATTCACTCTGGAGCAGTCCCCGGGCGCGATGGCTCACGGCGGTCGGCGTGGTCGTAGTCCTCGCCGGCATCGGCTATGGGGCGTATTGGTACACCTACGCCCGGTTCGTCGAATACACGGATGACGCCTACGTCAGCGGCAACGTGGTGCAGATCACGCCGCGGATCTCCGGCACGGTGGTCGCCATCGATGCCAACAACACGCAGTTCGTGAAAACGGGCGAGCCGCTGGTGCAACTCGATCAGGCCAATGCGCAAGTGACGCTGCAGAAGGCCGAGGCGCAGCTGGCCAGCACGGTACGCCGGGTGCGCAACCTTTTCGCCACGACCGATGAACTGCGCGCCGACGTGCAGGTGAGCCGCACGGCACTGATCCAGGCGAAATCCGACTATGCCCGCCGTGCGCGTCTGGCGCGCACGGGCGCGGTCTCGGGCGAGGATCTGCAGCATGCGCTCGATGCCGTCAATGCCGCACGTGCAGCGCTCGCGGCCGCCGAACAGCGGCTGGCGGCCAACCGGGCATGGGTCGATCACACCACCATCGCCAGCAATCCGGCCGTGCAGGCCACCGCAGCCGCAGTGCACGCGGCCTACCTGACGTACGCGCGTACGGTGCTCCCGGCGCCCGTGTCGGGGTTCGTCGCCCAGCGAGACGTGCAGCTCGGCCAGCACGTGGGCCCGGGCATGGCGCTGATGTCCGTGGTGCCGCTGAATCAGGTCTGGGTGGATGCGAACTTCAAAGAGTCCCAGCTGGCCGACATGCGCATCGGTCAGCCGGTGCGGCTGGTCTCCGACCTCTACGGCAGCAACGTGGTCTTTCACGGGCATGTGATCGGCTTCGGTGCCGGCACCGGCTCGGCCTTCTCGCTGCTGCCGCCGCAGAACGCCACCGGCAACTGGATCAAGATCGTGCAGCGCGTGCCGGTGCGCATCGCGCTCGATCCTAAGGAGCTCGCGCAGCATCCGTTGCAGATCGGTCTGTCCATGGATGCGTACGTCGACGTTCGGCATGATCGCTCGCCGCGACTGCCGGAGGTGGCCAGTACGGCCCCGCCAGCCTCGACCGACGTGTTCAGCTCCGTCGATGCGCAGGCGAATCGCGCCATCCGACAGATCATCGCCGCGAACGATCCGAGTCCGACCCGCGTCGAGCGCAGGGCCGGGCGAGTCCGAGCCGAGGACGCGCGGTTGAACGGCCTGCGGGGCGTCGTGAAGGGGCACGCCGGGCGCGATGCAGAACGGGTGGCCGCGGACGGTCGAGTGGGCACGCGCTCGACCCGACTGCTGCGTTCCGGGCACTGGATGTACTGAGGGAGTGCGGGTTCCATGAGCGAATCTCTCGCGCCGAGCGCACCGGCGCCGCCGCCGGTGGCGGCACCGGGCCCACTACCGCCGCTGCAGGGAATGGCCGTCGTGCTGGGCACGATCGCGCTGTCGTTGGCGACGTTCATGAACGTGCTCGACACGTCGATTGCCAATGTGTCGATTCCGGCGATCGCAGGTGATCTCGGGGTCTCGCCCGATCAGGGCACCTGGGTGATCACGTCGTTTGCGGTGGCCAATGCCATCTCGATGCCGCTCACGGGTTGGCTGACGCGCCGTGTGGGGCAGGTGCGACTGTTCACCGCCTCGACGATTCTTTTCGTGCTCTCCTCGGCACTGTGCGGCCTGGCGCCGACTTTCTCGATGCTGGTGGCATTTCGGGCGCTGCAGGGCCTGGTCGCCGGTCCGATGATCCCGCTGTCGCAGGCGCTGCTGCTCTCGAGCTATCCGAAAGCCAAGGCCGGTGCGGCGCTCGGGGTCTGGTCCATGACCACTCTGGTGGCCCCGGTCGTCGGGCCGGTGCTCGGGGGCTGGATTACGGACAACATCTCCTGGCCGTGGATCTTCTACATCAACGTGCCGGTCGGCATCGTCGCCGCGCTGCTCACCTGGAGCATCTATCGCCAGCGCGAAACCCCGACTGTGAAGCTGCCGATCGACATGGTCGGGCTCGGGCTGCTCATCGTGTGGGTCGGCGCGCTGCAGGTCATGCTCGACAAGGGAAAGAACCTCGACTGGTTCAACTCCCCGCTCATCGTCTCGCTGACCATCATCGCGGTGATCGCGTTCGTGGTGTTCCTCATCTGGGAGCTGACGGATCGGCATCCGGTGGTCGACTTGAGCCTGTTCCGCAGGCGCAACTTCTTGGTCAGCTCAGTGGCCATGTCGATCGGCTACGGGCTGTTCTTCGGCAACGTGGTATTGCTGCCGCTGTGGCTGCAGCAATACATGGGGTACACCGCGACGCTCGCCGGCCTGGTCCTCGCTCCGGTCGGGCTGTTGGCGATCCTGATGACACCGATGGTCGGCCGTCTGGTCGATCGGCTCGATCCGCGCTGGTTCGTCACCGTGTCCTTCCTGGTGTTCGCCCTGGTCATGTTCATGCGCTCGAACTTCACGACCCAGGCGAATTTCCAGACGCTGCTGCTGCCGACCGTGATCCAGGGCGCGGCGATGGCCACGTTCTTCATCCCGCTGCTGGCCTTGGCGTTCTCAGGACTCGAACCGGACCGCATCGCCTCGGCGTCCGGCCTGATCAATTTCTCGCGCATCACGGCGAGCTCGTTTGCGACCTCGATCACGACCACGCTGTGGTGGCAGCGGGCGACGCTGCACCACGCGCAGCTGGTCGAGCGGCTCACCTCCAATCCCCAGGCCCAGCAGTTCATGGCCCATGCCCGTGCGATGGGGCTGTCGCGCCAGCAGGGCAGCCTGATGCTCAATCAGATGGTGACCCAGCAGGCGTACATGCTCTCGGCCGACGATATCTTCTACGTCTCGGGGTATCTGTTCGTGGCCATGGTGGTGCTGATCTGGTTCGCCCGTCCGACCAAGACTGCGATGTCGGCCGAGGTTTCTGCCGGGGCGCACTGAGCGCCCTTCAGGGGCGCGGCGGGCGCAGCGCGGCGGCACGGATCCCGGCAGCGAATTTGTTCTCCCGAGCCGGCTCGAGGCCGCAGGCGCCGCGCAGGGCGTCCACCAGGGGCAGCAGCGCCTCGGGGGCGCCCTCGGTCCGCTCCACCTCGACCCGGCGCAGCCGCTCGAGCGGACGCTGCGTGGCGTCGAGCAGCTGCGTGTCATCCAGCGCGATTTCCCCGATCTGCCCTGTGGCCGCTTCCGGGTGCACCGCGAAGCGTTCCCGGCGGGTGTGCGCGCTGAACAGAGGGTGCAGCGCCGTGCGGCCGAGCGTGCGCCTGAGCCAGGATCCGACCGGGCCGTCCCCGCCGTCGGGGCCCGTGGCGCCGCCGGCGAGTGTCTCGGTGATCTCGCGCCGCTCGGCCCGGTCCGTCCGGGCCGAGCGCAGGCTCTTCAGTGTGGCCTCGGCGCGCGATCCGTCCCGGCGCACCCGCAGGGCGAACCCGGCGCGCAGGACCTGCCAATCCGGCGTATCAAGGTAGGTGTCGTGCAGCACCTGGGACGCCCGCGGCTCGACCCTCAACCCGAGCGCAGCCGCGGGGGTGCCGAGCCAGCGGCGGACCGCGGCCAGATCCTCGGTGGCCAACTGCCACTCGATTTCCAGGGTGTCTCGGGACGGCTGCGGCGGGGGCGTCTGTGCAGGGTGCTCGGCGGCCATGGGCAGGCGTGCGGGGTCTGAGGAAGGAGGGCGGCCCCATCATAGCCCGGTCCGCCCGGCCGGCTGCACTCGCCGCAGTGGGCCGGTCCCGGGGGTAAAATCCAAATTGACGCTGGCGCCCGTGGTTACGTATCATTCGCGCCCCCGTGCGGCAGGTCTGGCTTGCGGGCGATTGGGCGATGCCGTTTCGCGTGCCCGTAGCTCAGTTGGATAGAGCACCGGCCTTCTAAGCCGGTGGTCGCAGGTTCGAGTCCTGCCGGGCACGCCAGCCGCAGCACGCGGGTGAGCGGGCTGCGCGGGGGGGATGGTTGTGACGACGGTGGACGTAGCTCAGCTGGTAGAGTCCCGGGTTGTGATCCCGGTTGTCGTGGGTTCGAGTCCCATCGTCCACCCCAGATTCTGCGACAGCCGCATCGGGCGGCTGTCGCGATAAAAAATTGGGCCGTTAGCTCAGCTGGTAGAGCAGGAGACTCTTAATCTCTTGGTCGTAGGTTCGATCCCTACACGGCCCACCAAATCAAGTACTTGGGAACGGTTTCCGCGTTCCCCGAAGACTTGGCCAGAAGTAAGCGCCCCGTAAGCAACGCGGATCAGTTGCGGGCTCCGGCGGCGCTGATTTCAACCCAGCATTCGCCTCAGTAGTTCGCACGGGTCCGCGCCAGTTGCTTTGGCGATCCGGAGAAATTCCAGAACGTCGATCTTCCGGTCTCCTGATTCATAGGCGCTGACGAAGCTCTGAGGCCGTCTAAGGCGCCGGGCGAGTGAGTGCTGAGTCAAGCCAGCTTGCTTGCGGGCCTCTCTGATAGCCTCCAATAATGCCCTCTGCGCCGGGCTGCGGATACTTTTCAAAACGTGCTCCTGTTCGCGGAGCACGCCTAGATAATCCGTAAACTGAATTATCTGATTTCCCGATATTTCTTGAGGTCGCATCCATGCGAATGACTCGGCGGTTTTGCGTGAGGATGGTCGGGATGCTGGTAGCGACGGCACTCTCGTTTCTGAGTGGCTGTGCAATCGGACCCAGCGCCGCGCAGAGAAATGATGCTGACATTAGTCAATGGCTAGCGAGTCTCCCGGAACCCGGAGCCGACTACGGCGCCTATCCGGACAATTATCGCGAGATCATCGAGGCTGCCATGACGGGTATGCTGAAGGACCCTGACTCGGCAAGGTATTCGGGTTTCACCCAGCCCAAACACGATCAGGTTGTGGAAGTGCAGTACCCTCATCGCGGACTAATTCTCGATACAAGCGTGGCCCCAAAGAAAACGGCCATATACGGATACGCTGTGTGTGCGGCTGTGAATGCAAAGAACTCGTTTGGCGGATACACGGGAGATAAGTTGTACTGGTTCCTCATCCGAAACGGTCAGGTAGTGCGGTCAGCGATGGCGGGGGAAGTTCTGTATATTGGGCATTTCGCCAACTGCTGATTTTCGTTTTGACTGAGCCTCCGCTCCGATAGTAGGTCTGCGACGGAATTATGGCCAAAGTCTATCGGCTTCACGAAGGGCGCGCCGTTCCGATGGAAGAAACTCGGTGCAAAGACGAATCGCGGGAGCTGCAGGATTTGCTCGAATGCTCGCCCGACCTGCTCGCCGGTGAGCAGATTGACCCAGAAAATCCACGTCGTTGGCTTCTCATCAAGCGAGAGATGGAGGTTCCGGACCCCGTAAGCGGCGCGGCTCGATGGAGCATCGATTTCCTGTTTATCGATCAGGATGCAGTGCTGACCTTCGTCGAGTGCAAGCGCCACGACGATACTCGGTCCCGGCGCGAAGTCATTGCCCAAGTGCTGGACTATGCGGCTAACGCCCCGCGCTTGTGGCGTAGTGATGACCTCCGCTGCGCGGCCGAGAACACCCAGCGCAAGCACGGGCGAGCGTTGGACGAAGCTATCGAGCAGCTCGGCGGCAAGGAGAGCGAGACCACAGACCTGTTTGATCGAGCGATTGCAAACCTCGCAGACCGCAAATTACGGATCGTGTTATTCCTAGAGGCAGCACCCCCGGAACTCAAAACGTTGGTCGAATTCTTGGTCACCGAATTCTCACGAATCCAGCTCATCCTCATCGAGGCGAAGCGTTATCGCAGCGACGGCATGGAAGTTGTGGCACCGACTGTGTGGGGGTACACCGAACGGGTCCGGCAACACAGAAAGCTGATCGAAGATGCCCTTGCGGGTGGCCGGCGAACCTGGGATCAGGATACGTTTTTCACCGAGTTGGCTCAGCATGTACAGGACAACACCGTGCGGCGGGCGGTCGAAACACTTTTCCGGGAGTTGCCGAACGCTGGCTATCGGCTCACTTGGGGAACTGGTTCCGGCGGCTCGTTCAACGTCCGGCTACCCGGCGTCACAGACCGCGCTATCGCCACGATTACAGCCGATGGCGACCTGGTTCTGAACTACGGAACGTTGGGGAAAACGTCTGCGGAAACCAGGGTGAGGGATAATCTCGCTGCTGCGCTCGATGAGCAGCTCGGCAAACGCAAACCGCCAGGCTTTCCGAATTGCTATCCGCGCCTCAAGAGCGCTGATTGGGCGCCCCGTGCCGATGCACTCTTGGCGATTTTCCTCAGCTTGGCCGCCTTCGCTCCGGCGAAGATTAGCTGATCCGCTAAGGCGCGCGCTTCATTTTCGCAACGGTGGTAGGTCTGGAAATAACCGATTCAGGTCCTCGATTGGAACGTCTGCCGCACGAAGTGTTGCGCGGGTTCGCGCGCGGATGGCGGAGTCGTCCACGCCTTCGGTCATCTCTTCGTGAAGTCTGGCATTGGACAGCGAGCCATCCTCATTGTGGACAGCGGCGCCGTCAGACTTTCTCGACTGCCTTTTGCTCATGTGGTGAACGATAACACGTGGCGAGGTGGGTTGGAGTGATGCATCCCCTGTTCCGGCCACCCGCTTTCATGAGGTGACGAAAGGGGCTTCGAGCAACCTGGGTAGCGTCCATTGCTGTCCGTCTCCCGTGCAATTAATTGCAATACTGCGCGACTCTCAATCTGTTCGCACAGTCGCCATTTGTCCCGTGAAGGGGAATCGATCGGCACGAGTGCTGACGAATCCGGCACTTAGCGGCGGCGCAGTTCACCTGCTGACTGTGTTGGTGTCCGCAATGCTCGATTCCGCCGGGATCACTTTACCTTCGGTTTCTCTTTCAACAGTCCTGCCATTTGGAGCACAAGCTTAATCGCACCCAAGCGGTCTGGCCCTTGGTATATCGCGTGATGAAGGCTCTGGATTGTTTCGGGCACGAGTGCAATGAGCAACGCCCGCTCATCGGCTGGCAGGTGGGCAAGAGTTTCCTCCAGTCGTTCGCCAATTTTTTCCTGGTATGCCTTTAATGCTGTCTGAAACTCTTTGGTCATATGCATGTCATCCTTCCGGTGAATCTGCGGAAGATACGCCATGCAAATTGACTACAGAAAAACTCATGATTCGCTTGAGATTACTCCCCCTCTGTCACATCTTCCTGTGTGTTTCTCTCTGGTTCGGAGAGATCACCCTAGGCTGGCAGCTCCACGCCTCTTAAATCCGGGCATCTTCTTGTCGGGGACGGAAAGACCAAGCCCCATCGGTGCGCTATCCCTTACAGGGCACTTTCAGCCTGTAACTTCTGTCCGGATCGCCGACGCTTCCCCGGACGGCCCTGATGAACAGGCCGCGCAAGACTGGATCACCCTGAGTGTCGGGTTCCGCGAGATTTACATGACGGCAGATCCTATTCACGCACCCGTCAAGGCCAGCAGGACCTCGCGTGCCGATTCAAACGAGTCGGCGACCACGTCCTCCGCGGTCAAGCCCATTTACGCCGCGGTTTCAAACGTTGCTGGACATGGGAAAGTGCGCAGATGTGCGCTGCAATTCGTCACGTCCGAGACCAAAGCCGCAGCGAGCTACCAACTCATTAGCTGCGGCTTTTTTTTGCAATTATGTAACTGCATCGACTCAGATGCCCGATACCATCTCCTCACCGTGTTCTGTTCCGAGAGCGGCGGTAAAGGGAATTTTGGGAAATTCCGCAACAAATGCCTGGATGTCCGAAAGCCGGTACCGGACGCTACGGCCGATCTTGAGAAAGCATGGGCCGGGTACGCCGTCTGCGGACAATCGCCCACGGCTACGCCACGTCCGCAGCGTCTTTTTGCTGATGCCAGTGATCGCTGCGGCGGCAGTCTCGTCAAGCAACGGGTCGATTTGTGCGTGCATTCCAATCTCCTTGCCCACGGGGACGCACGCATGCATGGATGAGTGCTAGTTCCGCCTCGACTCCATGCTTAAGGCTGGGTATGTGGGTATGGGCTAACTACATCACGGTCCAGCAGCGAATGTCAACACCAACAGATGTCGGAATAGTCAGGCGACGGCTGACGACAGGGGCACAATCTCCGCTGAGGCAAGCTCGCCTGCGCACTTGAGAATACGCGTGGCGATCCTTTCAGCCGGCTTGCGCAGAGCTTCCACGGAAAGCTGCGCATACTGCATCGTGATGTCCGAGCTGGTGCCGGAATGGTGGTTCATGAGCCGCTTGAGCGTGAACGTATTGGTCCCAAGCTGTTCGCCTACCGACGCGAAGGTGCGTCGCAGGCCATGCCGCGTCTGCATCTCGACTTTGGCTGTCGCTGCGACGCGAGCAAGCAGCCGGTTGAGCCATTTGATGTGACCAGCCTTCGAAGGAGCCTTGCCGGTAGCGGGGAACACAAACTCGAAGGGCGTGGCTCCTTGAGACCGGCGCTCCAGTGTTGCGTATAGCCAATCGCATATGGGCAGGCGGTGGGTACTGCCGTTCTTTGTATCAGCCAGGGTAATGACCCTATCCTTGAGGCTCACATCCTTCCATTGCAGCGCAGCGAGTTCCATTGCGCGCAGCCCGGTCAAAAGGAGCCCGTACAGGTAGTCCCGCTGCACTTCGTCGCCCTCAGCCGCAACGGCCTGCCACCACGCCTTGATTTCGCTGGGCTTGAGATGGTCCTCTCGCCCCTTTTCCTTGAACCACGCTTTGGTGTCGCTCAAGGCTCGGACCGGATTCTCGACGGTTAACGGGTCGCTGGTCGTCGGGTCGCGGTAGGTGGCCCGACAAAACGACAGCAGGCTGCGCATGGTCCGCATCACGTTGTTTGCCGTCCGCTGGCCATGTTCCTCCCCAATCTTGCGGTGGCGATCTAGGACCATCTGCCTCGTGATTGCGCTCCAAGGACGGCCCTTCCAATCCGCGAGGTACCCGGTCAGGTATCGCTCGTACAGGCCGAGTGTGCTGGCCTTGTTCGTGGTCCGCATTGTTCGGAACTCGGCGAACGCGGTTGCGACCGAGACACCATGCACGCGCTGGAGCTTTTTCTCGCGGTTCCGATCGGTGCCCGCCGCCATCTCGCCCAGGCGGGCCTTCGCGAGAGTTCGGGCTTGCTCGCACGTCAGGTGATCGGCTCGACCGATGGTGACCCGCACCGTTCGGCCATTGACGCGACCTTGGGCGATGTAGACCTTTTTGCCGCTCGCACTGACCCGGACGCCGAATCCCGAGAGCTTCGTGTCCCATGCGAATGCCTGACCGCTCTGCGGGGCTGGTAATGCGTTTACGGAGGGGATTGATAGGGGTTTTCGAGCCATCTGGTGATCCTGCGAGCTTTGTAAGCAGCCAGTAAGCCGTTAGGATCAAACGGTATCAAAAACCATCAACAATGGGAAGTTGCTAAGTCTATGTTGTGATTTGCGTTTGTCAAACGAAGCAGACATAACTCAGCCAACGGCAGCGGTCCTTGGCGAGGCGAAATAGAACTCTTAATCTCTTGGTCGTAGGTTCGATCCCTACACGGCCCACCAATTCATCTCAAATACCAGCGGCTTGCGAGCATGCTCGGCTCGCAAGCTTTACTGTATGCGCTGTTTTTGTGCAGACGCCGTGCAGCGACTCACTCGCCGCTGCACGCAGTGCACCGAGGCGCACAGGGCTTCCATCCAGCGCATCGTCTCGCCGCTCACGAAAGAGGTTTCCTATCGTGCGCAGGTCCGAGTAAAGGGCCGCTCGTGCGAGTCGGCGACCTTCCCGAACCGGAAGGAAGCAGAGGCGTGGGCGGCTTCGATCGAGACCGCGATCCGCGAGGGGTGGCACTTCCCGCACGCCGCTGCGAAGCGCACCAGTTTCGACGCGCTCGCCAAGGACTACGCGGAGGCGGCCCTGGTGGCGTTCGGCGAGGTGCAGCGCGCCGCCCGCACGCTTCAGCTCAACGGGTGGTCCAAGCAGTTTGCCGGCAAGAGTGTTGCCGAGATAACAGCCGATGCCGTCTCGAAAGCGCGCGACGCCTGTGGGACGGAAGCCTTCGCCCGCGCCGGTTCTCCTTCGCGGTCAAAGAGCGCCGGCTGATCGACCGCAATCCGGTCGGCGACATCCGCCGCAAGAAGGAGCCGAGGGGCCGCACTCGGCTCCTCTCGGACGCAGAGCGCGCTGCGCTGCTGCATGCGTGCGCCAACTCTGAATGGGTGCCGCTTCACGCCCTCGTACTGCTCGCGATCACGACCGGCGCGCGGCACGGCGAACTCCTATCCCTCAAATGGGCCGATGTAGACCTCAAAGGCGGCCGCGCGACGCTGCACGACACGAAGAATCGAGAACGGCGAACGCTACCGCTCGCAGGCAAGGCGCTGGAAGCGTTACGGCAGCTCAAACTTCAGCACTCGGCGCGCAGTGAGTACCTGTGTCCCTCGCCGACCGTCGTACTCGATCACAAGACCGACAAGCCGTAGCTCGATGCGCCCTATGAGCGCTTCGATGCGCACTGGCACGCCGCGCTCACCCGCACTTGCTCAGCGTGAATCGTGTCACTTGGGCGCTGCGACGCCGCGCCGTGAACGGGCTCACGGCCGCTGTCTTCGACTCTCCACGCGGAGAGTTGCTGATTCACGAGCCGTCCTTCCTGCCTTGGTTCCTTGCGCTCAGCGGACGTGCCACGCGCCGGGCGCAGGACGGGGCGCCGCCTGCGGGGACCGATGGACATCGAGAACAATCGTGGCGGGCCCTGCTGAAGAAGCCAGGAGTTCCGCTCCGCACTGCGGGCTGGACTCTGCTTGGCGGAACGGCTGCCGGAACCCCCGCATCGAGGGGCGCGCTCGGGGACTGGTACGCGCATCTCGTGCGCTTTCAAGGGGTTGTCGCATCCGATAAGACCCTTGAAAAGCGCGATATTCAGATCTATAATTAGCGCCGAATTAGGAGCTTAATTATGCACGCCATCTTTGCCGATACGGCGATCAGCATGTCGGAGTTCAAGAAGAACCCCGCAGCGGTACTTCGTGAGGCGGGCAGCCGCCCTGTGGCGGTACTCAACCACAATAGGCCGGCGTTTTATATGGTGGACCCGGCGCTCATGGAAGCCATGCTCGAGGCACTTGGCGATCGGGAGTTGCTCAATCTGGTGCGCACCCGGATGAACGATGGTGCCGAGCCGATCGAGGTCGATATTGACGAGCTCTGAACAGCGGCCC
>JAJZDW010000075.1 GCA_021851405.1 Pseudomonadota bacterium
CTGTTGCGTGCTGTCGTTGGTCGCCTGCGTTATCTCCAGAAGACACCAGAGCATGTGCGCTCGTTCTTTCGACATCCTGAGACACGCTATGCGTATGCATAGTCTCTAAGTTAAGTACTGATTAGTAGTGCGGGGGAGCGGCGTGGCGGGTGTTTTGGCCGCTAACAGTTCAACTCGGGTGGGGATGGTGGGGATTGGGGGGACGTTCTCGCCGAGCCTAGCAGCCTGTCGGACTGAGGTTCGGTTTGAGCGGGAAAGAGGCTAACGAGCGGAGATTCATGTCAATTTCGATCGATAATCGGAGGCCGAGGGATCGCGATGCCACCTCAGCAGGTCTGCATCGCGAACATCCGCTTGATGTTCCAGCTCATGGCCACCGTCGGAGCTGGAGGAACTACCTATGATGATCGCGTATCTCGCAAAATTAAGTCCGACAGACTGCCAGGGTGATACGACAGGGGCGGTCATGCCTCAACCTGAACGCTCTTGGCCTCCTGCGCGATTCGATAGAGGGCGTCGTTGATCTCCGCGAGCAGAGCCTTCGCTCCCTGAAGGGCGCACTTGGGCGTCGTCATCTCGTCCACAATTTTGTCGGCGTCCCAGTCGGGGGCGAACGTAGCAAGGAAGTTCTCGGCGAGCTCGACCATCGCGTTCACTTGCCACAGACGCTCATGCTCGGCTTCGAGCCGCGCTGAGAGTGAGCGATCCGCCTGCGGCGTCGGCGTGATGAACTGTTGCACATTATGCAAGAGCGTCACGGTGGCAACGGGTTTCGCCGGGGTGGGCTCGGCGTGTTGGTCGGCAGGACCGCCTTCGATGCCAGTAGCCATGTTAAACCTCACGCTGTTGCGTGGTGAGTCGCTCCGGCCGGGTGCGAATGGGCGACGGCGGCCTTTGTGCCTGCACTATGAAGTTCGATCAGAGGGGTACGGGAGGGCAACCAGGAGCACTTCTGCGCTACTGCTACCCGACTGCTACGGGGCGGCTGCTTCAATCGTCGGACTGACGATCGTGCGTCGTAACTCTTTGATTTATTGGCTCCCCGGGTTGGACTCGAACCAACGACCAACGGATTAACAGTCCGACGCTCTACCAACTGAGCTACCGGGGAACCGATTCGCGAGATCCGCGAAAGGGCGCGAATTTTGCGGTGCAAAGCCGCGCGCGTCAAGAAATCCGGTGCAATTTTTTTTTCGATTCTGAGCACCCCTGCGGACCTCCGTCGGACGGGTTCAGGGCCGCCGCGCCGTTCCGGTGCGCGGGGCGAGTGCGAGCCGGCGCAGCACTCGGCCGTAGGCGAGTACGTTCAGAGCGATGAGCAGGACGGCCAATCCCCACTGATCGGGCCGAGTGAGGCCGGGCGGGTACAGGACCCTCAGGAGATAGTGGCTGATGAACCCGCCGCGATAGCCGGCCTCGCCGGCGAGACGCCGCAGATGGTTCTCCAGGGCCGTCAGCGGGCAGATCTGTCCGGAGAGTTCCACCCAGAGTCCCCAGGCGAAGGCCGGGAGATGCGCAAAGAGGACTTTCGGCCAGCGCCAGGCGAGGAACCCGCCGAAAATGACGAACGCCACGAACGTCAGGTGCAGGACCACCACCCCGTTCGCGAGCGCCCGCCAGAGCATGGACTCAGGCGCTCCGTGCAGCACTTCCCCGCGCGAGCACCCGGGTGATGCGCTCGAGGGCCTTCTGCAGCGTCTCGAGGCTGCAGGCGAAGGACAGACGGATATGACCCGGTGCGCCAAAGGCCGAGCCCGGAACCACCGCGACTTCGCCCTCGGTGAGCAGCACCTCAGCGAAATCCGTGTCCGAGGCGCACCCGATGGCAGCCATCGCTTCGGTGACGTCCGCGAATGCGTAGAACGTCCCGGCACCCGGCAGGCAGCTCACTCCGGGCAGCTCGTTCAGCGCACCGACCAGGTAATCGTGGCGTGCCTTGAATGACTCGTTCATCCGCGTGACGCAGCTCTGATCGCTCGAGAGCGCCACGGTTGCGGCATGCTGCGAGACGCTCGAGGCGTTCGAGGTCGACTGGCCCTGGATCGTCGCCATGGCGGCGATCAGCTCCTTCGGGGCCCCGCAATAACCGATTCGCCAGCCGGTCATGGCGTAGGACTTCGAGACCCCATTGATGGTCACGGTACGCCCGTACAGTTCCGGCACCACCGTGAGCAGGCTGCTGAGCGGCTCTGCACCCCAGTAGATCTTCTCGTAAATGTCATCGACGCCGACCACGATGCGCGGCTGGTCGATCAGTACCTCACCGAGCGCGCGCAGCTCCGCGCGCGTGTAGGCCGCGCCGGTGGGATTGCAGGGACTGTTCAAGAGCACCAGGCGGGTCTTCGGCGAAATGGCGGCCGCGAGTTGCTTCGGCGTGATCTTGTAGCCCTGGGCGGCACCGGCGGTGACGATGACCGGTTGGCCGTCGGCGAGCAGCACCATGTCCGGGTAGGACACCCAGTAGGGCGCCGGAATGATGACCTCGTCGTCCTTGTCGAGCACCGCCATGCACAGGTTGTAGATCGCCTGTTTGGCGCCGGAGGTGACCAGTATCTGCGAGCGCTCGTACTGGATACCGTTGTCGCGCGCGAACTTCGCGATGATGGCATCCTTCAGTTCATTGGTCCCCTCGACATGGGTGTAGCGGGTCAGTCCCTTGCGGATCGCCTCGATCCCACCGTGCGCGATGTGCTCCGGAGTGTCGAAATCCGGTTCGCCCGCACCGAGGCTGATCACGTCCTTGCCTTCGGCGCGCAGGCGCGCCGCTCGGGCCGAGACGTTGAGCGTGGGCGAGGGCTTGACGCGCTGGACGCGCCGCGAGACGGTTACGGTCACTGGGAATCCTGTGATGCGCCAAAGCAACTGGCGCCGCTATAGTAAGCCATCGGCGTCATCGTCACCATCCGGCGGGCGGCGCGCACAGAGGAATACCTCGGTAGCATGGAACACGTTCCATTCAAACTCGAAGCGGAATTTCAGCCTGCGGGCGATCAACCCCGGGCGATCGAGAAGCTCATCGAGGGGCTCGGCGACGGCTTGAGTGCGCAGACGCTGCTCGGGGTGACCGGCAGCGGCAAGACCTACGTCATCAGCGAAGTTATTGCGCGCGCGCAACGCCCGACGCTGGTGCTGGCGCACAACAAGACGCTGGCCGCTCAGCTCTACGGCGAGTTTCGCGGCTTCTTCCCGCACAATTCCGTCGAGTACTTCGTGTCGTACTACGATTACTACCAGCCTGAGGCCTACGTTCCCTCCTCGGACACGTTCATCGAGAAAGACGCCTCGATCAACGAACACATCGAGCAGATGCGCCTCTCGGCCACCAAGGCGCTGCTCGAGCGGCCCGATGCGATCATCGTGGCGACGGTCTCATCGATCTACGGTCTCGGCGACCCGCAGGCGTACCTCGCGATGATCCTGCACCTGGTGCGCGGCGATCACCTGGATCAGCGGCGTCTGCTGCGTCGTCTGGCGGACATGCAGTACACGCGCAACGATCTGGATCTCACGCACGGGACCTACCGGGTCCGCGGCGATGTTATCGATATCTTTCCGGCCGAATCGGAGCGCGAGGCGGTGCGGGTCGAGCTGTTCGACGACAGCATCGAGTCCCTTGCGCTGTTCGATCCGCTCACCGGCGCGATCGCGCGCAAAGTGCCGCGCTTCACGGTGTATCCGGGCACTCACTACGTCACGCCGAAGGAGCGACTGCTCGGCGCGGTCGATCGGATTCGCGACGATCTGCGCCTGCGGCTCGCCGAGCTGCGCGAGGCGGGCAAGCTGCTCGAGGCCCAGCGGCTCGAGCAGCGCACCATGTACGACATGGAGATGATCCAGGAGGTGGGGTACTGCGCGGGCATCGAGAACTACTCGCGCTATCTGTCCGGACGCGCCCCCGGGGAGCCGCCACCGTGCCTGTTCGATTATCTGCCGCGCAATGCGCTGCTGGTGATCGATGAGAGTCACCAGACCATCCCGCAGCTCGGCGCGATGTATCGCGGCGACCGCTCGCGCAAAGAGGTGCTGGTCGAGTACGGCTTCCGGCTGCCCTCGGCGCTCGACAACCGGCCGCTGAAGTTCGAGGAATGGGAGCGGCTCGCGCCGCAGATGATCTTCGTGTCGGCGACACCCGGGCAGTACGAGTCTCGCCATGCCGGGCAGACCGTGGAGCTGCTGGTCCGTCCGACCGGCCTGCTCGACCCGCAGGTCGAGGTGCG
>JAJZDW010000037.1 GCA_021851405.1 Pseudomonadota bacterium
GGGCGACAACATCAAGATGACGGTCGACCTGATTGCGCCGATTGCGATGGAGGATGGTCTGCGCTTCGCGATTCGCGAAGGCGGCCGTACCGTCGGCGCCGGCGTCGTCGCAAAGATCCTGAAGTAAAGTTTCAGTCACACAGGCCAGTAGCTCAATTGGCAGAGCAGCGGTCTCCAAAACCGCAGGTTGGGGGTTCGATTCCCTCCTGGCCTGCCAGCCGATGACATGACAGACGAAAACAAAATCGACGCAATCGGCGCAGCCGACAAAGTGAAGTTGTGGGTGGGCGTGCTCGCGGTTGCCGCGGGCATCGCAGCCTACTACCTCCTCGGCACCCAGTTGAGCTGGTTGCGTTGGCTGTACGTGGTCGGCGGCATTGCCGTCGGAGTGCTGGTCGTGGCGTCCTCACGCTACGGCGCCGAGTTCCGTGCGTTCGCGGTGAGCGCGCGGACGGAGCTGCGCAAAATCGTCTGGCCGACCCGCAATGAGACCACCATGACCACCGTCGTGGTGTTCGCGTTCGTGGCGATCTCGGGCCTGTTCTTCTGGGGCCTGGATCTGGTGCTCGCCTGGGCGACCCGTGCTTTGACTGGACAAGGGGGCTGATCCGTGGCGTTGAGATGGTACGTGGTGCACGCCTACTCGAACTTCGAGCATCGGGTTGCCGAGTCGCTTCAGGAGCGGGTCAAGCGCGCGGGACTCGAACACAAGTTTGGCGAGGTTCTGGTTCCGACCGAAGAAGTGGTCGAGATGCGCGACGGTCACAAGCGCCGCAGCGAACGCAAGTTCTACCCGGGCTATGTCCTGGTGCACATGGAGATGGACGAGGACACCTGGCACTTGGTGCGCGAGGTGCCCAAGGTCCTGGGGTTCATCGGCGGCACGCCGGAGAAGCCCGCTCCGATCACCGACCGCGAGGCGATGCAGATCCTGCGGCGTGTGGAGGAAGGCGCGGAGAAGCCGCGGCCTAAGGTGCTGTTCGAGCCGGGTGAAGTGGTGCGCGTGACCGACGGTCCGTTCAACGACTTCAACGGCGTCGTCGAGAGCGTCAATTACGAAAAGAGCCGCCTGCAGGTGGCGGTGCAGATTCTGGGGCGTTCGACGCCCGTGGAGCTCGACTTCTCGCAGGTCGAGAAGGCCTAGGACGGCCGCAGGTGTCCGGCGTGGCCCCTCGCCCCTGGCGGGCGGCGGCGCTGCAGGAGTGATCGGTTCCGCGCTCGCCGCGCGGTCCCGGCAGAGCCGGCCGCAGGGCCGGGCGAGGCGGCCCGCACGGCCGCAGCAAGGGCGAAAGCCCACGGAATCCACGACGGGGAGCCTCATCGGCGTTTGAACCCGGGAGAGATCGATGGCGAAGAAAGTCCAAGGCTACGTGAAGCTGCAGGTGCCCGCGGGCTCTGCAAATCCCTCACCGCCCATCGGGCCGGCACTCGGCCAGCAGGGCGTGAACATCATGGAGTTCTGCAAGCAGTTCAATGCGCAGACGCAGAAGCTCGAGAAGGGTCTGCCGATCCCGGTGGTGATCACCGTGTACGCCGACCGCAGCTTCACGTTCGTGATGAAGACGCCGCCGGCCGCGGTGCTGATCCGCAAGGCCATCGGCATCGAGAAGGGCAGTGGCACGCCGAACACCGCCAAGGTGGGCAAGATCAACCGCAAGCAGCTCGAGGAAATTGCCAAGTCCAAGCAGCCTGACCTGACCGCGGCCAATCTCGAGGCCGCCGTGCGCACCATTGCCGGTAGCGCGCGCAGCATGGGCGTGGACGTGGAGGGCTGATCATGGCACTGAGCAAGCGTTTGAAGACCTGGCAGGGCAAGATTGCCCCGGGCAAGTACTATCCGGCCGAAGAGGCGTTCCAGCTGGTCAAGGACCTGGCCCAGGCCAAGTTCGATGAGACCATCGACGCCGCGGTCAATCTCGGCATCGATGCGAGCAAGTCCGACCAGCAGGTGCGCGGCTCGACCGTGATGCCGCACGGCACCGGCAAGACCGTGCGCGTGGCGGTGTTCACCTCCGGGAAGAACCAGGAAATCGCCAAGGCCGCCGGCGCCGACGTGGTCGGTCTGGAGGACCTGGCGGCCCAGGTCAAGGCCGGGCAGATCAATTTCGACCGCGTGATCGCCAGCCCCGATGCCATGCGCGTCGTCGGCCAGCTCGGCCAGATCCTCGGCCCGCGCGGCCTGATGCCGAATCCGAAGGTCGGCACCGTGACCCCGGACGTCGCCACGGCGGTGAAGAACGCCAAGTCCGGTCAGGTGACCTACCGCGTCGACAAGGCCGGCATCGTGCACTGCACGATCGGCAAGGCCAGCTTTGAAGTCAGCGCCCTGAGGGACAATCTCGCGGCCTTGATTGCCGATCTGCACAGGGCCAAGCCGGCCGCGGCCAAGGGTCAGTATCTGAAGCGCGTGACGATCTCCTCGACCATGGGGCCGGGCGTGATGGTCGATCACAACGCGTTGAGCGTTTGAGACGAGTTTGATGCGGGCCGGTTCGCGCTCACGGGGCCGGCCATCATCGAAGACCGCAGGCGAGGGGAAGACCCTCTTAATGAGCGCCTGCGCAGATGGTGAACCGCTGATCGCACCGAGGTTCGTCCTCGAGGCGTGAGGGGTCACCGCCGCCGCAGTGCAGCCGCAAGGCTTCGCCGCGGCGGAGACGATGGGGAAGTGAGCCGGATGGCGGCCGCTTCATTCGTAAACCGTGATCTTCTCACCCAACAGGAGAGAAGGAATGGCACTTAACCTGGATGACAAGAAGGCGCTGGTAGCCGAGGTGGCCGAAGTGGCTGCCGTCGCGCAGTCCGTCGTGGCTGCCGAATACCGTGGCCTGACGGTCGGACAGATGACGGAGCTGCGTGCCAAGGCGCGTGCCCAAGGGGTGTATCTGCGTGTCGTCAAAAACACGCTGGCCCGCCGGGCGTTCGTCGGCACCACCTTTGAGCCGGTAGGACCGAAGCTCAAGGGGCCGCTCGTGCTCGCATTCTCGAAGGACGATCCGGGCGCCGCTGCGCGCTTGGTGAAGGACTTCGCGAAGACGAACGAGAAGCTCTCGGCGACTCTGGTTTCCCTCGGCGGGCAGGTCCTGCCGGGTGAAGATCTCGACCGGGTTGCCAGTCTGCCCACCCGCGAGCAAGCGCTCTCGATGCTGCTCGGCGTGATCAAAGCGCCGATTCAGAAGTTCGTCGCGACGCTGGCGGAACCGCCGGCGAAGCTCGCCCGTACTCTGGCCGCAGTGCGCGACCAGAAACAGGCCGCGTAACGCTGCGTCTTTTTGTCTAATTCGAACCTGCGGAGAATCAACATGGCTGTCAACAAAGACGAAATTCTCGATGCGATTTCCAAGATGTCCCTGATGGAGGTGGTCGAACTCATCTCCGCCATGGAAGAGAAGTTTGGTGTGACTGCTGCGGCCCCGGTGGCCATGGCGGCCGCTCCGGCTGCCGGCGCTGCTGCCGCTCCGGCCGAAGAGAAGACCGAGTTCACCGTCATCCTGAAGGAATACCCGGCGGACAAGAAGGTCACGGTCATTAAGGTGATCCGCGAGATCACCGGCCTCGGCCTGAAGGAAGCGAAGGACCTGGTCGAGGCCGTGCCCTCGACCGTCAAGGACGCGGTCTCCAAGGCCGATTCCGAGAGCTTCAAGAAGAAGCTCGAGGACGCAGGCGCGAAGGTGGAAATCAAATAAGGCGAAGGTCCGGGGCCGCTCGTGCGGCCCCGGACCGGACCCTTGGGGCGCACGCGCCCCGCAGGGCCGCATCGATCGGCGCCGACGAGGCGCCGGCGAGCCGCCCGAAACGACGCTCAGGATGGGCGTGCGACTGGAGGTCCACGGAAGGCTGCTTGATGGACGAACGCAATTATTTCCTGAGGTGAACCCGAGATGGCTTATTCCTTTACCGAGAAGAAGCGCATCCGCAAGAACTTCGGCAAGCAGCCGGGCATTCTGGACACGCCGTATCTGCTGGCCATTCAGCTCGACTCCTACCGCACGTTCCTGCAAGCCGAACGCGCCGAGGACGCGCGCGACCCAGTGGGTCTGCACGCCGCGTTCAAGAGCGTGTTCCCGATTACGAGCTATTCCGGAAACGCATCTCTCGAGTACGTCAGCTATCGGCTCGGCGAGCCGGTGTTCGACGTCAAGGAGTGCCAGCTGCGCGGTCTCACGTACGCCGCGCCGCTGCGCGTCAAAGTGCGCCTGATCGTGCTCGACAAGGAAGCGCCCGGCGCGAAGAAACCCGTCAAGGACGTGCGCGAACAGGAGGTCTATCTCGGCGAATTGCCGCTGATGACCGACAACGGCACGTTCATCATCAACGGCACCGAGCGCGTCATCGTCTCGCAGTTGCACCGCTCTCCGGGTGTGTTCTTCGATCACGACCGCGGCAAGACTCACTCCTCGGGCAAGCTGCTGTTTTCCGCGCGCATCATTCCTTACCGTGGCTCCTGGCTCGACTTCGAATTCGACCCGAAGGACTGCCTGTTCGCGCGCATCGACCGTCGGCGCAAGCTGCCCGTCACGATCATCCTGCGTGCGCTCGGCATGAGCGACGAGGAGATCCTCGCGACATTCTTCGATACCAACACGTTCGACCTCAGCGCCGACGAAGTGGCGCTGGAGCTGGTGCCGCAGCGTCTGCGCGGTGAGACCGCCACGTTCGAGATCCGCATCGGCGATAAGGTCATCGTCGAGGAAGGCCGGCGCATCACCGCCCGGCACGTGCGTCAGCTCGAGGATGCCAAGGTCACCCGTCTGCGCGTGCCGCGTGAATACCTCTACGGCAAGATCCTCTCCCACGACGCGGTCAACACCGAGACGGGCGAGATCATTGCCAAGGCCAACGAGGTGCTCACCGCCGCTTCCGTCGAGAAGCTCATCGAGGCGGGCATCGGCTCGGTGAACACGCTGTACGTGAACGATCTCGATCGCGGTCCGTACATTTCGGACACCCTGCGCATCGACCCCACCAAGTCGCGCTTCGAGGCGCTGGTGGAAATCTACCGAATGATGCGCCCCGGTGAGCCGCCGACCCGCGATGCCGCGGAGAATCTGTTCACCAACCTGTTCTTCAACACCGAGCGCTACGATCTGTCGGCCGTCGGGCGTATGAAGTTCAATCGCAGGGTCAGCCGCGAGGCGATCGTGGGCCCCGGCATCCTGTACGACAACAAGTACTTCGGTGCCCGCACCGATGAGACTGCCAAGCGCCTGGTCGAAGAGCAGGGCGAGACGTCCGACATCATCGACGTGCTGAAGGTCCTGATCGACATCAGAAACGGTAACGGCCAGGTCGATGACATCGATCACCTGGGCAATCGCCGCGTCAGAAGCGTCGGCGAGATGGCCGAGAACGCCTTCCGCGTCGGCCTCGTGCGCGTCGAGCGCGCGGTCAAGGAGCGCCTGACGGTTGCGGAGACTGAGCCGCTGATGCCGCAGGAGCTGATCAACGCCAAGCCGGTGGCGGCGGCTGTGAAGGAGTTCTTCGGCTCCTCGCAGCTCTCACAGTTCATGGACCAGAACAATCCGCTCTCCGAGGTGACCCACAAGCGGCGCGTCTCGGCGCTCGGCCCGGGCGGTCTGACCCGTGAGCGCGCCGGCTTCGAGGTGCGCGACGTGCACCCGACTCACTACGGCCGCGTCTGCCCGATCGAGACGCCGGAAGGCCCGAACATCGGTCTGATCAACTCACTCGCGGTGTACGCGCGCACCAATCGGTACGGGTTCCTCGAGACTCCGTACCGGCGCGTCGAGAACGGTCGGGTGACGGACCAGATCGACTACCTCTCGGCGATCGAAGAGGGTAACTACGCCATTGCCCAGGCCAATGCCGCTCTGGGTGTGCACGGGGAACTCAGCGACGAGCTGGTCTCGTGCCGTTTCCAGAACGAATTCACGCTCATGCAGAGCGATCAGATCAACTACATGGACGTGAGCCCGAAGCAGACGGTCTCGGTGGCCGCCTCGCTCATCCCGTTTCTCGAGCACGACGACGCGAACCGCGCGCTGATGGGCTCGAACATGCAGCGCCAGGCGGTGCCGACGCTGCGCGCGGAGATGCCGTTCGTCGGCACCGGCATGGAGCGCGCGGTGGCGATCGACTCCGGGGTGACCGTGGTCGCCAGGCGTGGCGGCGTGGTCGATTCGGTCGACGCCTCGCGCATCGTGGTGCGGGTCAACGACGAGGAGACGACGGCGGGCGAGCCGGGCGTGGACATCTACAATCTGACCAAATACACGCGCTCGAACCAGAACACCTGCATCAACCAGCGTCCGCTGGTCAATGGCGGTGACGTGATTGCGCGCGGGGACGTGCTGGCCGATGGGCCCTCGACTCACCTCGGGGAGCTCGCGCTCGGGCAGAATCTGCTGGTCGCGTTCATGCCCTGGAACGGCTACAACTTCGAGGATTCGATCCTCATTTCCGAGCGCGTGGTCCAGGAGGACCGGTTCACCACGATCCACATCGAGGAGCTGACCTGCGTCGCTCGCGATACCAAGCTGGGGCCCGAGGAGATCACCGCCGACATCCCGAACGTCGGCGATGCGGCGCTCGCCAAGCTCGATGAGGCCGGCATCGCCTACATCGGCGCGGAGGTCAAGGCTGGGGACATCCTGGTCGGCAAAGTCACGCCCAAGGGCGAGACGCAGCTGACTCCCGAAGAGAAGCTGCTGCGCGCGATCTTCGGCGAGAAGGCCTCCGACGTGAAGGACACCGGGCTGCGCGTGCCGCCGGGCATGGATGGCACCGTGATCGACGTGCGCGTGTTTACGCGCGACGGGGTGGAGAAGGATTCGCGGGCGCTGTCGATCGAGAAGGCCGAGATCGAGCGGGTGCGCAAGGACCTCGCCGATCAGCAGCGCATTCTCGAGGACGATCTGTACCAGCGCGTGCGCGCCACGCTGATTGGCCAGAACGCCGCCGGCGGGCCGAAGCGCCTGAAGGCGGGCACGGCCGTGAGTGTCGAGTACCTCGATGAGCTGCCGCGCGAGAACTGGTTTGAAATCCGCCTGCAGGATGAGGAGGCGAATTCGCAGCTCGAGCAGGCGGCCGAGCGGCTGCAGACCCAGCGCAAGGCCTTCGAGAAGCGTCTCGAGGACAAGAAGGCGAAGATCACCCAGGGCGATGATCTTGCCCCGGGCGTGCTCAAGATGGTCAAGGTGTATCTCGCCGTGAAGCGCCGCGTGCAGCCGGGCGACAAGATGGCCGGTCGACACGGCAACAAGGGCGTGATTTCCACCATCGTGCCGGTCGAGGACATGCCGTACCTCGAAGACGGTACGCCGGTCGACATCGTGCTGAACCCGCTCGGCGTGCCCTCGCGTATGAACGTCGGGCAGGTGCTCGAGACGCACCTCGGCTGGGCCGCCAAGGGACTCGGCCTGAAGATCGGGCGCATGCTCGAACGTCAGGCCGCGGAAGCCGATCTGCGTGACTTCCTGAAGGAGGTCTACAACAAGACCGGCGGGCAGCCCGAGGACATCGACAGCCTCGGCAGCGACGATCTGAAGCGCTTGGCGGGCAACCTTTCGCACGGCGTGCCGATGGCCACGCCGGTGTTCGACGGGGCGAGCGAGGCGGAAATCAAGCGCATGCTTGAGCTCGCGGACCTGCCGACCAGTGGTCAGATGTACCTGTACGACGGACGTACCGGCGAGCGCTTCGACCGTGCGGTGACCGTCGGCTACATGTACATGCTGAAACTGAACCACCTGGTCGACGACAAGATGCACGCCCGGTCCACCGGTCCGTACAGCCTCGTCACCCAGCAGCCGCTTGGCGGTAAGGCTCAGTTCGGCGGACAGCGCTTCGGAGAAATGGAGGTCTGGGCACTTGAGGCCTACGGAGCTTCCTACACGCTACAGGAGATGCTGACGGTCAAATCCGACGACGTGAATGGTCGTACCAAGATGTACAAGAACATTGTGGACGGCAATCACCAAATGGACGCGGGCATGCCCGAATCCTTCAATGTGCTCGTCAAGGAAATCCGCTCGCTCGGCATCAACATGGAGCTGGAGCAGGACTGATCACGGCGCGCCGTGAGGAGAACATGCGATGAAAGACCTTCTTAAGTTTTTCAAGACCAATGCTCCGGTTGAGCAGTTCGATTCGATCAAGATCGGATTGGCCTCCCCGGAGATGATCCGCGCCTGGTCGTTCGGGGAAGTCAAAAAGCCCGAGACCATCAACTACCGTACGTTCAAGCCCGAGCGTGACGGTTTGTTCTGCGCGAAGATTTTCGGGCCGGTCAAGGACTACGAGTGCTTGTGCGGCAAGTACAAGCGCCTGAAGCACCGCGGCGTCGTCTGCGAGAAGTGTGGCGTCGAGGTCACCCAGGCCAAGGTGCGCCGCGAGCGCATGGGGCACATCGAGCTGGCCAGCCCGGTCGCGCACATCTGGTTCCTGAAGTCGCTGCCGTCGCGTATTGGCCTGATGCTCGACATGACGCTGCGCGAGATCGAGCGCGTGCTGTATTTCGAGGCCTTCGTGGTCATCGATCCGGGCATGACGCCCCTGCAGCGCGGACAGCTGCTGACCGACGAGATGTATCTCGAGGCGATCGAGGAGCACGGCGATGAGTTCGACGCGCGCATGGGTGCCGAGGCGGTCTACGAGCTGCTGCGCAGCATCGATCTGGCCTCCGAGCTCACCAAGGTGCGCGAGGAGATGCAGTCGACCTCCTCGGAGACGAAACTCAAGCGCCTCTCCAAGCGCCTGAAGCTCATCGAGTCGTTCATCGAGTCCGGCAACAAGCCGGAGTGGATGGTGATGACTGTGCTGCCGGTGCTGCCGCCGGATCTGCGCCCGCTGGTGCCGCTCGACGGCGGCCGGTTCGCGACGTCGGATCTGAACGATCTGTATCGCCGCGTCATCAACCGCAACAACCGTCTGCGTCGCCTGCTCGAGCTCAACGCGCCCGACATCATCGTGCGCAACGAGAAGCGCATGCTGCAGGAGGCAGTGGACGCGCTGCTCGATAACGGCCGGCGCGGTCGCGCCATCACCGGCACGAACAAGCGGCCGTTGAAGTCGCTGGCCGACATGATCAAGGGCAAGCAGGGCCGCTTCCGTCAGAATCTGCTCGGCAAGCGGGTCGATTACTCGGGCCGCTCGGTCATCGTGGTCGGCCCGCAGCTGCGCCTGCACCAGTGCGGTCTGCCGAAGAAGATGGCGCTCGAGCTATTCAAGCCGTTCATCTTCCAGAAGCTGCAACTGCGCGGCGAAGCCTCGACCATCAAGGCCGCCAAGCGCCTGGTGGAGCGCGAGGGACCGGAGGTATGGGACATCCTCGAGGAAGTCATCCGCGAGCATCCCGTGCTGCTGAACCGCGCGCCGACGCTGCACCGCCTGGGCATCCAGGCGTTCGAGCCGCAGCTGGTCGAGGGCAAGGCCATCCAGCTGCACCCGCTGGTGTGCACCGCGTTCAACGCGGACTTCGACGGCGACCAAATGGCCGTGCACGTGCCGCTGTCGCTCGAGGCGCAGCTCGAGGCGCGCGCCTTGATGATGGCCTCGAACAACATCCTCTCGCCGGCCAACGGTGATCCGATCATCGTGCCGTCGCAGGACGTCGTGCTCGGGCTCTACTACATGACGCGCGAGCGCATCGGCGCACGCGGCGAGGGCATGCTGTTCTGCGACGTGCACGAGGTGCATCGCGCCTACGAGAGCCGCTCGGTCGATCTGCAGGCCAAGGTGCGCGTGCGTATCAAGGAGCACGTGAACGGCAACGATCGGATCCGCGTGGTGGAAACCACCGTCGGCCGCGCGCTGCTGCTCGAGGTGCTGCCGAAGGGCATGTCCTTCGACCTGATCAACCAGGACATGACGAAGAAGGCGATCTCCGCCACCATCAATGCGAGCTATCGCACGCTCGGGCTGAAGGAGACCGTAATCTTCGCCGACCGGCTGATGTACACCGGATTCCATTATGCGACCCGTTCGGCCGTGTCGTTCGGCATCGACGACATCGTGATCCCCGAGCAGAAGCCGCGGATCATCGCCAACGCCGACCGTGAGGTGAAGGAGATCCAGGATCAGTACGCCTCGGGTCTCGTGACCAACGGTGAGCGGTACAACAAGGTCGTGGATATCTGGTCGCGCGCCAATGACCAGGTCGCCAAGGCGATGATGGAGAAGCTCGGCAGCGATGAAGTCCGCGACGCCAAGGGCGTCATGGTCCGTCAGAAGTCCTTCAATTCGATCTTCATGATGGCCGACTCCGGCGCCCGCGGATCCGCGGCGCAGATTCGTCAGCTCGCCGGCATGCGCGGCCTGATGGCGAAGCCGGACGGATCGATCATCGAGACCCCGATCACGGCGAACTTCCGTGAGGGTCTGAACGTTCTGCAGTACTTCATCTCCACGCACGGCGCCCGCAAGGGTCTGGCCGACACGGCGCTGAAGACCGCGAACTCCGGATATCTCACCCGCCGCCTGGTCGACGTGGCGCAGGATCTGGTGGTCACGGAAGTGGATTGCGGAGCGCCGCATGGCCTGACCATGACGCCGCTCGTCGAAGGCGGCGATGTGGTCGAGGCACTCGGGGAGCGCGTGCTCGGACGCGTCCTGGCTGACGATGTATTGAAGCCGGGATCCGAGGACGTGCTCATCGAGCGCGGTACGCTGCTCGATGAGTACCTGGTGCGTCATCTGGAGCAGGAAGGCGTCGACCAGCTCAAGGTCCGCTCGCCCATCACCTGCAAAACCCGCTACGGCGTGTGCGCTCAGTGCTACGGACGCGATCTGGCCCGTGGTCATCTGATCAGCATCGGCGAGGCGGTCGGTGTGATCGCCGCGCAGTCGATCGGCGAGCCGGGCACGCAGCTGACCATGCGTACGTTCCACATCGGTGGCGCGGCATCGCGAGCGGCGGCGGCCAGCAGCGTCGAGGTGCGCAACAAGGGCACCATTCGCTTCCATCGCTTGAAGACCGTGCAGCATGAGAAGGGCCACCTGGTGGCCGCCTCGCGCTCCGGGGAGATCGGTGTGGTCGATGATTTCGGCCGCGAGCGCGAGCGCTACAAGATCCCCTACGGTGCGACGATCACCGTCAAGGAAAGTCATCAGGTCGCCGCCGGGCAGGTGGTCGCGACGTGGGATCCGCACACGCACCCGGTGGTGACGGAAGTCGCCGGCTTCGTGCGGTTCCAGGACTTCGTCGATGGCCTCACGGTCACCACGCAGGTCGACGAGGTGACGGGTCTGTCCAGCACCGTGGTGCTCGATACCAAGCAGCGCGGCGGCAAGGATCTGCGCGCCACGATCAAGCTGGTCGATGCCAAGGGGAAGGAAGTCACGTTCGCCAACACGGAGATCCCGGCGGTGTATTCACTGCCGGCGGGTGCGCTCGTGGCGCTGGAGAACGATGCGCGAGTATCGATCGGTGACGTCATCGCCCGCATCCCGCAGGAGTCTTCGAAGACCCGTGACATCACCGGCGGTCTGCCGCGCGTCGCGGATCTGTTCGAGGCTCGCAAGCCGAAGGATCAGGCGATTCTGGCGGAGAAGTCGGGCACCGTGAGCTTCGGCAAGGAGACCAAGGGCAAGCGCCGGCTGATCATCACCAGCGATGACGGTGACAAGTACGAGGAACTGATTCCGAAGTGGCGCCAGCTCAACGTCTTCGAAGGCGAGACGGTCGAGCGCGGCGAGGTGATCGCCGACGGCGAGCCGAATCCGCACGACATCCTGCGACTGCAGGGCGTCGAGGCGCTGGCGAACTACCTGGTGCGCGAGATTCAGGACGTCTATCGCCTCCAGGGTGTGAAGATCAACGACAAGCACATCGAGGTGATCATCCGCCAGATGCTGCGCAAGACCGAGGTGCAGTCCACGGGCGATACCTCGCTGCTGCGCGGCGAACAGCTCGACCGATCCCGTGCGCTCGACATCAACGATCGCGCGGAACAGGACGGCAAGGAAATGGCGACGTTGCAGCCGGTGTTGCTCGGCATCACCAAGGCGTCGCTGGCGACGGAATCGTTCATCTCCGCCGCGTCGTTCCAGGAAACCACTCGCGTGCTGACCGAAGCGGCGGTGCGTGGCCTGGAGGACGATCTGCGCGGGTTGAAGGAAAACGTCATCGTCGGCCGTCTCATCCCGGCCGGTACGGGCTTCGCGACGCATGCCTCGCGGCGGCGTAGGAACGAGGGAGTGGGCCGGCGCAGCTTCATGGAAGTCGGCGGCGGTATCCCGGAGTCCGATGACAGCAGTGCCAGCGAGGAGCCGGAAACGTCGGCCGGCTGAGCCGAGCAGCAGGGCCGCGGGTGGCGCACGGGTGCCACCGGGCGGCTGAACGCACAGGGCCGGCGCAGGCGAGAGCTTGCGCCGGCCTTCTCGTTATGGCGGTGCCCGTTTCAACGGCCGGAGCTCGGCGCCGCCGCCGTGGGGGTGCGGTGCCGCCGGCGCGCGATGCGTCGAGCACTTGCGCTGGTGACGGACCACAGGGTCTGGAAAATCAGCCATGCGCAACCGGCGAACACGACGGCAAACAGCAGCGCCGGGCCGGAGAGACCGAAGGTGGGCACCCAGGCCGACGCGGTCGCGCGCAGCAGGGCGGGATCGGGGTGCAGCGCCAGATACCACACTTGGTGATAGAGACTGCCGTGCAACGCGGCCATCTCGTCGCGCAGCTGCTGCACGGAGTGCACGAGCTGTTCGATCACGGCGCCCTCGGCATGGATGGGCGCGACCGGGCTTGCCAAGTGATACGCGATCAGTGCGTGCAGGTGGCCGCCGAAGAACTGATCGGCGATGTTCTGCCAGGGGGCGAGGTCGAGTCGTGCCTGATCCAACCGTCCGCCGAGGCGCTGGCGATATTGCGCGAGAAACCCCGGCACCAGTCCCCCGGTGACGATGGCGCAGACGAGCAGTAATCGATCGATCAGTCCCCGCACGATGAACATCGATCAGCCTCCTCGGCGTCCCGAGGGCGCCGTTTCCACGGTGATGCCGCAGCCGGCGGCGTGGCCGTCACGCACGCCCGGTGCGCAGGGCTGCGGGTTCGCCCGCAGCCGCGGGGACGGTTCGATCCGGCGTTCAAGCCCCCCACTTGAGGGTAGGGCCACGAGGAGGGCGGGCGCCGAGTGGCGGCCGGAATCGGTGTGCGCACCTCCCGCAGCGTGCCCCGCGCGCACCGAGGGTCCCGGACCGGGTTCATACCGCGTCAGCGCCATCGCTCTCCTGGGCGGAGGCCGCGGTGACGGACCACGTCAGATCCCAGGCCCACACGGCCATCTCCGCCGCCCCGGAGTGGCTCAGCGGGTCCGCAACGGCGACCGCTTCGGCTTCCGCCAGCGAATCGGCGCGGATGACGTAGGCGCCCCCGGACTGATCCAGGAACGGGCCGTGTGCGGTGAGTCGCCCGCGGATCCGCAGGGCCTCGAGATAGGCGCGATGCGGTGGCAGGACCTCCGCATCGAAATCCGGTGTGCGCAGCGCCAGGATCAAAAAATGCATCAGCGCGTCTCCGTGGGTTGCCGACCTGCGCCGAATCTGGAGTGGGACGCTGCGGCCGCCCGCCGAACCGAACGGCAGGTTCGTCCTGCCGCGTGCCCGTGCGGCGACAGAAGCGCCCGCCCAGAGGTGACCCAGCGGTGAGTCTACCGGGTTCGCCACAGCGCGTGGCGAACGCCCGAGCCGCAGGGACGGCGCACCGACTCTCCATTGCAGTGCGAGGTCCGTCATTGCCTTGTTCGGGGGGCGCTGGTATTCTTTATGCAAATGCGAATCAGTCTTATTTGTATCCTCTCAACCCAGCCGTAATACGGCCACACCGGCGCCGGTCGGGGTACGGCCCCGGTCGTCCCACGGCGTAGATCTGGCCCAGGTGAAGCTCGATGGATCCGACCGCTCGCAACCACGCCGTTTCTCCGACCCGCGCGGCACTGCCCGGCTGGAAGCTGTTTCTGGCGGTGATGGGGCCGGGACTGGTGGTCATGCTGGCCGATACCGACGTGGGCAGCATCATCACCGCTGCGCAGAGCGGCGTGCAGTGGGGCTACCGGCTGCTGCTGCTGCAACTGCTGCTGATTCCGGTGCTGTTCGTGGTGCAGGAGCTTACCGTGCGCCTCGGCATCTTCACCGGCCAGGGCCACGGCGAACTGATCCGCAAGACCTTCGGCACCGGCTGGGCGTGGTTGTCGGTGTGCGGCCTCGGGGTGGCGACGCTCGGCGCCTTGGTCACGGAATTCTCCGGTGTCGCCGCCGTCGGGGAGCTGTTCGGTGTCCCGCGCGCGCTCAGCCTCGCGCTGACGGTCGCGGCGCTGCTGACGATCGTGCTCACCGGCAGCTACCGCCGCGTCGAGCGCGTGGCGATCGGGCTCGGGCTGTTCGAGTTCGCGTTCTTCTTCATTGCCTGGCGCGCCCATCCGCACGGTGGCGCGATGGCGAGCGGTCTGCTGCACATGCCGCTCGGCAACGATGACTACCTGTACCTAGTGGCCGCCAATATCGGCGCGGTCATCATGCCGTGGATGATTTTCTACCAGCAGTCCGCCGTGGCGGACAAGAAGCTTCAGCCGCACCATTACCGACACGCCCGCCTCGATACGGCGATTGGCTCCGTCATCACCCAGGCGGTCATGGCGGCGATCCTGATCGCTGCGGCCGCCACGATCGGCACGCTGCACAGGCAAGCCAGTCTGAACTCGATCGGCGACATCACCCAGCTGCTGGTGCCGTTCCTTGGCGTCGATGTCGGCCGGGTCGTGTTTGGACTCGGCACGATCGGCGCGGCGTTGGTGGCGGCGATCGTTGCCTCGCTGGCGAGCGCCTGGGGGTTCGGCGAGGTCACTGGCTATCGGCACTCGCTCGAGCACCATCCGCTCGAGGCTCCATGGTTCTACGGCATCTACGCAGCGGCGGTGATCGGTGGGGCGGTGCTGGTGGATCTCGCCCCGAATCTCGTCGAGCTCAATATCGGCGTGGAAGTCATGAATGCACTCATGTTGCCGCTGGTGCTGGGGTTTCTGGTGGCGCTCGCCTTCCGCGCGCTGCCGGCGGAGCATCGGCTCAAGGGTCTCTACGCCTGGGTGGTGGTGGCGATTGCGGTGCTCACCGCCGGGCTCGGCGTCTATGGCGGGATCACCGGCACCCGCCTCCTTTGAGCCGCGGCGGACCGCTGCGCCGCATTCCCATGCGGCCTCGGGGTGAACGGCGCTTCTCATACCTCGCCCTGCGAGGTATAGTCCCTCGATGCCCGAGCGTGAACCGACCCTGATGAGTGGTGTTCCGGAGCTGGTGCTGCTGCGGTTGCTGGCACAGCGCGAGATGTACGGCTATGACATCGCCCGCGCTCTGAAGCTGCTCAGCGACGAGGCGCTCAGCCTCGGCGAGGGCGTGTTGTATCCGGCACTGCATGCGCTCGAGGCGCGCGGCCTGCTGCGCTCACGACCGCGGCAGGTCGAGGGCCGAACGCGAATCTATTACCAGGCGACGCCCAAGGGCTGCCGGCGGCTCGCACGGCTCACCGCGAACTGGCGTCGCATGAGCGACGGAGTGGAGCGCATTCTGGGGGCACACCATGACTGAGCGTCGATTTCTTGCGCTGCAGCGCGCACTGATCGGGCGCGGTGTCGCCGTGCGGCACGCGCGGCGGGCAGCGCTCGAACTGCAGTCGCACTTCGAGCAGCTGCGCGAGCAAGGACTCGAGCGCGGCGCTGTGCCGGCCGAGGCGGAACGCCGCGCGCACGAAGCGCTGGGCGGGGACGGGGTGTTCCTCGAGCGCTATGCGGGCCGCGAGGAACTGAAGACCTGGCTGTGCCGCTGGCCGCTGCTGTGTGTCTTCGGACCGCTCGCGAGCTTCGCCGTGGCGTGCATCTCGCTCATGGCGCTGCTGGTGTTGGCGCTGAATGCGCCGCGCCTGATGGGGTATCACTACACGGTACCGCTACTGGCCGCCACGGCCGTGAACTCCACGGTCAAGGTGGCCATGCTGTGGGTGTTGCCGGTGACCGTAGCGGCGCTGTTCGGCGTGCGGGCCTGTGGTCGCCCGGTTCCGGTGAGCGGACTGATCAGCGGGGTGCTGTTGGCGTGTTTCGCGGCCCGACTGATGAACGTCGGGTTGATGCTCCCGGTCGCGGGGCACCTTGGCAGTGCGTCGATGGGCTTGCAGATCGGATTCTCGACCGTCGCGAACGAACTGACGCGGGCCCTCATCACGACCGCCGTGGCGCTCGTGCCCTATTTCCTGCTGCGGCATCGTCCGGTGACGACCCTCTCGCAGTACGGCTGAGCGGCCCCATGCGCACCGAGCCTCACCGGCTCGGACTGCGGCGCAGTGTCGCGGCCGCACTGGTACTGGCGCTGCATGCGGCACTGATCGGCATCCTGTTGGCCCGGCATGCCCCGCCGCCTCGGCGGCGCCTGGGTCCGGTAGTTGAGCGGTTGGATCTGCTGCCGCACTGCTGCCGCGCAATCGCGCCCCGACCCCGATCGGGCCGCGCCGAGGCGGCGCTGCGGTGCGTGCTCAGACGCGCCTGCCTCCCGCAATCCGGTGGTTCGCCGCGCTACGGCACGTGGCCCGGTCCATCGACGCACGTCGCGCAGCGCCTGCGGTGGCCATCGGCTTTCCTCGCACGGATCCCTTTCATCAGGCGCCACGCAGGCGTTCCTGGGACGGATGGAACAGGGCCGCGACGCACCGCATCCAGAGGCTGCGATCCGGCGGCTTCGCGGTCACGCTCAACGATCATTGTGCGATCGATTTTGAGCCGCTCCCTATCATCGGTTGTGCCTTGGGCAAGATCTCTGTGCCGGGGGATCTGTTCAAACACATGCGCCCTCGGTCGGCCGGTGGCCTGCCTTAGGACTGACTTGATTTAACCAGCCAGAACAGACCGGTCTCGAGCACGAAGCTCCCGTCCGCCTCGAGCGCGAGCGCTTCCTGTACCTCGCGCGGTGCACCGCTCTGCAGCGCACGGATTGCCGCCACCGAGGTCTCGGGCGTGCGCATGCGCGTCACCCACGAGGCGAACTCGATGCGCACGGGCCACTGCCGATATTCGAGTTCGGTGAGCCCGGCCCCGGCGAGCAGTTGACGCCATTCGCGTAACGAGCGGTTGCGCACGTGGGATGGATCGCGCAGCAGCTCCATCGCTTGAAAGTGCGTATCCACGAGCGGGTCCTCGGGTGCGACGACATCGATGATGAGCGCATGACCCTCGGGCTCGAGCACTCGACTCATCTCCTGCACGGCGGCCGGCAGGCGCGTCCAGTGATGCGCGCTGTAGCGGGTGCCTACGAGCGCGAAGCTCTCCGGCGCAAAGGGCAGCGACTCGGCACTGCCGCAGCGCACCTCGATCCGGCTGAACCCGCGCGCCGCAGCGCCACGCGTCACGGCCGCGAGCATGTTCGCGGACGGGTCGAGCGCCACGACGTGCCCGACGTGCGGGGCGATTGCAAAAGACAGATGGCCTGCACCGCAGCCGACGTCGAGCGCCCGCTGCAGGCCGCCGGCGCACTGTCCAAGGAGCCCCTGGACGTGCTCCAGATCGGGACCGGCCGCATGCACCGCGCTGAGCAGGTACGCCTCGGCGCGCGGATCGAACTGAGTGTGCACGGTCTGTTCGTGAGAACGCATGGCCAATCTCCGCCCGCGGTGACCGGGTCAGTATGCGCGCGAGGTATCCTGGTACAAGACTGCTGCGGATACTATTACCAATACCACCCCGATCCTGGCGGTCCCCATGACTTCACACGCACCGCGGGGCGATTCCCGGCGGGCGCTCGAGCCGTCCCTCGGCGCCTTTCTGCGGGCGCAGCGCGAGCGGCTGCGCCCCGAATCGTTTCAGTTCCCACGCGGCCGGCGCAGAGCTCCGGGATTGCGCCGCGAGGAGGCCGCGCAGCTGTGCGGCATCAGCGTCACCTGGTACACGTGGATCGAGCAGGGGCGCACGAAAGCGATTTCGCACGAGACGTTGCACGCCATCGCCGACGGGCTGCGCCTCTCGCGGGCCGAGCGGGCGTACCTGTTCGAGCTCAGCGGCCGGACCGATGCTCTGGCGCGGCCCGAGCCACCCGATCCACGGCCGCTGCTGGCACTGGTGCGCGCCGTGCGCACGCCGGCGTATGTGATCGATCGGCACTGGGACGCGCTCGCCTGGAACCGGCCGGCGGCGCAGCTGTTCATGGACTGGCTCGGCCGGCGCGGGGAGCGCAACCTGCTGCGCTACGTGTTCCTCGATGCGCGGGCGCCGCAGTTCATCCCCGAGTGGCCCGAGCGCGCCGAGCGGCTCGTGGCCGAGTATCGCGCCGACACGGCCGGCCGCGAGGATGACCCGGTGCATCTGGAGCTGGTGCGTACGCTGGCACAGGCGAGCCCGGTGTTTACCGCCGCCTGGCGTTCCCAACAGGTCCTGGCACGCGAGGGCGGGGTACGGAACTTTCAGCATCCGCGGCGCGGGCGCTGCCAATACGAGCAGTACACGTTGCGGCCGGCGCTCGATCCGGCCCTGAAACTCACGGTGCTCGTTCCGCGGCCCTGAGTCCGGTGGCGGTTGCCTGGGCGGCCTGCCCGTGCCAGCCTTGGACTTTCGCGTGCTGTTCAGGAGGAGCGTGATGGCGAACGATTCCGCAGCGCCCCGAGGGGCCCTTCCCACCCGGGCGCTGGGTCAGACGGGCATGGACATCACCCGCGTCGGGTTCGGCGCGTGGGCGGCCGGTGGCAGCGAATGGGGGGCCGTGGATGATGCGGACTCGGTCCGCGCCATCCGTCACGCGCTCGAGTGCGGAATCAATTGGATCGACACCGCCCCGATTTACGGTTTCGGGCACTCCGAGGAGATCGTGCGACGGGCGCTGCGGGGGATGGCCGCCACCGATCGGCCCTACGTGTTCACCAAGTGCGGCCTGGTCTGGGACGAGCAGCGGCCGGCAGCGGCCCCGCGGCGGGTGGGCGCGGCGGAGAGTCTGCGCTGCGAACTCGATGCCTCACTGCGCCGTCTCGGGGTCGAGCGCATCGACCTGTACCAGGTCCACCGCCCCGCGGATGACACCGACCTCGAGGTGTACTGGGAGACGCTGCTGGCCTTCCAGCGGGCCGGCAAGATCCGCGCCGCGGCGCTCTCGAATCATTCGGTCGCGCAGCTCGAGCGGGCCGAGCGGATCGGGCACGTCGCGTCGCTCCAGCCGCCGTTCTCCGCGATCCGTCGCGAGGAGGCCGCCGAGATCGAGTGGTGCCGGACGCACGACACCGCGGTCATCGTGTACAGCCCGATGCAGGCCGGTCTGCTCACCGGCGCATTCACCGCCGAGCGGGCGCGGACCCTGCCCGCCAATGACTGGCGCAGCCGCGATCCGTACTTTGCCGGTGCGGCGCTTGAGCGCAACCTGGCATTCGTCGAGGCGCTCAAGCCCATCGCGGCGCGCCGCGGCGTCAGCCTCGGTGCGCTCGCGGTGGCGTGGGTGCTCGCCTGGCCGGGTGTCACCGGCGCCATCGTCGGGGCCCGCACCGCGCAGCAGGTCGACGGTTGGATCGACGGGGCGACCGTGACGCTCAGCGGCGAGGAGCTCGAGCAGATCGCCGCGGCCCTCGAGCGCACCGGCGCCGGCAGCGGGCCGGTTCGCCCGCGCTGAGCCGGCAGGTTCCCGGCTCCCGGCCGGCCGCGCCGACCGGGCAATGGCCGCCGGCGGGCGACCGTGGCGCAACAGATTTGACGGAGTGCGGACATGAAATGCATCCGATTCCATGAACACGGCGGACCTGAAGTGCTGCGCGTGGAGGATCTGGAAATCACCCGGCCGGCGGCCGGCGAAGTCCAGGTGCGCCACACGGCGATCGGCCTGAACTACATCGACGTGTATGACCGCACGGGCCTGTACCCCGGCGAGCTGCCCGGCTGTCCGGGGCGCGAGGCCGCCGGCGTCATCACGGCGCTGGGTCGCAACGTGCGGGGGTTCCGGGTCGGCGATCGCGTGGCGTACGTGCACTCCGCTCCCGGTGCCTACTGCGACGTGCGCAACCTTCCGGCGGCGCGCGTGGTGAAAATCCCCAAGGGCATCGCCGAGGAGCAGGCCGCAGCTCTGATGCTGAAGGGACTGACCGCGCAGTTCCTGCTCCGCCGTACGCACCGCGTGCAGCGCGGGGAGACGATCCTGGTGCATGCCGCCGCCGGCGGAGTCGGCCTGCTGCTCACCCAGTGGGCCAAGGCGCTCGGCGCCCAGGTCATCGGCGTCGTCGGCAGCGACGCGAAAGCCAAGTTGGCGCGCACACACGGCTGCCGGCACGTGCTGCTCTCGGGGCACGGTGCGCTCGCACCGCAAGTGCGCCGCCTGACCCGCGGCGCCGGCGTCGCGGTGGTCTACGATTCGGTCGGGCGGGACACGTTCATGGATTCGCTCGATTGCCTGCGTCCTCTCGGTCTGATGGTGAGCTTCGGCAATGCCTCCGGGCCCGTGCCGCCGATCGCGCCGCTCGAGCTCAGCCGCCGCGGCTCGCTGTTCCTGACCCGCCCGACGCTGTTCCATTACCTGGCCGGCCGCGAGCAGCTCGATGCCGCCGCGCGCGAACTGTTCGCGGCCGTCAAGAAGGGCGTGTTGCGGGTGCGGATCGGGCAGCGGTATCCGCTCACGGAGGCGGCTGAGGCGCATCGTGACCTGGAGGCGCGCCGTACGACCGGCTCGACGGTGTTGATTCCGTGACGCTGCTGCGCACGGGCGGCCCGCGCCGGGCGGATCGCCACGGTGCGGGGCCAGCCGCCGGGCGCGGCGGTTACACCCCGTCCGGATCCAACAGCGCGAGCGTCCGCGGGTCGTCGACTCCGTTGAAGTATCGCTCGAGCGCCGCGCGGAACACCGAACCGTAGCGCGGGTCCTGCACACGGCGCGCCGCACGCTCGAACAGCGTCATGCTGGAGTGAAATTTCAGATGATCGGGATAGGGGAATACGGTCTCGATCGGGATGCCGACCCATGCAGTGACCGCGGCGGTGCACTCGGCGAGCCGCTCGCCGAGGACCGGGTGCTGCAGGTAGCGGACCGCCTCATCCAGCGAGACGATGCCGTAGTGCTGCGCCCTCGGGCTCGAGCCGAGGGCGCGCAGCTGTGGAAATACGAACCACATCCAGTGGGTTGTTTTGCGGCCCGCCGCCAGTTCGGCGCGGACCTGTTCGATGAGCGGTGCCTGCGCGCGTACGAAGCGCTCGAGCTCATCGTGGCTGCACGGTGCCGCGGGGCGCATCGTGCAGCGCGCCGAGTCACATGCGCGCGGCGACCGTGGCCCAGCGGTGTCGCCGCAGGCGAGCCTGCAGCCACTGCTTGACGCGCAGCGCATCGGCGGTGCGGGTGTACTTGCCCCACGAGTGCATCAGCACCATGACGATGTCGTGGTGATCGATGTACGTATCGAGCACCAGGCATTGTCCGGCTGGATCGGTAAACCCGGTCTTCTGCACCACGATGTGCCACCAGCGGTCCCGGACCAGCGGGTCGGTCGGGTAGTACGGCAGCCGCCAGCGGCCGTCGCGAATCGTGTAGCCCGGGCTCGTCGAGTAGCGGCGAATGACCGGGTTGTGTGCCGCCGCCAGCACCAGCTTGGCCAGATCCCCGGGCGTGGAGACGTTCTGCGCGGACAGTCCGGTCGGCTCGATGAAGTGAGTATGGGTCATGCCGAGGGCGCGCGCCTTGGCGTTCATCGCCCGCACGCAGGCGGGTAATCCGCCCGGGTAATTGTTGCACAGCGTCCGCGCGGCGCGGTTCTCCGAGGACATCAGCGCCAGGTGAAACAGCTGCGCGCGCGTCAGCCAGATGCCGATCGGCAGATGCGAGTACGGCGTCCAATCCGCGCGGGTCACCTGCAGGCGTTGCGCGAGGGGTTGGTGCGCGTCGGCCACGACCAGCGTGGTCATGAGCTTGGTGATCGAGGCGATGGGCGTGACGCCGGCGGACCGCTTCGCATAGAGAACCCGCGCCAGGGTCGCGTCGTACACCAGCGCTTCCTGTGAGCGCACGTAGGGGTGGCTCACGCGTCGCGGACGATGCCGGACGTAGCGATGGCGTACGGAGTGATGCACCACGTGCCGCGGGGCGGCGGCTGCGATCGCGCTCGAACCGAGGCCGCCGATGAGAAAACTGATCAAGATCAGGGCGAGCAGCCCAGAGCCGCGTGTGCTCATCGGTTGTTCTCGGTTGTTACGCTGGTGCAGAGTCGTCCGTCGTGCGCTGCGGATCGTCGCTGGCGCCGTGTTGTGGCGCCCGAGGGTCCTGCAGTTGCATGGCGCGCGCATCATGCCACGCCGTTTAACAATGCGGCAGAGATTCACGAACAAAAATCGCGTGGGCGCGTGCGCCACGCGCCGGCTAGTGATGCCGCAGACGCACCAGCACGTACGCCGTGCCGAGCAGGGCCGCGAGCAGCGCCCAAGCCCAGGGGTTGGCGAAGTTGAACAGGTACCCGCCGCCGAGCGGCTTCGGGACCAGCAGCGAGCGGTTGTGCCGATTGACGTAGAACGGTCCGTACCAGCGGCCCGCATCCGGCGGTGCGTCCCGCGGTGAATCCGCCGGCAGGCCGTGCTGGGCCCGGTACATGCGGATGCCGGAGCGCACGAGTGCGACCCCTCCGGTGATCAATGTGGCGGCAAACAGGACGGTCCACACCCGAAACAGCTCGAACGGCAGCGGCAGCAGACTGAATGCCGGCCAGAAGGCCACGAACCAGCCGGACGCGACGATCAGCAGCGCGGTCTGGCGGCGGAAGATGCGCTCGGCGGCGACCGAGGCGGGTGAGGCGTGTGGCGGCTGTTGCAGCATCAGCCAGGCGAGTGCGATGAAGGCCAGGCAGATCGCGCCCATCGTGCCCATCACTGACAGCACCGCCGAGGCGGAGCGGCGCACCCAGAAGTCCGGAACTCCCATGGCGAGGTTCCAGCGGATCGGGATCATCGGGGGCAGATGCGACCAGCGCAGCACGACCCAGCCGCCGAGCCCGGCCAGCCAGATCAGCGGAATCAGTGCGGTCAGCCAACCGCCCGGCAGACGCAGCGGGGGCGGGCGGTTCGGGGGGGATGCGGGTCCGGACATCGGCTCGAGTGTGCGTCGTTCTGGAATGTTATGGGCGCGGATGATACGCCATCGGCACGGCGCCCCGCAGCGCTGCCGGCAATGGCCTCAGCGGGCCTGCGGCCCGAGCCTGCCGCGCAGCGCTGCCGCCCCGAGCAGCAGGCCGAGCGCCCCGCCGCCCCAGGCGATGAGCACGGGCGCCACAGGCCCGAACTGTGCCCGCAGCCAGGGCATTGCGAGGACCGTGACCGCCCCGGCCGCAAAGGCCGCCCCGAGCAGTGTGCCGAGGGTCGTGCGGCGGATGCGCACGAAATCCGCCCGCAGCGTGGCGAGCTGCTCGCGGTGCTCGTCCTGCAGGCGCGCGCGCACCTGCGCCACATCGGTGTGTTCGAGCCGGCGGCGGGCGGCGCTGAGCTCGGCGCGGAAGCCTCTGGGCAGCCCTGCCGGCCGCAGTGCCTGCGCGAGTGCCGCATCGAGCGCTCGGTCGAGCTGCGGGTCGATGTCGTGCGCACTCATGGAGTCATCTCCTGCCAATAGGATGGATCGGCGAGTCCGCGCCGTTGAAGCAGGGCCGCGAGCGCCGCGCGGGCCCGAAACAGGCCGGTCTTGACCGTGCCCTCGGGGCAGCCGAGCATCAGTGCGACTTCGCTGACGGAACGGTCCTCGAAGTAATACAGGCGCAGGAGCTGCCGCGGGCGCTCCGGCAATAATTCCACCAGATCACGCAGCTGTTGCAGGCGCCCGTCGGAGGCGTCCGGCTGCGTCGGGTCGGTCACCGGCCCGCGCGGGTCCTCGTCCCACGGCGTCTCATCCAGGCGGTCGAAGGTGCGGCGGCGGCTGAGTGCGCTGAGGCAGCGGTTGCGCGTGATGGCGTAAATCCAGCTCGAGAGCCCGGCGCGTCCGTCGTAGCGCTCGAGCGCATGCCAGACCCGCAGCAGGCTCTCCTGAGCGGCATCCTCGGCCTGGGTGCGCTCCCCGAGCAGCGCGCAGCACAGCCGGAAGACCTTCTGCTCGTAGTCCTCGAGCACGCGTGCGAACGCCTGCTCGCGCGCCCCGCAGCGCAGCAGGCCCAGCACTTCCGCATCCGATGTCTCGGGCCGGCCGAGCGCTGTGTTCAAGCATTCCCTCCGTCCTGCAATACCCGCCCGCGGCCGGATCGGTTTCAACTCCTTTTGAGCCACCGCATGAAACCGATCACCGTGCCCGAGGGTATCAAGTGCGACCCATCACAGGGTCCCGGGAGTCACCGCTCATGTCTCTGTCCGACACGCTGGTTTCGATGCTCAGTATGGCCATTCCCATTGTGGCGATCCTCGGTGCCTTCACCGTGGCGATCGTCACTACGTACATCCGCTACCGCCGCCAGCGTGAGCTGCTGCAGATGCATCATATCGAGCGCATGGCGGCGCTGGAAAAAGGCATCGAACTGCCGCCGCTGCCGGCGCAGCTCCTGGGGGCTGGCTGGGGGTGCTCGGCTCGCCATGGCCGCAGCAGCGGGATCGTGACGCTGCTCGTCGGCCTGGCGCTCACCTTCGCGCTGTGGACGAACGGTGGTGGCTGGTGGGGGCTCATCGTCGTCGCGGTCGGACTCGGAAAGGTCATCGAGACTGCGCTCGAGCTGCGCGCCACGCCACGCCCGGGGACGGTCCACCCGCCTGGATTCGGATCCGATCCAGGCCCGGGGCCGGGCCCGTCGCGCTGAGGCGCCATCTGCGCGTGCGTGGGCTATCCGCCGGCGCGCGGGGAGATGCGGCTGGTGAGGCTGCGCGCCAGCACCAGCAGGATGATGATGGTGCAAAGCCCGATCAGCTGGGTCGCCTCGAAGCTATTGGCATAGAGCTTGACGAGCAGTTCACGCAGCGCAAACACGACGGTGACGTCGAGCAGCTGCGTGAGGCGTACGTGTCGAGTCTTGACGTAGCTGGTGAATGTGTCGAACAGCTCGATGAGCACGAAGACATCGAGCACGGTGACGATCAAGTTGCGGAAATCCTCCGCATTCACGGTGTTCGACTTGATGTCCGGAATCAGGTGCCAGACGTTCATGACGACGTCGAAGAAGGCGAATCCCATGACGACGATCATGATCAGCACCAGGCCGATGATGATGACGTCGATGGCGCGATCGTACATCCGCAGAATCAGGTCTCTCATGGGCCGCTGCTGCCGGTGCTTCAGGTCGCGCTCGGTTCGCGCTCGCCTAATTTATCATCCGGGCAGCCCCGCTTGGGGTCAGTCCGTGCTCCGGGCGGGGGGCCTGCACCACGGCTGCGCCGGCGCTCGCCCTCGACGGGGCGGACGGGCGCGTGGGCAGTGCCCGCGGCACGCAGAAGGGGGGCGCAGGGGCCCCCAAGGGGTGAAATTCGGGATTTCGGGCACCCCGAAGTGCTTTTCGGACGTCGCCCCGTTGACACTCCGTTCCCCCCTCCCTAGAATCGCCGGCCTTTCTCGGGTCGGCCCGACTGCGCACCGGCCCCGGAAATAGCGACACCCAGACCCCGGGCCAAATCCTCGCGAGTGCGTTTAAAGGACGTGCAGTGCGCAGGCGGCCCGGTTTTCGTCCGGCCGCTCACCGCACGGGCGCACCCTTTGCACAATCCAGGGGCGCCGTCCGCGCTCGAACGCAGGATCTTGGAGACAGTATGGCGACCACGGGTCAGCTCATCCGGCAACCGCGCCGAACGAGAACAGAGAAAACCAAGGTGCCCGCGCTGGGGGCTTCTCCCCAGAAGCGAGGCGTCTGCACGCGCGTGTACACCACCACGCCGAAGAAGCCGAATTCCGCGCTGCGGAAGGTCTGCCGCGTACGCCTGACGAACGGCTACGAGGTCACCAGCTACATCGGCGGCGAAGGCCACAATCTGCAGGAGCACTCGGTAGTGCTGATCCGCGGCGGCCGCGTCAAGGATCTGCCGGGTGTGCGCTACCACACCGTCCGCGGCACCCTCGATTGCGCCGGTGTCGGTGAACGCAAGCAGAGTCGCTCAAAATACGGCGCTAAGCGCCCGAAGAAGTAAGGAGGATCCGGTATGTCCCGCCGAGCCCAAGCTCCGGTCCGCACCATCCTGCCGGACCCGAAATTCCACAGCGATATGCTGGCCAAGTTCATGAACGTCGTCATGAAAGACGGCAAGAAGTCCGCGGCTGAGCACATCATCTACGGCGCCATCGACCGCATTGCCGAGAAAACCGGCAAGCAGGGCCAGGAGGCCATCGACGTGCTGTCGGCAGCCCTCGACAACGTCAAGCCCGTGGTCGAGGTCAAGTCGCGCCGCGTCGGCGGTGCCACGTACCAGGTGCCGGTCGAGGTGCGAGCCACCCGCCGTCAGACGCTCGCCATGCGCTGGGTCATCGAAGCGGCCCGGGCCCGCAGCGAGAAGTCCATGGCGCATCGCCTGGCGCACGAACTGATGGATGCCGCCGAGAACCGCGGTGCCGCCGTGCGCAAGCGCGAAGATACGCACCGCATGGCGGAGGCCAACAAGGCCTTCGCGCACTACCGCTGGTAGGCGGCGACGCATTGGCCGGGTACTGACCTAGAGGACTGAGGACAGCGGATCGTGGCACGCGCAACGCCCATTGAGCGTTATCGGAACATCGGCATCTCTGCCCACATCGACGCGGGCAAGACGACGACGACCGAGCGTATCCTGTTCTATACCGGCGTCTCGCACAAAATCGGCGAGGTCCACGACGGTGCGGCCGTCATGGACTACATGGAGCAGGAACAAGAGCGCGGTATCACGATCACCTCGGCGGCGACGACGTGCTTCTGGAAGGGCATGGACGGCAGCCACCCCGAGCACCGCATCAACATCATCGACACCCCGGGGCACGTCGACTTCACCATCGAGGTGGAGCGTAGCCTGCGCGTGCTCGATTCGGCGGTTGCGCTGTTCGATTCGGTGGCCGGCGTGCAGCCGCAGTCCGAGACGGTGTGGCGGCAGATGAACAAGTACGCCGTGCCGCGGATTGCGTTCGTCAACAAGATGGATCGCGCCGGCGCGAACTTCCTGCGCGTGGTGGACATGATCCGCCAGCGTCTGCGCGCCAATCCGGTGGCCATCCAGCTGCCGATCGGCGCTGAGGACCATTTCGAGGGCGTGATCGACCTGATCCGCATGCAGGCGATCTACTGGGACATGGAAACCCAGGGAACACGCTTCGAGTACCGCGAGATCCCCGCCGACCTCATGGCGCAGGCCGAGGAATACCGCGGCAAGATGATCGAGGCGGCCGCCGAAGGCAATGACGCGCTGATGGACCAGTACCTCGAGGGCCGGGCGCTCAGTGTCAAGGACATCCACGCCGGCCTGCGCGCGCGCTCGCTGCGCAACGAAGTCGTGCTGTGCATGTGCGGCTCGGCGTTCAAGAACAAGGGCGTGCAGGCGCTGCTCGATGCGGTGATCGAATTCATGCCCTCGCCGGTCGAGATGCCCGACGTCAAGGGTATCGACGCGCACGGCGATCCGGCTACGCGCAAGGCCCGCGACGAGGAACCGTTCGCGGCGCTGGCCTTCAAGATCCTGAACGACCCGTTCGTCGGCAATCTGACTTTCTTTCGCGTGTACTCGGGCGTGTTGAACTCCGGGGACACCGTGTACGTGCCGAGCAAGGACCGCAAGGAGCGCGTCGGCCGTCTGCTGCAGATGCATGCCAGCGATCGCACCGAGATCAAGGAAGTGCGCGCCGGAGACATCGCCTCGGCGGTCGGCCTGAAGGACGTGATCACGGGCGACACGCTGTGCGACCTCGAGAAGGCGATCACGCTGGAGAAGATGGAATTCCCCGAGCCGGTGATTTCGGTGGCGGTGGAGCCGAAGACCAAGGCGGACCAGGAAAAGATGGGTCTCGCCCTGCAGCGTCTGGCCAAAGAGGATCCCTCGTTTCGCGTCAGCACCGACCAGGAGTCGGGCCAGACCCTCATCGCGGGCATGGGCGAGCTGCACCTGGAAATCATCGTCGATCGCATGAAGCGCGAGTTCAAGGTCGAGGCCAACGTGGGCAAGCCGCAGGTGGCCTACCGTGAGACCATCCGCGCCGCGGTCGAACAGGAAGGGAAGTTCGTGCGTCAGTCGGGCGGCCGCGGTCAGTACGGGCACGTCTGGCTGAAAGTCGAGCCGAACGCGACTGGCAAGGGCTACGAGTTCGTCAACGGCATCGTCGGCGGCACCATCCCGCGCGAATTCATTCCGGCCGTCGACAAGGGCATCCAGGAAGCCTGTCAGACGGGCGTCATCGCCGGCTATCCGGTGGTCGACGTCAAGATCACGCTGTTCGACGGCTCGTATCACGACGTCGACTCGAACGAGATGGCGTTCAAGATCGCCGGCTCCATGGGCTTCAAGGAAGGCTTCCGGCGCGCCCGGCCGGTGTTGCTCGAGCCGATCATGAAGGTGGAAGTGGTGACGCCGGAGGAATACTCCGGGGACGTGATCGGCGACCTCAATCGCCGTCGCGGACAGATCATGGGCATGGACGACTCGCCAGCGGGCAAGGCCATTACGGCCGAAGTGCCGCTGTCGGAAATGTTTGGTTACGCGACCACCGTGCGCTCGATGAGCCAGGGTCGCGCAACGTTCACGATGGAATTCGCCAAGTACCTCGAAGTGCCGCCGAATATCGCCGACGGCATCATCAAGAATTAAGGTTTATTTAGGTAAGCAGTCATGTCCAAAGAGAAATTCGAGCGCAGCAAGCCGCATGTGAACGTGGGGACGATCGGGCACGTGGACCACGGGAAGACGACGCTGACGGCGGCGCTGACGAAGGTGATGGCCGAGACGAACGGCGGG
>JAJZDW010000038.1 GCA_021851405.1 Pseudomonadota bacterium
GCAGCATCAACATCTGTCGGCGCAACTCCAGGCGAACATCCGTACTTGCGCTTCGACGATCAGGTTTGTTCGGCATTGCCCCATCATCGCATCATGCCGTCGTATTGTCCAGTAGTTATACGCCGGGTTAATAATGGATGGATTAAATCCACCGTTTAAAGGTCACTATGGAACGTCAGGTTCGTGGTCAATATACCGCCGATTACAAGGCGCAGGCAGTGTCAGTGGCCGAGAGTCTCGGGGCGGCGAAGGCCGCTCGTAAGCTGGGTATTTCGGTCAAGACGGTGGCCAATTGGATCCGTCTTGCGCGTGATGGAGGGGTCGTCAAGGACGGCAAACGCCGTCCGTTGAGTGATCTGGAAGCTGAAGTTTCCCGGCTGCGCGCCGAGAACACACAGCTGCGCATGGAGCGCGATTTCATAAAAAAATTCCGCTGCGTACTTCGCGAAGGAGTCCAAGTGAAGTACGCGTACATCACCGCGCAGCGGGATCACTACCCGATCGGGTTCATGTGCCGGATGCTCGAAGTATCGACGTCCGGATTCTACGCCTGGCAGACCCGGGGACGTGCACCACCGAGTGACGCCGACGCACCGTTGCGTGAAGCGATTGTACAGATCCACGCGGAAAGCCGACGACGGTACGGTCGCCGGCGTACCACCCACGCGCTGCGCGCGCAGGGCATGTGCGTCAACCCCAAGCGCGTGCGACGCGTGATGCGGGAAGAAGGGCTGCGAGGCGTGCGTAAAGGGCGCTTCGTACCGCGCACGACCGACAGCGCCCATCAGCGCGCCATCGCCCCGAACGTCCTGCAGAGGCGCTTTAATGTCGATACAGCCGTGCCGGCCTGGACGAGCGACATCACGTACGTTGCCACTCGCGAGGGCTGGCTGTACCTGGCGGTGATCATCGCCTTGCAGACCCGTCAGGTACTCGGCTACAGCCTCTCGGACCGGATGCCCGATGAGCTGCTGCTCAACGCACTACGCAATGCCTGCCAGATCGCGGCACCGGCTCCGAGAACACTGTTCCACTCCGATCGCGGCAGTCAGTACGCTAGTGATGACTTCCGTGACGCCATCGGCGCGCTCGGCATGGTCGCCACCATGAGTCGCAAGGGAAATTGTTGGGATAATGCAGTCTCAGAGAGCTTCTTCGCCACACTGAAGAGCGAGGAAGCGACCGAGCCCTATGCAACCAAACAGGACGCCTTCCGCGCGATTGCACAGTACATCCACGGATTTTACAACCCGGTTCGTCTGCACTCATCACTCGGATACTTGTCGCCGAATGAGTATGCGAGCAGAATGCAACGCCGCGATCAAACCCCGTCTAAGAGGTCCGCCGCGTAGGGACCACTTCAGAAATGCCCGGCGTGGAGCGACAATGAAGCTACAGGGAAGCGATTATGTTTGAGAGCATAAAAGATTGGTTCCGCACACCCACCCTCGCGTCATTCGACAATGCGCTCTCAAGAGAGCGCCTAGTGCAGTCCAGCAGAATCGTCTTTGTTGACGACGAAACCCCGCTCCTCATCAAAGAGCTGAAGGCGGCGGGATTTTCCGTAGACCACGATCGGACTGGCAACAGCCTGCGAAATTTCGATAACCAAATCTACGATGTCGCCATCGTTGACTACCACGGAGTCGGTACGAAACTGGGCACATCTCAGGGCCTGGATCTCCTTCGGTACATCAAGCGTGTCTCACCCCGTACCAGGCTAATCGCCTATACGTCACGAAGTCTCACCTCGACGGAATCGGAGTTCTTCCGACTCAGTCACGTCGTCTTGCCGAAGGATTTCGGGCTTGCCGATTCATTCGCGTTAATTGAAGGCGAGCTGAGAAAAGCGTTCGAGAAGGTACACCTCTTCGATGCGCTTCTTGCGAAGTTCAACGTGCAAGACCCCACGGAGCGGGCTCGCTTACAGAACGCGCTTGTCAAGGCGCTTGCAGCTCGCAATGAAAAGAGGTTCCGAGAGTATTTTTCGAAGGCGGTCGGCGCGGTCGCCGAAAAGAGTATTGACATCATGATTTCGAAGTTGTTCTTGGGTACGGCCAAGTGAAAACAACTCCGCCTTCGGCTTTTCCAGTGATTAACTGTGGATCGCTCGAGCTGCGTGATGGCACTGAGATTCCGGTCTGCCGCTTTTGTCTCGAAGGTATTGGCAACAAGCGGCAGTGCCAGGAGCACTACAAGGGGTTACTCACGAAGCCGGAGGGCTACTATCAGTGCCCCTTCGGGCTAACGACCCGGACATTCCGGTTCGCCGCAGAGCTCTGGGCAATCACCGGCATCATTGCGTTTCCACGCTTCGACACCCCGGACGAACGCCGGATGGCGAAGGAGCACGCTGAGCTGCGAGTTGCACGGAAAACCATCGAGGCCGCACTTTCCTTTTTCTCGGAGCTCGAGCGTCTTCGTGCGGACCTGATCCAAGATGGCACGAAGGTTCTCCCGCAGGCGTTTCACGAATTGCGAAAACTGAATGGGGCGGTCCTTCAGCATGCCGAGCGTGAGATGCGGGAAAACCACGAATCGTCGGGCCTGTTGAGCATCAAGAGCGCGGCGGAGTTGATGCGCAACAATTTCGATATCCTGGAAGCGCTGTCGAATATTGAGGGCATGCGAGCGCTTCCGAGCGACTCGACAATCAACCTTTATGATTTGGCTTACAAAGTGAAGAAGGTGTATCAGGAGCGTGCAGCCGTCCGCGAGATGTCGATCACTGTATCGGGGGTGCGAGCGATCGTCCGGGGCAGCCAGAAGTCATTCCCCATTGTGCCTGCCGTCTTGATTGAGAATGCGATCAAATACGGAACGCCCGGAAGCAATATCCAGGCGGAAGTCTCAGTGCAAGAAGGAGCTGCCTACCTACGGGTCCGCAACGAGACAGACCTCTACGTAGACCCCGCACGCTGCTTTGATCGAGGTGCGCGATATGCACCGGCAGTTGAGGGCGGAGGGTTTGGCCTGTACTTGGCTAGGGAAATCGTTAGCGCGCATCGCGGCGCTATCGACTGTGTGCCGCACAATCATTTTGTGGAGTTCGCGGTGCGCCTGCCGCTCGAGAAGGTGGTGATTTAGCGGACCTGTCGAGCAGCCCGTTCGGTGCGGTCGCTTCGAGACCGCGGGGTACCCATCCGGAGGAAGCACCCAGTGCTGAGATGGGCAGGCGGTCAGAGGAATCCCGCGCTTTTTGGAGGTTCGCATTCTGATTCGGGCGCGCAAATCAGGGCTTCTGCCTTCGGAACAATTAAGAGCCCGGTCAAGTCCTTGATTCTGTTCTGTTTTGGTCAAATGCGTCGTCACACCCACCCGAAACGAAAAAGCCCCGCACGGGGCGGGGCTCTTCGGGCATCAGCCGTGACCTTTAGGCCTTCTTCTTGGCCATCGGGGGGTGCTTCACGACCTTCTTGTGCCACTTCTTGTGCACAGCCTTCTTGTGCCACTTCTTGTGCATGGCCTTCTTGTGCCACGCCTTGTGCATCATCTTTTTGTGCATCATTTTCTTGTGCACGACGTGATGCGCAGTGGTGGGTGCCTGGGCGGCAACGGCGGCGACGGGGGTGGCAGCCAGCGAACCGGCCAGCAGCAGCGCTCCGAGGACAGGGACGAGCTTCTTGAACATCGACTTCTCCAAAAGAGAGTTTGAGCGATTTGAGAATTGCCCCGAGCGCTCGGCGCCGGAACGGAGCGGATTATTGCAGGAACATCCGCACCGCAACCGTGCATGACCGGAACGTAATGTTGGGCTCGGCTCAGTGTCCCTGAAAAGCGACAAGACTGCGGACCGGCACTCCGAGCGCTTCCAGGCGCCGGGCGCCGCCCAGCTCTGGCAGGTCGATGACGAAGCATGCCGCGACGATCTCCGCTCCCAGGGTGCGCAGCAGCTTCACGGCCGCCTCCGCCGTGCCCCCGGTGGCGATCAAATCATCGATCAGCAGCACCCGCTCGCCCGGCTGCAGCGCATCGCGGTGCATCTCCATCTCGTCGATGCCGTACTCCAGGGAGTACGCCACCCGCACCGTCTCATGCGGCAGCTTGCCCTTCTTGCGGATCGGGACGAAGCCAGCCCCGACGCGCTGGGCGACCGCACCGCCGAGAATGAACCCGCGCGCCTCGATGCCCGCAACGTGTGTCAGGTGTGAGTCCGACCAGGGGTGCGCCAGAGCGTCGATGGCCAGACGGAACATCGGCGCGTTGCCGAGCAGGGTCGTAATGTCGCGGAACTGAATGCCCGGCTTGGGGTAATCGGGAATGCACCGAATGGCGCCTCTGAGCGCCTCGAGGTCACGCGCGTCCATGGGCGCGGACTGTACACGGTTTGCTGCGCACTTGTGTCAATATTGCCCCATGCAAGCGATCGATCTTTTGCTCCAACGCCGATCGGCGAACACCCTCACCGATCCGGCTCCCGATGAGGGCGCGCTCGAGCTGCTGTTGGCCAGCGCCGCACGCGCACCGGATCACGGGCGGCTGCGTCCGTGGCGGTTCGTCGTCATCCGCGGCGCGGCGCGTGCGCGCTTCGGTGCGATGCTCGCGGCCCAACTGCAGCGTGTGCGCCCGCTGTCGACTCCCGAGACGCTCGAGCGCGAACGGCACAAGGCATTTCGGGCACCTCTGATCATTGCCGTCGGCGCGGTCAAGGATGCGCACGCTTCGGTGCCGATGATCGAGCAGGTGCTGTGCGCCGGTGCCGCCGCACAGAACATTCTGCTCGCCGCCTACGCTCTGGGCTTCAACGGCGTGTGGAAGACGGGCGCGGCGGCGTACGACGAGAGTATCAAGCGCGAACTCGGTTTCGAGCCGGCCGATGCGCTGGTGGGCTATCTTTACATCGGGACCGAAGTGGATGCGCCGGCCGAGAGCCTCGCCCCGGACCACTGGCGCGAGCGCGTCTCCTACCTCGCCGAGTGAGGCGGCCGGCGGACCGCGCGGGCGGTCCGCCGACTCATGCGCGCCGTCTCGGCGCCGGCTCAGTGCGCGCCCGCCGGCACCGGGAAGTGAAGGAAAATCTGCTGAACGGCTTCATTCAGGGACTTGCCCGGGTGATAGCGCTGGCGACGGGACATGTCCGATGAGGCCGTACCGCTCCAGATCACCGAGCGGGTGCTGCGGTCGATGACCGACACGGTGAGCGCCGCAGAGGTCACGGTGCGCACATTGTTGTAATACCCACCCCAGCCCCAGCCATAGGGTCCGCCCCACCCGTCGTCGTCGCCCCAGCCATAGGGACCAAAGCCGCCCCAGTAGCTGCCCATGAACGCAGGTCCCATCCCGCCTTCGACGCGGTCGCGCGTTCGGATGCGGAAATTGACCAGCAAGTCCGGCTCGGCATCGGCTGCGACCAGCGTATAGCCGCGGGCCTGCATCTGCCGCATGACGGCGCGCTCGAGGTGCTGGGTGGTGAGCGACGTGTACGGCCCATGGTCCGTGCCCGGATGGCGTACGAACGCGTACGTATGGGCCCGCGACAGATTGGCGCCGATCGCCATGCGCGTATGAATGACCGGTGCGGTCGCGCAAGCGGCCAGCAGCAACGATGCCACGGCAGCCATTGCGACTCCGCACGTCCTGAATGTACGACCAACGGATATCGCGCCCATAGTAACTACCTCCACTGTGTACTGACTCTTAAAACGACCGAAGGTTCCATGGGTTGACTCCGATCGCCGACACGGGGATTGCGGCAGCGCCTGCTCGGTCCACGGCCGCGGCTACGCTGCAGTAGCGGCACTATACGGCCGGATCGAGGGCGCGAACAGCGTGGGCGCGGCCGGCTCAGGCGCCCGCCACCGCCACCGCCTCGCGTCCGGGCCCACAGGTCTCGCCCGGGGCCGAGTGACCGAGGTCCGTGATCTGCCCCTGGCGGGCGACGAGGCAGCTCGAGCCGGATTTCTCCTTTGCCAATATTTTGATTTTCCGAAGATTTTCGAGCACCTCCTCGCGCGTTGCACCGCCGCCGTCGACCTCGATGGCGCCGATCGATACGCCCAGGAGCGGGAACTGCCGCAGGCGCCCGTCGCGATCGTGTCCCGGGAAGCCCGCCGTCGCGCGGTGCTCGGCGGAGTGAAAGCCCGGCAGCGATGCGCACAGGTCTTCAAAGACCCCCATCAGGCGCAACGCCCAGTCCTCGCTGCGCAGCAGGCACACGAAGTCATCACCGCCGATGTGCCCGACGAAATCGATGTGTCGGCGGGCGGCTCGGGTGAGGACCTGCGCGACGTGCAGCAGCACCTGATCACCGCGCGCATACCCGTACTCGTCGTTGTACGGCTTGAAGTCATCCAGATCGAGGTGACAGGCGACAAAGCTGCGCCTGCGGCGCACCAATTGATCGAGCTGGTTCTCGATCTGCAGATTGCCGGGCAGCCGGGTGAGCGGGTTGGCGTGCATCGCGAGCTGGATCTGCTGCGCGGTGAGCCGGCGCAGCAGATCGATGGTGCGGCCGAGACCTGCGTAGCGGCCATGGCGTACGATGATGAATGCATCGTGCTCGTGCCGTCCGGCGCGCGCCGAAACGATCCGACTGACTTGATCGAGGCGCGCACGTGCCTCGATCAGCACCGGTGCTGAGCGCATGACGCTGACCACGGGCTTGCGATTGAAGATCTCAGGGTGCAGCGGCCGGCTGAGCAGTGTGAGCAACTGATCACGGTGCACGATGCCGATCGGACGGGGGTCCTCGGCGGACGCGATGACCGCGAGCGCGATCCATTCGGGATGCTCGCGCAGCAGCTGCGCAACCTCGCCGACCGGGGTGTCCGCGGCGATCGCCGGTACGGGCAGCGACAACTGTGCCGCGCAGCCGATGTCCGGCGCGCTGCTCGGGGAGTCGATCCCCGCCATCGACGCCGGATCGAACGATGGACTGCGGCACGGGCGGCCCACATAAAAGCCCTGCAGATAATCGGCGCCCTGCTCGAGCGCAATCAGACACTGTTCGCGAGTCTCGATGCCCTCGACGATCACGCGGCTGCCGGTCACCCGGCCCATCTCAACCACCGAGCGCAGAATTTCCGCCCGCACGGCATCCTGCTCGATCCCCGTGGCGAAGTAGCGGTCGACTTTGACGTAGTCCGGACGGATCTCCGCCCACGCCTTGAGCCCGGATGAGCCGGCGCCGAGATCGTCGATCGCAATGTCGCAGCCGAGGGCACGCAGCGGATCGACTGCCGCGGCCAAACGGTGCTCGCTCTCTGCGAGTCCGTGCTCGGTGATCTCGATCACCAGCGTGTGCGGTTCGATCCGATAGGTTGCCAGCTGCTCGCCGAGCCACTGCGCCAGTGAGGGGGTCGAGAGCAGAGTCTGCGGCAGGATGTTGACGAACAGGCGTCCACCGAGGGCGAGTCCGCGAAACGCGCGCAGCGCAGAGTCAATGCAGATCTTCTCCAGCTCTGCGTTGCGTCCAAGTAGTGTGGCGTGGGCGAACAGCGGGGCCGGGGATTCATAAGGGCCGCCTGGCGGTCCACGTGTCAGCGCTTCATGGCCGACCACCGTGCGGCTGTTGCCGTCGACGATCGGTTGAAACACCGTGCGCACATCCTGCTCGGCGATGAGCTGCTCGATCATCTGCGTAGACATGGGCGGCGACTGTAGGGGGTCGCCGCCCATGCCGAATGTGATCCAGATTCATCTCTCGAGCGAACCGCACATGAAATTTTTGTGACACGGACGGCCCGAGCCGCCGCGCTCAGCGGGGTGGTGTCACCCGGATCTGAAAGTCCTGCCCGGCCCACTGTCCATCGGAGAGGTGCCGGTAGGTCAGCTCGATGGTGCGCCCGGCGGTGAGCGCGCCGGTGTCGATCTCCACCAGATGCAGGCCGAGCGGATTGGGCGCAGTGGCCCGCTCCTCGATGTCCTGCCAGCCGTCAAAGCCCCAGCGGAACACGCCCGGTTCGTTCAGAGCGAGCGTGAGTGCCGCACCCTGCGGGATGGCGCTCGCTGCGGAGTGTGGGGCCCAGATGAGGCGGCGCAGCTTCGGGCGCTGACCGCCGTAGCGGCGCCAGAGCGGCTCGGGCCGGTCGAATGGACGGCCGAGGGTGCGCGAGACGGCGAGCTTGATGAACTCCGCGTGCGCCCACACCAGCGGCATGGCGCTGCCGGTCGGTCGGCCGGGCAGGAGGAAGCGCTGGGGAATGGGCGCGCTGTCCCAGACCTGCTCCGGCAGCATCCCACCGCTTGAGGCCATGCGCAGCATCGCCTCGAGGTACGGCAGCGGATCGTGACCGGCGACGAGCTCGTAGTGCCCGCGCTCGCCGGTGAGCAGCGGCCAGGGGCGGCCGCGGCCGGTGCCGTCATAGGCCGAGCCGTCATCGTGCTCGCCGTAGCCGTCATTGTTGTAGCGGTACCAGCTCGGTCCGCTCGGCGTGTCGCTCTTCAGCAGCGCATCGACCAGCTTGACCGTCCCGATGATGAGCGGATCGTCGGGTGCGCGCAGGCCGAAGCGCACGAGCTGCAGGAAATCCACCCCGACCTGCGCGGCGGCCGGCAGTGCCGGGTCGATGCCCTGATTGCGGATCGGCAGCACATCTTGCAGGGCGCCGCGGTCGTGCAGCGCCTCGGCGGGCGCCACGCGCACGTAGTAGCCGGGAATGCCGTGTGCGCGGCCGAGCGGCGTATCGCACACCGCGGTCCAGTCCTCGAGGCTCGCATTCCAGTAATCGGCGATATCGAGCGCGAGTTCACGCGCCGCGGGCGGCAGATGCGCCGCGCCGCACACCAGAGCCGCGATGCATGCCGAGAGCGTGAAGGTGTTGATGCCGGCGTCCTCCTCCCAGCGGTCCTGGTCGGACGCCGGACCGGTGCGCACGAGGAAGGAGAGGGCGCGGTGAATCATGTCCGTGACGCGCACGCCGTCGAGCGCGTTGCGCTCGTGCAGTGCGCAGGCGAGCAGCACCGGGAACGCCGTCTCATCGAGCTGCACGGCGGTCCAGTAGGGCGTGCCGCCGAGCCACTGGTTCTGGTTCCAGTGCCCGTCGGCGAGCTGCGTGGCGCGCAGGTAGCGCACCGTGTCGAGTGCTTCACGGGTGGCACCGAAGGCGAGCAGCGCACCGGCGCACTCGCACAGATCGCGTGGCCAGACCAGGTGATAGCCGGCGCGCTCGTCCTTGGTATTGCCCCAGGGCACGCTCAGGCTCGCGACCATCGCGCCGGGGAAGGTCTTGCCCTGGTGCGCGCGCAGCACCATGGTCGAGACGCGAAACTGCTCGCGGCAGTCCGGCGGCAGCGAGCCGGTGAGCGGGGCGCGCGCGGCACACTCCTTCTGCCACTCCGACCACTCGGTGACCTGACGCTGCCAGCTCGACTCGAACGGCTCGAACAGCGCCGAGAGCGCGAGGGTCGCGGCCGATTCGGTGCTGCTGCTGAAGCCAAGACCGAGGACCGCCTTGCGCGGCAGCTCCCCGATCAAGGCGACGGTGCCCGGTCCGGCCTGCGAGTACTCCCAGCACATCGCGCCGTTGCATTTGAAGTCCTGCCAGCCGTCGCTGGTCCCGACGTAACCACAGCTTGCACGTCCCCATGCGTCGCGCTGGTCGTCGTCGACCGCTCCGAGGGCGAGCGCGAACGGACCCTGCTCGGCGAGCAGCAGTCGATGGCCGCGGTGATCGGCGACGGTCGCGCTGTTGTCGTGGCCGGTGCCGCCCACATGCGGTGCGAGCAGCGCGTAGGGGCGCAGCTGCTCATCTCCGATGAGCTCCACTTCGACCAGCAGCACATCGCGCTCGGCGGCCGGCACGATCCTCAGGCGCAGCTCGAAGCGCTCGTGGCGGTGCACCACGCGCACTGCCGGGATGCCCGAGCCGGCCAGCGTGATGGTCGGGTTGCCGAGGCGCTTGACCTCGACCCAGAAACCCTCGCCGTCACCGACGATGAAGCCCAGATCGCGGATCTGCGGAATGTCGAGGCGCGGGTAATAGACTTCGTTGACGATTCCGCCGCCGATGGTGAACCAAAGGCGGGGCCGCCCCAGGGAGCACCCTACGACGTCTTTGGCGCTGCTGCACCAGGTGGGTGAGAGACCCGGTGCGCCCGGGGCCACTCCAGAGCCGATTTCGCTCATGACGATCCTCCTGTTTCTTGCTGCGCGCCTTTTGGTCAAGCGTGCCGAAGCCGGGTACGATACTGCATGCTCTGGCTCAAGGCATTTCATATCGTCTTTGTGGTGACCTGGTTCGCCGGGCTGTTCTATCTGCCGCGGCTGTTCGTCTACCACTGTGAAACCACCGATGCACCCGGGCTGGCGCGCTTTGCTGTGATGGAGCGGCGGCTGTTTGCGCTGATGAGCATCGGCGCTGCGCTCACCGTCGCCTTCGGTCTGTCGATGGTGTTTGACGCGCCGGCGTTTCTCGAGTTCACTTGGTTGCGCGTGAAACTCGTGCTGGTGGCCGCACTCATCGGCTACCACCTCTGGTGTTATGTGCTGATGCGCGGCCTGATCGAGGGGCGTAACCGGCACTCGCAGCGCTGGTTTCGGCTCTTCAATGAGGTGCCGAGCGTACTGCTGATCGCGATCGTGCTGCTGGCGGTGCTGCGGCCCTAGCCGCCGGAGCGCTTCGCGTCGTAGCCGCGCTGACGCAGTGCCTCGACCAGCCGGTCGCGATGCTCGCCCTGGACCTCGATGCGGCCCTCGCGGACCGCGCCGCCGGCACCGCAGAGTTTTTTCAGCTCGCGGCCGAGCGTCTCGAGTTGCGCCGGGCCGAGCGGCAGACCGAGGACGACCGAGACGACCTTGCCGCCGCGACCGGCCACCTCGCGCGCCACCCGCACCCGCATCGGTGCGCCCGTCGGGGCCGGGCTCGATGGGGCACGAGGGGACGCGGAGGGGGATTTGCGCAGTACGACGCCGCGGGCAGTGGGGTAGGATTTCACGCCGCGGATTATGACCGCGCTGCCATCCGTCCGCCATTGCGGCCGACCCTCCGGGGTGCGATGCTCATTGCGCTGAGCGGCCAATTTGCGCACGGATTGGAACGTGTGTTGCACTTTTGGGGCGGTAAAATTTCCAATCAGCCGGCAAACGGCGATGACGGGGATCAGAATTCATGACGCAGTCGCGCCTGCACGTTCCACATCCTCCGGCACGCCCGGGGGAGAAGCCGGACTTCAGCTATCTGGAAATCCCGCCGGCGGGGCATGAGCCGCGTCCGGACACCCTGGCGCCTGCTATTGAGATCGAGCGGCTCGGCACCGGCATGGTGCGCGTGCTCGATGAGCACGGCCGTGCCGTCGGGCCGTGGAATCCGCACCTCGAGCCCGAGGAGCTGCAAGTGGCGCTGCGCCACATGCTGCTGACGCGCCACTTCGATGAGCGCATGCAGCGCATGCAGCGGCAGGGACGCATCTCGTTCTACATGAAGTCGACCGGCGAGGAAGCGGTCGCCGTCGCGCAGGGCATGGCGCTGCAGCCGGGCGACATGCTCTTCCCCTCGTACCGCACGCAGGGGCTGTTCATCGTGCGCGGCAAGAGCCTGGTCGATCTGATGAGCCAGTGCCTCTCGAATACCCGCGACATGTGTCGCGGCCGGCAGATGCCGATCATGTATCACTGGGCCGAGGGCAACATCTTCTCGATCTCCGGAAACCTCGCCACCCAGTTCCCCCAGGCGGTCGGGTGGGCGATGGCCGCGGCCATCAAGGGTGAGGATCGCATCGCGGCGAGTTGGATGGGCGAGGGGTCGAGCGCCGAGGCCGATTTCCATCATGCGCTGACGTTCGCCGCGGTGTATCAAGCACCGGTCATTCTGAACGTGGTCAACAACCAGTGGGCGATCTCGAGCTTTCAGGGGTTCGCCGGTGGCGAGCGGCGCACGTTCGCGCAGCGCGGTCCGGGCTACGGGATCCCCGGAGTGCGGGTCGACGGCAATGATTTTCTTGCCGTGTACGCCGTGACCCGGTGGGCGGCCGAGCGGGCTCGCGCCAGCGGTGGCCCCACCCTGATCGAACATGTGACCTATCGCGCTGCGGCGCACTCGACCAGCGACGATCCCTCGCGCTACCGGCCGAAGGAGGAGTGGTTGGCCTGGCCGCTCGGTGATCCGGTGAAGCGACTGAAGGAGCATCTGATCGGCATTGGCGAGTGGTCCGAGGAGCGCCATGCGGCGCTCGAGCAGGAGCTCGAGGCGCACGTGACCGCGTGTTGGAAGGAAGCGGTGACCTACGGCACGCTCTCCGATGGACCGACGCTCGACCCGATGAGCATGTTCGAGGACGTCTTCCACGACATGCCGGCACACCTGAAGCGTCAGCGCGAGGAGTTGCGCGGCCTCACCGCTGCGCAGCATGCCGCGGCCGCCGTCAAGATCCCGGGCGGGGAGGGCTGATCGATGGCACAGATGAACATGGTGCAGGCGATCAACTCAGCCCTCGACGTGATGCTCGGGCGCGACCAGCGTGTCGTGGTGTTCGGCGAGGACGTCGGGTACTTCGGTGGCGTGTTTCGCTGCACGGACGGCCTGCAGCGCAAGTACGGCGAGCACCGCGTGCTCGATACCCCGATCGCCGAGGGCGGCATCGTCGCCGCGGCGATCGGCATGGGGGTCAACGGGCTGCGCCCGGTCGCCGAGATTCAATTCGCCGACTACATCTACCCCGCGTTCGATCAGATCGTCAGCGAGCTGGCGCGTCTGCGCTATCGCACCGCCGGGGATTATTGCGCGCCGGTGACCATTCGCACGCCCTGCGGGGGCGGTATCCGCGGCGGTCAGACCCACTCGCAGAGTCCGGAAGGCGTATTCACGCACGTCTGCGGAATCAAAGTGGTGATGCCCTCGAATCCCTACGATGCCAAGGGACTGCTGATCAGCTCCATCGAGGACGAAGATCCGGTGGTGTTCTTCGAGCCGAAGCGCATCTACAACGGGCCGTTCGACGGCGATCCGCACAAGCCCGCGGTGCCCTGGAGTACGCATCCGAAGGGCGAGGTGCCGGACGGGCACTACGCGATTCCGATCGGCAAGGCCCAAGTGGTGCGCCCCGGCAAGGACGTGACGGTGTTGACCTACGGCACCATGGTGCACGTGGCGGAAGCGGCGGTGCGTCTCGCCGAGGTCGATGCCGAAATCATCGACGTGCGCACCATGGTGCCGCTTGACGTCGATACGCTTTGCACGTCGGTGAGCAAGACCGGGCGTTGCGTGATCGTGCACGAGGCCACCCGTTTCAGTGGTTTCGGCGCGGAGCTGTCGGCCACCGTGCAGGAAGAGTGCTTCTGGCAGCTCGAGGCGCCCATCGCCCGGGTGACCGGCTGGGACACCCCGTATCCACACGCCTTCGAATGGGATTACTTCCCCGGTCCGGCGCGGATCGTCGCCGCGATCCGCAGCGTGATGGAGGCGCGATGAGCCGCTACGTCTTCAAACTTCCGGACCTCGGCGAGGGCACCGTGTCGGCCGAAATCGTCGGCTGGCACGTCAAACCCGGCGATACCGTCGAGGAAGAGCAGGTGCTGGTCGAGGTCATGACCGAGAAGGCGGCGGTGGAAGTGCCCTCGCCGGTCGGCGGCAAGGTGATTTCGACCACCGGTGAGCCGGGCGAGATGGTTGCCGTCGGCGCCGAGCTCATCGTGTTCGAAACGGGCGGCGAGCCCACGTCCGCACCGGCCCCGGCCACCGCCGCACCGGCCACGGTTGCTGCGCCCGCCGGCGCTCGAGCACCGCTGCCGCAGGCGCCGCCCGCCGCGGCGCGCGGGCGGGTGATGGCCTCACCGGCGAACCGGCGCCGCGCGCACGAGGCCGGCATCGACCTGCAGCAGGTGCGCGGCAGCGGCCCGCAGGGCCGCATCCTGCGCGAGGATCTCGAGGCGCACCGACGGGGTGCGCCGCCGGCCGGCTCGTTGCCCGGATCGCCGGCCGCAGCGCACGCGGGCGGCAATCCGCCGGCAGCCTCGGCTCCGACTGAAGAGATCAAAGTCATCGGGTTGCGGCGCCTGATCGCCCAGCGCATGAGCGATGCGAAGCGCAACATCCCGCACTTCGCGTACGTCGAAGAGATCGATGTCAGTGAACTCGAGGGGCTGCGCCGGCACCTGAACGGCCGCGTCGCCTCCGGGGAGCCGGCGCTGACGTACCTGCCATTTCTCGTGGTGGCGCTGGTGCGCGTGCTGCAGGACTTCCCGCAGTGCAATGCGCACTACGATGCCGAGCGGGGCGTGATCATCCGTCACCGCGCGGTGCACGTGGGCGTGGCCACCCAAACGCCGGACGGATTGAAGGTGCCCGTGGTGCGCCACGCCGAGCAGCGCTCGCTGTGGGGCATCGCCGCGGAGATGCGGCGCGTGACCGAAGGGGCGCGCACCAACAAGGCGACCCGCGATGAGCTGACCGGTTCGACCATCACGCTCACCAGTCTCGGCAAGCTCGGCGGCATCGTCAGCACGCCGATCATCAATGCCCCGGAGGTTGCGATCCTCGGGGTGAATCGCGCGGTCGATCGCCCCATGGTCGTCGACGGAGCGGTCACGGTGCGCCGGATGATGAACCTCTCCTCGTCGTTCGATCACCGGTTCGTCGACGGTTACGACGCGGCCGCCATGATCCAGGCGATGAAGGAGCTGATCGAGCACCCGGCGATGATCTTCATGCACGCGAAGGACTGAATCAGCGCGGCGCACCGAGGATCTCGGCGCGCACATCGTCGATTTCCCGGGCGCGCGACGGCCGCAGCTGCGCGCCCGCGCAGCGATCGGGCCGCGGGCAGCGCGAGCTGCGCGGGCAGATCAGGTGCGCCGGTCGCTCGAGTGCCGTGTCGATCCAAGCGATATTCAGCACGTTGGCGACGGCCTGTAGCGCTGCCTTGGCGCTGCGCGGGGGCGGGGCCTCCCCGCCCCCGCGCGTGCAGGCGGCGTGGATCGCCGCGGTGATCTCCTGGCTCGAGACCCCATTGGCGTCCAGTGCCGGCGCCAGATCGACCCCGACCGACAGCACATGCGGGTTGCCCGCCATGTCGCGCACCCGCCGCGAGTGACAGCAGTAGAGCAGCGCACGCTCGCCATCGCGCAGCACCGAGATCTGCGATCCGCTGTCGCCTTCGCTGTCGAGCATGCGGAACACCGCCCAGTTCGGGCACGGGTCGCTCACTTGCGCGAGGTTGCCCCAGGGCAGGGGGATACCGTTGCCGCGGTACACCGCGCGCAGGTAGCCCGGGGGATAGGCATCGAAGAAATGCCAGTATGGGTACGGCGAGACCTTCGTCATGCGGCGCATGATGACCGCAGGCGTCAACTCGAGCCACGCGCTGCTCTCGACACGGTAGCGCTCGCGCGCCAGGAAGCGCCGGAACGGCACGCGCGGCGCGAGCAGCGCGCCGGCGAAGAAGCTGCACTCGAAGTCGCGCCAGGCGTGCAGGACGTCCTTGGCGTTCATGCCGGCGGCCGAGGCGCCCTCCGGGCTGCCGCCCATCTCCCCACCGGTGGCGTGTGCAGACTTCAGGCCGTCGCCACCGTGCAGCACCTTGTGAGCAATGTGTGCGGCCAGGTCGAACTTCAAACGCGCCGGATCGGCCTGCAGCGCGCGATTGGCGTAGATGAATCGTGGCGACTCGAAGAACGAGCGCACGACGCTGCGCACCTCGCGGTCCTTGTCGCGCGCCAGCAGCGCCTTGCGCTCGAACCAGCGGATCTCCAGGCCATGCCGGCGCGTCAGGCGCATCAGGTCCTCGACGCTGAGCGGAAACTGACGCTCGCCCACCTCTTCGGCGGCGCGCTCGAGGTCCGGGAAGTCGTTGCGGGAGAATTCCTGGTGCGTGCGAATCAGCAGGTGGGCAAACTGCCGCCCGCTGGTGCCGGTCTGCTGCAGCAGTTCCGGGATCGCCGCCTGCAGGACTTCCTTGGAGAAGAGAAACGCGGGCTCCAACGGCACCTTGGCCGCGCCGCCGGCCGGCGCCGAGAGCGGCACGAGCTCCGCGCTGCTGCTTTCGTCGAGGAACCAGCTCGGATCGCGCTGGAACACCAGCGCCAGCAGCTCGAGCAACTCCGCGGAGGGAACCCGCTTGCCACTCTCGATCATGCTGAGGTACGACACCGAGGGCGCACGCTCGGCGTCGCGCTGAATGCAGCGCGAGGACAGCTCCTCGAGCGTCAGGCCGTTGCGTTTGCGCAATTCGCGCAGTTTTGCCCCGAGAAAATGGCCTTTGCGCAGCAGCGGCGACATGGTGGCACCTGGGCGGGAATGCGCGGACACGATGCCCGCATCTGTGAAATTAACAATGTGAAGTTTCTATAGTCAAATTCTTCAGAACCTGGGGCTATGCTCATTCCCATGAACACCGCAGCCCCAACCCGATCGATCCAGTCCCCGGTGGCGCAGAGCGACACGCCCGCCTTGCGGGTCGCTCCCACCGGCATTGCGCGCGCCACGGAAGTGCTCACGCCCGGTGCGCTGGAATTGCTTGCGCGGTTGCACCGCAGCTTCAATCCGCGCCGGTGCGAGCTGCTCGAGGCGCGCGCACGCCGTCAGCGTGAATTCGACAGCGGTGTGCTGCCGGATTTCCTGCCGCAGACCGAGGCGGTGCGCCGTGCAGACTGGCGCATTGCACGAGTGCCGCACGACCTGGTGGATCGGCGCGTGGAGATCACCGGGCCGGTCGAGCGCAAAATGATCATCAACGCGCTGAATGCGCCGGTGTGCGCGTTCATGGCGGACTTCGAGGACTCCTGCAGTCCGACCTGGCACAACCTGATCCAGGGGCAGATCAACCTCGCCGACGCCATCGACGCGACCATCAGCTACGTGGATCCGGTGAGCGGCAAGGCGTACCGGCTCGGTGAGCGGCGCGCGACGCTGATCGTGCGGCCGCGTGGCTGGCATCTGCCGGAGAAGCACGTGAGCATCGATGGCGGGCCGGTGTCCGGCGCGCTGTTCGATTTTGCTCTCTACCTGGTGCGCAACCACGCAGGGCTCGCACGCGCCGGCACCGGGCCGTACTTCTATCTGCCGAAGCTCGAAAGTCACCTCGAGGCGCGGCTGTGGGCCGAGGTGTTCGCGGCGGCCGAAACGGCGCTCGGGCTCGAGCACGGCACGATCAAGGTCACCGTGCTGATCGAGACACTGCCGGCGGCGTTCGAGATGGACGAGATTCTCTTCGAGCTGCGCGATTACATCGTCGGCCTGAACTGCGGTCGCTGGGACTACATCTTCAGCTTCATCAAGAAACTGCGCGCGCGCCGCGAGTGCGTCCTGCCTGATCGCGCGCAGGTGACGATGGAGCGACATTTCTTGAAGTCCTACGGGGATTTGCTCATCCGCACCTGCCACCGCCGCGGCGCGCATGCCATGGGCGGCATGGCGGCGCAGATTCCGGTGCGCGATGCGCAGGCGAACGCCCTCGCCATGGAGCGGGTCCGCGCCGACAAGCTGCGCGAGGCGAGGGCCGGGCACGACGGGACCTGGATCGCCCACCCGGGACTCGCGCCGGTGGCGCGCGCGGCATTCGATGCGCTGATGCACGGCCCGAACCAGTTGGGCGTCGCCCGTGAGGATGTGCGTGTGCGCCGCGAAGATCTGCTGCGCGTGCCCGCCGGGGACATCACCGAGGAGGGTGTGCGCACCAACATCCGGGTGGGCGTGCAGTACCTGGAGGCGTGGCTGCGCGGCAACGGCTGCGTGCCGCTCTACAACCTCATGGAAGATGCCGCCACGGCCGAGATCTGCCGCGCGCAGCTGTGGCAGTGGCTGCGCCACGGCGCCCGCACGAGTGACGGTGTGCCCCTGACGGCGCCGCGCCTGGAGCGGCTGTTCGCCGAGGAACTCGAGCGCATCCACGCCGAAGTCGGCCCGGGGCGCCTGCTCGAGGGCGTCTTCCCGAGCGCAGCGCGGCTGATGCAACAGATGATCGTGCAGGACTCGTTCGATGAATTTCTCACGCTACCGGCCTATGAACTGATCGACTGACGCCCTGGAGGACTGAGTATGAGACCTGATGACCTGTTGCCGAGCGCACAAGAGCTGCGCCGGTCGTGGCAAGACTCCCCCCGCTGGCGTGGCATCGAGCGCGCCTATCAGCCCGAGGATGTGGTGCGCCTGCGCGGCACGATCGCCGTCGAGCACTCCCTGGCACGCCTGACCGCCGAGAAACTTTGGCGGATGCTGAACGAGCGCCCGTTCGTCAACGCCCTCGGCGCGCTCACCGGCAATCAGGCGATGCAGCAGGTCAAGGCCGGGCTCGATGCCATCTACCTCTCGGGCTGGCAGGTGGCCGCCGACGCCAACCTCTCCGGGCAGATGTATCCCGATCAGTCGCTGTACCCGAGCGACTCGGTGCCCGCGGTCGTGCGACGCATCAACTCAACGCTGCGGCGCGCGGACCAGATTCATCATGCGGAAGGCAACGACAGCACCGATTGGTTGAAACCGATCATTGCCGATGCCGAGGCCGGCTTCGGCGGGGTGCTGAACGCCTTCGAGCTGATGAAACAGCTGATCGAGGCGGGCGCGGCCGGCGCGCATTTCGAAGACCAGCTGTCCTCGGCGAAGAAGTGCGGGCACATGGGCGGTAAAGTGCTCGTCCCGACCCAGGAGGCGATCAACAAGCTGCTCGCCGCTCGGCTCGCCGCCGATGTGTGCAACGTGCCGACCGTGCTGGTGGCGCGGACCGATGCCGAAGGAGCCAAGCTCCTCACCGCCGATGTGGATGAGCGCGACCGGCCGTTCATCGATACGGCGCGCGGTCGCACCGCCGAAGGGTTCTGCCACGTCCGCGCCGGACTCGACCAGGCGATTGCTCGCGGGCTCGCGTATGCGCCCTATGCCGACCTGGTGTGGTGCGAGACGGCCAAGCCGGATCTGGAGGAGGCGCGCCGCTTCGCCGAAGCGCTGCACCAGCGCTTCCCCGGCAAGCTGCTCGCGTACAACTGCTCGCCGTCGTTCAACTGGAAGCGAAAGCTCGATGACGGGACCATCGCGCGCTTCCAGCGCGAGCTCGGTGCCATGGGTTATCGGTTCCAGTTCATCACCCTGGCGGGGTTCCATGCGCTGAACTTCTCGATGTTCGAGCTGGCCCGCGGCTACCGCGATCGACAGATGAGCGCCTACGTCGAGCTGCAGGAGGCGGAGTTCGCGGCCGAGCGCCACGGCTACAGCGCGACGCGCCATCAGCGCGAAGTCGGCGCCGGGTACTTCGATGAGCTGACCCAGGCGATCACCGGCGGGACGTCCTCGCTCGAGGCGCTCGTCGGCAGCACGGAGGTGCAGCAGTTCGCCACCGGGTGAGCGCCGGGCCGATATACTTGCCGGATGAGTCTGCAGCGACTGTTTCCGACGTTGATCTACTCCCGGCGAGTCCCCGCCGCGGCCCGCCTCGGGCCGCGGCTGCTGCGCGAGTGCCGTCAACTGCAGTTGGACGATGCAGGCGGCCGGCGCTGGTCGGCGAAGAATTATCCGGGCGGCTACACCTCGTACGGCTCGGCGTTCCGGATGCACCAGCTCTCCCCGACGTTCGCGGCGCTGGAGCGTGCGCTCGACCGGCACGTTACCGCGTTCGCGCGTGCGCTCGAGTTCGACCTGACGGGGCGGGCGCTCAGCATGACCGACTGCTGGGTGAACGTCATGCCGCGCGGTACCGCGCACGGATTGCACCTGCATCCGCTTGCGACCATCAGCGGCACGTACTATCTCAAGACGCCGCGCGGCTGCGCGGCGCTGAAACTCGAAGATCCGAGGCTCGAGCGCATGATGGCCGCGCCACCGCGGCGCCGCGGTGCGAGTCGCACCAACCGGCCATGGGTCGAGATCCCGGCCGCCGCGGGCAGCATCGTGCTGTTCGAGAGCTGGTTGCGCCACGAGGTCCCGGCCAACCCGGCCGGCGAGCGCATCAGCATCAGCTTCAATTACGGCTGGTTCTGAGTCCGCCCGGCCGCGTACGTCGGGCGTGATCCGCCGTCCGTGCGGTCTGCTGCAGGGCTCGCCCAGGGCCCGTCGGCGCGCTCAGCACCGACGGGCCCTGGGCAGCGTCTTTCAGTGATCGTGGTGGCCGTGCGGTCCATGCACGTGGCCGTGCGAGAGTTCTTCCGCCGTGGCGGCGCGCACCTCCTCGATCCTCACTTCGAAGTGCAGGCTCTTGCCCGCCAACGGGTGGTTGCCGTCGAGTGTCACCATGTCGCCGAGGATCTTGGTCACGGTGAGGGCCTGGGGCCCTTCGGCGCTCTGCGCATGCAGGCGCATGCCGACTTTCACGTCCTTGATCCCGCGCAGCGAGCGGCGTGGCACGCTCTGGACGAGGCGCTCGTCGTATTCGCCGTAGCCTTGCGCCGCCGGCACTGTGACCGTGAGCTCATCGCCTGAGTTCTTGCCCGTCAGTTCCTGCTCGAGGCCGGCGATGAGGTTGCCGTGGCCGTGCAGGTAGGCAAGCGGCTCGCCCGTCTCGGAGCGGTCGAGCACCGTGCCGGTATCGTCCTTGAGGGTGTAGTGAATGCTGACGACGGAATCTGTGCCAATGGCCATCAAAGAGGCTCCGGAAGTGCAGAAAGAGGAAGAAATGTGGCGCAGCGGATCTGCGCGAACAGGCTGAATTCTAGCGCGCCGAGCGCGCCGCCGTCACGCCGGGGGAGGCGTGCGGCTCTCTCGAAAGGAATATCCGCACCGCCCCCGCGCTGGACAGGGTCACGACTCCCGCGATGGACATGTCGCGGCACCTTTGGATCTCTACACTTGCGCGCGTTGGTTAATCCAAAGGAAGAAGCACATGGTTATTGCTGCATCGCAGATCATCCTCACCTTCGCGCTGCTGATCGGCTACTCGATCGACACCATCGTCTCGAAGAGCGAGTAACACGGGTTCGAACCCGCGCGCCTGCGCGGGTCGACGCTCACCTTGGTACGACGCTCTTGACGATCGAGGCATCGAGCGTCTCGTAGTCCGCATACGCGATGGTTTCATAGAGCTCCTGGCGTGTCTGCATCCGGCCGATGAGGCTCTTCGGGCCGCCCTCGCGAGCGATCGTCGCGTACAGCTCCTCGTGTGCCTTCGCCGCGATTCGCAGCGCACTCACCGGCCAGATCACCATTCGATAGCCCATGGCGCGGAACTCTTCGGCCGTGAAATAGGGCGTGCGGCCGAATTCAGTCATGTTCGCGAGCAACGGCGCGTCGATGCGCTGGGCGAATTCGCGGAACATCTGCGCGCTGGTCAGGGCTTCCGGAAAAATGGCATCGGCGCCCGCCTCGAGATACCGCCGAGCCCGCGCCACCGCGCCGTCGAGGCCCTCGCTGGCCGCCGCATCGGTGCGCGCGATGATGTACAGGTGGCGGCGTGCACGCGCCGCGGCGGCGATCTTCGCGGCCATCTCCTCGGCGGCCACGAGGCGCTTGTCGTTGAGGTGACCGCACTTCTTGGGCAGCACCTGATCCTCGATGTGCACGGCCGCGGCGCCGGCCTCCTCGAATGCGCGCACCATGTGCATCACATTCAGCGCCTCCCCGTAGCCGGTGTCCCCGTCGACCAGAACCGGCAATGCGCAGGCACGGGTGACCTGGCGGATGAACCCGCACACGTCCTCCACGGTGATGATGCCCAGGTCGGGCAAGCCCATCGAGGCGCTCATCGCGGCGCCCGACAGATACAGCGCCTCGAAGCCGGCCCGTTTGGCCTGCAGCGCGGCCAGTCCGTTGTACGCCCCCGGCAGCGGCAGGATGGGCCCGCGGCGCACGAGCGTGCGGAAGCGCTCGCCGGCGGGCGTGGTGGGCAGATCTGCGCCAATCAGATACGTGCTCAACGCCGTGGCCCTCAGATGACGAACAGATCCAGATACTCGTGGACGGGTGTGCGCTCGAGCCGACTCTGCTCGAGCGACACCTCGGCGATCACGCGCTGCTGCTTCTGCGGGAACCGCCGCGCCAGATTGCGACGGAATTTCTCGATCAGCAGCGGGATGCCATCGGTGCGGCGGCGGCGGTGGCCGAGCGGATACTCGACCACGACCTCCGCTAGCTCGCGACCGTCGGTCAGGCGCACGGTGAGCGCATTGGCGATGGAGCGCTTCTCGGGGTCGAGGTAATCCCGCGTGAACTGCGGGTCCTCGACGCAGTGGATGCGCGCGCGCAGCGCATCGATGCGCGGATCGCTCGCTACGCCGTCTTCATAGTCGGCGGCGGTGAGGCGGCCGAACAGCAGAGGCACGGCCACCATGTATTGAATGCAGTGATCGCGGTCGGCCGGATTGGCGAGCGGACCGTGCTTGTCGATGATGCGCACGCACGCCTCGTGCGTGCGCACCGTGATGCGTTCGATCGCCTCGACGCCGACCCCGAGCTGCGCGAGGTGCCGGTGGATCTGCATGGCGGCCTCCACGGCCGTCTGCGCGTGGAACTCGGCCGGGTAGGAAATCTTAAACAGCACGTTCTCCATCACGTACGAGCCGTAGCCGCGGGAGAACTTCAGCGGCTGTCCCTTGAACAGCGCGTCGTAGAAGCCCCAGGTCTTGGCGCTGAGTACGGTCGGGTAGCCCATCTCCCCGGTGCGCGCGATCAGCGCGAGCCGTACGGCGCGGCTGGTGGCATCGCCGGCCGCCCAGCTCTTGCGCGAGCCGGCGTTCGGCGCATGTCGGTAGGTGCGCAGGCTCTGCCCGTCGACCCAGGCGAGCGAGACGGCATTGATGAGCTCAGCACGCGTCAGGCCGAGCAGCTGGCCGACCACCGCGGTCGAGGCCACCTTCACCAGCACCACGTGGTCGAGACCGACGCGGTTGAAGCTGTTCTCAAGCGCGATCACGCCCTGGATCTCGTGCGCCCGGATCATTCCGGTGAGCACCTCGCGCATGGTCAGCGGCGCGCGCGCGTTCGCAATCGCCTGGCGCGAGAGCCAGTCGGCGGTGGCGAGGATGCCGCCGAGGTTGTCGGACGGGTGGCCCCATTCGGCGGCGAGCCAGGTGTCGTTGAAGTCGAGCCAGCGGATCATCGCCCCGATGTTGAAGGCGGCCTGGATCGGGTCGAGCTGGAACTGGGTGCCCGGGACGCGCGCGCCGTTCGGCACCGTGGTGCCGGGGACGATCGGGCCGAGCAACTTGGTGCACGCCGGGTACTCGAGCGCCTCGAGGCCGCAGCCGAGCGTATCGAGCAGACAGTAGTGCGCGGTCTGATAGGCGAGCTCGCTGAGCGGCTCGGCATCGAGCACGTAATCGACGATGTCGGTCAGAACCTTATCCGGGGCCGGACGGGCGGAGTCGTGATGAGCGGACATGTGAGGGGTCACCGTTGCGGATTCAGGGGCGGCGTTCGATGGGTGCGAACGGGCGCGGTTCGGGGCCGACGTAATGGGCAGTCGGGCGGATGATCTTGCCGTCGGCGCGCTGCTCGAGCACGTGCGCCGCCCAGCCGGCGGTGCGTGCGATGACGAACAGAGGCGTGAACATCGCAGTCGGCACGCCCATCAGGTGATAGGAGACTGCGGAGAACCAGTCGAGATTGGGGAACATGCGCTTCTCGCGCATCATCACCGTCTCGAGGCGATCAGCGACCGCGAACATCTTCAGATCACCGGTCTGCTCGGCGAGTTCGCGGGCCAGTTGCTTGACGATCTGGTGACGCGGGTCGGCCACCGTATACACCGGATGGCCGAAGCCGATGATCACTTCCTTTCTCGCCAGGCGCGCCAGGATGTCCGCCTCGGCGCTGTCCGGATCGGCATAGCGTTGCTGGATCTCGCAGGCCACTTCGTTGGCACCACCGTGCTTCGGCCCGCGCAGCGCGCCGATCGCACCGGTGATGCACGAGTACAGATCGGACCCGGTGCCGGCAATCACGCGCGCGGTGAAGGTTGAGGCGTTGAATTCGTGCTCGGCATAGAGGATGAGCGAGGTGTGCATCGCGCGCACCCACTGCGCCGGCGGCGGCCGGCGGTGCAGCAGGTGCAGGAAGTGTCCGCCGATCGAGTCATCGTCCGTCTCGACGCCGATGCGATGTCCGCCATGGCTGGCGTGATACCAGTAGGCCAGCATCGAGCCGAGCGAGGCGATCAGACGATCGGCGATGTCGCGCGCGCCGGCGGCGCCGTGCTCATCCTTCTCCGGCAGTGCACAGCCGAGGGCCGACACACCGGTGCGCAACACGTCCATGGGATGCGATGCGGCCGGCAGGCTCTCGAGCACCGTACGGACCGTGGCCGGCAGGCCGCAGAGCGCTCGCAGCTTGGCCTTGTAGGCGGCGAGTTCCGTGCGGTTCGGCAGGCTCCCGTGAATCAGCAGATGAGCGATCTCCTCGTACTCGCAGGCCGTGGCGATCTCAAGGATGTCGTAGCCGCGGTAGTGCAGATCGTTGCCGCTGCGCCCCACGGTGCACAGCTCGGTGTTGCCCGCCGGCACGCCCGAGAGCGCGACGGATTTCTTCGCCTTCGGCGCGGTGGCCGGCTGGTCTGGCTGGTTCATGGCCGCACTGTAGTCCGCTTCAGAACTAGACGAAAATACATTGAAAATCAAAACTCGATATGTGAAAAATATCGTCATGGAACTTCGCCACTTGCGCTACTTCCTGGCCGTCGCCGAGGAGCTGAACGTCACCCGGGCGGCGCGCCGGCTGAACATGTCGCAGCCCCCGCTGACGCAGCAGCTCAAGGCGCTCGAGGCCGAGCTCGGGGTCGTGCTCATCGACCGATCCGGCTACCGCATCCGCCTCACGGATGCCGGGCAGCTGTTCGCGCGCGAAGCGGGACGCATCCTGGAGGAAGTGCGGCGCGCCGCGCAGATGGCCCGAGCGGCCGCGAGCGGCGCCTCGGGCCGGGTGCGGGTGGGATTTACCGAGTCCGCCTCGTTCAATGCGAGGGTCACCGAGTCGCTGCGAGTGTTTCGCACCGATTATCCGGGGGTGGAGGTCTCCCTCGAGGAGCATCCGTCCACCGAGCTCGTCGCGCAGCTGCGCGAGGGCAGGATTGACGTCGCGTTCGTGCGCCCGCCGCTGCGCGAGGGGCGCGGGCTGTTGTTCGCGGTGCTCGAGCGTGAGCCGCTGGTGGCGGCGGTCCCGGCGGCGCACCCTCTGGCCAGACGCGGGCGCGTGGCGCTGCGTGAGCTCGCCGAGGAGACGTTCATTCTGTATCCGCGCGCGGTGCGACCGGGGCTGGCCGATGAGGTGATCAGCGGCTGCGAGGCGGCCGGTTTCACGCCGCGGATCGGCCAGTACGCCCCGCAGCTCTCCTCGACCATCAATCTGGTGGCGGCCTCGATTGGCGTGTCGATCGTGCCGGCGAGCATGTGTTCGCTGCAACCGCAGCAGGTGGTGTACCTCGCGCTCGAGGGCGAGCCTCTGCAGGCGCTGCTCGGGGTCGCGTACCGGGAGGAGGAGCGCTCGAGTGCGGTGCGCCATTTCATCGCGGCGGCGCGCGAGCTGAGCACCGATCCGCCGCGCCGCGTCGGCTAACGGTGCGGGGATTCCAGTATCATTGCTCGGTCCATGCTGAGCGTCCGCGAGGCCTCTCGATGAGCCAGTCCGCTGCTTCCGCCGCTCCGGCCACGCTCGACACCGAGCTGGCCGGCAGGATTCGTCGGGTGTTCGATGCGCAGCGTGCCGTCGCGCTGCGCTTGCGCGAGTCGACGGTGCCGCAGCGACTCGCGAAGCTCGCGCGGCTGCACGACACTCTGATGCGTCACCGGGCGCAGATCCTCGAGGCTCTCCAGGCCGACCTCGGCCGCCCGGCGGTCGAAACCGAACTGGCCGAGCTGCTGCCGCTGCTCGGTGATCTGGCCCAGCATCGCCGCCACCTGGCCCGCTGGGTGCGTCCCCGCCGAGTGCGTCCGACCGTCGCGACGCTCGGCACGCGGGCGTGGATCCAGCGCGAGCCGCGCGGGCGCACGCTGATCCAGTCCCCGTGGAACTACCCCATCGTGCTCACGCTCGGGCCGCTGATTCCGGCCGTGGCCTGCGGCAACACTGCGATCATCAAAACTTCCGAGCTGGCGGTGCACAGCTCCCGTGTGCTCGCCGAGATCGTGCGCGAGGCGTTCGATGAGCACGAAGTGGCGCTGTTCGAGGGGGATGCCTCGGTGGGTCAGGCGCTCCTTGAGCTGCCGTTCGATCACATCTTCTTCACCGGTTCGCCGGCGGTCGGCCGGATCGTGATGAGTGCGGCGGCACAGCACCTGGCGAGCGTCACGCTCGAGCTCGGTGGCAAGTCTCCTGTGATTATCGATGCCAGCGCCGACATTGCGCGGGCCGTCGACACGATCACGTGGGCGAAATGTCTGAACGCTGGACAGACCTGCATCGCCCCGGATCATCTTTACGTGCACACCGACGTCTATGACGCGGTCCTCGAGCGCTTGCGCCGGCGGCTCACGGACTGGTACGGGGCCGACGCCGCACTCAGTCCGGATTTCGCGCGCATCATCTCGGCAGGTCACGCGCACCGTCTGGCGGATCTGCTCGCCGATGCGCGCGCGCGTGGCGCGGTGCTGCTGCACGGCGGGGCAGTCGAGCTCGAGCGACGCTTCGTGTCCCCGACGCTGCTCGGGGAGATTCCTGACCAGGCGCGCATCATGCACGAGGAGATCTTCGGCCCGCTCCTGCCGATCATCCGCTACGAACACGACGAGGACGTGATCGAGCGCATCAACGCCGCACCGAAGCCGCTCGCGTTGTATGTGTGGAGCCGGCATCGCGCCCACGCGCTGCGCATGCTGAAGCGCACCAGTGCCGGCGGCAGCTGCATCAACCAGGTCGCCATGCAGTTCCTGCAGCACCGCCTGCCCTTCGGCGGGGTCAATCACTCCGGGATCGGCAGCTATCACGGCGAGTGGGGGATCCGCGCCTTCTCCCATGAGCGCGCGATCCTGGAGGCGAAATTGCAACTCACCGGCGCTCTGCATCCGCCCTACGGCCCGCGGGCGCGGTGGCTGGCGGCGCTGCTGATGCGCGGGCCGCACTAGACCATATGGCCTGACGCGGCACACCGACGGTCAGGCTGGATATTGAGGGTTGAGGGGAAGAGGTCTGCCTCCGGTGTATCGTGGGTTGCGCCCCGTGGGGCGCCTATCCACATGCAGAGCG